>NZ_QAOO01000010.1 GCF_003051105.1 Nitrosomonas nitrosa | reverse complement strand
GTGGCATCAGGAATCCCTCGAAAACAATTTCTGTGTAAAGCCCATCTCAAAAAGTCGTATCTTCGCAAAATCCAGACTGTTTGGCTGCTAATTTTTCCACTCCTTCTGCTAACTCATGTAATAGATTGATTTATATCTATTCTTTAGAATCCCTTAATAATAAGGATCGTTTCGGGATCAGGTTGTCTGAACCAAGATTCGATGCCGTGCGGCACGACTACTCATGTAAAGGATAGCTCCCCAACGAAAGAATCAAAGTAAAATGGCTAGACATTAGACGGGACGGATAGGCAAGCGTTACAGCTCGATCATCGATCCCAACACCATTAACTTCTGCTATCGGTTTGAGCGATCGCTTTACCGATAACGAACACCAGCAGCCCGGCAACAATACCAGGGGTGATTTCGTAGAGGATGGGTGATAAGCCTAGTTGGGTCCAAACTATAACCGTCGCCGCGCCTGTCAATACCATCGTAACGGCTATTCGCTCAGATACTTGCTGTTTCAAGCAATAAACAATGAGAAGTGGACCAAATGCTGCAGCCAGCACGGCCCACGCATAGAGTACCAACTGAAAAACACTCTTACTGCCCGTCAAGGCGATAACGAGTGCGAGAAAAGTAACCAACACCGTGCTGAGCTTGGTTATCCAGATGTTTTCCTTTTTATGCCGGAAAAAGTCACGCGTGAGCGATGCCGAGCAACTGAGGATAAGTGAATCTGCGGTCGACATGGTGGCCGCGAACAAGCCTGCCAGAATCAATCCCCCCAGTATCGGTGGCAGCAGATCAATAGATAGCAGCGGTAATGCAAGTTCCGAGTCGAAATTATCGATATGCGGTATCAAAATTCTGGCCATTAACCCGACGGCGATCGTAACGGCATAAAACAGCGCGAACCAGCCATAGTAGTAAAGACGAGCACGCACGATATTTTGTGGATCATCCAACGCCATGAATCGGATCATAATATGCGGTTGACCCACGACCCCAAAACCTGCAAAACACCACCCCACTATGAATAGAACCGGACCTAGCCATCCTTGCACAGGTAAGTCCGGCGGAATCCAATCCATATAGCCAGCACTGATAGTATGCAAATGCATCCATGTAGCGCTCATTCCGCCGGTACTTTGAACCGCGAAAAAGAGCAAAGCGATCATGGACAGAATCATTACAAATGATTGTGCCGCATCGGTCCAGATAGAGGCCCGGATGCCGCCGGCAAAGCAGTAAGCCAGTACGATCATACTGCCAACGATCGCGCCTGCCGACAAATCCCATCCGAATAACACATGCAACGCCTTACTGCCAGCATTCAATTGTGCGGCTGCATAGGCGCCCAAAAATACCAAGGAAATCAACCCACAGACGACCCTGAGTTTTCGGTAGTCTGTTCCATTCCAGTGGCTGAGCACCCCGCTGAAGCTGACCTGCCCGGTGCGCTCAGTTGCAATACGCAATTGCTTATGGATCAAGAGCGATCCAGCGAAATCGCCCAAAAGCCAGCCGACCATGAGCCATACCGAGGATAATCCAGTCAGATAGGTAAAACCTATCATGCCGGTAAACATATAGCCGCTATTATTGGTTGCAACTGCCGAAAGCCCTACCAGCCATGGTTTGACCTGGCGACCGGCCAGCAAGTAATCGAGATTATCATGACGGCTTTTTATGATCGAAGCCAGGCCGATCAACGTAAAAACGAGCAGAAAAAAGCCGAAGCTGAGAACGATCACACCTGCGGCGCTATTGGTTCAAAATTCCTCGAAGCGATGTATTCAGGTCTTGGTGCGATACCGGCGTAAGGGTCGGTCAAGGTGTTTTCGATGCTGTTATAAACAAAAAAAGCATTGCTACGTGACAAGGGCGTGATATTGCCATTCGATCCATGCATGGTATTGCAATCAAAAAATATCACCGAGCCTGCTCTCCCCGTAAACACTTCAATACCATTGCGTTCAACCAACCATTCCAGCGTTTGGCGATCGGGTGTCCCGTACTCCTGCTTCTTGAGTGATTGCTTGTAGTGTTCCTTCGGGGTGGTGCCTTCACAGGTGACATAATATCGGTGCGAGCCCGGGATTACCATGAGTGAACCATTAAAGACGTAATTATCGGACAGTGCTATGGAACAACTGACTGCCCGCATCCGCGGCATCCCGTCCTCCACGTGCCAGGTTTCGAAATCCGAATGCCAGTAAAACTCCTTGCCTTCAAAACCAGGTTTAAAATTCAGACGCGACTGATGAATGTAGACCTTGCTGCCGATAATCGCTTCAACCACATCCAGTATGCGTTTGTCTCTCGATAGAGAAGTAAAAAGTGCATTGAGCGTATGAACGGAAAAAATAGATCGAATCTCGTTTGAAGCGGGCTCACGGATCGTCTCATCTCGGTTTTTGAGTGCATCGTCAGCCAGCAGCCGCTCCAGTTCAGCATGATAACGGCTGACCTCTTCAGGCAAGAACAGTTGATCAAAGATGACATAGCCATTTTCTTCAAAAAACTTGAGTTTCCCGGATAAATCCTCTGGCTGGTGCTGGATATCGGTATAGATCACGGGATCGATCCGTTCAATGATACCCCTGCCTGGCCCAATCCTTGAAGGATAAAAATCCTCGGTATGTCTCATCCGCTCACCTGTGCCGCTAGCAAAGACTGGCCTTCAGCCCTCTGATCGGCTAGACAATAGGCCCCATCTTCATCATGTGTTTCATTCCCCGTACACGGCGGGTTGAACACACAGACCATTCTCAATTTGGTTCGGGAACGCAAAATATGCTGATCATGCGCATTCAGCGCGTACAGGGTTCCCGGGCGAATGGCATATTTCTGACCATCGGATAACGACTCGAGCTCGCCTTCCCCCTCGATACAATAAACTGCCTCCAGATGATGTTTGTACCACATCCGTGTTTCGGTGCCAGGGTAGATAATCGTATCATGTAACGAAAAACCCATCCCGTCTGCACTCAACAAAAGCCGCCTAGATACCCAGTTTTCGGCTGCTGTCTCCCGTTCTGTTCCTGGAATCTCATCCAACTGTCTGATGATCATTGGCTTGCATACTCCTTTCTTTCGATTTTGGCTGGTGCCTGATGAAAGTTTTCAAACACATCGCTGATACTTTGATTGATGATCTTCATACCTTCATTCATCAATGCCTCATCTATCACCAAAGGTGGAATAATCTTGAGCACTTCGTCTTCAGAACCACAGCGTTCGACCAAAAGACCTAATTCAAATGCGCGCTCCGCGACCGCCTTGGTTTTCTCAGGGTCATGCATCTGAATACCATGAAGCATACCGCGTCCGCGCACATCCTTAATTGCCTGCGGGTAACGCAGCTTTAACGCAAAGAGATCACTTTGCAATCTATGCGACTTGACGGTCAGTTCTTTGCTGAAACTCTCATCGGACCAAAAAGTGTGAATCGCTTCGGCTGCCGCAACAAAAGCTAGATTGTTGCCTCGAAAGGTACCGTTGTGCTGGCCGGGTTCCCACTGGTCAAGCTCGGGCTTGAGCAGCACGAGCGACATAGGCAAACCATAACCGCCTAGTGATTTTGACAATAGCACCAAATCGGGCTCAATCCCCATTCCTTCAAAACTGAAGAATTGACCCGTTCGTCCGCAGCCTGCCTGAATATCATCGATAATGAGCAAGATATCAAATTCACGGCAAATCGCCTGAAGTCCTCTGAGCCACTTGGGCGAAGCTACATTGACCCCTCCCTCGCCCTGCACCGTTTCGACAATAAACGCCGCCGGCAGATCAACCCCGCTAGATGTATTCGCGATAAATTTCCGGATGTAATCCAGGCTATCGTGCTCGACACCAAGATATTTCTCATACGGCATGAAGGTCGTATTGTCGAGGGGCACACCTGCACCGCTGCGGTAGAGCACATTACCCGTAGCGGCAACAGACCCCATCGTTACGCCATGAAAACCACCCGTAAACGACACGATATTGGCACGCTGCTTAGCCAAGCGCGCTATTTTGAGTGCAGCTTCCACGGCATTGGTGCCGGTGGGTCCGGTGAATTGGATTTTGTAATTCAGGTTTCTAGGCTTGAGAATTACATTCTCGAAAGCGGTCAAGAAATCCTTCTTGGCGGTGGTTGCCATATCTAAACCGTGCACCACACCATCTTCATTGAGGTATTCGATCAGCTTCTTTTTGAATACGGGATGGTTGTGACCATAATTGAGCGTTCCCGCCCCACTGAAGAAATCGATATACTGTTTGCCTTCCTCATCAACCAATATCGAACCGGTTGCAGTCTTGAAAACTGCGGGAAAGGAGCGAATGTATCCTCGAACGTTGGATTCCAAGTGATTAAAAAATTGCATCGTAATATTCCTCTTAAAATTATCGGGTTACCTAAGCGGGCCGACCTTGTAAAGCACTTCATCTTCATGATGGCTCGAGCCAAATAGGTCTTTCGTAAAAAAATCGGATGTCTTACAGGCTGTCCCATATTGCTCTGCCAGACTCTGGAACAATTTCTGTGAAGCAAGATTGGAAGGATTGATCGTGGCTTCGACAAACCGAACATGCCTACATTCGATTCGATCGAGCAACGCATTAATGAGCTGTACGCCGAGCCCCAATCTTTGATAAGCGGGCCGCACGCAGATTTGCCAAATAAAAAGGGTATCTTGCTGCTCAGGTGGTATATAAGCCGTCACGAATGCTGCGTGTTCGCTATCTTTCTCGGCAATTGCACACGTCATTGAAAAATGCGTGCACATTAAAAGATAGGCATAATCTGAATTTACATCCAGTATGCCAGATTCCCGAACCATTGCCGTTATGGCAGGCCCGTCAGTTATTTTCGGTTTTCGTACGAAGATTCCACTTTCGTCTTTGATTGGCACTATCGATGGGCGCGTATCGCTGATTGTATTCATATACGCTGATTTGCCATGCGGACGACGTATTCGATCAAGTTATCGACCGTCGAAATCGATTCTATTTTTTCCGGCGGGATGGTAAGCCGGTATTTGTTCTCGAGCCCCACAACGATCCCGCGCAGCTCTTGGTGAGTGAGCCCCAGTTCTCCTTGCAAATTATAGTAACGATGATCGTATCGTCGCGGTGTCTGCTTCAATCCAGGGGTTAATTCCATCAGCGCAATATCTCTGCTGACTTGCTGGCGAGTTACCATAGTTTTATCCTCCTCTCTGGCACCAAACGCGCGAGCTGTATTCTCACGCTCGTTCACTCGGTTGGATTTGTATCAAAATATTTGTTTATCCTTCCTTAACTTAATGATTTAGGTTGATGTGCAGCGCTATTTTGTCAAAATCTCTTTTTCTATATCTTCCGCGCCTTCATGCAATATCTTTTTCTTTTCTTCACTTAACGCCTGAATTTCCTGCTCTGATTCAGCCAAAATGATTTCCCGTGCTTCAGCCGGTATCTTCCCCAATAAATCAAATATTTCCTTAACACCTGACAAATTGACTTTCTTGATGTGTGTCAAGTAGTGCACATACTGGATTTTGCTCAAATCAGTTTGCGAATAGAGGCGCCGATTGGTATCGGATCGGGATGGACGTATCACGCCTTTTTCCTCATAGGTTCTGAGAATTCTTTGAGGAATGCCTAAAATATCCTCAACGACACCAATGCTATACAAAGGCATATCAGGATCTATCTTGACCATGTGTGCGGTTATCTTACTCAGTGACAATAACTCCTATCTATGTATTTCAGTATAACATATACCTAATTTATGGCAAATAATAAGCATAAGTTAGTTATATTTCATTTATAGATTTATATATATAGTAAGCTATATTTATGTATATATTTTTAGAATTATTATTCTGATCATGATGTGATGGCATGCAAACTCTGCGATCGCTGCATTTATTGATAGCAAAAACAGGCAAGTACCGCGAAGACAACGCAGCGATCCTGGACAAAATCCCGACTAGGGATGAACTCAGCCGTATAAAAGCAGACTATGATTGCCTTGGCACAGTAGCAACGTAGGAGACGAATCAGATGGACAGATCAGATTGTTGAATTTTCAGGTGACGTTATCCTTGCCGGTATTCCTGGTAACCAATTTGGGGTTAGGCAGGACAGATTGCTTTTATGGTGCACTACTGCCACTGATACCATCTGTAACAACGTGAGATGACCGCCATGCCGGTCAGGGGGCTATCCGATACAGACAAACACCCGTGACCCTTTAGCACTGTGCCAACCCTTTCGGCGAACCGTTGTTTCAAAAACAAGCACGGATCATGCACCGGCAATAATTACAACCCGGCATAGCGGCTGATCTCCAGCGCAAACTGGCGAAAATCCTGAATGGAGCGTTCACAGACGGCATAAACAATCGCCCAATTAATCGCTTCATATTGATGAATCGCTACATTTCTGAAACCCACGGCTTTTATTAACCGGTGGCAGGTCGAAGCGGAAATGGCGCCGATTTCCTGAAGAAGAGTGAAAACGCGCCCCATGGTTTGCGGTGCCGCGTGATCAGTGTGACTGACAATATGGCTACCGATATCAACGCTCAGTTGTACGGCGCGGGTCAGATTGAGCACCAGAATATCCTGCAGATCGATATCCTGTTTCAATTGATCCACATTGTCCGGCCTTTTTTGCTCGATCCGCTTGATGCAGCGTCGGAGGGACTCCAGTTTTTCGGCCAGTATTACCGTATCCATCGATCGCGTCTTTCCTTCAGTATTCTTTCACGCAGCGGGACAAAATCGGCGGTATTCAGCAGATGTCGCGTCAGCAGCTGCGCATAGGCCGTGTCGTCGCCCAGCAGCCGCTGACCTTTGAAAACCTCCCCGAGTATCGGCTCTGGCGCATCATTGACATCGACAACATCCACCGGACAACCGAACTCGGTACTGATCGCTTCCATCAATTCCATCCTGAAACGATCGCTTATCGGCGTATCGGTCATGATCGCCAGATCGATATCGCTGCCGAAATGTTTTTGCCGTTCAGGATTTGCCTGAGAACCAAACAATATCGCCAGCTTGATGTTGGGATAGTGTGACAGTAACTCGGCTAATCGCCGCGCAAGCTGTGACTGTGGCTGGATGGATGTCATGTCGATAACACGGATGAAAGCACCTGATGTGTCAAGAGTGTAAGGGCAAAGCGGTTGATATCATAGCACTGCCCGTGCAATCCTCAACGACTTCGATCAACACCAAAAGCCGATTACGCCAATCAAATCGGTCTGCGCGAACTTATGGATGCAGATCGGAACGTTCCCGCAATGCTTCATACAGCCGTCCAGGGCCAAGCAGTGTTTCCTTCAAACCTTCCCGCACCCGTTCCGAGTCGAGCGCCTGTTTGCTCATAGTACCATGCGCCGCCAGCGCGTCCATGATGGCGTTCATCAGTTCGTCGGAAAGATCGGGTGAATTTGCGAACTGTTTTTTGGAGTTGTTCACTGCCTGTTGAACCAGGATGGCTGATTCCAGCAGTTTTCCCTTGATGACGTTATTCACGTAAACCAACCGGTCGCTTTCGGTAATGTCGCCTTCAAACAAGTCATTCACTCTGGCAATAATTTCATAGAGATGCGCTTTTTCCTTTTCCTGCACCGAGCCACTACCGGATTCACCGAAAGGCTGCAGCTTGGGGTACTCGCCATAATTGAGCGACAGCGCTCTGTTGCCTTGATGCTTCAGCGCATGGTGGGTAAGAATCACTTTCGAGAGATCGATACCTTCCCGTTCGCGCCCAAATGCCAGCAGCGGCAACAGACGCTTGTAGAAGATGAAGCGTTTCTCGATGGCGGTATTGCCGTAATCGAAGATCTGCGAAAAAAACGCATACATGCGCTGGTTTGCCGCCATGTCATGCTTGAACAAAACCAGTGCATTCAATTCGTTTTGCGCGGCCTCGGCAGCTCTGACTTCATCTTCTGCCATGGCGATTTTGTGTTTCTCCTGTGCGACCTTGTAATGATGCAACAGACGGGATACCACGGGCTCCAAAGCCGCCGCCAGATCGCTTTTCCGGGATGCGCCCGATTCAACCGGGACAGCGTCTGCACCGCCGCGATGCCCGCCAGACGTTTATCGACATACATGCCGCACAGCAGTGGCTGATCAAACCCCGTTTGAAATTTATTGGCGACCAGCAGGATCTGATAGTCGTCCGTGGCAAAGGCTTCGCGAATGTCGCGCCAGTTTGGACGCCAGCCTATATGGCGTGTAGTTCTGCAATACATCGAGAATAAAACCTTCTTCGATCGCCTGGCGCATCGAATAGACATGAAACGGCGCGAGCAGATTATCGTCACCGGCGGGCAATTCAGGATGGGGACGGCGGCCAAACAATTCCAGCGTTTTGGCCTTGGGGGTAGCGGTAAACGCCACGTAACTGATACCAATGTCCGCAGTGCGTGCCGCCATTTGCGCGGCCAGCACATCTTCTGTGCTGACTTCACCGCCGTCATTCAATTCATCCAGTTCCTGTGCCGACAAAACCGCCTTGAGCTTGGCGGCGGCTTCTCCCGTTTGGGAAGAATGGGCTTCATCGGCAATCACGGCAAAACGCTTGTTCTGCGTCGCGGCCAGTTCCTGCACCGCCTTCAACGCAAAAGGAAACGTCTGGATGGTACAAACCACGATTTTCTTGCCGCTGGACAACGCTGCCGCCAATTCGCCGCTTTTGCTGACGCCCTCGCCTTTAATGGTCGCCACCACCCCGGCGGTGCGTTCAAAATCGAATATCGCTTCCTGCAACTGGCTGTCCAGCACATTGCGGTCTGACACCACCAGCACGGTATCGAACAGCTTCCGGTGATGCTCGTCATGCAGATCGGCCAGAAAATGCGCCGTCCAGGCAATCGAATTGGTTTTGCCGGAACCGGCTGAATGTTGGATCAGATATTTACCGCCGGGGCCATCCGCGAGAACGGCCGCCAATAATTTACGGGTAGCGTCCAGCTGATGGTCACGTGGAAAAATGATGGTCTTGATCTGCTTTTTGTCATTCTTGCGGGTGACCAGATAACGCCCCTGAATTTCTAACCAGCTATCCCGCGCCCAAACAGCTTCCCACAAGTAAGCGGTGCGGTGACCGTCCCACTCGTTGGGGGATTGCCCGCCGCGCCCCGATCGCCGCGAATGAACGGCAGAAAAACCGTGTGTGCGCCTTGCAGCCGGGTGATCATGCGCACTTCCCGGCTGCTGACGGCAAAATGCACCAAGGCGCCATTCGGGAAAGACAACAACGGCTCGGCGGCGCTTTGTCCTTTTGGTTTCGGCAAGCGGTCAAAACGGTATTGATCGACGGCATCCTCGACCGATTGGGTAAAGTCGCTCTTCAGTTCCGCCGTCGCGACCGGCAATCCATTCAAAAACGGCACCAGATCGATGGCATTTTCGTTATGCAGCGAATAGCGCACCTGGCGCACCACCCGCAGCCGGTTTGCCGCGTAACGGACCAGAATACGGGATTCATCGCCAAAGCCGGTTTGAACTGGGCCAATGCAAGCGGTTGCCGCAGCCCGATCATTTCCAGGTCATAGCGCAACACATCCAGTGTGCCGCGCTGATCGAGCGAATCACGCAACCGCCGCGACAACACCGCCAGCGCCTGCGCGCCATGATTCTTCTCCAGCATTTCCCAGGCTGTGGGTTGCGTGGTTTTGACCCATGCGACGACATCCGCCGGGAATAAGGCGCTGCCCCGGTCGTAGGCATGCGCATCGCCTGGCTCATAAAGCCAGCCGTGATCCGCGAGACAATCGCAGATTTCATTTTCGAGGTGGATTTCCTTGTGTAGGTCGCTCATCGCTGGAATGCCTGCAGATCAATAAACCGCGTCATGATCGCCCACATTCACCGGAATAATACGCTTATCCTGAATCAATAGTTCCAAAGTGATGCGACAGGACAGGTTAATGGAAACCGAATGCAAACCTTGATGCTTGCCCTGCAACGGATGCAAACGCAGCGAGGGGTGATTGGGGTTGGCTTCCAGCAGTTGCAACGTTTTGACGTAGGTCTGCCTGAGCGCCGGATGCCGTTTCAGGAACCTGATTTCCTTGCGTTTGTACTGTTCGGTGAACACTAGCTGGAACATGTCTGGTCAAGCCAGGCCGCATGTTCCTCGGCAGTTTCGGTTGTAAACCGGCCTGCCGCCAGATCCGCCTGCGTTTCCGCAATGGCGGCATCCAGCTCGCATTCGCGCAGGTAATGGTAATGCGCGATATCCATGACCACAAACCGATCCTTGCCGCGTACCGAAACAATCGCCTCCGGCGAGTCGCCCAACGCCGCTTCAATGGCGGCGACACCTTTGGTTTTCAAATCGTTGGCGCTGATATGGGACATTGCATTACCTCCTCCTGACAACCAATTAATAGTACGGCTGATCATATTATTGATCGTGCGGTTAAGCAAGCGCTACTCGGCAAAATATGGCTGGCAAAAAAAGGCCAACGCGCACTCAGGCCAAAAGAAGGCGATTCGTCCATTTCCGGGCGTGGCGGCCCACACCAACATACCGCTGGCGTACCGGGATTATGCGCAGTCCTGCATTCTTGCCACCGGTCACCTGGAAAACAGCACCATCGATCTCGACTGGCCGGCACTGGCGCGCCGTGATTCTTCTCCAGCGTTTCCCAGGCTGTGGGTTGCGTGGTTTTTATCCAATCGACGACATCCACCGGGAATAAGGCGCTGGCCCGATCGTAGGCTTGTGCATCGCCTGCGGCGTACAGCCAGTCATGCGCGGCCAGATGGTCACATATTTCAGTCTCGAAACTGATTTCGTGATGAAGGCTCACCCGGTCTCCTTTATTTATAGGGCAAACACGCTTGCAGCAGCTCCGGCAATTGCTCAAATTCCGGGTCTTTATGCACCAGCGTTGCCTCCAATTCCCATGCCGTTGCTGCTATCCAGGCATCGGCAACCGATAGCGGATGCGTTGCTTTAATCGCGGCGGCCCGTTGTAAAATCTCGGGAGACTCATGAATCCAGACCATCGGCAAATTAAGACAGTCCGCATACGCTTCGCGGGCGGCGGCTTCGCCCTCATCTTTCCACACCCGATAAAACACTTCCATCAAGGTCATGAATGAGCCGTAACAAGGCGAACCATCGCTTAACAGCTCGCTGACCCGGTTGGCTCCCTGCTCATTATCACGCAGGGCCAGTAAAGCAGATGTATCCAGCAGGAAGCCGCTCATTCTTCCCGTTCGCGATCAGCCTTACGATCTTCCAATAGCCGCTCGACCGCGCCGCCTTTGCCTTTGCCGCGAAAAGTCGCAACCGCTGCTTTGGCTTTTTCGATGTCAACCTGACTTTGATTGATGGCCAACCTTTTGGTCAACTCATCGTATTCCTGTTGCGAAACCACATAAACCACCGGACGGCCGCGCCGGGTAATGGTGACCGGTTCGCGTTGCGCCGCGTCGATGAGTTCCCCAAAATGATTCTGGGCCTCGACAGATGTCATGATTCTCATGGTTAAATCCTCCAAATAGCTAATTCAGCCATTATAGGTGTTTTGCTGCACATGACAATACGGACGATAGCAAAGTGATTTCAGGGCGGAAATCGTTTTGCGGCTTATTCCACTACCCGTTAATCCGATACCAGACCGCGCACGTCAATTTTTCCGGTAACGGCGGCGGAAATGAGGGCGATGCGGCGTTCCTTGAGTAATTCGATGACATGCCGGGCTTCGGCAATCAGTTCATCGATTTTCGTGGTTTCGCAATCAAGAAAGGCAGTGATTGCGGATTGTTCGTTTATGGATGGAAGGTCATCAATAGATTGGCTACATCCTCTAAACCCAGCAGAATTTTTGTCCCGCCATAGCTTGGGTTTCTAGATAGGTTTTACCTACAATTGATAGCGAAACATAACCAACCCATTCAGGCAAAAGATAACAATGCCCTAGTCTTGCTAAGGCAACATGTTGGCTTACATACGCTGTCTCTAATTTCTCAGGAGCTACTGCAACTGAACCGAGATAAGCCGTGATGGAAAACATTATGCCACCTGGCCGAACTCTTGTCCTCTCACCTTCGGTGCCAATAGAAACAGCAACTCTCTGGATATCAGATAATTCGAGCTTTATACTTTATCCGGGTGCAGATCGACATGCGCAAAACGTTCGGTCACCTGATACAGTAATCCGGCTTTGGTCAGCCGTTCGATTTGCGTATAAAAATCGAAACGCTCGAAAATATCCCGCACCGCAGCGGAAAATCCCTGACTATAGGCGCACAGATTTTCCCTGATGTGATCCTGATCGCCCATGAGTTTCTTCATGTCCAGCGGCGAGATGTTGTAAAAACTCTGCCCCGCCTTGCGCAGCAGAAAAGGTTCCGGATTGATATCGGCTTTCAGTTTATCGGCATGCTCGGCCAGCACCGCTGCCTTGGTGGTTTCCAGTACGCAGTCGAGGCGGCGTAATACCGTGAATGGTAAAATCACCTTGCCGTACTCCGATTGCTTGTAATCGCCGCGCAACAGATCGGCGACCAACCAGATAATGGCGGAAAGAGAGTGATGATTCATACGTCCTTATTTGTTTTTTTTATTATTGCGCTATTGAGCTGGACAGTGCTTGCCCAGAGAGGTACCAATAACATGAATTTTAGAAAAATTGAATATCGATGTAGTCACCGGCGTAATATTAACCCTGGATAACCATTTAGCGATGCTTTAACCTAGATTCCTCGGTTGGACGGGACGGAATGTGCGGTTTTAGGGGTGCAGGACAAGGCGCAACGACGCGGAATAGTCACTCTATTCCAAGGAGTTGCAACGCAGTCATGCGCCCATAAAATCGCGCAGTCTGCATCGTAGCGTTGACAACCCGAAAGGTGAAGACGAAAATTGTTGCAAAGCTAGAATATTCATAATGTTAGCGCCAGAATTAGCAATCAACTAGAGGAATCTAGGTTTAATTGGATCAATCCGTCATGTCAAATAAGACTCGGCGTTGACGGATACATTATCAACAAGTGCGTCAGCCCTGTTCATGATTCAAATAACCGACCATTTAACCTTACCGCTGTCAGAGATCGAAATACATGCGATACGTTCGCAAGGTGCTGGCGGGCAGAATGTAAACAAGGTATCGACCGCTGTGCATTTAAAATTCGATATCAAAGCCTCATCGCTGCCCGATCTTTACAAGGAAAGGCTGCTGAATTTGCACGACAGCCATATTTCAAAAGATGGGGTGGTGATCATCAAAGCTCAGCGTTATAACAGTCAACTGAAGAATAAAGAGGATGCGTTGAACCGCCTGATTGCGCTTATCAGAAGCGTAACCATCGAGAAAAAAACACGAAGACCCACTCAACCGACCAAGGCATCTAAAGCAAAGCGGTTGGCCAGCAAGGTGATTCGAAGCCAGCTAAAATCACTGCGCAGCAAAATCGAGGATGAGTAACCATCCTTTTTCCACCCACCCAGCCAACAAACCCGGCATCACTATTCGTTGATCACCACATTGGTGACCATGCCAGGGTCAAACATGCTACGCCGGCATGTCGCTAACAGATCAGGATGCCCTGACACATCATTACATCGCCCATCATTCCCCTGCGCGTTTACCCAGCTTATCCGGCAAATTCCACAGAAACCGCCCGGTACTGATCAATTGGCGGCGCAGCAATACCCAATCTTCGGCGCGTTTTTTTGCATCCAGACAGCGCAGCAACCGGACGCGCAGCGCTTCGTCCTGAAAATTCAATATCGCAGACCAAAGCGCGTCGTTGACGTTGTACACCTTACCTTCCTTGAGGCAGACCGGGATGACCCGTTCCACCGGCACCGCGAGATCGGTGGCTACGGCTTGCAACGCAGCGCGGATACTGGCCGCTTTGCTGTTATCTTGCAAATCGCTAAGGTTATAAGGTGGCTGCCAAGCGCTCGCAGGGCGCAACAGATCGATATGGCTCATGACGATCAGCAGGGGCGGCGGACGGCGATTCAATTGCGTGGTCTGAAACATACGCAAGGCATCCAGGCACTGCCGTTCGGCCTGCCGGTCGGGTCGATTAGCCGGACTGACCCACAAAATCAAATCGGTCTCCAAGGCAGCTGCATGCACCTGCTTCTCACTGTAGCGCGAACTGTCACAGCCTGGGGTATCGAAAATCAACGCCTGGGTCAGTCCTTCGCGTTGCAGTACAAAAGGTGTGATCGCGCGCGTCGTATCCGGCAGGATATCGGTGGCTGTGGTGAGTTTGCCGAACAAAGCATTGATCAAGCTCGACTTACCCGCATTGGTGCGCCCCAGCACAAGAATGCGCAGTGGCTCCTCAGGCACGACCGCCGCTCGCTCCGCCTTGCCTAAATCCGTTTGTGACTCAGCTGTTTGCGATGCAGCGGGTTGTATGGCATCCTCTATTACCGGCTGCCGCCCACTGTAAAGGTCAATGGCATAATAGCCAACCTTGCGCACATAGGTGCGCAGAAACCAGCGATGGAGCTCACCCTGAGCGACGCCAAAGCTGCGTTCACGCAAGTGCCGCCATATTTCGCCGAATAAGGCATTCACGGGATTGACCAGTACTCTGCCCGCACGGTAAACATTGTAGATTTGCTCTGCTTTGGTTTTCCAACGATGCATCCGAAGCAAATCGCCAATGGTCAAGCGATCGCTGAGGGGGATGTTTTCAGTCACTTCTTTGCGTAAATCGCGGCTGGCTTGCTCGATGATCAGCAACGCATGCGGCACATTGATCTCCAGGAACGGCTTTTCTGATTGCGGATGATAGCTCTGTGCCACCGTATCCAAAGTGCGCCTGCCGAGCTCCAATATCCAGGAAGCCTCTTCGATCGGCCAATCCTTGGGATCACAGGTTGCTGCCAATTTTTCGACTTCTTGCCAAACCGCTTCTGCGCTTGGCGACCAATCCGGATTGGGCTCTGTTGCGATTTCATCGAGTAGCTTGCGATCCCGTTGCGCCAACCAATATTGCAGGCCATAGCCGAGCGCGCCGAATACCGCCATGACGACCGCCCAGTAAAGCAAGTTCCCGGTTTGCCATAGCCATAGTATTCCCAGGCCGAACACTGCCAATGTTGGCAACCCCAGCAGAGCCAGCGCGAATAAGCGCAGTGGATCGATTCGCTTAAACACTGTTTTCATTTGCCGCGGAGCCGCTCCTTAAGCAGGGAAGCGCCACTTTCCAGCGCTTCCGCATAGATGCGCCGCAGCGTGTCCGGATCGACATTGAGCCCATCCTTACGGCGAGTGAAGAAATAAACCGCGGCCTTGCCAAGCGCGTAGGTCGATGCCCCGCTGGCGCTTGCCCCCCAGACAGCGCCGACGGTTTGCCCGAAAAAAGGAATGATTTTGGTAACCGCCCGGCCAACCATCCGCATTACATACCCGGAGGCAATTCCTGCACCCACCAGCGCGAGAAATTCCGTAATGGCGCGCTTATCCCAGCGCTGACCATAGAGCGTGGCCAAGCCATGCAAAAGCTTTGCCTGCACGGTCGATACGGCAACCAAGTCTACGACCGGCAACGCACCCAATCCCGCCGCTGTCATTGAATAGCCAACGATATGTTGGTGAGCGGTCTGCGCGTACAGGTCACGTACCCCTTGTTCGCTGGTCAATTGGTGCTGTAATCCAAGTGGCAACAACAATTCAATGGCTTGCCACAAAGCCTCGAGCCCATAATTTACCGGCTCGAAGCCATCTTCGGCTAACGTCAGATCGACAGCAACCCAGCTTATCGGGGCAGAGCCCGGTAATTTTCCAAAGGCGGCGCGTTGCGCCAGTAAAGCTCGCCGCAGCTCATCTGGGATCGACTGCGGTAAAGGATCTTCGCCATAAGGCCAAGGAACGATATGTTGAGACTCCTGCGCGTAGAGTTCATGCAGACTGGTTTGCACCATCAGCAGGGGCCATTCGGGGTGCCGTTGGCGAATGGTCTTCAGCACCTCAAAAACAGGGGCTTGCTGCATATCCGCAACCTTCATCACCGCCAATAATAAATGAGCCTGAGATTCGCAATATTGAATATCGTCGCTGGGATCGTAGGCGATCTCACCTAGTCCGCGCGTATCGAGAAAGCGAACCACAGGGGCTTCGCCTGGGCAGTCATAAAAGCGCGAATGACGCGTACAAGGCTGGAAACCATTGCCGATTTCAGCCGTTTCGTTGCCGGTCAGCGCCCGGATGATCGAAGTTTTACCGGCTTGCGTTTTACCCAGCAGCCATAACACCGGCAACGGCATTTTCTTTCGCGCTTCACGTAAAGAAGCTTCCAGTGCGGCTTCATCGACCTTCGGATCGAGCAGCACCGATTGAAGTTGCTTCCAATAGTCTGGCCAGTTCTTGAAATAATCTAAATTCATCAATAAGAGCTAATGGGTTTGGTGATCGGAAAAGTGCAAGTTACTCATCCTTTATCAGTTATCGTCATACTGACAATAATAGTTTGAGATTCTAAACTAGGCGGCTGTCCGAGAATAGTATGCATGCAATGGATGAGTTGGGCTCAGTCATGATCCGATACTGTTTAGAGGTACCCTTAAATCATTTTTTGCGTTACAGTCCAACTTAGAAAAAAGATACATGATCACAACTGACTGAAAACATTTTTGAATCAGGAGTCGTGGAAATGAACATACTCATTACGGGTGCAACTGGATTCATAGGCCGGCATTTGGTGCAACGTCTGAAACAAGATCACCATACGATCAAGGTACTCAGCCGGAATGGCGCACGCGCAAGCCAAATGTTGGGGGTTCCAGCATTTGATTGGGATTATGCAAAGGAAGCGGTACCGGCCGCAGCTTTGGAAAATACCGAGGCGATTATTCACCTCATGGGTGAAAATCTGGGGAAGGGCCGTTGGACCAAGAAACGCAAGCAAGAAATTTACAACTCCCGCATTATCAGTACCCGCAAATTGGTTGCGGCAGCACCCGATAGCCTGACGTGCTTGGTCTGCGGATCGGCCATTGGCATCTATCCTGGCCAGGGTGAGGCGGTTTACGATGAGACTTACACTATGCCGCCCCAAAAAAATTTCATGCAGACCATTTGTCATGACTGGGAAACAGAGGCCGCTCAAATCGAAAACAAGGGTATACGGCGGGTAAGCATACGTACGGGGGTAGTGCTAGGTCATGGCGGCATGCTTGAGAAGCTTCTGCCGGTGTTCAAGTTAGGATTGGGTGGACCGGTCGGTCACGGCCAGCAATGGCTGCCCTGGGTTCATATCGATGATTTGGTTTCAGTTTATATCGCAGCCACGCTGGATTCCCGCTACCATGGCCCGGTCAATGCCGTCTCCCCCAACCCGGTCCGCTACCGTGAATTTGCCACTGCACTCGGCAAAGCATTGCACCGGCCTGCATTTTTTCCCATGCCTGCTTTTGTTCTCAGATTGGCGCTCGGCGAAGCGGCTGATCTCGCCCTCAACAGCTACCACATCACACCTACGAGACTGTTGCAGGAATATGCGTTCCAATTCAAATTCACTGATCTGCCGATTGCGTTAGAAAATTTGTTTGGCACCGATTAATCGAGGATGGCCAACCCGATTTCAGTTTTCTGGTTCCGGCGCGATTTGCGTTTGGATGACAATGCGGCGCTATCGCTCGCTCTGTCGTCTGGTCGGCCTGTATTGCCTATTTTCATTTTTGACCCGCATATCCTGAACAGTCTAGCGCGTGACGACGCACGGGTCACCTTTATCCACGCTACTTTAACGGCGATACGTACCCAGCTTGAAACGCAATACGGTAGCTCGCTCGCCTTTTATCATGGTAAACCACTCGACGTATTCCAGCGTATCTTTCACGCTTACCAAGTTACAGCAATCTATGCCAATCATGATTACGAACCGTATGCGCGGACACGCGATGAAGCGCTGCGCAAATGGCTACAGTCACAGTCAGTGGATTTTCATACGTGCAAAGATCTGGTCATCTTTGAGAAAAACGAAATTAGCAAGACGGATGGCCGCCCCTATACGCTCTATACGCCGTATCAGCAGAAATGGAAGGCTGTACACTGCCATACCAAACTGGCCAATTATTCGGCCGAGATAAAAGGCCTGGTTCAACAGACCGCCCTCCCCTATCTTACTCTTGCGGACATTGGTTTTCACCGTTCAAGCCTTGCCGTTCCACCCTACCGATTAGATCCAACGCTCCTGCGTCATTATGAGCAGGATAGAAATTTTCCAGCCATGGCAGGTACTTCTAGGCTTGGCCCCCATTTGCGTTTTGGTACGGTCAGTATCCGTAAAATCTTTCAACAAGCCCAAGCGTATAGCGATACCTTCTGCAACGAACTGATATGGCGGGAATTCTTTAGCCAGATTTTGTGGCATTTTCCGCATACCGAGCATAACAGTTTCAAATCAAAATTCGACTTGATTCAATGGCGGAATAACGAAACCGAGTTCAGGCGTTGGTGCGAAGGCACCACAGGCTATCCCCTGGTCGATGCGGGTATGCGCGAACTCAATGCAACAGGCTATATGCATAACCGCGTGAGAATGATCACAGCCAGTTTTTTATGCAAACATCTGCTAATTGACTGGCGCTGGGGGGAAGCCTATTTCGCAAGCAAGCTTTTGGATTACGACATGGCCAGTAATGTAGGCAACTGGCAATGGGTCGCTGGCTGCGGTACCGATGCAGCGCCCTATTTCAGGATTTTCAACCCCATCGCCCAAACACAGAAATTCGATAAAAACTTCGATTACATCCGAACATGGGTAAGCGAATGGAATACTGGCACTTACCCAGCGCCGATGGTTGATCACAAGCTTGCTCGAGAGCGTTGTTTGAAAACCTTTCTGCCAGTTTGATATAGGCAAAAAATCTGGATTGGAGATTCATATTGTCAATATATCAATTAGCTAGCGTTACCTATCTGCCAAAACATATCGGCTAAATAAGAATTCCATTATGTGAAAATTAAACGCTGTTTTGATTTTCTTGGAATTTTGTAGCCCCTGGTTCCGCTAAAACGGGCGCGATCGGCGGGGTATTATGCTTATCTTTGTCATCAAACCAGCGATATAACATTGGCATGACAATCATGGTCATGGTCGTTGCTGTTGTCAACCCGAAGATCACCACGATAGCTAGCGGCTTTTGCACCTCAGATCCAAGACCCGTAGCAATCAGAAAAGGCGCCAAGCCTAAAACTGTCGTAGCCGCTGTCATCATTACTGGCCTGAAACGCTGCTCACAAGCCTGCCGAACGGCATCTCCCACACTCAGTCCTTTGTCACGCAATTCACGAATAAAAGAAATCAGCACAACACCGTTCAATATCGATGTCCCCCAGACTGCTATGAACCCTACTGATGCGGGTATAGACAAGTATTCGCCAAAAATAAATAACCCGACAATGCCCCCCACTGAAGCAAACGGCAAAACCAGATAGATAAGTCCAGCTAGCTTGACAGAATTAAAAAGCATGAACAGCAAAAAGAAGATTGCCGCTAATGTAATAGGAACGATGACGGAAAGCGTTGCCATGGCGCGCTCCATATTTTCAAATTGCCCACCCCATGCAAAAAAATAACCCGGGGGTAATTTAACCTCTTTCGCGGTACGCTCTTGCAACTCGGCTACAAATCCACCCAAATCTCGTTCGTGCACATTGGCCCCAATCACCACACGCCGCATAGCAAATTCTCGAGAAATAATGGCCGGGCCATCGACAACTCGAATGTCAGCTACTGCACTCAACGGTACCAACATACTGCGCGTTGGCAAAGCTGTGCCATTTGCCGCCACACCGGCTGCAGGTTTAAGCAATAGTAACTCTTTGATTGCTTCAACATCATGACGAAAATTTTCGGGCAATCGCAAGAGTAGCGTAAAACGCCGCTCGCCTTCAAATACCTGGGTTACAGCTTTGCCCCCGATTGCTGTAGCGATCAACTCATTGACATCCGACACATTGAGGCCATGCCGGGCAATGGCACGCCTATCGATATCAATGGTCAATTCCTGTTGACCTGATAACAGTTCTATGCGGATATCCCTAGCTCCTTTCGTCGATTTGACGATACGAGCCACCTGTTCTGACAACTCGCGGAGTTTTTCCAGATCATCCCCGAAAATTTTGACAGCAACTTGCGAGCGCACGCCGGTAACCATCTCATCCACACGTTGCGCTATCGGTTGCGAAATGACGATACTGACACCCGGTAACGTTGACAACGCCTGACGAATATCTTCTTCAATCTCCTGCTGGGTACGGCCAGATCCCTCCAAATCAAGCACGGCTATAGGATCAGACTCATTTTGCGAAGCAGGATCGGCGGGCGACTCTCCTCTGCCTAATTTAGATACAACCGACTTCACCCCAGGTATCGCCGCTATAAGTGCCATGGCCTCGTTCTCTAATTCAATCGCCTGCTCTAATGAGATTGAAGGGGCGCGAATAATTACCGGTGTCACAGCGCCTTCTCTCATGATAGGAATAAACGATTTTCCTAAATAGGGAAAAATAGCAAACGCAATCATCAACATACTCACTGCGATGATAATCGTTTTCTTTTGATTGCCGAGCGCTAAATTGAGAACTCGCAAATAGCCAGACTTAAGAACGGCAATAATTTTGGTATCCTGCTCGTTACCGCCACTCAAGAGATAATCGCTCAGCACGGGTGATAACAATATCGATACCAATAACGCAATGACAAGCGCAATTGAAATGGTTACCGCCAGGGGGCTGAACATTTTTCCCTCCATCCCTTCTAGCGTTATCAGTGGTAAAAACACAAGAATGGTGACAAATACACCGAAAATTACCGGTGTACCCACTTCAGAAACTGCCTTAACAATAATTTCATATCGGGACTGATTCGTACCTTTCGCTTGCCCCAATCGTTGATAAATATTCTCAACGACTACTACCGTTGGGTCCACCATCATACCCAACGCAATCGTTAACCCGCCAAGCGACATCAGGTTGGCAGGCATGCCAAAGTAATTCATCACCATGAACGTAACGAGCGGTGTGATAATGAGCGTAAAACACACAACTAGACTGGTTCGAACGTTACCAAGGAAAATCGACAGGACAATAATAACCAGAATCAAGGCTTCGATTAATGTGCTTAAAACCGTTGACAATGCGCCGTCAACCAAATCAGTACGATCATAGAAGGGGACAATCTGAAGTCCGCCAGGTAACAAATTGCGCTCATTGATTTCAGCAACCTTTTCCTTAACCCGCCCGGCAATTTCCTTGGCATTACCAGCGCGCAGCATCATCACGATACCTGCTACCGATTCAGTGTAACCATTCTTGAGACTCGCGCCTTGCCGAACTTCGCCGCCAAATCTAACTTCTGCCACATCACGCACAAATACCGGTATGCCGCCTACCTCTTTAAGGACAATATTTCTAATATCGTCCAGACTGCGGATCAAACCAACGCCGCGTATCAAATATTGTTCCGAGTGCAAAGCCAAGATATTCCCGCTCGAATTAGCATTATTACTTGCAATGGCTCGATCTAAATCAGCCAGCGTCAGATCGTAATGCCGCAGCTTATTCGGATCGAATAGCACTTGATACTCTTTGACATATCCACCTATGGAGTTAATTTCTGCAACACCTTGTATTGAGCGTAACATCGGGCGAACGACCCAATCCTGGATCGTACGTCGTTCTGTCAGCTCCTCCATAGTCAGCTCCCGTTTTCCGTCATCCGGGTGCTCGATCGTATATTGGTAAATCTCGCCCAGCCCTGTAGATACCGGCCCAAGCACGGGCGTAATACCTGGAATCAACCTGGGCATTACTTCAATCAGCCTTTCCATCACCAATTGCCGCGCAAAGAATACATCGGTTGCATCGGTAAATACCAACGTAATCAGTGATAACCCGCTCTTGTTCATCGAACGCATTTCCACCAACCCAGGCAGGCCCGTCATAGCGATTTCAACCGGCACAGTCACCAACCGTTCGATTTCTTCTGGGCTGCGACCTATCGCTACAGTCGCAACCTGCACTTGAACATTCGTAACATCCGGAAATGCATCTACCGACAATTTTTGTGCTGAAAATCCTCCGGCAACACAAAGGGATAATCCGATTATCAAGAATAGCAAGCGTTGGGAAAGCGCAGCCCCTACTATATTGGTTATCATGGCTTATTCCAGTTCAGCAAGCTTACGCTCACTATCTAAATGAAAAGCGCCCTCGATCACGATATTTTGATCAATCGTCAGTCCATCCAGAACCGGTCGAAAATCGGCTATTTCAGGACCTAGCTCAACAGGAATTCTCTGAAAATGGTCAGCGGTCTTAGCCAAGAATACATAATCACGATTTGAATCGCGCACTACCGCAGCTTCTGGGATCACTAGTGTTTTTCGTTGGGATTCCTTGATATGCATATTCGCCAGCATATCGGGTTTAAGTTTGCGTTCCGAGTTTTCGACCATTACCCGCACCATCACTGTCCGTGTCAAAGGATTTATGGTATCTGCGACAAAAATGATCACGCCATCATATTCCACATCACCTATTGCGGGCACATTAATATCTACGTGCTGCCCGACACTTACCGTACGAGCAACTTGCTCAGGTACTTCTCCCACCGCCCATACGTAAGATAAATCAGCCACCTGAAATAACGGGTCAGCGGGCTGGACAACCTGGCCAACGATAACGTTCCGGGATATAACGATTCCGTCTCTGTTAGATTTCAAGTCTACCGAATGTAAAACTTTCCATTCCTTAGATAATTTCGCCAGTTGAGCCCGGTCCATACCTAGCAGCTTCAATTGATCTGTGGCCGCTTCCAACTCTGCAGTAGCGATTTCGAGCTCGGATTCGCGCCGCTCCACTTCAGCAAGCGGAATCACATCGGCAGCCAGTAAATGATGAGCACGTTCAAAAGCCTTCTGAGTCAATTGGGCTCTCGACAATGCTCGTAAATAGGCAAGTTGTGCTTGGCTCAACTCAGGGCTAGTAATACGCGCCAGTGGGTCCCCTGCTTTGACGGAGTCGCCGAGCACGACATATAAATCAATGATGCGGCCAGTAACGTAGGAACCGATATGTGATGTCCTTTCCTCATCGATTTCAATCCTGCTGGGAACCTGAATCCTATCTGCAAGATCGACCATGGAAGGCGATCCGATTTTTATGCGCCCTATCAGTTCAGGACGAATTGTTATGCTGTTATAATCTCTCTCATCTTCTGCTTCTTGTTGCACGGATTCGTGTTCTTGAGAAGTACCTGAGTCATTCTTACCACATCCCCCAAGTAACATCACCGCTGAAAATAAGCTCAAGAAGCAAAATAACTTAACTTTATAACTACGAGTCATGTCAAGCGACGTAGTTTTTAACAAATTCATTGAAACAAAATGATTTCTCATTATTCTGATCTCGGGACACTGCGGCTTATTGACGAGTGCTACTAAAAAATTCCTCAAGATATGATTAATTTTCATTCTACAGTGTGTTCCTTAGGATAATATGCACGCAGGCGATCAATCTCAGCAGCGGCAGCCTGCAAATCGAAGCGCGCTTGTAAAGAATCATTCTGTATGCCTCGAAGCACTCGCTGGGTATCAAGTAACTCAATAAGTCCACGCTCACCAAACCGATACGCTGCCTGAGCGACCCGCACTGCATTTTCAGCTTCTTTGATAAGACCGCCTTCAAACATCTCTACTCTGCGCTTAGCAATTTGCAATGCTTGCCATGCTATTTCAAATAGCTGACCTACTTCATAGCGACGGTATTCGAGTGTGTCTCGTATACGTGCAGCATCATAAATTGCAGTATCGATCTCACCCCGGCGACGATAAAATAGCGGCACCCGAACGCTTACCCCTACCGTATTAGCATTGAATTGCGCATCCTGATGGTTCGTATATAACACATTCAGTGAAGGCAACACAGAGGCACGCTCCTGATCGATACGCATTTTGGCCCGCTCTTGCTCAGCTTGCAAACGCACCACATCAGGATTCACGTTTGGAACTTCCTGACGTAATATTTCCATCGATGGGAGATTATCAGGGTCATCTAATGAAGCGCTCACTTCAAAGTTTAGCGGCAAAGCACCCGCCGTGAGTTGCATCAGCGAAATCCTTGCCTGTTGCGCAATCAAATGCGCAGCTTCTTTTCGATTTGCAGCGCTTTGCACTTCAGTATCTGCTCGAATCAGTTCAAAACGAGCTGCCTCACCACGCTCAACATTCAGTTTGATTCTTTGACGAACATCTTCCAACAGCTCATAAATACCCGCTTCAATTTCAGCCTGTTTCTGGCGTAATATTAACTCGTAAGCACGCACCCGTATTTGAGCTGCCAAATCCGCACGTACTTGATCAAAACTGGCTCGGTTAGCTTCAACTCCTGCCTCTGCTGAAGCAATACGGGCCTGTCTCATAAAGGGGTTTTCAATGGGCTGATTAACAGTTACAACGCGCTGCCCTGCGGCTGGCCCCGTCAAGGATTCCGGTAGGCGCCTCGTAACAGGGCCTGCCATGACGGTCACTTCAGGATTTGGAAATGCTGAAGCAGCAACCACACCTGCCTCTGAAATATTCACCTGTGAACGTGCAGCAAGCACTAATCCATTCGCTTCTAACCCCAGCCGCTGTATTTCCTCGATAGAAAGTTTTAATGTCTCTTGCGCCGAAATCGATGAACTCAAGAAAAAAAGCACGATTAGCAAAATAAATATTTTTTGCATGGAAATTCTAAGCAATTTTGAATCATCAGAAATTGTTGAAATAACACCTAGAAGTGGGTCTAAAAAGACGCACCCGCACTATAGGCTATCGATTGTCTATTGTCTATTTAAAAAGAAGAAGTATTTAGTTAGATTTTCATGGGGTTACTTTCGTATATTTTGGTATGTTTAATACCGCCCCAGGTGACTATATCGCAAAAAAATGAACACAAGCTGAACGGGCTCGATTAAGTGAAAAAGGAACCAACGCTATAGGATTTATGATTGAGGCTTGTAATACTTATTTTGTCAAGCAAGATCTCGAGATGATGCTTATGGACGATTAAGAGGCAACCATTTGATTTGTATTTTATAATGACTGACAACATTCGTCACTCTTAATAACAAATTAACGAATTTTTATCTTAAAACGCCTTAATCACCGTTTGATACCTATGAACCTCCATCTGCTTGTTCCAGGACTACTCTGGCCAGATAATGAGATACCGGAAATTTATAATGACTTATCCTTGGCTGCCTTGGAAACCCTGCTGGCAAAAAGCCACTACACCAAAAATCCGCCGTTGAGCATGGAAGCTTGGTTATGCCAAGCTTTTGGTGTCTCTAAGCAGCAAGATTGGCCCGTTGCTCCCATCACGTTGAAAATAGACGACACGGATGAGATGCTACAAGCTCAGGATGAGTACTGGTTGCGTGCCGACCCCGTTCATCTGCGTATCGAAAACAATCACATCTTGTTGGCCGATAGCCAAATATTCAGTATTTCCTTAAAGGAATCAACACAATTTGCCGATACGCTCAATCAGAACTTTAGTAAAGATGGCTTATTGTTTTTACCCTTTCAACCCGATCGCTGGTATGTCCGTACGGATAAGGTCCCTCGCCTGCAAACCCACCTACTCAGCGAAGTAGCCGGTAAAAATATTAACCAGCAATTACCGATTGGTGAAGATAGTCGAGTTTGGCACAACCTATTCAACGAGATACAAATGTTGTTACATGACCATCCGCTCAACCAGGCGCGAGAGATTCGCGGTGATTTAGCGATCAACAGCATTTGGTTCTGGGGAGGCGGGGTGATGCCCAAACACATAGGGGCTTGCTACGATCAAGTTTGGAGTGATGATCCCTTTGGCTGGGCACTCGCAGTAGCCAGTAAAATTCCACACCAACCGCTCTTCGAAACGGCGCGAGCATGGCAGCAAACAGCCAAACCTGGCCACCATTTGGTGATTCTTGATAGTTTAGCGAACAAAACGCACTACAAAAATATATATGAATGGCGCCAATGCTTGAGCTCGCTGGAAAACAACTGGTTCAAGCCTTTATTCACCGCTATAAAAGCGGGAAAAATAACGCAATTGACAATCACCACGTTAAACGACGATGGCGTGAGAAACTTCAAATTGACGCGTAGTAATTTATGGAAATTTTGGAGGAGAACGAAATCTTTATTGAGTTACGCAAAGAATTGACCGATACAATCAAATTCCATTTTGTCCAAAACGGCGATACTCCTTTATCAGTGATCATAGAAAATGAGTGTATAGATGTCTCCCAAATTTAACGGTGTTAAATCTTACTTCGCTGCCTGTATTGCCATCGCGATAACAGGAACACTTATTGCAGCAGATTTCTTTACGTTGGAATTAGCGCCCCTGGTTATTGGTGTCTTATGGGTCATGCTGCTTGCGGCCATTACCGCCATGATAGTGCAAATCACGCACGCGGAAAAGGCACTCGCAAAACACATGGCGCAATTTGCAGCAAACAAGGAAAGGCTCGCAAACGAGATCAAATATCGGCTCTGGGCTGAAAAAACGTCATCGGAAAATAAGAGCAGACTCCAAATCGTTGATGAAAATTTTCCGGTCATGCTTGCCTACTTCAATACGGAACAGCAGTGCCGCTATCATAATCGGGCTTATCGTTTATGGTTTGGATTAAAAGCGGAACAAATCGACAACCATTTTCTAGGTGAATTCTTAAACGAACACTTTCAGTATGAAATCAAAAATAGTATCGAGAGCGTCCTGGCAGGTGAATTGGTACAAGGTCAGCGCACCCAGAAACTGGCAAATGGCGCGACCTGCCTGATCACCGAGCAATTTGTCCCTCATTTTGATCCTAAAGGAAAGGTGACTGGTTTTTACACACTTTATACACCGAGGATACTGAAAGAAAGCGAACGAATCAAAATAGCTTCAACATTTACCAGGTTTGATCCATCCGGGGCACAAAATGATAGGGAAGCGGAGCGAAGATTAGACAATAAGCATTCTTCGCCCCCCCCCATCGACTCAGCCGCTCGAATTATCCAGGCAATTGAACAGAATAAGTTTTATCTGCACTACCAAAGTATCGTGCCAGTCAGACCGGACATAAGCCCGCCACCCTATTATGAGATTTTGGTAAGGATGTCCGAAGAAGAAAATAATCTGTTACCGCCCGGTGTATTTTTGTCAATTGCTGAGAAATACAAATTGATGCCTCGTCTCGATCGCTGGGTTGTCAATCACCTGACACTATGGTTATCAAAACAAAAAACAAAATCAGATGCTATGCTGTGCATAAATATCGCAAGAGATACACTCGATGATGCAGAATTCATTGATTTTGTGAAGAAACAGCTTCACGATTTAAATATTCCTGCGCAAGCATTGTGTTTTGAAATCGAGGAATCAGATGCCAAAACCAATGTCCCGGATACCGCGATCTTCGCTCAAAAAATGAGGGAAATGGGATGTAAAGTTTCACTTTCCGGTTTTAACCATGACCGCTCTTCGTTTAATTTGCTTAAAAATATCAAAATTGATTTTGTTAAAATTGATGGAAACCTGATCTGTAATATTCTTCATGATGCTTCTGATTTCACGAAAGTCAGTGAAATTAATCGAATTGCCCATCTTATGAAGATCCAGACCATTGCAGAGTTCGTTGAGTCTCACGAAGTTATTGAGAAATTACGCGAAATCAAAATCGATTTTGCCCAAGGGTATGGCATCGCCCCGCCTTGTTCCTTGAAAGAGTTGGAATAATGCCCATCAAGGCAACCTGAGTAACACTTCATTCTGCTAACTAGATTGTTAAAACAGGCTCAGTAGACATTTCATTATGTTGAGCGATGTCGTCTTTTCACCTGTTTTCGTCATCGTGCATCAAATACCACTGCTGTGCTTTCTTCGATGCACCGGTTGAAGCATTTTTTCCAAATCTATTAGCGATCATTTCTTACCTGAGAAACTCACTTTATCGCTTTCAACCAATTTTATTTAATCGTTCAGGCAGCCACAAAATTGAAATTAAATTTGCCATACATTTCAGAAGTTGCGATGATTCAAGCCATAAATGTGCTAACAACAAGGAAAGTAACCGTGTTAGGTAAATGGATAGTCTTCATTATTGTTTTATTGATAATTTACTGGATCTTCAAGAATCTGCAACGGCCCAAAGGAACACCTACAAAACCCAACGAAATTGAAGATATGGTAAGGTGTGCCCACTGCGGTTTACATGTACCAAGAAGCGAAAGCATAGCAGCTAATGACAACTATTTTTGCAGTAACGAGCATCGTAAGTTACATACAAAAACACCATCGTAACCCTTCCCTTTTTGTACCGCAGATAGCTTGCCGTCTGATGAATTGTTACTCAGCAAGATCGAATTAATTAAGCGCTATGCTCAAAATCCCTATTTTTTCACAATACGTCGTTGCTTACCAAAGACACACCTTAAGACAACTTTCGATTCACCCATAGTGCAGCAGTGAACAACAGCATAGCCCCCCCTTGGTGCGCAGCCGCCAATGGCAAAGGCACGACCAATAATAAAGTGGCGATCCCTAAACTGATCTGTATCGCCAGCATCGCCAGTAGCAGATGGCAAGCCCACTGTTCCGAGCTAGAGAGCGTATATTTTCTTGCCCTAAACCAAAAAATAGGCACAAGAAATGCCAATGTCCATGCGATCAATCGATGATTAAATTGAACGGTGGTCATATTCTCGAAGAAATTACGATACCAGGGTTCGAGCACAAATAAGTCGGGGGGAAGCACATAGCCGCTCATCAAAGGAAAAGTATTATGAGCCAACCCTGCATGTATGCCGGCAACAAACCCACCTGATAATACCATGATGAAAATAAGGGTAGTAATCAGAAACGAAAATCGGCGTAACCCTTGTAATTCCGTTCTATCTTGTTGATGACGTTCTCTTGATGACAACAACCCTGTCGCCACCCAGAACATGGCCGCAAAAATAACAAAAGCCAATCCCAAGTGCGCTGTTAGTCGATACTGACTAACGTATATATTGTTGACCAGGCCGCTCATGACCATATACCAACCCATCAGTCCCTGCAAACCGCCCAGAATAAAAATAACCAGCAGTTTAATACCAAGTGCACGATCCACCTGTTTGCGGGTGATAAAATAGACAAATGGAATGAAATAAACCAGACCTATCAAACGCCCCAATAATCGATGAAAATACTCCCACCAGAAAATGCCCTTGAATTCATCCAAGGTCATCCCTTTGTTAACTTCCTGGTATTGTGGTATCTGACGATATTTTTCCAAAAGTATTTCCCAGTCTTCTTGACTCAGCGGCGGAATGGCACCGATAAGCGGCTGCCACTCAACAATTGATAAACCTGAACCCGTCAGGCGCGTGACGCCGCCTACAATGACCATGGCAAAGACAAGCGCACAACAAATAAATAACCAAATCGCGATGGGTTTCTGCATAATGAACAAATTAAAAAATCAATGAATGAAAGAAAAATGGGTTGACTAGCGCGCCCGGAGTAATCGCTGTTTATCGCGTTCCCACTCTTTACGTTTTTCAGCTTCCCGTTTATCGTATTGCTTTTTACCTTTAGCAAGACCTATTTCAAGTTTGATTCTTCCTGATTTATAATGCATATCAAGAGGAACAAGGGTATACCCGGCACGCTCGACTTTTCCGATCAACCGTTCTATTTGTTCGGCATGGAGTAACAATTTACGGGTACGTAGTGGGTCAGGATTAATGTGTGTTGAAGCAGTAGGTAAAGGACTCACATGGCTACCAATAAGATATAATTCACTGTTGCGAATGATAACATAAGCTTCTTTTAATTGAATTCGTCCGGCACGAATCGCTTTGACTTCCCAGCCTTCCAAAACAATACCTGCTTCGTATTTTTCCTCGATAAAATAATCATGAAACGCTTTTTTGTTTTGGGCGATACTCATCTTGAAATTATATGATGGGAACAAAGACAAATAACTTAATATCTTTTAGTTTATCAGCTTTCCAACTTCAGCTCAGTTGAAAACAAAGGGTCAATAATTTTATGGCAGAAATAGAAAAATCAGTACTGGTGGGCTACTCAGCCGGCCAAATGTTCAGATTAGTTGATACCGTTGAAAATTATCCAGAATTTCTGCCTTGGTGTGATGGCGCATCCGTCAAGTTGCAAAGTGAGGATATTGCCCACGCTACGCTCCACATCAACTATCATCATATCAAGCATAGCTTTACCACAGAGAATAAACGCCATCCACCTGAATTGATCGAAATGAAGCTTTTGGATGGCCCTTTCGAACACTTAGACGGTCATTGGCGTTTCATCCCGCTTTCTGATAGCGCATGCAAGATTGAATTCCGCCTACATTATACGTTCTCTCACAAATTACTGGAGAAACTTGTCGGGCCGGTTTTCTATGTCATTGCCAACAACTTCGTGGAAGCATTCGTCGAACGCGCTGAAGCAATTTATGGAACACGCAACTGATTCTATCGAAATTGAAGTCACATATGCACTTCCTCATCGCCAGTTTCTGGAACGTTTTTTTGTACCTATTGGCACAACGATTGAACAAGCTATCGTTTTATCTGGCGTTACCACACTATTTAGCGAAATCGATCTGACCACACAAAAATTTGGTATTTTCAACAAGATAGCAAAACCAGGTACCCTTCTGCAAAATGGCGACCGCGTTGAAATCTACCGCCCTTTGTTACTCGACCCCAAAGAAAAGAGAAGAAAACGTGTGGCGGAAAAAAGTAAAAAGTCAGGTTAGCCGATCAAGCCACCATTCAGCGGAATAGATCGCCAACCGACTCAGAAATGATCTTCATGACCCCAATCATTCTACCCATTAGAGTGTGCTCGTTTGTGATTTGATATAAGTTGATCCACTCTCTTGTAGGGAAGGCCCGCATTTGGCTACTGCTGCCGCAAGTAATTCCAGTGCGTTTTTTTCAAGTAAATTGACAATTTCTTGAGTGGCAACGATACGCTTGGCGTAATCTGAAATATCGCTCAACCGTTCGCTATCGCGGCTGGATACCATATCTGCAACGATTCGCTTAAAGTCATTTTTGACAATTGTACTGACAGCGTTGATCGCTTCCTCAAATTCGTTTCCCTCAAATGCAATATCCTGGTAGCGATGTTTGAGATAATCCGCAATAATTCCCCGTTCGGTTTTGGTCATACGACCATCAGCACGACTAAAAAAAACGAGAAGATGTAATGCCATCATTTCCTGGTCGAGCGCGTTCATCATTTTTTCTTCTTCGCTATTCTCATGTCTTACGATAGCATGCTGGGCAACGCTTTCTACCCATTCGCCCGTATAAAGATCGACCGCACGCTCGATATTTTCATTGATAAACAACCGATGTGCATTACGCAGATGACAAAATGCGATGACAGCATCTTTGCCATTATGGCTATGGACGCCCGTGACACTGATATCTCGCTCGGTCGTTACCCCGTGCTCATTAGTGTAAACAATGTGGTACTGCCCTTCGGCAGGCTGCATACGCTTACCGAAGCAGTTAAACTGCATGTAAGCACTCGCCTCACCTATTGCTTTGTCGTGATGGCTTATTATCTGCTGGTCTGTTAATGCTGCTTTAGCCGCACTGCTGCGACGACGTCTTATTAGGGGATGGAGTAATACCCCACCCATGAGCGCGATGAATGCCAGGCTCAAGAAAATCTCCATGATCGCTTCCTTGTTCTAATTTCCAAGCTGATAATGAAGAATTAACGGAAAAAAAGAAAAATACTTAAGCGAGAAGATGATTGATAACCTAACGCTCGCAGAACCTAACAGTTAATCTACAGACTGGCTAAGAACGGCTTGTCATGCCCCGAAATACACTCATTCCCACTCAATCGTAGCAGGCGGTTTGCCGGAAACATCATAAACCACTCGGTTGATGCCTCGTACTTCATTGATGATGCGGTTAGAGACCTTGGCTAACAAAGAATAAGGCAATTCTGCCCAATGTGCAGTCATGAAGTCCTGTGTTTGAACAGCACGCAATGCAACGACATACTCATAACTTCGGCCATCTCCCATGACGCCCACCGATTTCACTGGCAGAAATACAGCGAATGCCTGCGAGGTTCTTTCGTACCAGCCGGAAGCCTTGAGTTCCTCAATAAAGATTGCATCCGCTTGGCGGAGCAGATCTGCATATTCCTGCCTGACTTCTCCTAAAATTCTGACTCCCAGCCCTGGGCCGGGAAAGGGATGGCGAAATACCATATCATGCGGCAAACCCAAAACCAAGCCAAGCTCGCGCACTTCATCCTTGAACAACTCGCGCAATGGCTCGAGCAATTTAAGGTGCAGTGTATCTGGCAGGCCGCCTACATTGTGATGTGATTTGATAGTGTGTGCTTTTTTAGTTTGACTGCCTGCAGATTCAATTACATCAGGATAAATTGTCCCTTGAGCCAACCACCGTGCATCGGCAATGTTGGCAGACTCCTTCTGGAACACCTCGACAAATTCACGTCCAATGATGCGACGTTTTTGCTCAGGATCAGTCACACCTTGCAGCTGCTCGAGAAATTGCCTGCTTGCATCGACGTGAATCACTTTCATATTCAGGTTCTGGGCGAAAACCGCTTTAACCTGCTCCGCCTCATGCAAGCGTAATAAGCCGTTGTCGACAAATACACATGTCAATTGATCGCCGATCGCGCGGTGAATGAGCACCGCAGCAACCGAAGAATCCACCCCGCCCGATAATCCTAGAATGACTTTATCGCTGCCTACTTTTGCCTGAATTCGACTAATCGACTCTGCCACATAGTCAGGCATGTTCCAGTCATAGCCTGCCGCACAAATATTATGTACGAAATGCTCGATGATGGTTTTACCTTGCAAGGTATGCGTCACTTCCGGATGAAATTGCAATCCGTAAAATTGACGCATCTCGTCGGCCATCGCAGCAATTGGGGTGGCCGCATTATGCGCAACTACCTTGAAGCCAGTAGGCAAAGCTACGACATTGTCTCCATGACTCATCCAGACATCGAGTATCGCTTGTCCATCAGAATCTATCCGGTCACTAATCCCACCAAAGAGCTTGCAATCCTCAATCAGTAACTCGGCGTAACCGAATTCACGCTGATTAGCACTCTCCACTCTACCACCCAACTGGGCGGCCATAACTTGCATGCCATAACAAATACCCAGAACAGGCACATTCAACTCAAAAACAATTTGGGGCGCGCGTGGGGTATTCTCAATAAAAGCAGAAGCGGGTCCTCCCGATAAAATAATGCCGACAGGAGAAAATGCTTTTATGAATTGAGGATCGACATCATAGGGATGCAGTTCACAATAAACATTCGTTTCTCGAACGCGGCGCGCAATCAACTGGGTGTATTGAGAACCAAAATCCAAAATAAGGATTTTCTGGTGCATAAAAAATGTGTTGTTATTCGACGTGATAATTAGGTGCTTCTTTTGTGATCTGTACATCGTGTACATGAGATTCACGTACACCGGCAGAGGTTATCTCAATGAACTCGGCTTTTGTGTGGATTTCTTCTATGGTACGACACCCCAAATAGCCCATGCTGGAGCGAACACCCCCTACCAATTGATGTATGACAGAGAGGATTGATCCTTTATAGGGAACACGCCCTTCCACCCCCTCTGGCACCAGCTTATGGGCCTCATGCTGCTTGCTCTCCTGAAAATAGCGATCGCTCGAACCTTGCTGCATCGCTGAGAGCGACCCCATTCCGCGATAACTTTTATAAGAGCGGCCTTGAAAAAGCTCGATTTCCCCAGGTGCTTCTTCCGTCCCGGCAAACAAGCCACCCAGCATAACCGTGTTAGCCCCTGCAGCGATCGCCTTTGCGATATCGCCCGAGTAGCGGATGCCGCCATCCGCTATAGCAGGCACGCCCGTGCCATCCAACGCTTTAGTCACGTTCTCAATCGCTGTAATCTGCGGCACGCCGACGCCAGCCACCACTCTGGTGGTGCAGATCGATCCCGGGCCAATACCAATTTTTACCGCATCCGCTCCACTATCGACCAATGCCTTGGCCGCTGCTGCCGTAGCGATATTGCCGCCGATGACCTGAATTTTCGGGAAGCGATTCTTAACCCAGCGCACTTGGTCGAGCACACTCTGAGAGTGACCATGTGCGGTATCGACCACCAATACATCGACACCCGCTTCGACAAGCGCTTCCGCTCGCTCTTGGCTTCCCTCACCGACCCCGATCGCCGCACCCACCCGCAGCCGCTCCTGCTCGTCTTTACTGGCATGCGGATGCTCTGTTGTTTTGATGATATCTTTGACAGTAATCAACCCCTTTAACTCGAATGCATCATCGATCACCAACACTCGTTCCAGTCGATGCTTGTGTAACAAAGCCAACACTTCTTCGCGCGAAGCGCCCTCTCTGACGGTGACAAGCCGCCGCTTGGGCGTCATGATATTTTTGATGGGTTGATCGAGATTGGTTTCAAATCGAAGATCCCGGTTGGTCACTATGCCTACGACCTTGGTGCCTTCTACCACGGGCAGTCCGGATATTTTATGCTGCTGAATCAAATCCAACACCCCGCGTACCGTCATATTGGGTGGAATTGTCACCGGATCGGTCACGATGCCACTTTCAAATCGCTTGACTTTGGCAACATGGGTCGCTTGCGCTTGTATCGACATATTCTTATGAATGATACCGATACCCCCTTCTTGAGCGATGGCTATCGCTAACCGCGCCTCGGTTACCGTATCCATCGCCGCCGAGACCAATGGAATTTTGAGCTTAATAGCGCGGGTAAATTGTGTGGTTAAATCGACATTCTTGGGCAGTACTGCTGAATGTGCGGGAACAAGTAAAACATCATCAAAGGTGAGTGCTTTCTGAATCAGTCGCATATTGATAACGATCCTTCACAAAGCGCTATTATAACGAAACCGAATGCAAAATTTTTAAAGAGTTCGTTGAGAAAAACTGAAAAAAATAATAAAACCTACCGAATCGTTCAAGAATCGCCGACTTTCGCGGCAAGGGCCATCGCTAAATTTCTAAGTGTGTCCACTTGATCGAGACCATCGAGAAAACGCTGAGGAATACTTGACATCCCTACCTGCGCCCCCACCAATGTACCGGTTAAAATGGCGCGCGCTTGGTTCTGCCCACCGCCATTGATGGCATGCAATACAGCAGATTCAAAGTCATCTCGAAATCGAGCGGCTAAATAATAAGCTGCTGGCAACTGATGATAGATCGCGCAAGGCATGCCATAGACAAGCGATACTTTCCACGCAGGTTCGATCCGGATATCCGGGTCGGCTACGGCGGCTGCCATGTAGGAAGGGGTAAGCAATGCATCCGGAGAAGCGAAGCGGCCCGCACGCGGCGGATCGGGATCGCCCGGACGCGGGGGTTGCAGATCATCTTGTGTGACGGCATGAAATGGTAAAGTCCCGTTTTTGACTAGCGCCATCAATTTTTCCGACAATTCGGTATCGAGCATGTGTCCCTGCACGAGCAAGGCCAATACCGCACCATAAGCCACTGTCATCGAAACGACTATGTCATCGCTCTGAGTGAGTAGGGTATTGTCTGTGATATTGGCTGCGAGTTCAGCAGGTTGGAAAGCATAACGAATCGCTATGGCCAACGTACGTTCGATGGCTTCAGTGGTATCAGCATGGCTGCCCGTCTGTCCCCATGGTAACTTCTGCTGGACACGACGCCGCCATACTTCGCGAATCGATTGGCTGGTGTAACCCCCCGGCCCACACACTGGCGTTCCATCGAGGAGCGGGAAAAGCTCCTCATCCATCCGCCGACAGAAATCATTGCGATCATACGCGCCACATTCGACTAGTGATCTTACGGTTAACGCCAGAATAAACCCCGCCTGCGATAGCTGACCCGCTTTACATCCGGGATGATATCGACCGGGTTTAGGATCTGTATAGCCGTCAATCCAATCACCATAGTCTTGATGTAATGCGTCAAGTTGGTAATACCAGTGAGGGCCTAGACCTAATGCGTCGCCTATGAAGGCTCCCATGAGAGCACCTGCTGCTCGATCTTGAATATGATTGGCTGGCATAATTTTGCCCTCCTTCCAGAAGATAGATTAAATAGACCTTCAAGCAACAGTGATAGCTGCAGATAAATAGACATCCTGTATCGCGTTCAGCAGCTTGACCCCTTCATTGAAAGGTTTTTGGAAAGCCTTCCTCCCCGAAATGAGTCCCATGCCGCCGGCGCGTTTGTTGATCACAGCAGTACGCACCGCTTGATGCAAATCATCTTTGCCTGATTCCCCACCCGAGTTGATCATGCCAACCCGCCCCATGTAACAGTTCGCAACCTGATAACGAACCAGGTCGATCGGATGGTCAGTCGTCAGATCGCTATATACTTTAGGGCTGGTCTTGCCAAACTTGAGCGCAGTATAACCCCCATTGTTTTCGGCCATTTTCTGCTTGACGATGTCGGCTTCGAGCGTGACGGCAAGATGATTGGCTTGCCCGGTCAAATCGGCACTCACATGATAGTCTTTTTCCGCAGTCTTGAAAGCTGCATTGCGTGTGTAGGCCCAGAGAATCGTCACCATGCCCAGGTCATGCGCATGTGCGAATGCCTCGGAAATCTCTTGTATCTGGCGGCGCGATTCCTCCGAACCAAAAAACACGGTCGCCCCCACTGCGCACGCGCCCATATCGAATGCTTGGTCAACACTGGCAAACAAGGTCTGATCATATTTTGTCGGATAAGTCAGCAATTCGTTATGGTTGATCTTAAGAATGAACGGAATTTTATGGGCGTAACGGCGCGCGACCATACCCAGCACGCCTAACGTGGAAGCCACGCCATTGCATCCCCCCTCAATGGCCAGCTTGACAATATTTTCCGGGTCGAAAAACATCGGATTAGGTGCAAATGAAGCCCCTCCCGAATGCTCAACCCCCTGATCAACGGGTAGCAGCGATAAATAGCCTGTCCCTGCCAAGCGGCCATGATTGTAAAGCGCCTGAAGATTGCGTAACACGCCCGGCTTACGATCCCCCGCTGCCACTACCCGATCTATAAAATCGGGGCCTGGCACATGCAAACTTGTTTTAGGAATACCTTGACACACATGATTGAGCAGTTTGTCTGCCTCATCACCTAACAATCCGGCGATATCTGTCATTTCAACCTCCTATCTGAGTTTTCAAGAAGAAACATCATTCGACACATTCAGCAAGAATGTATCGGGTGTTTCATTATTCTTCGCGGACGAAAGTAATGTTGATTATCGTAATAAGTCGAGTCTTCATTATCAGGTGTCCAGCCAGGATACCCTAACACCGGAACAGGTGCCAAATCAGTCGAACTTAAAGTAGAGCGCCTTAGAAAATTATCCAACCAAACATCGATCATAGCAATCTGATCGGTTAAATTTTGTTCAAAAAAAGTATCCTCGACTGGCATCACCATCCCTTTCCCTGTCATGCCTGGATAGGGACGCAGCGCTTTTTCTAATAAACCATGGCCCAAGACATAAAATTTCATTTGCTCAAGGAGCGTAGTGCGTTGCTCCCAGAATAAAGCCTTCCATTCAAAATTTCTCAGCAATCCAATCAAATGCGGGTTACTGCTAACGACCACCACCCCCGATTCATCGATAAGAGTAGCCGCATCGCGCAAACGGCCGCGCATGGGCTGCTGAAGTGTTCTTTCCTGCAATAAAGCATGGTAATGCAAAAGGTTCAGAGCAGCTTTAGCCCGAGGATAGGTTAGCCAGGCCAAAGCATTGAAAAGATCGTGCCAATTTCGTTCGCGGGTTTGTATTTCGCCTGTCAGATAAATCCGGGGTTCATATTGTTGAGCAAATTTGCTCATAACCTTTGTTTGCCGTACGAAACGAATTTCCCTACCCGATTTTGTCTTAGCGGAGGCAGCAGAATCATTAAGCAGTTGATTGAGGTCTTCAATATCAGGCCATCGATCGAGATGCTTGAGAGATACGCCGGTTGCGCATAGCGGCGCGTACAGGGGCGAGACACGTAAAAAACCCGGCAACCACTCATTGGATTGGGAATGAGCCATCATTCATGGACTCCATTAACTTTGGCGGCCAGCACAATACTTGCGAGTGTTGCCACTGCCGCAATAATACCTACATCATCGTAATGCGTCAGCGTACCGTTGACCGAAGTGCCAATGATGGAACCGGCGAGCAATGTAGCCAATCCTGCAGACAATTGCTGAACTGAGATATTAAAACTCAAGAAGCTTCCCCGCAAACGCGGTGTTACGCTCGCCGTCACCAATGCCATGGCAGGAACAAACCGTCCAGAGACCAGCATCATGAACAATGTCGTAATGCCGAGAGCGAGCACGGTCGGCACTGGTGACAAATGGGTCACCATCAGGATAGGAAAAACGGAAAGCGCTGCTGTCACGCCAAACACTTTCCTTTTGCCATGCAGATCTGAAAGCTTGCCAAACAGGCGAGCCGTAAAAAATGTCGCTAACCCACCAAAAAAATAAAGATAAGGCAAATCGATTTCCGCCATACCAACATTAATCACCATATAGGTGCTGATAAACGGACTGACGGAGAATCCAGCAAACATCAACATCGCAATTAACGCGAAGGCATACAAATGATTGCGCTCAAAAAAGATCGCACGCAACTGCCTGAAAGGATGCCGTTCCAACTGATGAATCAGATGGCCGCGCAGCGGGGGCAGCACACGCATCGCCACGATCACCATGAAGGCACTGAGTGCTGCCAGGAGAAAAAAAGGTGCACGCCAATCGCTCAAATTAACGAGCAACATACCAATCGGCATACCGATCACGGCCACCATGGAAAAAGCCGAGCTGATCGTTCCCGTTGCTGCGCCGCGTCGACGGGCTGGGATAATATCCGCAATAATCGCGAAAACAATAGCGCTGGTAATACCGCTAAATCCCCCCGCCACAATACGCGCAAGCAATAGCGTGGGATAATTGGTTGCCAATGCACACAGTAGCGTAGCAATCCCTATCCCTCCGCACAGCGTAATCAAAACGGTCTTACGATCGAACCAATCGATTACAAAAGAAGCAAAAAAACTCCAAATACCTGCACTAAATGCATACGCCGAAACCAGCAGACCAAATTGCTGCGGAGTAAAATCGAATAATTTCATGAATTGCGGACCCAAAGGCAGCATCATCATGAAATCCATGATATGAATGAAATGTACACCAGCCAGCACCAAAAGGATGGGCTGTTCATGTACAGGAAGCGGATGGGGAATCACACCGCATTCGATCAATTCCGAGCTGCTGCCCACCTGGAGGATCTCTTCGGTTTTCTTCAAGCTTAACCTTCTCAAATGATTGCTATTGAATCCATTTTGTAACCAGCACCAAAGACAACTCTGAATTCGTTTGGTTGCATATACCGGATACCTTCGAATAGGCTATTTTGGTGTATCAATGTTCACAAAATCGCTGTAATTTCATGTGGATCTGATTTGCTTTAAGCGGATTACAGGTCGAATAATTTTTTCTTGTTTTTGGATCACATTTCTTGCTTGACCCCATTTGCACAGAGTGTCGACATTTTTTACACATTTTAACATAGGGAAATTTAACAACTTGGTTATGTCATTGTATTCTATATATAAATCACGAGCAGGCATGAATTTTGCTATGATTTTATAGTACTTTGTACATTTGAAATTTAATTGTTAATAATAAACACAACTAAAGGTGACATAAGCTATGAAAAAAATAACAAAAAGTGCCCTCGCATCAATACCATTACTGATGAGTTCTTCTTTTGCTTCTGCTGTAACGGTTGATATGGAACTATCACTAGTCATTGATATTTCAGGTAGTGTTAGTACAAGCGAATACAACCTGATGATGGATGGTTATGCTAATGCCTTTCGTGATCCAATAGTTCAAAACAATATTCTGAACAACGGTACGCATGGAGCAATTGCAGTCAATACGATATTTTTTGCTTCAAATGCATATTCGACCAGCCTGGACTCTTTTACTCTGTTGGATTCTGTGGCTAGTATAAACGCCTTTGCCGATACACTTGACAATTTCGTCCGCCCAGGCAGTGGCGGGACAGTCATTTCAAGTGGAATGAATAAATCGTTAGCTACGTTAACCGGAAACAACGGCTTTGAAAGCGCCAATTTGATAATGGATGTTTCGGGAGATGGCACTTCAACCATAACTGTTACTCAGGCAGCACGTGATGCAGCCGTATCCGCAGGAGTGACTGTTAATGGCATCACTATTGGCTCAACAAGCATTAATGATTTTTATAATGCCAATGTAATTACCAGTAACGGATTTTCATTACATGCCGCTGATTTTGGTGCTTTTGCGGATGGTGTTAAGCAAAAATTACGCATAGAAACACAACCCAATCAGATACCTGAACCTGCTTCATTGACTCTTGTCGCTTTGGGATTGTTTTCAATCATAGCTTTGCGTCACCGTCGTAAACAAATTTAACAATTCGATTTACTTAAAATGTGCATGGGTAAATTCAAGATCATAAGTACATTCTAAATCTCGATGTTGTAATACCGTGGACAGGGCAGCATATTTATAACCAGTTAAATATGCTGTGCCAACGTTAGCCTTCAACCCTACCACTTACCGGCGCTCTTTCTTAATGTTTAAACTAAAGAGGGGCTTGCAAAATTCAAGAATTAAGCTGAATGAGCGGTCCGAATAGCTAATAGAGAGAAAGTAGCCTATCCATAAGGAAACCCAGGGACTGACATATTTGAAAACACGTGTCATCTTTTACTCTGTCACCTTTTACTACTCTATTGGGACCAAGTCATCTTCCACTTATCAGACTCTTCCATATACAAATGACTTGAATTTCTGAACACGATGTCAGGATAGTCTTGATATGCATCCTGTTCCTTTCCTTCTGATTGAGGGTTGTTCAACACTTCCATCTTCTCAGAAGAACAGCAGGATGCACTACCCTTTATCTCAAAAACAAAAAAACTAGCACCTTTGTTACATATTCGTTATAGCATTACTCACAAATCTTCCTGAAGAGCCATAAAAATTTGCTTTAATTAGCAGATGTCGGACTTATTCGGCTAGCTCGTGATAATTTTGCAAGAGGCTCTAATGCTAACCTTGCAACTCAAAAAAACAGCCACACAAAGACTCAAGGTAAAAAAATGAGAAATTTAAAATCCAGATTACTGAGTTTCACCCGCAGATTTCTGACAAAAGTTATGCCGCTAGATGCGTTAACTAACTTGTATGAGCTTGAATTAAGAAAAGAAATACGACGTCGCCAGATGGAGCACCCTAATCCATTCTGCAGGTATGGGGCTTTTGGTTTTTCCCAGAGTGATGAAGACGGGTTAACGATTGAAATTCTTTCTCGTATGGGTATTTCAAAAGGATTTTTTTGTGAATTTGGTGTCGGTGATGGTACAGAAAACAATACGCTTATCTTGCTTGCATTAGGTTGGTCCGGCAGTTGGTTCGGTGGACAAGATATCATATTAGACGTATCTAAATCATCTAAATTAACATTTACTAAAACTTGGATAACGAAAGAAAATATCCTTAGTCTTTATAAGACGATTGCATCAGAGGTAGATGTCATATCGCTTGATCTTGATGGCAACGATTTTCACTTTATTGAAGAATTGTTACGTAATGGAGCTAATCCAAAATTATTTATCGCAGAATACAATGCAAAATTTCCCCCAGGTGTGAAATTTACCATGCCTTACAATCCACAACATTTTTGGAAATCTGACGATTATTTTGGTGCATCTTTACAGATGTTTGTCGAATTGTTTTCGCAATTTGGTTATCGGTTGATCTGTTGCAACGCCGCTACTGGAGCAAATGCATTTTTTGTCAAAGAAGAATATGCCGAGAAGTTTCCTGAAGTACCTGTGGATATCAAAGCGCTCTATTCAGAACCTTTCTATCTGTTACGCGGCAGAAAGATGCATCCCACATCAGTTAAAACGTTGCAGTCTTTACTGCAATAATACTCAAACAGGACATGCGCAGTTCTACTGAGCCTTTCCTTACTGCGTTATCAATACGTCACAGGGGCATTCAGCTAACAGGTGTAGCGTGACGCTTCCTATCAATAGCTGTTCAACCAGCGACTTACCATGTTTACCGGCAATCACGAGATCGGCGTCGATTTCGGCTACCTTATCCCTAAGCTTGGTAGGCACATGGCGGCTATGTTCGATTAATCGATGCACATTATGCGAATCCACACCCGATGTTTCGATAAATCGCTTCATCTCCGCTTCGGCTTCACGCTGCGCATTGACGCGGTACTCATGAATGATCTCATCTGTTACCCCCGCATACAGCATGTTACTTTCGAACGGCGCCTCGAAAACATGGGTAAGATAAATTTCACTGTCTGGCGCAATCAATTTGCTGTATGCAAATGCTGACAACGAATGGGGAGAGAAATCGACAGCAACGAGCACACGTCGATAGACTGTTTTAGGTTCGCTTCTGACAACCAGAATCGGTTTCCAGCTCTGCCGAATGAGTCGCTCAGCGGTCGTGCCAATCGCAAAATCTTTGAGCGGATTTTCTCCCCGCGCACCGAGTACCAATAAATCAGACGTCTCCGACACCTTCAGAATCGTATCCAGCACATTTCCGGAGCATAGCTTTGGTTTGAATGCAAAGCCTGTCTGATGCTGGATGCCTACAATAATTTCATTAAGCGACTGAGACATATCGCTGATAACAGTTTGCTCTGTTTCAACAGGTAAATTGACAAATTGTTTCAATGTATCCAGCCAGGAAGATTTAAGCACATGAAGAATGACACCGTTGGTTATGCCTAACTGTGCAGAAATCATGGCGGCCCGTTCAGCGGCGTATCGCGCATCGATAGAAAAATCTGTTGCCGCCAGAATCGATTTAATCGCAGTCATCTTGCAATACCCCATCATTGAACAGAACAAACAGGCCAATTCTATAATGATTACTGGTACAAGGATTATCCCGCATACTTATTGTGAACCCCTATATTCAAACTGTTTGACGAAACTACCTAACTCAATAGAATATTTTGTGCACGCTCCAAATCGGCAGGCGATCCAAACAGGACAATCACATCACCTGCTTGTAATTGGGTATCGAGCGAGGGTGTCAGCTGCCGTTTGCCTTCTCGCACCAACGCGGTCACTGCCACCCCTTCGAGATCGAATTCGCGCAGCAGATGCCCGACAGCCGGACTGTCCGATGTCAAAACCACAGGCCGGAGCCGATCGGCATCCTGTTCTCGTGAGGTATCGGTAAAAACATTGCTGCCTCGGAAAAATTCGCGCAATAAGTGATAACGACCATCACGTTGCTGCTGCATGCGTCGCATCACACGCACAGTCGGCACGTTTAACAGAAGTAGCGTATGGACGGCGATCATCAGTGCGGCTTCGAGCGTTTCAGGCACAACTTCTGTCGCGCCGCTCGCTCGCAGCTCATCGACACGGCTTTCATCTCGGGTACGCACCATAACTGGAAGGTCGTGGCGAAGCGCACGAACATGATGCAAGACTTTGTGTGCGGAGGTTATATCTTCATGGCTGATCACAACTAGCCGAGCCTCATTTACCCCCACAGCTTCAAGAATATCGCGCTCAGCTGCATCGCCAAAAAAAACTTTTTCACCCGCGGTATACGCTTCTTTGACCTTTACCGGATCCAAATCCAGCGCAATGTAAGGAATTTGTTCTTCTTCCAAGAAATGGGCCACACTCTGGCCGATACGGCCATAACCACAGATGATGACATGGTTCTTCAACTTGTCGGCATTGACCGCCTCCAACCGAGGGAGCACTTCTTCATGTTGCAACGCAGGTTGACGTGCGAAGGGCCTGGCGAGGGCATGGTTGTAGCGTATGAGAAAGGGTGCCACGATCATCGAAAGCAACACAGAAGACAGCGCAATCTGGCCGGTTTCCTGATCAATGGCCTGCATCCCCAGCGCAATGGTCAACAAAGCAAATCCAAATTCCCCTCCTACAGCCAATAGCCAGCCAGTTCGCCAAGCCGTCAACGATTCAACCCCGGAAAACCGGGCAATTTGTGCGACGATAAACGCTTTGAAAACCATGAGAAGCAACGCGCCTGCTAACGCCCAATGCCATATCTGCGGAAACACGGATAAATCAAATAACATACCGATACCCACAAAAAAGAGGCCCAGCAGCACATCACGGAAAGGCCGGATGGTCGATTCCACTTGATGGCGGAATTCCGTTTCTCCCAAAACCATCCCCGCCAGGAAAGCACCAAATGCAGTTGACATACCCAAGCTCTGAGTAACCCAGGCTGCAACCAGGGAAACAAACAAAACGGTCAAGGTAAACACCTCGGCCGAACGCTGCGCTGCAATGAGATGAAACAATGGTCGCAGCAACTGCCGCCCTACCACAAACACCAATACAAAAGCCAGCGCTGCCTTGGCAAGCGCTAGCCCAAGAGAAGTCGCGAGCGCACCCATTCCCACCGCAGCCGCGCCCAGTGCAGGAATGACAATCAAAAAAGGAACCGCTGTCACATCTTGAAAAACGGACATCCCTGTACCGAGCCGTCCATGCCGGCTGTGCTCCTCGCCTTGTTCAATCAGTGTCTTGCTGATAATCGTGGTGGAAGACTGAGCAAAGACCGCACCGACCACAAAAGCTGCCGCCACTGGTAAGCCCATTAACCAAACAACAGCCCCCACAGCCAAGGTTGTCAAGAGTACCTGGGCCGTTCCAAGACCGAGTACCATGCCACGTAAAGCTTGAATCTGCGGAAGCGAAAAATTGAGACCAATCGTAAACAAGAGAAACACGATGCCGAACTCGGCTAGCATATGTATCGGTTGCGCCTCAATTACCGGTCCCGGAGTATAGGATCCAAGTAGGACACCCACGAGCAAATAGCCCAGGCTCGGCGGAACGTGTATACGGTGAAAAGTAACCACAATAACCACTGCTGTTCCAAGGAGCATCAGGATTTGTGGAAAAAACTGCTCGATCATCAGAAACAAAACCTTTTAAAAATGATTAAGTAACAAATTGAAGTAGATCATGTTCGCGTTCTTCCCTAAACATACCAGGTACTCAAAAAATAACGAATTGGTAACTCTAGCCGTATAACTGCCGCTTTAATCCTCTCCGGTCAAGTATGGTGGCGCTGATTTCTTCGATTGAAATATTCGTTGTATCAAGATAAGGGATGTCGAATAATTGGAACAGTGATTCCTGCCATTGAATTTCTCGCTGACACTGGGTAAGTGCAGCGTACTGGCTATTAGGGCGCCGTTCCTGCCGGATGAGATGCAGTTGGGAAGCACTGAGCGTCAAACCAAAGAGTTTATCCTTAATGGGCTCGAGAATTTTGGGAAGCTGCATTTTGGGCATATCATCTTGCGTGAGTGGATAATTCGCGGCTGCTATCCCATATTGCAGTGCCAGATAAAGACAAGTAGGCGTTTTGCCGGTACGCGACACGCCTACCAAAATAATATCCGCTTCTGTAAAATTCTTAGGATTAACGCCGTCATCGTGCGCCAGAACGTAATTGATTGCGGCAATCCGCTTGAAATACTTCAAGTGGTATTGGAGCCCATGCGAACGTCCAGCTATGCGAGCAAACGGTTGATGTAGCTCTTCTTCAATCGAGCTGATGAACGTTTCAAAAAAATCATACACCCGACAATTTGCTTGCCGGATCACCTCGAGAATATCTGGCTTAAGCAACGTGCTGAAAACCAGGGGCCGGTAACCATCCAGCTTGGCCGCATGATTGATCCGCTCCACGAGCCTATGCGCTTTTGCGATATCATCCAAAAACGGCACATTGATCTTCTCCCACTCGATTCCGTCAAACTGGGTCAACAAACTATGTCCGAGTGTTTCCGCCGTAATGCCGGTACGATCGGATACATAAAAAACGGTACGCTTATGCTTGGTCACGATTTCTTCAGCTGGGCAAGATGCAGCCAAGTGTCCACGATACTATCCGGATTCAGCGACAAGCTATTGATTCCTTGATCGTACAACCAAACTGCGAAATCCGGATAATCGGACGGTCCCTGCCCGCAGATACCGATATATTTACCGCGCTGCCGGCAGGCATCAATAGCCATTTTGAGAATTTTCTTGACTGCCGGATTACGCTCATCGAACAAGTGCGACACCAAACTCGAATCGCGATCGATTCCCAGCGTGAGTTGGGTCATATCGTTTGAGCCTATGGAAAATCCATCGAAATATTCTAGAAACTCTTCTGCCAACAAAGCATTGGATGGAATCTCGCACATCATGATCAAGCGTAACCCGTTATTTCCGCGCGCCAGCCCCTGTGACGCGAGTAATGCCGTCACTTGCTCGGCTTCTCCAAGTGTCCGGCAAAACGGAATCATGATCTCCACATTGGTCAACCCCATCTCGTCACGCACTGTGCGCAATGCCCGGCACTCCAATTCAAAGCAATCGCGAAACGCATCCGCGACATAGCGTGACGCACCGCGGAAGCCGATCATGGGATTTTCTTCTTGCGGTTCATAGCGATCCCCACCCAGCAAGTTGGCATACTCGTTGGATTTGAAATCAGAGGTACGCACGATCACAGGATGAGGTTGGAATGCAGCTGCCAACGTTGCGATACCTTCCACCAATTTATTCACGTAAAAGCTGATCGGATCAGCGTAACCTGCAATACGACGGTTGATCTCGTCTTTCAGGTTATTGGGCAATCGCTCAAATTCCAGCAACGCTTTCGGATGAATACCGATGATATTGTTGATGATAAACTCCAGTCGCGCCAATCCTACCCCCTGATTTGGCATGCGGGAAAATGCGAAAGCATGGGAAGGGTTGCCAACATTCATCATGATTCTAACTGGGGGCTCAGGCAACTCGCCAGTCTCGGACATTGTATGTTCATACGGCAGCAACCCTTCATAAACAAGGCCGGTATCGCCTTCCGCACAGGAAACCGTGACGCCCACACCATCCTTAATTCGCATTGTTGCATCACCACAGCCGACCACTGCGGGAATACCCAATTCACGCGCAACAATTGCTGCATGGCAAGTCCGTCCGCCACGATTCGTAACTATCGCCGATGCCCGCTTCATGATCGGCTCCCAATCGGGGTCGGTCATATCCGTAACCAGTACTTCGCCGGGCTCAAGCACGTTCATCTGCTCTGTACTCATGATCAGACGTGCCACCCCCTGCCCTATTTTTTGTCCGATCGCGCGCCCTTCCGTCAGCATCTTACCTTTTTGCTTGAGTTTAAAGCGTTCTATGGTAGAACCAACCCGGCTTTCAACTGTTTCAGGACGGGCCTGGACAATATAGAGCTGTCCGTCTAATCCATCCAGCGCCCATTCGATATCCATAGGACGGCCATAGTGCTGTTCTATGATCAAGGCTTGCCGGGCCAATGCCTCGACTTGTGTATCGGATAAACAAAATCGCTGACGGCGCGCGGTTTCTACATCGCGTACCAAGGTAGAAACGCCCTTTTCACCTTTTTCGTCATAAACCATTTCGATCGCTTTGGCGCCTAGCCGCCGTGTCAGGATGGCCGGTCGGCCTGCTTCGAGCCCCTTTTTATAAACATAAAATTCATCCGGATTGACGGTGCCCTGCACGACAGTCTCCCCCAGACCATAGGCCGCAGTGATAAAAATGGCTTCGCGGAATCCCGATTCGGTATCGAGCGTGAATACCACCCCGCTTGCGCCCAGGTCGCTACGCACCATTTTCTGTATACCAGCCGACAGGTAAACTTTGTCATGTTCGAAATGATGATGAACACGATAGGCAATGGCACGATCGTTGTACAATGAAGCAAACACGACCTTGATGGCAGCGATCAGTTGCTCCAACCCGCATACATTCAGCAAAGTTTCCTGTTGGCCTGCAAACGACGCATCGGCCAAATCTTCCGCCGTTGCAGATGAGCGCACTGCAAACGAAATGGCATCCCCTTCTCTGGCTACGAGCCCCTCATAAGCCTGTGTGACGGCTTGTATCAAAGTGGTGGGCAGCGATGCCTTCAGCAACCAACCACGAATCGTTTTACCGACCGTGGTGAGGGCGTTGATATCACTGACGTCCAAGGGATCCAACAATTGCTTGATGCGTTCGGTTAAGCCATTGCTCGTCAAGAAGTCGCGATAGGCATGCGTCGTCGTCGCAAAGCCACCCGGTACATTGACGCCCATTTTGCTGAGATGGCTGATCATCTCGCCCAATGATGCGTTTTTGCCGCCTACTATCCCAACATCATTTTTAGTTAACTGATCGAACCATACAATATAATCACTCATCGCACACTCCTGGTTTTGAAGTAACACATTTGGCAACGATCATTATAACTTTTGATTCTCGCCATCCGCTCAGATCTTCGACAATCGAGGTCAATAAAACAAGGCAACTTAACGGTCAATGCCGTAATTTTCTGGAAACCCTAGCAATAAGGGAATGGCAAGAATCAAAACAAAGTCAAATCTGCAGTAAAGGCCGGAACATGCGACGATACTGACTTGGCGTCAATCCTGTGCTCCGTTTGAACAAACGCCGGAAAAAAGAAGCGTCCTCGTAGCCCGCCGAAACACTGATTTCATCGACCGGCGTTTCGCTTTGTTCCAATAGCGTTTTTGCATGCTCCACCCGGAGATTCTGCAAATACTCGATCAGTGATAGGCCAGTTGCACTTTTAAAACGTCGCTTTAACGTACGTTCAGGAATCTTAGCATAGGCAACAACCTGACCGATTGCATCTGTTTTCATGAAATGCTCACGTAGCCACTCCTGACAAGAACGCACGAGCGCATCAGCGTGAGGATCATTCCGCACCAAACTCGCATAAGGCAATTGCCCTTCGCCATGCAGCTTTAGAAGGTACACTTTGGCGATACGCAACGCTTCTCCGGGATTGGCGTGCCGCGAAATGATGTGGATCGCCAAATCGTGCCATGACGTCGTACCCCCCGCCGTCACTATACGTCCAGCCGGGTCGGCAAATACCAAATTCGGTTCAGGGCTATAGCGTACTCTAGGATATTGTTTTCTGAAGAGATCCTGATACCCCCAGTGTGATGTGGCTTCGCATCCATCGAGTAACCCAGTTTCTGCCAGCATGATTACGCCAGAGCAGGCTGCATAAATCACGACACCCCGACGATATTGCTTACGTACCCACTCCATGATTTCTGGATAGCGCCCTTTAAACACCTCATCTGGGCCTAACCAGATTTCAGGCAAAATTAAAATATCCGCCCTGGGATTATCGTCAAGCGATACATCCGGAATAACAGGGATGCCATTCTCGCAGCGAAATGATACGCGTGTTGACCCCATAATGCGTACGTTGAAAAGCCGCCGTAGCGGTTCGGTACGCACCAAGCTTTGCCACAACGTTCCTGCTGCCGATAGGACATCGATCATGCCGTAAAGGGCGGAGCCGGCAGTTTCAGGAATGGCAACTATCAGTACTTCAACCGGAACATGACCGGATTCGTCCAAACAACCTCCCTATTCGTGGCACAAATGAACAGTTTATGGCACACCAGCATCTTATCAAGCTTGACTTTGGATTCTACCATGCAACCTGTATCACCAATGTTCCACAAGTAATTTAGCAAATAGCTGATAACAATTTGTTCTATAAAGGAGAATCATCATGACTCAAGCTGCTGACCATACCGAAGCCGTAACTACCAATGGCGTGAATGTCACCGCACTGCTCGATACCATTGAAGCAGTCAAGAATGATAATGAGTTGGCAAAATTCAAGTTCCGTGCGCGCAATCACTGGTTTAACGGCGGACATAACCAATCGACTATCCAGGGGTTTTACGGATGCCGGGCTGAAGATACCACCCGTACTGCACCTTTTGTACTCGATGCAGACGAGCCACCTGTGCTACTTGGCCAAGATATCGGCGCCAACCCTGTAGAATTTATCCTTCATGCCTTGGTTGCTTGCATGACGACGACCTTGGTCTATCATGCAGCAGCACGCGGTATCAAAATCGAAGCAGTGGATTCTGAATTGGAAGGCGATCTTGATTTACGTGGATTCCTGAACCTGGCAAAAGACGTACGCAAAGGTTATCAGGAAATAAGAGTCAAAATGCGTGTCAAGTCTCAAGCAATGCAAGCAACCTTGCAAGAACTGACGAAATTTTCACCGGTGTTCGATGTGGTATCAAACTCGGTGCCTGTCAAGGTTACCGTCGAAACGTATTCATAATCACCTTGGGCTGGCGACAGAAAACGAGCGATCCCGTTTTCTGTCGCCGCTCTGTCATTTTATTTCAATCTGAGTAAGTCATCGAGAAAGCACATGAAAATAAACCCCCAGCAAAACTGGGGGTTTATTTTCAATCGAACAAGCGTAGCGCTATTGAGAGCGAGTACCCAACAACGAGCGCAAACGTCCAGATTGCACAAATCTATACATCAACCACGATAAAAGCAACATAACCAGGCCGGGACCTGCCCAAGTGCGCGCGACTTTTCCGTAATCAATCATTTCCACACGCAGTTGATAGTGATAATTCAAAGGAGGGATACCTTCAGCTGTTACTACCACAGAGTAAAGGCCTTTATCCAGCTTGCCTACTCCACTGACGACGCCGTCCGGATGATAATTAGCATTGATCTGCGCTACCGCCTCACCTTCTTCTGCACTGCCACGAAAAACTTTGATACCAACCGGCATATTGCGTAGATTCTGATCAAGCAAATCCACAACCAGATAAGTATCGCCTGCCGCAGGCAGATTCGTACAATATTGTTCATTCTGATCATATTGAGGCTGATAGGTGCTCAAGTGCACCATATTGCCCCCTGCTTGACGTACACAGTTATCTTCCTCCAATGAAACCTTTCCATGCCCCATCGCTGCGCCCGCATAAAACGCCGCAACGAATATAGAGGCAATAAGGGTAGTTTGTATTGATTGCCTTAACACGACTGACTCTCCTATTAAAATGACATTGTTAATTTTTCTCTCATCATTCCGACAAGGTGCACCCATCGTTGTTATCATTTTTCACTTCAGGGTCACATCAATTCGACAATACGTGTAGGGTTTTGTTCTGAGGCACAGGGATAAAAGCAACACATTATTCAAGAAAATTTTCGCTCACTCAGGCAAGTTGACTGGGAATTGTCAACCACTCAGCAACGATTGGGTAATGCTTATGCAATCCGGGAATGAATGTGCCCAAGCGCTTGTTCCACCTGATCGAGCAAGATAAGACAAAGTTCCCCTGGCTGCAAACCGGATAACGCAGTGTCGATTGCTTTGAACTCACCATATATTTCGTGCACTTTTCGCACGCGTCTGGCATTCTCTAACCCTTCGCGTAACAACCCAAGCACTTCCCCATCTGCGCGTCCACGTTGACATTTATCCTGATATAACACCACTTCATCGAAGATATCGCCGAGAATTCGAGTTTGCAGCCGGATATCTTCATCACGTCGGTCTCCTGCTGCGCTAATGACGACAGTCCGTCTCTTCGCCGGCATACGGTCAATCGCACACGCCAGTGCTGCTATCGCATCGGGGTTGTGGCCATAATCGGCAATCAAGGTTGCATCCCGATAATTAAAAAAGTTAAACCGGCCGGGTACGCTTTGCGTATCGTTGACAAAGCGTGCCAAAGCAGTACGGATCACAGCCCAATCCAGCCCTAATGCCCATCCCGCTCCAATCGCTGCCATTGCATTTTCGACCTGGAAACTAATCAGGCCATTCTTTGTAATCGGAACCCCACTCAGTGAGATCCGCTGCTCCATGTTTGCCTCAGACACGACGATTTCATGGTCTTCCAGATAGACGACACGTTTACGCTGCGCACGTTGTGTCAGCACAACGGGATTATGGTTGTTCCGGGAAAAGTAGATGATAGATCCTGGGCAATGATCCGCCATCTTGGCGACCAGTGGATCATCGGCATTGAGTACGGCAACACCGCTCCCCGGTGTGACATTTTCAACGATAAGCCGCTTGACGAGGGCCAATTCTTCCGCGGTATCGATGTTGGCAAGACCGAGATGATCGCCTCGACCAATGTTAGTGACCACCGCGACCTGACAATGATCGAAACCCAACCCTTCGCGCAGCATGCCGCCCCGTGCCGTTTCCAGTATTGCAGCATCGACATCGGGGTGAGAAAGTACATTTCTCGCACTTCTCGGGCCACTACAATCCCCTGTATCGACACATAGGCCATTAACATAAACACCATCGGTACATGTCATACCAACGCGTAGTTGGTTATGCTCAAGCATACTCGCTATCAAGCGTACCGTCGTTGTTTTGCCGTTAGTACCTGTTACCGCCACAACCGGAACGCGCGCGTCTTCACCATGCGCAAACATGCTGTCGATAATCGCTTCCCCCACCGCGCGCCCCTTCCCATAGGAGGGCTGCAAGTGCATACGCAATCCAGGCGCTGCGTTCACTTCGATCACGGCACCGCCTTGTTCCTCCAGCGGACGCAGAATGCTGTCGCAAATAATATCAATGCCACAGATGTCGAGACCCGTCATATATGCGGCCGCAACCACGCTTGCCGCAATTTCCGGGTGGACATCGTCGGTCACATCCGTTGCTGTCCCCCCAGTCGATAAATTGGCATTATTACGCAACACAACACGCATACCTTTAGGAGGGATAGAATCTGCTGTCATCCCCTGGGTAGCAAGATGAACCTGTGAAATCTCATCCAAGTGAATTTTAGTTAGGAGATTCGCATGGCCTTCGCTTCGTAATGGATCACGATTAATTTGCTCCACTAAATGACGGATAGTGTGTATCCCATCCCCTATGACCTGGGGAGGATCACGTCTTGCAGCGGCAACCAACTTATTACCGACCACCAACATGCGATAGTCATGCCCGCTTATATAACGTTCAACTATAACACTATCGCTGATTCCGGCTGCCAAATGATAAGCAGCCTTGATCCGTTCTTCATCAACCAGATTGATGTTTATTCCTCTGCCATGATTCCCATCCTGAGGCTTGACAACCACAGGCACACCTATTTCACAAGCAGCCGCCCAGGCATCTTCAGCACTCGAAACAGGCCGACCCAACGGAACTGGAATGCCCGCAGCATGGAGCAACGCTTTCGTCAGCTCTTTGTCTTGTGCAATCGATTCTGCAACTGCACTGGTCAAATCGCTTTCGGATGCCTGAATGCGCCGCTGCTTGCTTCCCCAGCCGAATTGCACCAAACTTCCATCGGTCAACCTACGGTAAGGTATGCCACGTGCGACTGCAGCGCGCACGATCGCGCTGGTGCTAGGCCCGAGGCGTATGTCTTCGTAGAGCTCACGCAATCGGCGAAGCGCATCGGCCAAATCAAAAGATTTATTATCCATGGCCGCGTGACAGAGATCCAAAGAGAAATCCAGTGCTAAACACCCCACTGCCTCTTCGCTGTATTCGACGATGACCCGATAACTACGGGTATTCGATATCTGGATGGTACGACTGAAGGTAACAGGACAACCTACTTGATTTTGCAGTCCAAGCAAGGCGTATTCAAGCGCATGTGCCATCGTAACCGTTTCATGTCGGTCAGCGGGCTGGAACAGCGCAATCTCCGGAAAACGCTCGCACAAACGCACTGCAAAGCTCGACAAGCTGTCAAAATCACACTCATATTCATTAAGCATAACGGTTACTTCAAGAGAAGTGTGCTTACTCCATAGATTGGGGCCCCGCAAAACGCGAGTCTGTATCACTTTCATATATCGTTCCTCAAATTTTTTGTTTTTCCGGAATAGGCAGATACTTGAAGGGATTGCTTTCTTGACCGAATTCGAAGGTCTCCACAGCCATCCGTATCAGATCGAGCGGTATGCCAAGTGCCCAGGCAGCACCTACTGCGGCCAAGACATACTCAATCTCCTGCACGGCACGATCACCCACAGCGGGTTGCAATTCTGCCAGCTTGATCAGGGATGTTTCCTCCAGCCCATCCGCCAGCACGATTTTCCCGTTGCGTATGATGACAGCCCGCTTCTTCCCCGTTGGCCCGGTTCCTCGCTTACGATGCGCATTGACTGCTGGCAATTTGGGATCACAGCTAAAGTAAATGACTTCACCATGACATAAATCAGCCATTTCGATCAGCATAGCATCCCCAGCATTGAGAATCGCTGCGCCTATTGGTAGACTCACACCTTCCAGCACATTATCTTTTGCGGCGGCTGTCGGTGTGACGACATCGACTTGCGTACGCAATACGGTAAAAACCTGTTTAGGCGACTCGATATCATGCCGACCATAGTGCAAAGAGGGCTCGACATTGGTCACGATACCTATCTGACAACTATCGTAAGCCAACCCTTGTTGAAGAATAGTGTCAAACCCATTTTCAAAAACAGCCGCCTCGACTGTCCGGTTTATCAGAATACGCTGAGCTGCTTGCCAATTGGCTGAGTCGCTCTGATCGATCGGCTTATGATCCAGATAAAGTCCGCTGCTGCACGCCAACCCTGTCCGTTTTCCCGACAACCTAAGCAATCGCGCAACAAGGTGAGCAACCGTCGTTTTGCCATGGCTACCAGTAATACCGACAATCGGAATACGGCCGTGATCTTGATTCGGAAAAAGATGATCGACAATGGCTTCCCCAACTGGACGTGCCTTGCCAACGGCTGGTTTGATATGCATCAACAGACTGGGGCCGGCGTTGACTTCGACAATTGCGCCGCCTTGCTCAGCAAGTGGTCGCGACACATCGCCGACCACCAAATCGATACCTGCAATATCCAAGCCCACGATGCGCGCTGCCAAAGCGGCTATCTGCGCAGTACTGGGATGAACGTCATCCGTCACATCAAAAGCATGATTGCCATTTCTTTGAATCAGCACCTCGATACCAAACGGCACAACAGAATCTGGCGTATAACCTTGATGGACGATCTCCATCTGCGCGGCACTATCCAACCGGATAATATTGAGCGGATGATCTTCGGTAGTGCCTCGGCGTGGATCGGCATTGATCTGTACATCGATCAACTCAGCAATAGTGGAAATACCGTTGCCGATAACAGAAACCGCATCACCTCGCGTAGCGGCTACCAGTTTCCCACCGACGACCAGTAAGCGGTGCTCCGTTCCGGGTATGTATCGCTCGACCAGCACACCGCTTCCTTCTTGTAAAGCAACGGCATACGCCGATTCGACCTCGTCACGTTGTCTAAGCTCAATAAACACACCGCGCCCATGGTTACCATCACACGGTTTGACGACCACGGGCAAGCCAATGGCTAACGCAGCTTGCCAAGCATCTTCTGGACTCACTACCATGCGCCCCTCTGGGACGGGCACACCACAAGCACGGAGCAATGTTTTAGTCAGCTCTTTATCCCGCGAGATGCTTTCGGCGATAGCTGGTGTGCGATCTGTCTCGGCGGTCCAGATATGTCGGCTGTGCGCGCCCTGTCCTAGCTGCACGAGATTTCCTTTGGACAACAGTCGAATGGCAGGAATATTGCGGGCGGCAGCCGCATCTACAATGCAGGCGGTAGAAGGACCAAGCCACAGTGAGTCGACCATGTCACGCAGCCGTTCAACAGCACCTTGCACATCATAGGGCTCACAAGCATCAAACCCCATGGCCGCCAGGACCAACTCACGCGCCGAGAACAGTGCATTTGTTGCAATCTCTGCATGCCAGGCGCTTACCACGACTTTGTAAACGCCCCGCACCGACGTTTCACGCGCCCTGCCAAACCCACCGTGCATCCCGGCCATGTTTTGTAATTCAAGCGTTACATGCTCTAGGATATGGCATGGCCAGGTTCCTTCCTGGACACGACGCAGAAAACCACCCCGCTCTTCATAGCTGCAACGATGCTCGATCAATGAAGGCATCCACGATGATAAACGTTCATAAAAACCTGGAATCGTATGAGAAGGAAAATCTTCCAGGTCACCAATATCAACAATCGCCTCCAGTACCGGATAGTAAGTCCATATATTGGGGCCATTCAAATGGCGTATTTCGAGAAACTTGATATCTTTGTTATTACTAGGGTGACAGGCATCAGGGTTATTTGGCATAAATTGAATGCTTAATGAGAAACATTCTAATTAACGCAACTCATGCCAATCGGTTTACAGCAAGGCAAATAATTTTTGATGAATTTTAGAGGAATTGGTCCAGCAGCTTACGACTATGGCGATCCAGTAGCGAACGATCACGAATCAAGAAATGAATGCCATGACTATCGGTAATCAATAATGCTTCAAGCGATAAGCGGCGAATATCTTCTTCTCCTTTGAGCACGAAAGCAGTCTCACCCCGATCGGTTTTAACCCACCAGCGGCTCGGTGTAGCAAAGCTGGAAACCTTTTCGATACACTGGATCTCCGGCATCAACTCCCGGCTCGTCAGTTCTTCCTCGATCAACGCACGATAAGCTTCCGGTAACGCGTCCAGTCGTTCAACCCAGGCAAGTTCATGTCCATGAGCATCGACCAGCGCTACGCCATGATCGGGCGCCGTGATCGGAAAAGCCCGTACTGGTATGACTTCCTCGCATTGATGATCTTTGTCCACCAATACGAGGCGACCGAAGGCATTCCGATACAATTCATAGCCTGGCAGATTCATAACCGATTTTCTTTAGTATCTGGACATCGTTTCAATCCGACTGCATCATCTTGCGTGTCGCTATACTGCAATTGAGATTGGTAAAGGTGGTAGTAAAACCCTTGTCGCGCCATCAGTTCAGCATGCGCACCTATCTCGATGATTTTCCCGCGATCAAGTACCACTAATCTATTCGCTTCACGTAAGGTAGAGAGGCGGTGGGCGATCGCTAGGGTCGTTCGACCTTTCACAAGGTTGTCAAGCGCAGCTTGAATCTCGCGTTCCGTTTTGGAATCGACCGAGGAAGTGGCCTCGTCGAGTATTAAGATGCGTGGATCAATCAAGAGTGCGCGCGCGATTGAAATACGCTGCCGTTCGCCCCCTGAAAGCGCTTGCCCGCGTTCACCTACCAAAGAATCGTAACCATATGGCAACCTAAGTATGAATTCATGCGCATACGCTGCACGGGCTGCGGTAACGATTTCTGCACGTGTCGCGTTTGGCTTGCCATAAGCGATATTCTCAGCGATCGTACCAAAAAATAGAAAAGGCTCTTGCAATACCAAGCCGATATGTTTACGGTATTCGGCTATTGGAAGGGTACGGATATCCACCCCATCGATCAGGATGGCCCCTTCGCTGACATCATAAAAGCGACAGATCAGATTGATAAGCGTGCTCTTGCCTGAACCGCTATGGCCAACCAGGCCAATCATCTCACCAGGCTCGATCCGCAGACTGATATCCTGCGCAACGCTGCGTGTTCCATAACGGAAACTTACATTACGCAGTTCGATCTGCCCGTTGATCGTCGCTAAAGACACGGGTTTAACCGGCTCCGGCACGCTGGATTCATGATCGAGGATATCAAAAATACGTTTGGTGCCAGCGGCCGCTTTTTGCGTAACAGAAACGATACGACTCATCGAATCCAGTCTCAGGTAAAAGCGACCGATATATGCCAGAAAAGCCGTCAACACACCGACCGTAATCTGATCCTGCGAGACTTGCCAGATACCAAAAATCCATACGACCAACAAACCGATCTCGGTCAATAGCGTCACGGTTGGTGTGAACAACGACCAAATCTTATTGACGCGATCATTGATTTCGAGATTACGCTGGTTAGCTGCACGGAAACGTGCCACCTCACGGGCTTCCTGAGCGAATGCCTTGACGACCCGTATACCAGGCAGCGTATCGGCCAACACATTGTTGACCTCAGCCCAGACACGATCGACTTTCTCAAAACCAGTGCGCAACCGGTCGCGCACCAGATGGATCAACCAAGCAATGATCGGTAATGGCAGCAACGTAACGAGTGCCAGCCATGGGTTGATCGAAATCAGGATGATGGCTGTCATCGTCATCATGATCACATCGGTTGCAAAATCGAGTAAATGCAGAGAAAGAAAAAGATTGATACGGTCAGTTTCCGTACCGATCCGCGCCATTAGATCACCCGTCCGCTTTCCGCCGAAATATGCCTGTGAAAGCTTGAGCAGATGCGCATAAGTCGTGGTGCGTAAATCTGCACCGATCCGCTCTGAAATTTTTGCCAAAATATACGTCCGCGACCAACCTAACACCCACGCCAATAATGCCGCACCCAGCAAACCGGACAGATAGAGCGTAACAAGCTCGTTGTCAATCGGCTGGCCGTTCTGATAAGGGATTAACACGTTATCCATGAGGGGCATCGTCAGATAAGGTGGCACCAAAGTAGCCGCCGTACTCCCCAGCATCAGCATAAAGCCGGCGAGTAAACGCCATTTATAAGGCTCAGCAAAACGCCATAAACGTAATAATGTCCAGGTTGAAGGAGGGGCATGCGCTTCCCGTTCGCATGATGGGCATGTATCCTGGGAGCTCGACAAAATCATCCCACAATTGCGGCAATGAGCCTGGGCATCCGGGATCGTATCCACCTCATTCGATCGAGCTACGAGCTGTTGTTCAAAACATGCGATGAGATGATTCGCTTCACTATTCAAACGTACTGTGTAATGCCAACAACCCAACCGTTCTTGTTCGTCACATAACTCAAGAGCACCAACACCAGCGTGATCACGGCTGGTCAACCTTAAACCTTGCCGATGAAACCACACATGCCAACTATTATCCTCCGCCATTTTTACCAAAAAGCGATGATTGGTCACCACGATCAAACCCGATGAAAAGTGTAGTCTTGCATCAAGATCAGTTTCAAGCCAAGCAAGCACCTTCTCGCCGCTTGCAAGTTGCGCTTCGATTTGTGCGCCTAATTGAAATGGAAAACGAGACATAGCATGGCTATGCAAGCAACGAGCGAGCTGCTGCATTTACATCAACTGAGAAATTAGGATTGATAACCAGAAGGGGTGAAAAAAATAAAATGTCTATCAGACACACAATAGGGATAGGCTTGATCGAACATTTCAGTCTATCGCGCGGTCTTGGGATGCATCATTCAATTGGCTCAATTTCTGTTTAATTTGGTGCTGTTTATGAACAGGCAGTTTTTCAATTTTTTTATATCTTTTCCGTGCCTGGCTACGCTGTTCGGGCGTTAAAGCACTCCACTCCCGCATGCGGGATTGTATGCGCTGCTGCTCCTCGGGAGTCAACTTCAAATAATGCTTGGTCATCCTCAGCCATTTCTTTTTCTGAGCAGGTTCAAATGTATCCCAGCTTTGTTCGAGGGGCTGCAGAATAATTTTTTGTTGTGGTTTGAGTTTTGCCCAAGAAGATTGTGCCGAGGCGGCTTCCGATGAAGCCGCCACAGAAAATGCAAAACAGGTATAAACGATTACCGAGTAGATTCCAGCCATATATCAAACTCGTCATCGAGATAAACGTCAACCGGTAAATCATCAGCAAGAATCATCGTATCGATAGCAGCTTTTTCATCGACTTCGTAGCTTATTTTCCAATACAAGGTAGCCATCAAAACAAATAACACCATGACAGGCAACACCAATTTACCCGTATGAGAAAAAAAACTATCCAAACCGTTCCGCCCGGCCATACCTGCACCCACATGAATTATCTTTTCTTCCAACTGATAATTCTTCATGGCAGCTCTGCGCGCTGCTTGCAATCGATACAATGTATCCTGATTAATTTCGCCTATACTGTGATTCAATAGCCTGGCAACTTCTTTGCCTACCCTCTCTTCTTCATTCATAACTTGACTCCTTTTGCTTTCAGTAGCGCAACCAATGCATGCGTTGCACGTGAGCAATGCGTTTTCACGCTTCCCTCCGAACACCCCATGACTTTTGCAGCTTCTGACACATCCATCTCTTCCCAATAACGCAACAAGAAGGCTTCGCGTTGACGTGCAGGTAATGTTTCTAACGCTTTCTCGACGATTGCAATTACTTGGGATTGCTCTAGCTGTTTATGGGGATCATTACCGTAATTTGAATCCCGGTTCGCCGCTTGCGTTTCCAAAAAATCATAATCTTCATGTTCTTTTTCGTCTTGATGCGATGAAAACGCTGAAAACAACATTATCCACGATGAGCGGGATTTCTGCCGCCGATAAAAATCGCGAATGGTATTCTGTAAAATACGCTGAAATAGCAGCGGAAGTTGCTCCGGTGGTTTATGTGCGTATTTTTCAGTAAGTTTCATCATGGCATCTTGCACGATGTCCAGCGCGACATGCTCATCTTGCACCGCAAACAGTGCTTGTTTATAGGCACGTAATTCGACCTCGCTCAGAAAATCAGAAAGCTCTTGTTGCGTAGCCAGAGTGATCTACCTTACATGAAAAATTAGATTGATTACTTTGCGCGCAATAGTAGCAAAAATCTACTGTTCACTGAAAGAAACGAGTTGTTATAAAAAACACGGAGACCCCATTGAGCTCGCAAGAACAAGGATTCACGGCTCAAAACCCTTTCTGGTACTAAAGCCTTCCTGATTTCAAGGAGATAGATACTTGAGTCATTAAGTCAATTACAAGTTAAAATGTCTTACCGATCAAGCCTGCCAAAGGAGTTGCCACCATGTGCTATCGATGCGCTCAAGCCGATATATCTGCTATTCAGAATGAACACGTGTCAAATGGACATCATGGACCAGCAGAACCGGATAAACGCCTATTTCTGAAACAAGCTGCTGTGACTGCGCTCAGTTTGGGTTTCGTAACGGCGGGTATCGCGGCTGACAAAGAAAAGAACAGCACTAAATCACCGCTCCCGTCCACCCCCAAGCCTGAAAATATCCTCACTCCGGATCAAGCATTGGAACGGTTAATGGCTGGGAATGAGCGCTTTGTATCGGGCAAATCGGAGCCATTAGATTTTCATGATGTGGAGACGGCACTCGCCAAAGGTCAGAATCCGTACGCTACGATTTTAGGGTGCTCCGATTCGCGGGTAAGCCCCGAACATTGTTTCGATGAAGCGCTTGGCGATCTCTTTGTCGCGCGCGTGGCAGGAAACTACTTGACGCACGACAATCTTGCCACATTGGAATACTCAGTAGCCGTACTGAAAACACCGTTGATCATGGTGTTGGGACACGAAAGCTGCGGAGCAGTGAAAGCAGCGATCGACGCAGTCGATCATTACCAAGATTTTCCAGGACACATCCAATTACTAGCAAGCGCCATCGCCCCTGCGGTCAGAGCGGTCACCGATACTTCCAGCAACCGGCTGGTCAATGTGATCAAAACCAATGTGATCATGACGGTCGAAAAACTGAGAACTAAAACCCCCATCCTCGATTATTATCATGATCATAAAAAAATCCGCATCGTTGGCGGTTTTTACCATCTCAAAACGGGCAAGGTTGAGCTTATCGCGTAGCCGTATCCACACCAATCACCCGCTAGGAAGAATGCTTGATTGCCTGAGGGATGGCCGCTTTCAAGTAATAAATCATCGACCATAAAGTCAGGAAAGCAGCTAGGTAAATCAACCAGGTACCGATGACTTGAGGGTCAAATTGCCCGATTTTTTCATGGTAGAGCAAGAGCGGGATTGCGATCATTTGTGATGCCGTTTTGATTTTTCCCAAAAAGGAGACGGCCACACTCTTTGCCTTGCCGATCTGCGCCATCCATTCGCGCAAAGCGGATACGGTAATTTCACGTCCGATGATGATCAATGCGATTGGCGCATCCAGTCTTTCCAAATAGACCAGCACGATTAACGCAGCCGTAACCATTAATTTATCAGCAACCGGGTCGAGAAATGCACCAAATGCCGACATCTGATTGAGCGTACGGGCAAGATAGCCATCCAGCCAATCGGTGATCGCCGCACCGGTAAAAATGATGGTGGCGATCAAATTTTTTGCAAATGGCGACAACCAGTCTGGTGGCAAATAATAAATCCCGACAAACAATGGGATAGCGAGTATCCGCAACCATGTCAGCAGGTTAGGAAGATTCATTGGCATAGTGTGTAAAATCGATTCTGTTATTTATGTTTAGCGGCAACCTTCTAGTCACCCTTAACTTTCAAATCCGCTTAGCATCCACGTATCAATGCAGCTCCCGGTAAATCCGTTCTGCCAGCGCCCGGCTGATACCTTCCGCTTGCTGTAATTCTTCGATACTCGCCGTTAGCACGCCTTTAAGTCCCCCGAACCGGCCTAGCAAGCTTTGTCGTCGTTTTGCCCCAATACCGGCTATTTGTTCGAGGCTAGAATGGGTGCGCGATTTGTTGCGACGTGCACGATGTCCCTGAATTGCAAAGCGATGCGCTTCATCACGAATTTGCTGAATTAAATGTAAACCCGCATGATCAGGCGGTAATTTTAACGACTTTTCTGTTGATGGAAAAATCAATTGCTCCAAACCTGGCTTACGTTCTTCTCCTTTGGCTACACCGATAAAAGGAATATCATTTAGTCCGAGTTCGATGAGCACTTCCTGTGCTGCACTGACTTGTCCTTTCCCACCATCGATCAGAATCAAATCGGGTAACTTACCTTCGTCTTCCGCGATTTTTTTGTATCGCCGCAAAAGCGCTTGACGCATCGCAGCATAATCATCGCCTGGCATGATATCAGTGATGTTATAGCGGCGATATTCGTTATTACGCAACGCAAAATTATCATAAACCACACAAGATGCTACCGTTGCTTCACCCATAGTGTGGCTGATATCGAAGCATTCGATACGACCAAGGCTAGGTAGATTCAAGGCAAACTGCAGCGCTTGTAGCCGATCCTCTTGACTTGCTTGTCTTTGCAACCTTTGTTTGAGCGCTAAACGCGCATTCTCTGTCGCCATCCTCAACCATGCGCGCCGTTCACCTGCCGGATTGATGACGATCGCAACTTTGCGCCCGGCTTGCTCGCTCAGTAAAGGTTGTAATACGTCCAAGGCGATTTTCTCATCGATTACAATCATCGGCGGGATAGGTCGGTTGATATAATGTTGGGTAATAAACGCTTCCAGAACATCGGCTAGCGTATAGCCCTGTACATTTTGTGGAAAGAAACTTTTGTCCCCGAGGTGCCGTCCTCCTCGAATCATGACCAGATTGACACAAACGTTTCCATCACCTTCTTGCAATGAGGTACAGGCAATGACGTCCACATCCAAAGCCTTGCCGCTGTCGACAAATTGTTTTTCCTGTATTTTCCGCAGAGCCTGCATCTGATCTCGGAAAATAGCGGCTTGCTCATATTCCATACGTTCGGCAGCTATCTGCATCTTTTCAGCAATCGCTTTCAGTACTTCATTTTGCTTGCCCTGTAAAAAAAGTGAAGCACTTTTTACATCCTCACGGTATTCATCCTGCGAAATGAGATTCACACAAGGCCCACTGCAGCGCTTGATTTGGTATAGCAAACAAGGACGGGCACGATGATTGAATACACTGTCTTCGCAAGTACGCAGGCGAAATACTTTTTGCAGAAGATGGATGCTTTCTCTGACGACCCCTGCATTTGGAAAGGGTCCAAAATATTGATGCTGGCTGTCAAGCATACCGCGATAGAATGCCAATCGAGGATAGGCATGCCGACTCAACATCAAATAGGGATATGATTTATCATCTCGGAATAAGATGTTGTAGCGGGGCGCCAGGCTTTTGATGAGATTGTTTTCGAGCAATAGCGCTTCTGCTTCCGAACGGGTGACGGTTGTTTCAATACCCACAATCTGCGAAACCATAAGTTGGATGCGCGGACTTAAATTGGATTTCTGAAAGTAAGACGACACCCGTTTCCGCAAATCGATTGCTTTTCCAACATAGATGACTTCCCCCGCCGCATTCAGCATACGATAAACACCCGGCAGAGGCGGCAAAGTCGACGAAAAAACCTTGCCATCAAATGTAATTTCAGACAAAACGCATTTTCTCCGCTACGGCACGCTATTTATCCTCACCGAGCAACGTTCCCGCAATTGCCCAGTTTTCATGGGGAATCTCGTCAAAAGAAATATAGGTGTACGACTTGGGTTTGTTCCCTACTCTTTCCAAGGTATCGGTAATTTCCTCGGCGATCTGTTTTTTTTGCTCCCGGCTCAAAGTGCCGGCAATACGAATATTGACGTAAGGCATTTCTTTTTCTCCCGAAATAATTATGATGGTAATGCCAGATCAGCGCATACTCTAGCGATGACTTGCTCGAACATTTCAGCTGTCAGGCGCTTGGTTTGCGTATTGTAGCGACTACAATGATAGCTGTCATAAAGCATCAAACCGTTGGGCAGGTTGTGGACTGCACCATGACTGAAAGGATAGCTTTTCATCTTGAGGGCTAGCGCCATAAGGCCCGCCTCATGCGCTACTCTCCCAAGTGCTAGAATTCCCCGCCCGCCCCTTACTGTGAAATCTGCTATTTCAGCGGCCAGATAAGCATTGCATTGCCTGATTTCGCCTGGCAGCGGCTTATTTGCCGGGGGGAGACACTTGACAGCATTGGTGATGCGGCAACTCAACAGTTGCAATCCATCCGCCGCCGAAATGGATTCGCGATGATTCGCCAACCCAAATTTATGCAGTGTTTGATATAGCAAGATACCCGCAAAATCCCCCGTGAATGGCCTACCCGTCCGGTTGGCGCCATGCATGCCCGGCGCTAGACCGATAATCAGCAGCTTAGATAACGAATCTCCAAATGCCTGTACCGGTTTGGCGTGATAACTTGGGTACTGTGTCTTGACTGTTTCCAAGAATTTTGCCAGCCGGTGGCATTGCCGGCAATCGGCCAACGCCTCATGCAGGCTCGGAGAATGGGTGTTATGGTGTAAAATGGCCATTTTGAATATCAATTAACAATGACAAAAGTTCTCGCAACAGAAATCCGCGTCGGCAATCTGATCGAATGGGACAAACGGATCTGGCGTATATTGAAATGTTACCATGTTCATGTCGGTGGCCGTGGGGGCGCATTCATGCAAGTCGAAATGAAGGATATCGAAGCAGGCACCAAAACAAACCAGCGTTTCCGTACCGAAGATAAAGTTGAACGCGCACTGGTCGAGCCACGGGAAATGACCTTCCTCTACCAGGAAGGCAATGATTACGTCTTTATGGACAAGCAAACCTACGAGCAGCTCAATCTGTCGCAAGACTTTCTCGAAGGACAAAGCGAATACCTGTTACCCAATACGGACGTGCTGGTCAATTTTCACAATGATCGCCCAATCGGCGTGCAGCTTCCTTCCAGTGTCATATTGACTGTCGTTGACACGGAACCCAGCCTCAAAGGCGCAACAGCCACCAGCTCGTCTAAACCCGCAACCTTGGAAACGGGATTGGTCGTCATGGTACCGTCTTTTGTTCTACAAGGCGAGAAAATCAAAGTCAATACAGATAGTGGTGAGTATATCGAACGCATTTAAGCCCATTTTAAACACCCACTTTGCTGGTTTGGAAAAGTACGATCAATTTCATGCAAGCAAAATTGGCATCCCGGATTAATGACGGTCATACGTTCAATTCAATCTACAACGAACGCTTCAATTGATTTTCGTAATGCACAGCGAATCCTTCTTGCCTTGTGTATCGCTTTGCTTTTACTTGGCGCCCCTATTACCGCAGCACAAGCGATTCAGGGCAGCGATAAAAAAAAGGAAGCAGGCATTATCGAGCTGTCAGCGCCCAAATCCGTCAGGAATGTAATTGAAAAATATTTCTCTTTCCCGACCGAGCCGTTTTCCGATGATACTGCACGAGCCTCATTTGTGCGCAAGACGCGGCAGGAAGTCACCGAATTGCTCGCGACCGAAGGCTATTTTACACCGACGATTACGTTGGAAAATGATTTGCCCGACGGTAAACGCTTGCTGAAAGTCGTACCAGGGCCGCGAACCCGTGTCACAGAGCTTAATATCGAATTTCAAGGGGAAATCGCTAAAGACGCTCCCGAGTTTCGTAATCGGATAGCGCAGTTACGGGCAAATTGGCCGTTAACCCCTCGCAAATTTTTTAGGAATGCCGCCTGGGAAGAAGCTAAATCATCCTTGCTTGCCAATTTGACCAGCAATGAATACGCCGCAGCCCGGTTGATCAAGAGTGAGGCAAAAGTTGACCCTGCTACTGCAAGTGCAACGCTCCATCTCGTAGTCGACTCGGGGCCTATTTTTTATTTTGGTGATTTGAATATTAGCGGATTGGAGCGTTATGATCCCAATCTGGTTCGCAGTAAAGTCCTCTTTAAAAAAGGGGATCCCTATCGCAGGGATAAATTGCTCGCGCTGCAAGCGACCTTGCAAAACCTCCCCCAGTTCAGCTCCGCCACGGTCAGTATTCGGCCGGATGTTACGCAGCATCAAGCAGCCCCTATCGATATTCTTCTGACAGAGGCTCGCTCCAAGCGAATCGGTATCGGTGTGGGGTATAGTTCTAACAACGGAGCACGAGGTGAAGTCAATTATCAAAGCTATAATTTTCTTGATCGCGCCTGGATTTTAAGTAGCTTGTTGCGCTATGAGCAAAAACGTCAAACATTTTCTGCAAAGATCGACACTCTGCCCAATGAATACAATCTTCAGTATGGATTAGGGGCCAGCGTTCAATTGACGGATATCGAAAATCTGAAAACCTTCAATCAGCGACTCGGTTTGAGCGGTACCCATATTCAGGAAAACATGCAAACCCAAGTCGGCATTAATTGGCAAAGAGAAGAAAAAAACCCAGTTGGCGCACCTGATACCGTCATTCAAGCACTCGCATTAGATACCTGGTGGCGTTACCGCTCAGTTGATGATCCACTGCATGTCAGACGTGGGAATATTACGGAGCTGCGCGTCGGTGGCGGTAGTCAACATATTCTTTCAGAGCGCGATTTTCTCCGATTGTATGGACGTCACCAGCATTGGTGGCCGATCGGCAAGCGTGACGTCTTGTTTTTTCGTGCAGAAATCGGACAAACTCTTGCCTCATCCCGGCAAGGTATACCTCAGGAATATTTATTCCGTGCCGGGGGCATCAATTCCGTGAGAGGGCATGATTTTTTAAGCCTGGGGGTACGTGAAGGTGATGCCATCGTTGGTGGACGTGTACTGGGCACGGGAACGCTCGAATATGTCCGTTGGCTCACCCAAAATTGGGGAGGGGCAGTATTCGCTGACATTGGGGATGCCGCTGATAGCTGGCAATCCTTCAATCCATCGCTCGGCTATGGCAGCGGTATCCGCTGGCGCAGTCCGGCGGGTCCTTTTGCGCTTGATTTAGCCAGACGGCATGATACCGGCACATTGCGGGTACATTTTTCGATTGCGGTTGCATTCTAGCTTGGACATCAGATGAAAGAATACGATACCGATACCAATAACCAGGGTCAAAAGGAAAAAAGAAAACGACCCTGGTTTCTCTACACCTTGTTTTCACTGATCTTCGTATTGATCGCAAGCAGCATTTGGCTCGCCACCAGTAATGCCGGGCTCCGTTTTTTGCTCTCGATGGCTTCGCGTCTTAGCGGAGAAAGCGTTCAATTTGAGCAGATCAATGGCAGCTTGCGTGCATTAACGATCCAAAAAATGCGCTATGCAAGTGAAGACCTGCGCCTGACGATAGACGACCTTGAATTGCAATGGCAACCGCAACGATTGTTTTCAAGTCGATTGGAAATCAACGCATTGACCATCGGTGCTATTGAAATGCATTCAGCCCCTTCGACCGAACCCGCCACTTTGCCGGAAAGCTTGCGCCTCCCCTTGACAATTTCGCTGCAGCAGGTCGATATTGGCTCCATACAAATGTTTACGCTCGGTCATGATACTCCCGATGTCATGATCGCCCATCTCACCGCCCGTCTGAAAAGCGATGAGCACCAACATCAGTTACAGGAAATCAAAGCAAAACTGCCTTTTGGAATGCTTCAGGGATCGGCCCGGTTAGGCCCTGATCGTCCCTTTAATCTCAGTTTGCGCGCGTCGCTTGACCGATTACATACCTCTTCTGTTGCGGCCCCTGAGGGAATGGTCTCGATTGTGCTTGACGGCAACTTGGAGGAAATCCAGGGAAAAATAGCGGGAACGAGCGCGGGTGCAAAAGGAAGCGGAACATTCATAGCACGTCCTTTTGCAACCATGCCGCTGGCTGCGCTACATTTATCGATAGACGAACTGAATCCACAAACCTTTCTGGCTGATCTACCCAAAGCCGACCTATCCATTGCCACGGCACTTACTGAAGCGGTCACCGGAAAACTGGCGGGAAGCGTGATCATAAAAAACAAGCTGCCCCAACCTCTTGATCAGAAAGGGTTACCCGTGACAGAAATACGCGCCCATCCAGCCATTACGATGGAGGAAATTCAGCTCGACGAGCTACTGTTGCAATTAACCGATCAAGCGAGCATTACAGGCCATATTGCCTGGCATATCGCGCACGCGACCGGCACTGCCAAGATAAAGGTAAATCAGGTCAATCCAGCAGCGCTGGATACACGATTACAACCCGCCAAAATCAGTGGCAACATCCAACTTACAGGCGACATCGGAACGCAGTATGGCATGATTTCGTTGCGTGACGGCGCATTATCGTTGGAAACAAGCCTGACCCGTACAGATGCGATGATAAATTTGGAAAAGCTCTCCCTGCGCCATGCAGCATCCGCACTTACAGGACAAGGCCGTTTAAATTGGGATGACGCACAATCCTTCCATTTTGAAGGCAAGCTCAGTCAATTCAACCTGGCTACGCTGGTACAAGCCCCTCCCTCGAATTTGAACGCAACGGTCACATTATCAGGAAAGCTTTCACCCTCCATCGAGGGCAAGCTTGGATTTGCCATAGCCAAAAGCCATTTCGCTCGACAGCCGGTAGCAGGTAAAGGACAGCTGACATTTGATGCAACACGTCGCATCAAAAGCGATATCCACTTGCAGATCGGCAGCAACCGATTCGATACTAAAGGTGCCTTTGGTATCAAGGGTGATCGATTAATAGTGAATATTGTCGCACCCGCACTTGCACAGCTTGGAATGGGCATTGAAGGCGATATCAAGGCACAGCTCACACTGGCTGACACTTTTGATTCGCCTCGCCTGCTGATTGAAAGCAGTGCAAAACGTTTAGTGCTAGGTGAAAACCATCAACTATCGAAACTGAAGATCAATGGCGATCTACATGAAACCGCCACCACTTTGGCCATTCAAGCGGCCAACTATCGCTCGGCCACAGATGATTATCTGAAAAATCCCACCGTCACGTTGACTGGCAATTTGGCACGTCATACGCTCGGTATCGAATCAGGTTTGCCACAAGACGCCCATCTCTCTTTCCAAACAACGGGCAAACTTACCTTCTCACGGGAAAAACCCCAGGATTTTGGATGGAACGGCACGATACAAAAATTATCTGTCACGGGAGGTATGCCTACTCACTTAGTCAACCAACCCGCTCTACATATCAGCCAACACCGAATCGCGCTGGAATCTACCCAAATAGCCATTGCAGAAGGCGAAATCAGCTTGCTCGAAACAATTTGGACACCACGCCAATGGTCGAGCCGCGGAACGCTATCCGAAATTACCCTGAGACCTAATGAAAAACCACCCCAAAATATTGAACCCCTACAAATGGGCGGTGAATGGAATATCACGGCTGGGAAACAGCTCACCGGGCATATACATATCGAACGAAAAAAAGGGGATTGGACCCTGTTCCTGGAGGGAAACCCCGTACAATTAGGATTACAGCGTCTACAATTCGATGCACGTGCATTGGATGACAATCTGACAGTGGAAATGATCATTCATGGTAACCGTATTGGTGAAACGATCGCGAGCGGTGTGCTCCCTTTAATCTCCAAGGAGGGAGGATGGCAAATCGCACAAGATCGCCCACTGAGTGGCAAAATGAATATACACATTGCTGACTTATCCTGGGTTGGGCCAGTGGTAGACAGTAATCTGAAGAGTAACGGGCAGCTCTCCTTGCAAGCACGGGCAAGCGGTACATTTGATCAGCCCAGGCTAGACGGCACTATTCAAGGCGATACACTGGGTATTGCCTTGCTCGATGAAGGCATCCATTTGGAGAACGGAGCACTCTCTATCGCTTTTGATCAGGCTACCTTACAAATTAACACGCTTACATTCGACGCACCGCATGAACCCCCGCCCAAAGATCGTCTCTTATCCAAGATCGAGCTTCCCAAAAAAACGGGCCAGCTCAAGGTTACGGGCGCTATCGATTATCAAGATCGGCGTAGCCATGCGAATATTGAAATTGATCATCTCCCCCTCTCGCAACAAGCTAACCGCTGGATCATTGCATCCGGCGATGGCCAGATCAGCTTGAATGATCAACAGCTTACTATCGGTGGCAAAATCACTGCCGATGCGGGCTTTATCCTGCAACCTGAAGCTGGGCGCCCCCAATTAGCTGATGATGTCGTCATTATCGGACAAACACCCCCTCCTGAAGATGCAGAGAAACTACTGGTCAATCTGGATGCGGCACTGGATTTAGGCGAACATTTTTATTTACGTGCTTCCGGCTTGGAAGGCCGGCTAGCGGGGCAATTGCACTTAAGCAGTCAACCAGGGCAAGCATTGCATGCAGTTGGCACGATCACTGCACGTGATACGTCTTTCAATGCCTATGGCCAAAGTTTGAAAGTACAGCGCGGCATTGTCAGCTTCGACGGTCCGCTGGATGATCCAGGGCTCAACGTCCTGGCAGTACGCAACAATTTACCCGTTAAAGCGGGCGTGGAAGTGACAGGATCTGTGCGTAACCCAATCATTAGGTTGGTCTCCACGCCTGACGTTCCAGATGCCGAGAAATTATCCTGGATTGTGCTCGGTCGCGCACCAGATGCCAGTGGAATGGATACTTCACTGTTGCTCACAGCAGCAAGTTCCATTCTCGGTGGACAATCAGGCGGTGGGATTATGGACCAAATCGGTGGCGCACTGGGTGTGGATGAATTTTCAATCCGCCAGCAAGGCACCGGCGATCCACTAACCAGTCAAATAGGCACCGTGGGGAAGCGTCTTTCCTCACGCGCTTACCTGAGTTACGAACGAGGACTGACGACCACAGCAACAGGCATCACAAAACTCACGTACAGTCTGACAAGCAATATTTCAGTCGTAACGCGCGCCGGCGAAGATAACGCCGTTGATATTTTCTATACTTTTCAATTGGATTGAGCGTAATGGAAAAAGATTAAACTATAAAAACGCCATATTCCAAACCCTTGTCATCGTACTTCAATAACCAGTGGCATTCGACTGGGACGACACACGCGATGTACGCCGTTGTCAGCGAACAGCCATTATTATTGATAAATGCTTAGCGTCGCCGTATGAATTTCACGTGTATAGGCTTTACCCTCAAATTCGCCGGGTTGATTATTTTCGTATTCCGCTTCTACGATATAAATGCCTAAACCTGGAAGTGTAAAGGTAACTTCTCCATTCTCATTGGTACGTAGCCGTCTTTCCCAACCATTTGACGCAATGATGCGAATACTCGCATCGGCTAATGGTTTGTTTCTAAAGTAGAGTGACAATTTATTACCATTCTGCTTGATATCTAACGGCATGCTCCCCTCAGCGCCTAGGCGTGCATAGAAATAGGGTTTGACAAAAATAGACTTACCGTCACGCTTTATTTCTTCAACAGGTTGATTGAGCGCTTGTACTAAAACAGTTCTTCCACTAGGGATCACGAAATGATTGCCGCTTTTTTCGGCTGTCACTTCTTTCTCAACACCCTCTGTATCAAATACTGAAACAGAAGGAGAAACGATATGATCCAGTTCACCTGGCGATGATTCGCGCTGATTTTCACCATACTCACCAAAATAAAGCTTGCTATGCAAACCATCGAGGACATCACCTTCAATCCAGAGGGAACGTGCAAACGCCTGATTACTGAACAATGCGCTAAACAATGTTATTGTGGCAATCAAAAATGATAAAGAATACTTCATCGATTGGCTCCTTCTAGAATTGATATTGATAAAAAAGACTCGTTAAAAAATTTAAAGTATCACCTGAGATACAAGATAGAAAGCTAAATATTTCTAAAATCGGAATATCAAGTTAAAAATTGGGAAAGAAGTGGCATATTTGGATAACAAATATTAATGCTTGAGATAATATATTCTCTTGAAAAGGGTATTCGCCTTTGCGTATGGCCAGATTCAGATTTATTTTTAATATATGCGTAACTTCGACGCTCTACTGCCCTCCCAATGAGGATCAACACGTATTTAATTAGTTCCGTTTTATTATTGCCCAGCAAATAGAAAATCGCCAGAAAACTGCTATATTGTTCACTATTTTATGCTAGGCCATCTTGACCACCCTATGATAGAAAATAAGGAAAAAATTGAATCCTGAAAGATTTTAATGATCTATAGGAAAACAATTGTGAAGCTGGCGATACTATTTCTTTCGCACAAACCAGTAAGCAACTTTGGAAAAAGTCAATGGAGGAAAGAATCTTTATTATGATGTACTAAAAATACTCAAATTTTCTAAAATGATCAAACCAAATAAAACTAACCTAACAGCACGGGTAAAAGAGAATTATGCTTTATGCAATCCATGGCGAGGATGTATTGAACAGTCTAGAAAAGCGCATGATGGCAAGGCCCGCCCACTTGGAGCGCCTTCAGACACTACAAAATGAAGGGCGACTTATCTTAGCAGGACCTTATCCATCAATCGATAGTGCAGATCCCGGATCAGCCGGTTTCTCAGGAAGCCTGATTGTTGCGGAATTTGCTTCACTGGAAGCAGCTCAATCTTGGGCAGAAACGGATCCTTATGTTACCGCTGGCGTCTATTCGAAAATCACTGTTAGACCATTCAAGAAAGTGTTCCCTGTCTAGCTCTATTTTAATTAGATCTCAGAAATGATTATCAGCTATTTACCTTACCTATGCTTATAATATGCAGGGCATCACGCATACACCATAAAGTGCCTTGTATATAAATATTTTCATCTTAACCTTAATTTATCTAAAGGAAGTTGCATGCGCTTAGTAAAAGTTCTGTTGTCAATATCTATATGTCTGGGAGGACTCGTTATCGCAGCCTCTCTTCATGCTCAATCGACTGCCGCGGTAGCGAAAGTTAACGGCGTGGTCATTCCCCAATCAAGGCTAGATTTTATGGTCAAAGCTGCTGTGGCTCAGGGTCAGCCTGATTCTTCCGAGATGAGAAACGCGCTTCGTGAGAATCTCATTGCTGAAGAAATTATTGCACAAGAAGCCATTAAGAAAGGACTTGATCGTGATCCGGATGTGATTACCCAAATTGAACTCGCACGGCAAGCTATACTGGTGAGAGCTTATCAGGCCGATTACATCAAAAATAATGCTGTAGGCGATGATGTTTTAAGACGTGAGTACGAGACTGTCAAAGCTCAAATGGGTGACAAGGAGTATAAAGCACGCCACATACTTGTTGAAACCGAAGTAGAAGCAAAGGATATTATCGCTTCTCTCAAGAAGGGCACTTCTTTTGAAAAACTGGCCGAAGAAAGATCGATCGATGTAGGAAGTAAAAATAATGGTGGTGAATTAGGCTGGAGTGCAGCCGCCGCTTACGTCAAGCCCTTTGCTGATGCACTTCAAAACCTGAAGAAAGGTAATACCACTGATAAACCCGTACAAACTTCTTTTGGCTGGCATGTTATCCGCTTAGAAGATATCCGGCCTACCGTGACACCCCCTTTCGATGAAGTAAAAATGAATATGCAGCAACGTGTCCTACAAAGAAATTTTGCGGCTACTGTGCAAGACTTAAGAAACAAAGCTAAAGTCGAATAGCTTTGTTATAGCCATCGGGAATCAGTAAAGCTAATTGCTTTACTGATTTTCATTCATGATAGTCTGTGTCTCTACTCGGGAAGAAAGGGCACAAAACAGTTCGTAGCTAATAGTACCGGCTGATTCTGCTACTTCTTCAATCGGTAATCCTTTCCCCCATAAAATGACAATGCTTCCGACATTTGCATGCTCTATACCGGTAAGATCGACCGTAAGCATATCCATAGAGACGCGCCCTACGATACGAGTACGCTGCCCATCGACAAGTATAGGTGTTCCTGTCGGCGCATGACGAGGATAACCGTCTGCGTAGCCACAGGCAACGATACCAATTCGCATAGGCCGATCAGCCTGAAAGTGGCTGCCATATCCAACCTTATCCTTTAGAGCAAGGTGCTGTATCGCAATGATTTTACTCGTTACTGTCATGACTGGGCGAAGATCTAGCTCTGCTGCAGTCTTATCTAGCAAGGGCGATGCGCCATAAAGCATAATGCCTGGACGCACCCAATCTGCAAGTGTTTCAGGGTATCGCAAGATGGCTGCAGAATTAGCCATTGAGCATGGCAAATGAAATTTCTTCTGAATTACGGAAAAACACTTAATTTGTTCAATTATTTCAATTTTTTGTAATGGATCGTCTGCACAGGCAAAATGGGTCATTAACGTAATATTGCCAATAGTCGGATGAGATCTGAGTGTATTTAATGCAGCAACTGCATCGCCAAGCGTAAAGCCCAAGCGATTCATCCCCGTATTGATTTTTACGAACACGTTGAGTTTATTTTTAAGCTTTGATGCCAACAGCATTACTAATTGTTCTTTATGGTGGATTACTGTGCTTAAGCGATACTGATCGGCCACAACAAGATCTTCTGTGGAAAAATAACCTTCAAGTAGTAGAATAGGATGATCTACGCCAGCCTCTCTTAGTCGCACAGCAGCTTCCAATTCAAGCACTGCGAATGCATCGGCTGATTTAAGCGCACTTACAGTACTCAGTAATCCATGTCCATAGGCATTTGCTTTGATCACAGCCATAATTTGTGCATTCCTTGCATGCTTACGCACAATACTAAGGTTATGTTGAAGAGCTAAGAAATCAATCAAGGCGCGGATAGGACGCGGCATAAAATGTGCTTATATGAAAAATAAGATAACTTTCCAGAATGGGAATTAAATTTTTTATAATCGAGAATCGATCAGCAAGCCGTTCCAAGAATGAATATATTCTGTCGAATTCCTATACCGAAAAGCCCAGACAATGAAGAAGGAGGTTTAATGTAACATAGCACTGATAAAGTGAGGGATTTGTCTAATGAAAAATTAAAAATCCGAGACATTATTCTTGTCAAAAAAATTGGCTTTAATTATAACGCTCTATTTCTATTTTTCGCTCACCCAAATATACGTAATAAGAATAAAATCGATATTTATTGTGACTCTATATTAATTACTCTTTATTAGAATGTTCAGTTTTTTTAAATCAAAAAAAAATCCATCAGAAGAAACAGAGAGTACTGCCAAATCGGAAAGTTTAGCGAGTAAAATTCGGCAAGGGCTTGCTCGAACCCGGCAAAACCTCAGTAAACAATTCTCTGGCTTATTTGGCAACCGCAAGATTGATGAAGAGCTCTACGAGGAGCTCGAAACCATTTTACTGACCGCTGATACGGGCGTTACCGCCACGAACTGGTTGCTGGAGTCGTTACGTAAAAAAGTCAAGCGTGATGCGCTTAATAACGCGGAGCAACTCAAGGGAGCATTACAGGAAACTTTAGTCAGCTTACTCACACCCCTTGCTCGACCCCTAGATGTTGATACGAAGAAGCCGTTCGTGATCATGATTACGGGTGTCAATGGTGTTGGCAAAACGACCACCATTGGAAAACTTGCCTATTATTATCGCTCCCAGGGAAAATCAGTATTGCTCGCGGCAGGCGATACATTCCGTGCCGCTGCACGAGAACAACTGCTCGCATGGGGTGAGCGCAATGGCGTGACCGTTATTGCCCAAGAAAACGATACACAAAAAAAGGGCGATCCTGCAGCAGTCATATTTGATGCGGTCAATGCCGCCAAGGCACGTAATATCGATATCGTATTGGCCGATACGGCAGGCCGCCTGACGACTCAATTACATTTGATGGAAGAAATCAAAAAAATCAAGCGTGTTATTACAAAAGCCATGCCCGATGCACCCCATGAAATTTTATTAGTGTTGGATGCCAATACAGGACAGAATGCCATTAGCCAAGTCAAAGCTTTCGATGAGGCGCTCGGGGTAACTGGATTGATCTTAACCAAGCTAGATGGAACAGCCAAGGGAGGCATCATTGCCGCCATTGCTGCTCAATATCCACAAAACCCTCCCGCTCTACGCTTTATAGGTGTTGGAGAGGGACTTGATGATCTCCGACCTTTTAATGCCGAGGAATTTGTAGAAGCATTGTTCGATTAATCGTTCAACGATTTGATTTTTGCTTTCCCAGGTTTTTTATGATCAGTTTTAAAAATGTTTACAAACGTTATCCAGATGGTTTCGAGGCCTTAAAAAATGTCGCCTTCACAATTGACGCAGGTGAATTGGTATATCTGACAGGTCACTCAGGTGCCGGAAAAAGCACTTTATTGAAACTGATTGCTGCCATTGAGCGTCCCACATCGGGTCATATCACTGTGAGCGAACAGAATGTCAATGCGCTCAAAAAAAGTACCATTCCCTTTCTGCGACGCAGCTTAGGTATCATTTTTCAAGATCAGAAGATTCTGTACGATCGCTCTGTTTTTGCCAACGTCATGCTCCCTTTACAAATCCGCGGCTTTGAAAAAAAAATATCAGCTGCACGAGTTCGTGCCGCACTTGATAAAGTCGGTTTACTAGCGAAAGAAACCGCAAACCCTATTACCTTATCCGGTGGAGAAAAACAGCGATTATGTATTGCACGAGCGGTTGTCCACCGACCGTCTATTTTGATCGCCGACGAGCCCACGGCCAATCTCGATGTCGATTATGCACAAAGTATTATGGAAGTGTTCAGATCATTCCAGCAAGTGGGCGTAACCGTGCTCATCGCCACGCATGACGTGACGTTATTAAATGACACGCGCTATCGTACTCTCACCCTCAACCAAGGAAAGTTAATTTCATGAAAATGTGGTTGTCCCAGCATTGGCAAGCATTGGGTCAGACACTCAAACAGCTTGCAAGAACACCACTCTCCAGCCTATTAAGTATTTTTGTGATTGGCATTGCATTTAGCCTCCCTCTCGGTATTTACACGCTGATAGGAAATTTACAGGCCCTCTCCGGACACGTTGCAAACACCCCTCAATTAAGTTTGTTTCTAAGGATGGACGCCACATCCTCTGATATTGAACAAATCAACGCTCGTTTGGAGAAATTCCCGAATATTGCGAGTTTTAAGTTCGTTTCCAAGGAAATCGCCTTACAGCAACTGCAACATGAAAGTGGATTAGCCGATGTAGTCGATAGCCTAATCAAGAACCCCCTACCCGACGCATTTGTTATTGATATCCAGCCAGTTTCACCCAATGAACTCGAATCGATCCAAGCCACAATGAAAAAATGGTCTGAAGTAGAACATGCTCAGGTCGATACCGATTGGGCAAGGCGATTAGATGCCTTTATTAGATTAGGTCAATTTGCCGTGCTGATGTTGGCTTGTTTATTAGGTTTTGCTTTAATCATCGTTGTCTTCAATACCATTCGCCTGCAGATACTTACCAAGCGAGATGAAATAGAAGTTTCGAAGCTCATCGGCGCGACAGATAGTTTTATACGCCGCCCTTTTCTTTATTTTGGCGCAATACAAGGAATGGCCGGTGCCGCATCAGCATGGCTCATTATTGCTTTAGGTATCCAAGCGATCAATGAAAGCCTAGTCGAACTCACCCAGCTCTATTCAATAGACTTTTTTATAGACCACCTTTCTCTACTGGATAGCCTGAGCTTGCTTCTTTTCTCAGCATGGCTAGGCTGGTTGGGAGCAAGATTATCCGTCGCACAACATCTCTCTCTGATAGAACCTGAATAGTTCGGATTGTAAATAGGAAGGACAGCTATCCTCTTTGCTGCTTTCAGAGCATAATCAAGCAAGCTCACTTCATTTCATACTAACGATCTTTTGCCCGCTATTTTTAGGTGATCCGTGAAACTTCAAGAAATATTAGCACTCTCAATGCCAGAGTGCTAATATTTATAAAAAGCGTCAAGAATCACATTTGATGTTAAAGGAGCAGACATGGCAAATACTTTAGCGTTACCCGCAATAGTGGGAGACAGCATCGAGAACTATATACAAACAGTTAACCGCTTCCCTGTTTTATCTCAAGAAGATGAGGTTCGGCTGGCAAGATCCTTGAGAGACAACAATGATATAAAAGCCGCTCACCAGCTTGTACTTTCGCATCTGCGAGTTGTCATTTCGATCGCTCGCGGATATCTGGGCTATGGATTGCCCCATGCAGATTTAATTCAGGAAGGCAATATCGGATTAATGAAAGCTGTGAAAAAATTTGACCCAGAAAGAGGTGTGCGTCTTGTATCCTTTGCTGTACACTGGATCAAAGCAGAAATCCATGAATTTATTATGCGAAACTGGCGGCTAGTTAAAATTGCAACAACCAAGCAACAACGTAAATTGTTTTTTAACTTACGTAGTATGAAACAAAGCTTGGATACCTTGAGCCAAAGTGAAGTTGTAGCCGTGGCAAACCAGCTTGGTGTCAAGCCTGAAGAAGTTGTTGAAATGGAAACACGCTTTAGTGGTCGCGATATCTCGTTAGAACCACTATCGGACGAAGAAGAGGAAAATAGCTGCAGTCCCATCAATTATCTCACCGACGGCGTTGATCCCTCTCAACAGCTTGAAGATAAGCAGCTTTCTCATTTATATCATGAGAAACTAGAAGAATCTCTCGAAAGCCTAGATAGCCGCAGCCGACATATTATTGAAGCGCGTTGGCTAAGAGAAAAAGACACGGCAACATTGCATGAGTTGGCCGACGAGTTAGGGGTATCAGCAGAGCGTGTCCGACAAATCGAGGCCAAGGCTATCCAGAAAATAAGAAATGCCGTTACCAATGTGATGTAATATAAATCAGGCCATAATTAGGGTAAATATTAAACGTGACAATCTCGAGTTGAACCTAGGAAGCTGTCCGAGAATTTTTATCGAAAAGTGGACTGCAAGCAAGCATCGACTCTTGCTGCGACAAGCTCAACTCGCTATGGGTAAGATGCTCAGAAGCTGGTAAAATATTAGAAATTGCTAGAAGATTAATACAATCGACACGGAGGGGTACCGAAGTGGCCATAACGGCGCTGACTCGAAATCAGATGGTCGGGGTAACCTGACACGTGGGTTCGAATCCCACCTCCTCCGCCAGCATGCGTTTTTATTGTCCGCAGCAGCCCACCGAAATATTTATAAATTCGGCATAAAGTGGAGGCACATTGTTTTTTCTTTAGAGTGTGCCCCCAAATGCTTAATTTTTTAGATCACGCAATAATAAACAGGCAAACATCGAAATCCGCTAATTTTTGTATATCTCATGCCTTCTCTCGCTTTCCTAATGATCGATAGCGCAAAACTGTCAGCGCCCCATCCCATTTTATGAGCTACTAAATCCCACGCAGTAATTCATTGATGCCTGTTTTAGAGCGCGTTTTGGCATCAACCTGTTTCACAATCACAGCACAGTAGAGGCTATATTGTTTGTTCTCTGATGGCAAACTTCCCGAGACCACTACTGAGCCTGGCGGAATCCTCCCGTAACTAATTTCACCCGTTTCCCGATGATAGATTTTGGTACTCTGACCAATATATACTCCCATCGAAATCACCGAATTCTCTCCAACAATAACACCCTCGACGATTTCTGATCGTGCCCCGATGAAACAATTATCTTCAATTATCGTAGGATTAGCTTGAACGGGTTCCAACACACCCCCAATCCCCACCCCTCCCGACAAATGAACGTTTTTACCAATCTGAGCACAAGATCCGACGGTCGCCCACGTATCCACCATGGTGCCCTCATCAACATAAGCGCCAATATTGACATATGAAGGCATCAGTACCACATTGCTAGCAATAAATGAACCTTTCCGTACGGCCGCCGGGGGTACGACCCGGAAACCCCCATCACGAAAATCCCTAGAGCTGTAATCTGCAAATTTTGAAGGAATTTTATCGAAATAGTTAGAAAACCCGCCTTTGATAAAGCTGTTATCTTCTATCCGAAAAGAAAGTAGCACTGCTTTCTTGATCCACTGATGCGTCACCCATTCGCCACCTATTTTTTCAGCGACACGCAACTTTCCATTATCGAGCAGATTGATAACTTGCGCGATCGATTCTTTTAGATTCGCTTCAACATTACGAGGTGTAATTTGGGCACGGCGCTCGAAAGCTTCTTCAATTATGGCTTGCAAATGTTCCATACTGCTCCTAGAAAATATTTAATCAATTCTGATACAACAATTTTTTATTCTTTCCATCGCATCCAGGCATTCTTCCAGTGACGCAACCAATGCAATACGCACAAAGTTTTCTCCTGGATTGACGCTGTGCGCTTCGCGTCCAAGATAACTTCCCGGCAATACATTGACATTATAATCGCGATAGAGCTTCTGAGTGAATTCAACATCGCTAATAGGTGTTCTCGCCCAAAGGTAAAAAGTCGCATCTGGCATGGACACATCTAAACAGCCCGACAAAGCGGAGATCGCTTTATCGAACTTTTCACGATACAAACGACGGTTTTCTATGACATGCCGCTCATCTCCCCATGCAATCTTACTTGCAGCTTGTACCGCTGGATTCATCGCGCTACCGTGATATGTACGATACAATAAAAACTTCTTTAGGATGGCTTCATCACCAGCCACGAAGCCTGAACGCATCCCAGGCACATTAGAACGCTTGGACAAACTGCTAAACACGACTAGCCTGGGAAATCCGTTTCGGCCGAGTTGGTGAGCTGCTTCTAGTGCACCCAAAGGGGGGTGATCCTCATCAAAATATATTTCTGAATAGCATTCATCGGACGCGACCACAAAACCATAGCGATCCGAGAGCGCGAATAATTGCTGCCACTCATCCAGTGTCATTACCCTACCGGTTGGGTTATTCGGCGAGCAAACATAGACGAGTTGCGTACGTGCCCATATCTCCTCGCCGAGTTGCGTTAATTCCAGCGCAAAATTATTCTGTACTAATGTGTTGAGAAAAAATGGAATTGCTCCAGCCAACAATGCTGCGCCCTCATAGATCTGGTAAAAAGGGTTTGTGCACACAACAACAGGAGATTCTGCAGAATGCGCATCGATTACTGCCTGCGCAAAAGAAAATAAGGCCTCTCGGCTACCATTAACTGGCATTACTTGAGTATCAGGATCGATCGTCGTCAACCGATAGCGCCGCATCAACCAATCTGCGATACCGACGCGGAGCCACCGCGCACCCAAGGTTGTTGGATAATGTGCCAATCCATCCAGATTATTCACCAATTCCTGCCGGATAAAATCAGGTGTTGGATGCTTAGGTTCACCAATATGCAAATGAATCGATGATAACGATGGATTTGGAGTGATACCCTCTAGCAATTTTGAAAGCTTCTGGAAAGGGTAAGGTTGCAGTTTATTCAGTGTTGGGTTCATTTTCTCTATGATTATGATCTAGCAAGCTAGCCTAGACGCTTGTATCTCAAATGATTTCATACTGATACCATTGACGGACAATTTCAGAAAGCCTGTGGTGTCACAGGCAGCACCATAGCATAGTACATATACAAATAGTACGGTGTTTCGGAGGCCTGGTAAAAATACCGAATCTGCCATTTAGAAAAAATGTTCCATTATAAAGGCCAGTCCAAATGCTGATCAAACAATAATCTTTACCTACCTCAAGCTCATTTGATTCTATTCTATAAACCGCTCTCGGTGACTTGGCAAGCTACAGGCCATTCGCCAGTTTCTAAAATATGAGATATTATGGAATTCGAAAATTTGATTCTATTCCGCAATCGAGTCGTCTGTAATCAATTTGCAGGTAATAAACTTGAAAACAGCCTGGTTAATCTTGGTTTTACACTGGGAAACCAGGTGTTATTTCATTTTTAGGGCATCCACGTATGACCTTTAATCAAAAACACTCATATATTGAAATGGCCAATACCCCTATTCAACTGACCTTGACCAAAGGCTCAATCAAACAATATTAAATGAAAAATACCCTCACGATACTTTGCGCCTTGATTCTCACTGCATGTGTGAGTAAGGAAGAAAAATTTGTAGACATACTCGATCATAAAAAAGAATGGGAAGAGATTCAGTCTCAACTACCTAGCTATCCAGATGCTAGCAATCTGCTGGAATTCTCTGTTGGCCCAACCAGTAGTCACCGGCATTACATTGATGCCACTTCCATCCGTATTGGGCAGGATAGAGTAATTCGATACAGCCTAGTGGTGAAATCTGCACAAGGAGCAGAAAACGCAACCTTTGAAGGAATTCGCTGTGAGACGAGAGAAAAAAAGCGCTATGCGCTAGGCCGTCATGATAAAACCTGGATACAGCCTCGCACTTCAGAATGGGAAAGACTGGAAAATGTCGTTCAGGACCAAGCTCAACGTGAACTTGCAAAATATTACTTCTGCCCACGAGGGCTTATTGTCAGCACACCAGAAGAAGCAATCCGGGCTTTAAAAACGGGGGCGCATCCCAAAGCCCTTCGGTAATGTAATCGAAGACTTCTTGCCCACTATTTTTCTGTTTGTTTTTGTAGGGATTTCTGGAGCGTAGCCATCATTTCCAGCGGCAAAGGGAAAACAATCGTTGAACTTTTCTCCCCCGCTATTTCGGTCAGTGTTTGTAAATAGCGAAGTAACAACGCTTCTGGTTGCTTTGCAAGCACTTGCGCAGCCTCCAGCAAACGTTGCGACGCCTGTAACTCACCTTCCGCATGAATGACTTTAGCTCTCCGCTCACGTTCCGCTTCGGCTTGACGGGCAATCGCACGAATCATGCTTTCATTAATATCAACATGCTTAATTTCAACATTGGTAACTTTGATCCCCCAAGATTCCGTTTGTTCGTCTAGAATTTTTTGGATGTCATTATTAAGCTTATCGCGGCTCGCCAGCATTTCGTCCAGTTCATGCTGACCAAGCACAGAACGCAGCGTGGTTTGTGCGAGCTGGCTTGTGGCCGCATTGTAATCTTCCACATGAATAATGGCACGCTGTGGATCAACTACACGAAAATACAAAACAGCATTTACTTTTACTGAAACGTTATCGCGCGATATCACATCCTGACTGGGCACATCCATAACAACCATCCGCAAATCGACACGCACCATCGTCTGGATGATTGGAATCACGATGACCAATCCTGGCCCCTTAACCTTCCAGAAACGCCCCAACAAGAATACAACGCCACGCTCATACTCTCGCAGCACCCTGAAGGCACTTGCCAGAAAAAAAACAGTGAGCCCCAGGATTAAAATAATCGTCGATACCACATCAATATTCATACTCATGTTAACGCCTCCCGTGAATGATGCTACTCATAGATTTCCACTGTCAGGGTTAAATCGTCTATGGAGGTAATTTTCACTTTTTGCCCCCGACGTAATGGCATAAACGTCTTTGCACGCCATAGCTCTCCATGCACTTTCACCCAGCCTTCGCTATCGAAATCATCGGCAACTTCTCCGATCGCACCGACCATCTCTACATTGCCGCTCGCGACAGGCCGTTGCCGCGCTTTCACTGCCATACCTATCACAAATAGAAAAAAACCTGTCGTTATCAAAGCAACCGTTGCAACCAGCGGAATAGAAATTCCATAGCCAGGTATATCCATATCGAGCAACATAATAGAGCCCATAACGAAAGCAATCATGCCACCAATTCCAAGCGCACCGAAGCTGGGGACAAACACTTCAGCCAGCATAAATACAATACCCAGAAAAATGAGCGCGAGTCCAGCATAATTGACAGGGAGCACTTGGAAAGCGAACAAAGCAAGTAACAAGCATACCGCCCCAACTACGCCTGATACAATGGTACCGGGATTGGCAAATTCGAGTATCAACCCATAGATACCGATCAGCATCAGGATGTAAGCAATATTGGGATCGGTTATGATTGCCAACAAGCGTGTTCGCCAATCTTGCTCCAGCTCCACGATAGCGACATCTTGTGTCGACAATATTATTTCTTGTCCTTGCATCTTGACGGTTCGCCCATCGATCTTAGCTAGCAAGTCGGGAATATCCGATGCAATCAAATCGATCACACCTTCCGCTAATGCTTCATCAGCTGTCAAGCTGGTCGCCTCACGCACCGCCTTTTCTGCCCATTCAGCATTACGCCCTCGCATCTGGGCCAAGCCACGAATATAGGCAACTGCATCGTTAACGATTTTCTTTGTCATGGGATCTTGCGCACCGGCTCGCTCTTGCTGATCGTTTTCCTGCTTCTCATCAAACGAATCAGGAATACTTGGAAAGCCGCCAATTTTTACTGGTGTTGCCGCGCCCAAATTTGTTGCAGGCGCCATGGCCGCTATATGGCTCGCATATAGGATATAAGTTCCCGCACTCGCAGCTCGCGCCCCGCCAGGGCCGACATAGGTAACAACGGGCACGGGAGATGCGATGATTTCCTGGATTATCTCGCGCATGGAAGCATCCAAACCGCCAGGCGTATTTAATCGAATGATGATCACCCGTGCATTCTGAGTAGCTGCGGTAGCAAGGCTACGTTTGATATAATCATGAGTAGCCGGACCAATAGCGCCATCAATATCCAGCCATAATGCAGTATTGCTTGCATGTACCGTTGGCGGACAAAATCCGCACAACAATACCAAAAGATAAAAAAAACTTATTAAACTTTTCAAACGAAAAAGATTACATTCCGTTATTCGTTTATTGAACATTGCTTAATCAGCCACTTAACCAGGCTTTTCGGAGGCGCTCTCGATTCAGGGCCAACCACTGCAGTGCAATAATCGCACTTGCTGAAATAATTTCCCCCGCATCTAGTAGCGCTATTGCATTGCCTGCAGTCATCACATGCACCTTGATATCTTCGCCCTCATCCATTTTGCCATAAATTCCACCAAGAGGGGTCGAGTCGACCTTGCCACAAAATAGCGCAATACGCTCTGTCGTCCCTCCTGGACTGACGAGATAATCATGAATAGGAACCAGCTCAAGAATCTCGCAACCCGCCTCCTCAACCGCTTCTCTTCTGACAACAGATTCCGCAGCTTCATTCTCCTCTATAATACCAGCCACGATTTCGAGCAACCACGGACCAGTTGCGACCGATACCGCGCCTATTCGGAATTGTTCAATCAGCACAACTTGATCTTTGACAGGATCATACGGCAATACGGCAGCTGCATGCCCCCGTTCAAGCAGTTCGCGTACCAAGGGCTGGCTCCAATCACCATTGAACAGCCTGTGACGTAGCGTATATCGCTCCATACGAAAAAACCCCTGGAAACATAGTTCTTTTCGCATAATTTCGACGTCTCTATCAGTCATCCTGTTTCCCATCATCAAGTTCACCAAATTCGCATTTATATCAGTACTAAATTATTTCGATGGATCAACTCGGATTCATCCACATAGCCAAGAATAGCTTGAATTTCATGGCTCGGTCGCCGCAAGATTTTTCGAGTTTCTCTGGCACTGTAATTGATTAAACCCCGTGCGATCTCCCTGCCTTCCATATCAAGACAAGCAACGGCTTCCCCTCGCTCGAAATCGCCCTTGACATCCACCACACCGATGGGCAACAAGCTTTTCCCCTCTGTAACAAGCGCTTTGATCGCACCTGAGTCAAGTACCACGCTCCCATGAATTTGCAAATGATCAGCCAACCACTGCTTCCTGGCAATGAGTACCGGCATGGTAGCTAATAAACAAGTGCCGATTGACTCACCTTGCGCCAGCCGAATGAGCACATCAGTTTCTCTTCCAGACGCAATAAGGGTATGTGCACCACTTCTAGCTGCTCGCTTGGCGGCAACCACTTTACTTTGCATGCCTCCACGGCCAATCTCACTACCTGCCCCACCCGCCATGGCCGCTATCTCAGGATCTCCAGCGACCGCTTCTTGGATAAGCTTGGCGTCACTGTTCTTGCGCGGGTCACTGGTAAATAATCCCGCTTGATCAGTCAGGATCACAAGCGCATCAGCTTCTGTCAAATTGGTCACTAGCGCAGCCAAAGTATCATTGTCACCAAAACGGATCTCATCAATGGCTACCGTATCATTTTCATTGATGATCGGTATAATGCTCAACTTCAATAAAGTTGTCAGCGTGGAGCGGGCATTCAAATAGCGCTTGCGGTTGGATAAATCATCGTGCGTCAGCAAAACTTGCGCTGTCAACAGCTCATAACGACCAAAGCAGACTGCATAAGCATGCGCTAACCCCATTTGCCCCACAGCCGCAGCAGCTTGCAGCTCGTATAGGGCCGTCGGACGCTTTTTCCAACCCAATCGTTGCATACCTTCAGCGATGGCGCCTGAAGAGACCAATATAATCTCTTTACCCATCGCTTTAAGCTGTGAAATTTGGGCAGCCCAGCAGGCAAGCGCTTCATGATCGAGCCCCTGCCCTTGATTGGTAACCAGACTGCTTCCCACTTTAACAACAATACGACGAGCCTGCTTCAGAATAGATTGACTCATTACTCAGTCACTTCCATCGATGCTCGTTCAAGATAATTCATAATGGCATACTTCAGTGCATCGCATCCCTCACCCGTCAATGCTGAAATCCCAAACCATTTATCTTCCCAGCCAAAATCAAGAATAAATTGATTGCACCGCGCCTCACGCTCCGAATCAGGCAGCATATCAATTTTGTTGAACACCAACCAGCGAGGCTTCATATAGAGTTCTTCATCGTATTTTTTAAGTTCTTCGATCAATGCCTGGGCTTCATGCAAAGGATTGATACGCTCATCAAACGGCACAATATCGATAACATGGAGCAATAATCGTGTTCTAGTAAGATGCTTCAAAAAACGATGTCCAAGCCCAACCCCTTCTGCAGCCCCCTCGATCAAGCCTGGGATATCGGCCATAACGAAGCTCCGCTCTTGATCTACGCGCACCACGCCCAGATTAGGATACAGCGTTGTGAACGGATAATCAGCCACTTTAGGACGTGCGGCCGATACAGCACGAATTAATGTCGACTTCCCCGCATTAGGCATTCCCAAAAGCCCCACATCCGCAAGCACCTTAAGCTCCAGTTTCAGCTCAAAAGCTTGGCCAGGCTCGCCGTAAGTAAATTGTCTTGGTGCGCGATTGGTACTCGACTTGAAATGGATATTCCCGAGTCCCCCGGCGCCACCTTTCGCTAAAAGCACTTTCTGTCCGTGATACTTAAGGTCTGCAATGATCTCTCCAGTAGCCAGATCGGTAATAGCGGTACCTACCGGCATCCGCAAAATGATGTCGTCAGCCCCCTTGCCATAGCAATCTGAACCGCGCCCATTCTCACCTTTTTTAGCTCGAAATATGGGTGTAAATCGATAATCGACAAGGGTATTGATATTATGGTCAGCAATGGCATAAATACTCCCCCCATGCCCACCGTCCCCTCCATCCGGACCGCCTTTCGGAATAAATTTTTCACGGCGAAAACTCGCGATACCATCACCGCCATCGCCGGCGAAAACTTGTATCTTTGCTTCATCAATGAATTTCATAACCTTACCTTAACTTGATAGCAGCCCAGGACACAAAAATACAAAAACAAGATGGCGTAAAACGAAAGCAGAACACAAGCGTGCACCCGTGCAGGGCGCACATAAAAAAAGCCCCATCGCGCTGAATGGGGCTTGTTTTAAAACCTAATCTGTTTAGGCAGGTACAATTGATACAGTTTTACGCTTATATACGCTTTTCACACTAAACAAAACTTTGCCTTCAATTTTTGCATAAAGTGTGTGATCTTTTCCTATACCAACGTTCTCACCTGGATGAAACTGGGTGCCGCGCTGACGAACGATGATGCTCCCTGCTTTTATCAATTCTCCTCCAAAACGTTTCACACCGAGACGCTTGGAATGAGAATCACGCCCATTTCTTGAACTACCACCTGCTTTTTTATGTGCCATGTAATCCCCTCACTTCTACTTTATGCAGAAATACCTGTAATCTGTATTTCGGTATAATTTTGCCGATGCCCTTGATGTTTTTGGTAATGCTTACGGCGACGCATTTTAAAAATACGTATTTTGTCGTGCCGACCATGGCTAAGCACAGTTGCATTAACTTTTGCACTCTCTAAAAAGGGCTTTCCTACAGAAACATTTTCACCTTCAGAAACCATGAGCACTTGTTCAATGACTAAATCGCTCCCCGCTTCTGCTGGCAACTGTTCAACTTTTAATTTGTTACCGACTTCAACGCGATATTGCTTTCCGCCAGTTTTTATTACAGCATACATATCCTATTCATCCTCTTTCATATACCCTAAAATTATACATTTGCACGAGCATTTTGTGTGATAAATATTGAAATCTATTTACACCTTCTCGCTTGACCTTAAGCTGAGACATTTCTACCATAGTAATTTCTTCAAGGGGTTGTTGTGCCAATCGAACGTATTAGAAGCTTTATTGCCGAAGACATGAGCGCTGTCGACGCTGTAATACGACAAAAGCTTCATTCTCAAGTAGCACTGATTAATCAAGTAAGCGAATATATTATCCATAATGGAGGAAAACGGCTACGGCCAGCGTTGGTGATATTATCTGCTGGGTTGTTCGGCTACTCTGGGCAGCACCATCATCAACTTGCCGCAGTCGTGGAGTTTATTCATACAGCCACACTGCTCCATGATGATGTAGTAGATGAATCTAAATTACGGCGTAACAAAGCAACCGCTAATGCGCTATTCGGCAACGCTGCAAGTGTATTGGTCGGGGATTTTCTTTACTCGCGCGCTTTTCAAATGATGGTCGAAGTGGACAGTATGCGCGTTATGCAGGTGCTAGCGGACGCCACTAACATTATCGCAGAAGGCGAGGTGCTACAGCTCCTTAATTGCCGAGACCCTAATGTAGAAGAAGAAAATTATCTGCGCGTCATCCGTTTCAAAACCGCGAAGCTTTTTGAAGCTGCCGCCCGCTTAGGCGCCATCCTTGGCAATGCCACTCCCGAGGAAGAAGATGCTTTAGCCATCTATGGAATGCACCTTGGAACAGCCTTTCAGTTGATTGATGATTTACTGGATTACTCAGGAGATTATCAGGATACTGGCAAGAACCTCGGTGATGACCTCGCCGAAGGAAAACCAACGTTACCTTTGATTTATGCCATGCGTGCCGGTACGGATAAACAAGCAAGCGTTATACGCAGTGCGATTGAAACAGGCGGAGAAAGCGGATTTCAATCCGTTCTGCAAATAATACAGGATACCGGCGCACTTGCCTACGCCAAACAGCGCGCACAAAAGGAAGCAGATATAGCCTCCAAAGCAATCGCGAAACTGACTGACTCGAGTCACAAGAATTGTTTGTTAGAATTAACCCAATTCGCTGTGACAAGAAACCATTAATATCGCCAAAACTTATTTGACTACCATCACATCAATAATCCCTAAAGAATAATTTGCACAACTAAATAGAGTTTATTTAATTTCTCGGGGTGTAGCTCAGCCTGGTAGAGTACTGCGTTCGGGACGCAGGCGTCGGAGGTTCAAATCCTCTCACCCCGACCAAATACTTAAACTTAAATAAAGAATAAATTTTGGGACTTGAGCATAGTGCAATGCTTGGCAGCGCATCCGATTTTCAGTATACAACGGGGGTTGTTGATATAGGATCATTGATTTACTCATTCACGCTAACACAGCATGTGGTAGACTTTAAATAATAAATTAATTTAGTAAGTTAATGAATGATGGCCTTGTTCAGTAATACGGTCACAAACTGTAAACGCATTTCTAAAGCGTTATCTCAGATGGGATGGATTAATACCGGCCTTCTTATATTAAATAGATTGCTTGCAAAAATGTCCAACCAAAATATTTGTATTTACAAATATTACTTAATTGCACAGCCAGTTAACAGTAAATTGTTATTACCTCCGAACAGGGGGAAAAACATAAAAATTAGATTGATAAACAAACAAGATCCCGTGATACAGATCTTCCCACGGCCTCTTTCGGTTATTTATAATCGCTTCGAACAAGGCGCCCTCTGTTTGGCTGCCTTTAAGGATGAAAAGTTTATTGGCTTTATTTGGTTGATATTAAACCCTTACCAAGAAGATGAAGTGCGAGCAAGGTTTATACCGTTACCATCTAGCAGAGCAGCTTGGGATTTTGATGTTTATATAGTCCCGGAATATCGTCTTGGTTTTACTTTTTTGCGTCTATGGGAAGAAGCGAATCAGTTACTGATCAAAAATGGCATTCAATGGTCTTGCAGTAGAATTTCTGCTTTCAACCTCAATTCACTAAAGTCACATGCGGGTTTTGGCACCATAACCCTCGGGCAAGCCATTTTTTTTCGAGTCTATAACTGGCAAATAACGTTTTCCTCACTTCACCCTTATATTCATTTTTCTTCTCATTTTAATTCTTTTCCTAAATTTTACCTCAATACACAAAAACTAAATAATCCACTTTCTTCTCGTGAAAAAGGAATAACTTTGGAGTAATTATGCAACATCTGGAAGAAGTCAGAAACATCTTGGCTGATGTACTCAGCCTAGGAGAGCGCAAGCATTCTCTTAATGAAGGTACAATTTTACTTGGCAATATCCCCGAATTAGATTCAATGGCCGTCGTCAATGTGATTACTGCATTGGAGGAATATTACGATATTACAGTAGATGATGATGAAATCAGTGCCAAAACATTTGAAACCCTGGGCAGCCTAACCCACTTTGTTGAACAAAAACTGTCGAGCTGACATGCGTACAGAAAATCCTCCTGCAGAGCCTTTTTTTTTAAGGACCGAGCATGGAAAACGATTTTGCCTTTACTATCCACCCGCTTCAAATAAGACCTTGCAGGGGATGCTTATCTATATCCATCCGTTTGCAGAGGAGATGAATAAATCACGAAGAATGGTTGCGCTACAGGCCCGTGCTTTTGCATCGAAAGGTATCGGTATATTCCAAATCGATCTATTTGGTTGTGGTGATAGTCAAGGTAATTTCAAAGATGCATCATGGCATATCTGGAAGCAAGATATCTCCGCAGCAAAACATTGGATCGAATCTCACATTGACGCACCCATTTATCTTTGGGGACTTCGCTTAGGGGCCTTGCTTGCATTGGATTTTGCTAAAGAATCGGATTATGTATTCAACAAAATTATTTTGTGGCAGCCCATTATAAATGGCCATACATTCCTGACTCAATTTCTCAGATTAAAATTAGCCAGTCAGATGATAACACGCGAAAGCGACACAACAACCAATATACGGACAATGCGCAACATGCTCTCATCGGGCGCCTCGCTTGAAATTGCCGGGTACGAACTTTCCTCACAACTCGCTTGCAAAATCGACAACTTGAGACTAAGTGAGTTGATGATCGCCCAAAGCCACATTCATTGGTTTGCGATCACATCAGGAGCCGGACAAACGCTCTCACCTGCTGAAATGAGCGTTGTAAACTTGTGGAAACAATCAGGAATTAATCTAGATATTCACCTTATTTCCTGCCAACCTTTCTGGGCAACACAAGAAATTACTGAATGTCATGAATTAATCTCAACCACGTCGAAATTAGTCGCTGATTGATCATATGATCTATCACGAGCAAGCAATAAGATTTGAATGCGCTGATGATTCTCTATTCGGGATTCTGAGCATACCCGACCAACCAATATCACGCGGTGTGCTAATTGTGGTGGGTGGCCCACAGTACCGCGTGGGAAGTCACCGCCAGTTCACTTTGCTAGCCCGCCATCTAGCTACTGCAGGCATCCCGGCAATGCGCTATGATTATCGAGGAATGGGGGATAGTGAGGGGGAAATTAGAACATTTGAAAACATACATGACGATCTACATGCAGCAATCGATCAGTTCTTCCTAGCTTTACCTCACCTGAAAGAGTTAGCAATTTGGGGTTTATGTGACGCGGCGTCAGCTGCGCTTTTTTATGCCTATCAAGATCCGCGTATAGTTGGGTTAATCCTACTTAACCCATGGGTTAGAACGGAACAAAGCGCGATAAAAACATATATAAAGCATTACTACGCTACACGTCTGTTTCAGCCGGACTTTTGGAAAAAAGTGGGTAGTGGCCGATATAATCCAAAAGTAACTCTCCGCTTTCTATTACAGTCACTGTTTACGCTCACGAGAAAAGGAAGGAATGAAATTCCATCCAATGATTCACTTCACAGCGACGCCAATCACGCGCCATTACCTGAACGCATGCTTGCTGGACTAAATCGTTTTACAGGAAAAGTATTTATCATTACAAGTGGCGATGATCTTACTGCGAAGGAATTTCTAGATTTAATCAATCAATCCAGAGATTGGGATAAAGCCTTAAAAATCAAAAAAGCAGAATGCATCCATTTACAGGATGCAAACCATACTTTTTCTAGTAGTAAGTGGCGCAATCAAGTAGCCACACTGACCGAGAATTGGGTTAAGTCATGGTAGAGTGTGCTGCGTCAGAAAATTCTCTCCTTTTACTGTAAATCATAAATACGATCTGTCAACAGCTAAAGAAGTCAACCCTAAAAGACCAAATATAAGCGCCATGACGAGTTTCAGATCTTCGTTGTTCTATGTATACACCTCGAAGTATTCAACATTTATTATTTATTTTATAACCACTATTATACTGGCGCGTATACTTACCCCTGAAGATATCGGTATTTATACCGTCGCCTCCGTGTTTGTCGGGCTCGGTCAGGTACTTAGAGAATTTGGCATCAATAACTATATTATTCAGGAAAAAGATTTGACGGCCGAGCGTATCCGCGCCGCCTTTACTCTGAATTTACTGTTTGGTTGGGGTATTGCACTCGTTATGTACTTCGCTCGTACCCCAATAGGAAATTTCTATGAAAACGAAGCCGTCAGTGATGTAATAGGTTTATTGTGCATCAATTTCCTGCTGGTTCCGATAGGCGCGATCACATTTGCTCATATCCGGCGCGAAATGCGATTTAAGCATACAATGATTATCCAAATCGGCAGCTCACTCGTTTCTGCGGTAGTTGGCGTCTCTGCTGCACTGGCTGGAGAAAGTTATCGAAGTCTCGTCTGGAGTGCAATCGCCGGCACGTTGACAAGTGTACTCCTGACACTTGTATTTCGTCCTCCGGGTGTATTACTGCTTCCTGGTTTTCGTGAAATTCCCCACGTGTTTACCTTCTGCCGCTACGCAGGCTCAAGCACACTCATCTCGCATATGGGTAATAGTGCACCCGACCTGATTATTGGAAAAATACTGGATATGAACGCTGTAGGTATATTCGGCCGTGCAGTGGGCGCAATTAGTATCTTCAGCAAAGTTATTATGGAAGGGCTCGTAGGGATTATGTTTCCCCGTTTTTCTAAACAACACCGCGATGGAGGAATCGATAAGCATCAATATCTTATACTATCATCCAGCATTACTGCATTGGCCTGGCCTTTTTATGCAATCCTCGCCCTATTATCTGAGCCAGTAATCTATATATTGTTTGGTAAAACCTGGCTAGAGTCCGCGCCTATTTTAAGCATTCTCTGTATTAACGCCATACTTTTATATGCAATATCATTAGTCGACCAAGTTCTGATTTCAACAGGTCGAATTCGTATTTCCTTTCGACTTAATGTCACAGTTCATACACTCAATGTCATAGCAATCTTGCTTTCCGCTCATTATGGCTTGATATGGGTTGCAGTTGCTATGACTTGTGTCAGCATAATTAAACTTGTTATTTACCAAATTGTGGGACAACGAGCCTTAGATATTGGCTTTTCTTCGTTTGCCACTATTTATCGTAAGAGCATGCTGCTAACGGTTATGACGTCGATACCATCTCTCGTAGTGATACTGATGGGAGGTAATGCATCATTAATTTATCTCCCCAATATGCTTATGCTCATTCTAGTTACCGGGCTTAGCTGGATAGCAGCTGGTTGGCTGCTCAAATTACCTTTATTCGACGAAATAATTAAAATTTTATCTCATATAAATCGATATCGTCTGAATGGTAAAAGTTAATCGACACCCTAAAGAAATTAACTTAGAAGCAGTCGTAAAATGAAGATTAATATCGACTCTAAATATTAGAACTATCAATAATTTACACCAGGATAATCAATATCAAAAAAATTAAATCATATCAAGATAGCTACCGTTAAATTTTTGCAAGCTCATCTTAATCAAATGATTTACTTTTGAGACCCCGTGCCTGTATTGATTGTTGATCAAATTGGGTTAATGCAGAAATCGTACTGCTCACCCAATATTTTCACTTATCTATGAGGATCGAGAATGTCATATCTGAACCAGGTTGGATCAACCACACCGCTTAGTGTCGGTGTATATATGCCACCAGACATCCCACAAAGTTTCAGAGTTTACTCAGAAAATGTTCTTGCGCAACTATCGCCCTTTGGCATCAAACCATTACCTTTTGACAGCGTTGGAACACTACCACGAAATGCAGATGTACTATGGGATATTCGCTCCGGCGGCGGTAATCCTCCGCCAGACTTTCTAGTCGGGATGGACACACCTCCTTTGGTCGTCACTATACATGGCTTGGCACCCATTTCGCTAAAGGGCTGGGAATATTTTACTGGCCTAAAAGATAAACTGCTCGCCAAGCACTATGCAAGAGGCAAGCAAAGAAAGTGGGTTCATATTCGACATCGGATACATTCTGTAATTGCAGTATCAAATTTCACCAAGAACGAGGCGATTGCCTTTACGGGCATTTCTGCTGATCGCTTCGTGGTTTGCCACCATGGCGTTGATTCGAAAATATTTCGACCAACATCAGGCGCAAAAACAGAATCTTATTTCTTTCATGTTTCGAATGATGAGCCACGGAAAAATATTCATCGTATTGTTAATGTATTCATTCGCCTGCGGCGTAAATATCCAGTTGAATTAGTGCTCAAATTACCCCGAGAAGCATTATCGAAGTATCAGGGAATAGAAGGCGTTCGTGTTATAACCGGTTATCTCAATTCAGAAGAACTTGCCGAGTTATACCGGAATGCACTCGCCTTTGTTTTTCCATCGTTGTATGAAGGATTTGGGATGCCTATCCTGGAGGCTATGTCTTGTGGTTGTCCAGTAATCACATCGAATGTCAGCGCATGCCCGGAAGTCGCTGATCAAGCAGCACTCATAGTTGATCCTCGTAGCGAGGAAGAATTAGAAACTGCGATGGCGGCTTTTTGCAATGAAGAAAATCTATATACTCGCCTTGCCAGCGCTGGTTTGCAGCGTAGCAAGCATTTTTCGTGGGTATCCAGCGCTACCTGTCATGCACGTGTCTTTTTTTTAGCAGCACAGTCTTTGCGGTGAGTGGAGGACAGGGTAGAACCAGTTGGAACAAGGATTATTGATTTGATTTCTTGAAGGAAAAATACCAGGTAGTCAACAATTACTTTTAGTGCAATAGTCAGCCTTTAAGGGCAAAGTATTTGAAAGAATTGATGAAGTGAATAGCATAGTGTGTTTTAAATGTTGATTCCATCAGCCGATGATAATTTTTCTGAACTAAATGCTCTTATGTCTGTGGCTGACACAAAAGATTCTGATGTCTGCCAAGATCAGCCTCTGAATTAACTGGAGTGACCTCGCCATTGATGTCAATACGGCTTACCTGATAATTTAAATCATACCAAAAGTTCAAAATATCAGCTGAAGTGCACCCCGCACGGTACAAATTATCTTGGTCCAATTCAATCAGAACGACAGGTCTGAAACGTTTTAATGTCGTTACACCTCCCAGTAAAGCATTGTATTCTGAGCCTTCGATATCAATTTTGATCAGATCAATGCGAAAGATATGTTGTTCCTTCACAAAATCATCGAGTTTAATGAGCTCTATTTTTTCATTGAATAATTTTTCAGCAATAGCGGTATTAGGATAAAGGCTAGCTGCCCCACTATTGTTAATCATTTCATCTGTAGACGGCCGATAGAGCGTGGCAGTGCCGGCTGCGTTATAAAGACCTTTCTTTATCAAGGTAACATTAGCAAAATTGTTGAGAGATAAGTTGTATGTTAGCCGTGCACAATGATGATCACTAGGTTCAAATGCGTATATTTGACCAGCAGACGCTATTTTGGCACCCACTAAAGTTAATGAGCCAATATTGGCACCGATATCAAAAAAGATCCCATCGCGGGGTAAGTATTTGTATATTAAACGTAGCACACCTTCGTCAGCCTCCTGAAATCCCTGCCAGAAAAGCTGAGACTCGATATGATCAGAAAGTTTTGTGCGTACTCTAATCGTTTTTTCGATCGTAGTTACAAATTCACAATCTTCCTCTACTGTAGCAAAGTGATTACGTACCCGTATCAAATATCTCCACAGGTAGGGGTGAAGAAACCTGTGGGTAGTTAAACTACGCGTAAGAGGTTGCAGCAATTTTGGCAGCAATGCATTAATCATAATAGATCAACTAAGGTGTAAGAGTTTTCGAAAATAATGGCTATTCTGGTCAAGCATTTTACAGCGATCCAATCAAATTGCTTTTATTAAGTTGCACCATATCAGCAGCCCCAAATTGAATTGGATTTCTGAAATGTAAATTGAAGGCGCTAGACTAGTAGACCATATCTGCTAGTCTAGCGCCTTATCTCTTACAGGGCCGGTCAATTTGCATTGAGCCATGCCCTCTCACTCACGTTCACCCTGAAGATATTTTCGAAAAAATGCCAGCACCCTGGTTTCATATTCTGTCGGCGCGTGTGCATGAAGGTTGATATGGGCGGCATCTTTAACAATCCACAACATTTTTGGGTGATTAGCGACTTCGTATAAGCGATGCGTATCAGATAGGGTCGTATGACGATCATCCGCGCCTGACAGGATCAACACTGGACTATGCAAGTGCGGTAATTCAGTAATGGGCCGGAGATGATCAGCAGAAATACCTAGTCGAAGCGGAAGTTGCCAAAGAAAGAGTGGGGTGAACAGGCGGCTGAATGGGCCGAGCCGCTTCTCGAGTCTTCGAAGGATCGCTTCATCAATAGTAGGATACATCGACTCCAGTACCACCGCACTGGGAGTAGGTGTCGATTTCGAGAGCACAAATGAAACCGCCCCTAACGATACGCCGATGACTGCAATCTTGTTTTTCGGGTACCTTTCTGCTAAATAATGCATGACAGTTCTCACACCTTCTGCCTCTCGGTAACCAAAAGTAATGTGCTCGCCGCTGCTTTCTCCATGAGCGGGCAAATCGATGAGCATGACAGAATAGCCCGCTTCTGAGAGAAACCTGGCACGTCCAAGCATTTGACGCCGATCGCTGCGCACACCGTGCAGCAGCAAGACTACACCCATTTCAGGCTTCCCATGCACAAGCCAGCCAGCAACCACATTACCGTGCCCGTTTTGCAACACGACCGTTTCGGCAGACAGATCAACTGGTGCGTCACCAACGATACGATGAGCGGGTCGAATTAGCTTCCCCCCTACTTGGATTGCCATCCCTATAATTACAACGACAACAATGACAGCCAAAATTATTAAAACAATAAGGGAGCGGAACATGATCTTTAACAATCTACGCCTGATACTAATTCACTTAACTACTCAACATGACCTGCAAGATGCGCATCAATCAGCGGTGCAATTTCTTGAGCATGCGTCTTGGCAAAATGATGATCTCCACCGGATACAATGTGTAATTTGGCATACGGGATCAGAGCAGCCAATCGCTGGCCTACACTGACAGGACTGATTGGATCGGCATCTCCCCATAACAGCAAGGTCGGGACGCATATGCTATGAAATTGAGGTGTCAGATCCTCATCATAATCAGAAAACCAACGAGGAAAGGATGCGTTTGTAGCATGAATCAACGGCCGCCAATTGTGTGCGCCGAAACTCTCTAGATCCATTCCCCCCGAAGTCGCTGCCAATACTAAATGAGTAACCAGCTCGGTCTTTTCGGCTATCGCCTGCACCGCAATCACACTGCCCATCGATTGAGCAATCACAGCAACTGGCTGGTCGATCGCTGCTACAACCAGGCTAACGAGATCATGCATGCAGTTCACCCTGGGATCCGGCGGTATCGGGCCGAAACCCGGCCATTCAAGATAAACTTTATCTGCAGGGTAGGCAAGCCGTTCTGCCACAGGCAACCAAAACCGTGCGTCCCCCGATGCGCCGGGAAGAAATAAAAGTTTAGATGGCATTACATCACTTCCAGGAATTTTGGATTGACAGATTTATTAGTTAATTTCAGCGCTTCGGGCTTTATTCAATGGGAGTCTATTTCTGTCACTTCACAAAGCACAACACTTTGCATGAATTACGAAAACCGTTTTGACTTACCCTTATCCATAAAAGGACGATTATGTTGAGTGAAACTTACGGGATAGTTTGATTAAACAAAAATCACCTACCCTTTCTCATTTACCGGAACTCACCATGCACACCCTCAGCTCAAGTACGTAATCAGTAATAGCCACTTCGAATTAATTGCAATGCACTGGGCGGCCACAAATTAATCGCTACCATCATAAATTTACACGTAGCCGAAGAGATCATCCACTAAGTAGAAACTGGAATCACCCTTTGGTGACCGAAACCATCGTTGTGTCTGTAAACAAAAGGAAAGATGCTGGGGCGTGATGGTTATGTCCCTTCAAACACGGTAAGCGATCTAAGGATTATTAATGGAGATCGAAAAAATTTGAGAAAAGAATCCTATTTTATCTACCCCCAGCAAATGCTTGGGGGTAGATGGCTTCCGCCACAACTAATGAGGGGATTTAGGACCCGCTTCACGCATATGACTTATAGCTTCTTCGGTATGCTTAGTACCTTCATCGGCATGCCCCATTTCAGCGTGTTTGATACCTTCTTCAAGATGTTTAATGGCTTCGTCCATATGTGCATCAGCCCCTTCCTTTTTGGCGGCTTGAGCATGCACTAGACTCTCTTTTGCATGCTCAAGCAACTCTTTTGCATGCCCCATTTTTCCATGTTTTACAGCTTCCTCCGCATGCTCCAATGCTTCCGCCGTATGACCTTCATCGCCGGCAAAGCTGTGGGTATTCATGAAAAACGCTAACATTCCAATTGCAATCATAGTCGATAATGCTTTCATGACCATTACTCCTTTCTTTGTTTGAGATTAATGATGTCAGAACATTCTTGGAAAGTCCGTGCTGTCCAATTTCTGGACTGTCATGGCAAAAATAAGTGCCCGATGCCTATCACAATTCACAGCACGTAAGCTCTTTATAGCATATATTGCAATAAAACAATATGACTAAACGCTAACAAGTTGTACAACCAAATAAGGGTAAAAATGATATTAGTGCGACGTCAGCATTCACCTGATACTGAAATAAGTATTCAGCATCCCAATTCCCTAGCCTTTAGCCATGAATTTTCCCTTCCTGCAAGGTTTGGAGCGAGATTTTTTAATCTGTATCCGTATGGATGGATCTAACGCCTGACTGTTCCATATGCTGAAGTGCCCCTTCAGTATACTTGGTTGCTTCTTCGGCATGATCCATTTCAGCATGCTTGATAGCCTCTTCTAAATCTTTAATAGCTTGATCCATATGCGCATCTGCACCCGCCTCACTTGCTGCTTTGGCGTGCACCAGGCTTTCTTTTGCATGCTGGAGTAATTCTTTAGCATGCCCCATTTTTCCATGTTTTACCGCCTCTTCTGCGTGTTCGATTGCTTCCGCTTTATGCTGCAAATCATCTGCATAAAGTGACACGCTTAAGAAAAATGCTAACAATCCTATTGCAAACGTAGATAATATTGTTTTCATGACAATTGCTCCTTATTTTGCTTAAGATTTATCAAGATCAAAACATTCTTGGCAAAAAAGCTACCTATACATACCATACTGCCTACGTATTATCGTGGGAAATTAGCTTATTTGATACTAACTAACCAATTACCCTTGCACGCACACTCTTTATAACATACCCAGCAAAAAATACATAATGCCCATATTGATAATCTAGCCCTATAACCAATCAATATAAATTGCATCCATTCTCATTTTTTTATTTGTAATCACACTGATCCTAGATTCAGCCGTTAATCACTAATTTTTGAGGTTAATATTATGAATATTCTATTTTTTAGAATAATTTTCACACCTTTCTGGCGCTACCGCTTCGGGATGGATTGCTCGATTTTGCGAGCACATGGTTTCGTTGCGACGCATTGGAATAGAGCGACTATTCAGCGTCATTGCGCATCGCCCTACACTCGTGAAATCGGAACACGCCACCCCACCCATCAGAGGACTCTAGGATGATCAGTCTAACTGGATAAAACCGTGAGCTACACCAACACACTTGTAAATTTACAATTTTATAGCCTGCTCATTTCCTAGAAACCGAATTCCGTCCACTCACGATCATGTTACAAAGACTTACTTTACTGTTCCCGCTCTGGACGATACTTGTGAGTATCTTTGCCCTATTTTGGCCAGAATGGTGGGCCCCCCTGAATCAAGGCTCGCTGATGGTATTGATATTGGCTTTTATCATGCTGTGCATGGGGCTGACGCTATCCTTTGATGATTTTCACAGAATTGTGCACATGCCGAAAGCAGTAGCAATCGGTTTTGTCGCGCAATACACCATCATGCCTTTTCTTGCATGGGGAATCGCATATGCGCTCGGCCTGCCCCCACACTTTGCCGTCGGTCTAATCCTGGTTGGCTGCTGTCCAGGAGGAACAGCCTCGAATCTCGTCACGTATATCGCTAAAGCTGATGTCGCGCTTTCGGTAGTCATGACCGTCTGCTCCACATTAGCTGCAGTCATACTGACTCCGCTGCTCACCGAGTTGTTTGCGGGAGCATTGGTACCCGTCGATACCTGGATGCTCTTCAAGCAAACATTTCAGGTAGTGATTATTCCTGTCGTCTTGGGTGTACTGCTCAATCGCTGGGCACCCACACTTGTGCAACGCGTCATGCCCGTTGCTCCCCTGCTATCCGTCCTGGGGGTGTGTGTAATCTGTGCAGTAGTTTTTGCCGCGAATGCAGAGTCGATTCTCAAACATGGCTCTGAATTGATTCTAGCTGCTGCGTTGTTACATGGAGGGGGGTTTCTACTGGGCTATCAGCTTGCCCGTATCGTTGGTTACTCCAACCAAAGCGCACGAACAATCTCTGTTGAAGTAGGCATGCAAAACTCTGGGCTAGCCATCGTTCTAGCCAAACAGGCTTTTCCGCTACTGCCATTGGCACCGGTCGTTGGCGCAGTCTCTGCCGTGATGCATTCCATACTTGGAAGTCTATTGGCCGTCAGATGGCGAATCCGGTTACCTCAGCACACGGTGCCTTCCAACAAACAAAAGTAACAAATCTTTTATTTTGTTCAGCCTACATTAACGCACTTTAAGATAGAGTTGCCATAGTCAGTTGATATCCTGCCAGCATATAAAGGCAACGCCATGAAGAAACTATTACTGCTCATTGCCATTGTAGCGTGTTTAAGTGGCTTCCGTGCGCCCAATGGCAATATTATTTCCAAAGGTGATTATGTCGACAAATTGTTAGCCAATTTAGGTGAGCCTCATGCACGTATCCACCTTGGCACTTTCCGCTACCCCGGCAACATTTACGTTATCCGTGAAGCGTGGACATACAGAATAGGTCAATATAACCAACGATTTATTGTTGAAAATAGCCGGATTGTTGCAGATGACTGGTCAAGGTTTTAATAAAATCATCATTGGCTTATTCACCCAATCCCGTTAGCGCAATTTTGCTCATCAAACCAAAATGGCTTATCTTTTTAGATTCAGCCACGCACTCTATTCATACGCTGATCTACAATATATAAATAGATTAGTGCGCTCGCTATAGCAGCAAAAAAACACCATACAGAAGCAAATGTTTCTCGATACGCGTAAAAAGAGACAAAAAAGCCAAGTGTTATCATTGCCCCGGTTATGTTCAGCAACCGATTGCTTGAAAGAATGAAAGGAACACAGGTCGCAAATAAATACATACCGAGTACAAACCGTTGCCCTTCCACATCATGGGCATAATGAATACTGTGATTGACGATAGAAGCAATAACTGGCTCACTCAGCAAACCGATGATGGTATAGGCTGCCAAGCTAATACCAGCCACCATCATGGAAGCGACTACTTTTCTAACTGATTTATCCATCTCTCCTTGATAGATAGCGAAAGGCGCATAAAAAGGCCATACCACACCAATAAAAATGCCATATAAATTTGCCAACCAGAATTGCATTGGTGGTTCTTCCCCACTTTCCAATGTAAGCCACAGCAATCCTTCTGTTAGCTGCTGAAACGCAAAAAGGAGGGGAATGCATGCAATGAATACATCTTTTTTGTCATTCACTTTCCTGATTGCCCCCGCACCAACAACCAAAAGTGTACCACTGACAACGAAACTCGCTTCTGCTGAAAAACACATAGGGTAGGAACTACCTCAAAAATGGATTGGTAAATAAAATACCCAACAGTATCGATAACTGTTAGGTATCTCGGTGAGCCCTACTCTACAGATTAAGGAAGGTAAGTGTAGCTTGTGGTAGAACGGCAAAAAATGCTATGGCATATTAACCTATCTTGTTCACTGCTGATTTCTTGCTAGCTGATACCGTTTTAGTCTAGTAAACCATGATCATCGCGACCCAATATTCGACCTGGATTCAATGACCCATATCAAGCATTCTTGATCTTGCCATCTTCCAATTCCACCACACGATCGGCAATATCCAGGATTCGGTAATCGTGTGTGACCAACAGGATGGTGGTTTTTGATTCTTTAGCCAATCGCTTGAGAATACTCACAGCTTCATGACCGCTTTGTTTATCGAGAGAAGCAGTCGGCTCATCGGCCAGTACGATTTTAGGTTGCCCCACCAAAGCCCTTGCAATGGAAACACGCTGGCGCTGTCCTGCTGAAAGTTGATCTGGCAGGTAATTCAGTCGTTCTCCTAGACCCACGGCACGCAGCATCTCTGCTGAATGTTCGAGCCGCTGCTGCTCGGTCATTGAGTTTTGCATCTCTAAGGTCATACTGACATTTTGCAACGCGGTAAGCGATTTCAGCAGATTATGCTGCTGAAAAATGTACCCGATTTGTTGCCGAACGCTTACTTTGATCTGTTCTGTGCTGTTAATCAACTGCCGATCGAGTACCATCACACTGCCGTGATGAGCTTGTCGCAATCCACCGATGATAGTCAAGAAAGTCGTTTTACCGGAACCGGAAGGCCCGGTCATCAACACGATCTCACCTGTATGGATTGAAATCGTAATGTTTTTCAATACGGGCTGCGTTAGTGCACCACTGCCGAAGCTAAAACTCAAACCTTGTACATCGATGACGATTGCCATCAGAACATATCGGCCGGATTGGCCGATTTCAGTTTGCGTATAGCCAGAAGCCCGGCTGTGGCACACATGGAAAGGATAAATACAAAAACAGTCAAGACCTTACTGATATTCATCGGCATGGGCATGAATGTTTGAGATTCAGCCAGCTGATATAGAAAAATGGATAAAAAATAACCGGGTATAAATCCCAAAATGGCCAGAAAAAACGCAGAAGCAAACACTACCCGAACAAAATAGCCGTGTTCATACCCCATGGCTTTTAATGTGGCGAATTCATTGCGGTGATTGGTAATATCGGTAAATAGAATCTGATAAACGATCACCAAGCCCACCACTAACCCCATTACCGTGCCAAAGCCGAAAATAAACCCGATCGGCGCAATATTGGCCCAATAATTCATCTCATATTCTAATAACTCTTCATAGGTAAAAATATTCACGGACTCATTGAGCCGGCTTCTCAATTCATTTTGTGTCTGTTTAATCGATGTATTAGGCTGTAGTCTGATTACGCCCAAATCGATATCGCTAACATTTCTGTTTGGAAAAATGCGCATGAAATTCAAGTCACTGGTTATCACATTACCATCGGAAGCAAACGACACTCCCAAACGGAAGAGTCCAATGACCGTAACTTTGTAATCATTAATTTCTGTTGTATGCTGCCCGGCCATCAGCAATTGACGCATCGGCCCAAATTCTGGGCGGGAAAATTCATCAAATAACACCGTATCCTTGAGACGCAATTCGGTCTGCTTGTTTTTGAGCCCTGTGAGATCAAATATCATCGAATCAGGATCCAGGCCGTAAACCATCAGGGTTCTTTTGATCTGAGTCTCGATATTCTTGAAAGGCGCAAGCGCTGAATAAAGCGGGTACACCTCGGCGACAGCCGCATGGCCCAAAGTGCGCATCAGTTCGCTGCGTTTGAACTGAACTGGGCGCCACATCGCTTCACTCTGCTTATGCATGAGAAACAGATCCCCGTTTAATTTGACCGGGGCGGAAGCCGCGCTGGCATACAAGGAATCCCGGAAACCCAATTGCATGAACACCAACACGCAGGCGAATAACACGCCGCTAGTAGCTGCAATCAATTTAGTTCGGTCAAAGATCAACTGTCGCCAAGCCAGGCGCGCAGGAAAATAAAACCAGGCAATACCGTTCATGGTGAGATCCGTACCCGAACCTGCCGAAAAATTTGATGCTGTAAATCATTAACAGCACTCGTTTCAAGTGTCAAACGCACTTCGATGATGCGATTATCTCTATCTGCCAGCGGATCTGTATCATTCAGGTCATTTTTCCTAACCAAGAAGCCCAATTCTCTGACCTGAGCACGATAGCTCTGCTTGAAACCAATCGCATCAATACAGCCCGCTTGGCCTATCCTGACTTGAGATAGATCTGACTCATAAACCTCGGCGACGACATCGAGTTGGGTTAAATCGGCCATGTGCAGTAAGCCTTGATCACCGATACGCTCACCTGGCCAAGCAAGAATTTTCAAGACTGTTCCGGAAATCGGTGCATAAATAAGCGTATTATCCAATTCAGCCTCGGTAACCTTCAGCTCAGACTGGGCATTGGCAATTTCAGCAGACAAGCGTTTTATATTGGCCTCGGATTGCTCAAATGCTAAACGTTTAGCATCAGCTAGCGAAACAGAAGCCATAGCACTTTGCTCAAGTGATTGGTAGCGCAAATGCTCTTTTTTATTAAAAGCGAGTGCGACTTGTTCGACAGCGCGCTGTGCTTCCAGCACCTTGATGCGTGCTTTGACAGATTCCACTTCCGCCTTCTTTTTGGCATGATCAGAAAGAATCGCCAGTTGATCGCCTAGCTTAACCCGATCCGCTTCCTGAAAAAAAAGCTGCGCAACACGTGCGCCTTCTGGACCTGCGTTATGGGACACTTTGATTACCCGGGAGCGTGGCTCGATACGGCCCAATGCACCAATTCCCTGGTCCGTATCAAACCTACACTGCATCTCAGCATATACACTGGCGCTCGAGAAAATAAAAATTGCGATGAGGAAAAGATAGTCATTTTTCTTAACACACATAAAGAACTTCACAATCCGAGTTGAAAAACATGTTTTATTGAACGGATTCAAGAATCGGTCAGCCACAACTTTCAATTTTTAGCGCAAACCCTACCTGAAAGAAGGTTTGACTATATTTTACCTGTCATCCTGCAGATTAAGCGGATTTTGAAGCAGAGAAGCTTTGTGCGCTAGCGTACAGACTCGCTATACCATCTCCAAGCAATCGGGAACCGGAGAATACTTCGATAATACTGTTATTACCACCAAGGTTAAGGCTGCAATTTTCAATGAACCTACCCTGAAATCTGCTGAAATCAATGTCGAAACCTTCAAAGGTGTTGTTCAACTAAGCGGCTTTGTCAGCTCCCAGGCCGACATCAACAAGGCTGTTGAAGTTGCGCGCAATGTTAAGGGTGTGGTGTCTGCCAAGAATGACATGCTGATCAAGTGACGATAGCTTGCAAAGCTAATTGACCTCAGGACATTTCCTTATTCATTTATCTCACAGGACGTATTTATTCATAGTAAATAATGGGAATAAAGCAGGGGGGGTAGGCCATATTGAGTTATGCGCGTAGATCGTTCAAGCGTAACGCTTATAAAAAACCATTCAGCCAGGCAGGGTCAGTAGGTTGATATCCATTGCTTAGCGATTTGAGCAGCTCAACACGAGCGGTTTCTTTGAGTTAGTCTTGATTGCAAGGAACCGTGCTCTGAATATGAGCAGCATCAGCTTTTTTTCAGAATATGCGTGTATGATGAAAGGACTCGCATCTTACTTTTTGCCAGCAATGGGTCCCGTCCCCCTCCTTTCCAGAGACTCATTCTATGTCAGCATACATTATTACACGAGGTACTCGATTGGATGTCGATCTGCCCAATCGGGAACATTACCGGAAAACGGTATTGAACCTAGATTCGGTTGATCGCCAAGTTAATCTTTTGACATCATAAATATTATGATCTTTACAATTATTTCCACCTCCACCTTTTGGGTACTGCCGCTCCGGTACGGACTGTACGATTTTACGGCTACATGACTGTGTTCAGCCGCTGGGAATAGAACGACTATTCCCTGTCATTGCACCCTATCCTGTACCCATAGCACCGCACACTCCACCTGATCCAATAGAGGAATCTAGGTTGAAATTTCCATCCAATGAGGAATGGATTTCTAAATGAAAACCACTAACAGTCGTTTTTTCCGATATTTGAGCCGGTTGAACACGCGTATGCGCGGTGGCATCCCCCTCAAGAATGCCTTTAATGAACCGCCACTGCGCTCAGAATTGTATAGTGCTGATCAGATGGAACAACGCGGCAAGTATCTCGCAACCATACATAATTTGACACAGGAACGCCCACAGGATCGTCTGATGAAGCGTTTGGCAGAAAATGAAGCGGTCTTGATCGATGTCTGTGGACGGCTTACAACTGCAGTAAAAGCCGGCCAGCAGATCACGCCAGCCAGCGAATGGTTGCTCGATAACTTCTATCTAGTCGAAGAACAGATCCGTACCACCAGACGCCACATGCCTAAAGGATATAGTCGGGAATTACCCCGTTTATTGAATGGCCCTTCGGCAGGACTGCCGCGTGTATATGATATCGCTCTGGAGATCATTTCACATGGAGATGGGCGAGTAGATGCAGAAAGTCTCAGCCGTTTCGTTGCTGCCTACCAGACAGTTAGTGCGCTCAAACTAGGCGAGTTATGGGCTATCCCCATCATGCTGCGATTAGCGTTGATCGAGAACTTGCGACGTGTCGCCATTCGGATCGCCGCTGACAGAATCGACTGCGACCTCGCTAGCGTGTGGGCAGACCAAATGGCAGCGGCAGCCGAGACAGACCCGAAGAGTCTAGTGCTCGTGATCGCAGATATGGCGCGCTCACAACCGCCAATGTCGACACCCTTCGTATCGGAATTTACGCGCCGCTTGCAAGGACAAGGCCTCGCCTTGGCTTTACCGCTGTCTTGGATCGAACAAGTACTGGCCGAGTCGGGGCTGACAATCGAGCAGTTGATTCAATTGGGAAACCAGCAGCAAGCTGCCAATCAGGTTTCCATCAGCCACAGTATCGGTAGCCTGCGCTTTCTGGAGGGTATGGATTGGCGTGAGTTCGTCGAAACCATGAGTATCGCCGAACAAACATTGCGCGAAGATCCTGGTGGTACCTATAGCAAAATGGATTTTGCTACGCGCGACCGTTATCGGCATGCGATCGAAAAAATTGCAAAGCAGAGCTCCCTCACTGAAGTCGAAGTAGCACAGAGCGCGGTCCAACTCGCACATGAAGCCCAGGCAGCGCATCCCGATGACAGTGAACGCACTGCACACGTAGGTTTCTACTTGATTGATCAGGGCTTGCACGAGCTCGAAACAAAAACACAAGCGCGCTTCTCTGTTACTGAAACCCTCATTAAAATGGGGGCGCAGCACCCGTTGAACGTGTATCTCGGTTTATTCGCGTTGCTGACGCTGCTGTTCAGCGTCAGCCTATTAGTCATCGCGCCTAGCCAAGGTGTAGCGGATGGATTATTGCTGTTGATCGGACTACTTGCACTGCTACCCACTAGCCAGATGGCGCTCACTCTGGTGAATTGGCTGGCAACCTTATTCGTGCGTCCACACCCGCTGCCGTGCATGGATTTCTCCGCCGGTATCCCAGCACAATCACGGACCCTGGTCGTCGTACCCACTATGCTCACTAGCGCGCAAGGCGTCACCGATCTGGTCGAAGCGCTGGAAGTGCGCTTTCTGGCGAATCGGGATGACAATCTATATTTCGGGCTGTTGACCGATTTCCGCGATGCGCACGCAGAAATACTCGCTGAAGATGAATCACTGTTGCAGCTCGCTCAGACAGGAGTCGAAACGCTCAATACAAAATATGGCATAGCGGAAAAAAGTATTTTCTTTCTTTTTCATCGTCCGCGTCGTTGGAATCCGCAAGAATGCATCTGGATGGGTTATGAACGTAAACGTGGCAAGCTCGCCGACTTGAATGCGTTACTACGCGATGAAACGCACAATAATGCCGGTAAACGCTTCTCACGTGTCGTCGGCGATATCTCTTACCTCGCGCATGTGAAATACGTTATCACCCTCGACACGGATACACAGCTACCACGTGACGTTGCACGGCAACTTGTAGCCGCCATGTCCCACCCACTCAATCGACCCCGCTACAATGATGCGAAACAGCGTGTGGACGAAGGCTATGGCATTCTGCAACCGCGTGTCAGCGTGAGCCTGGAAGGCGCTAATCGCTCGCGTTATGCCCGCTTACAGGGTGGTGAGGCTGGCATTGACCCTTATACCCGTGCCATCTCTGATGTCTATCAGGACGTATTCAGCGAAGGTTCGTTCATCGGCAAGGGTATCTATGAGGTAGAAGCCTTCGAGCAGGCATTAAATGCGCGCTTCCCTGAAAACCAGATTCTCAGCCATGACTTACTCGAAGGATGTTATGCACGCGCCGGCTTATTGAGCGATGTCCATGTATTTGAGGATTACCCCGCACACTACAGTATGGATGTAAGTCGCCGTCATCGTTGGATACGTGGTGATTGGCAATTGCTGGGTTGGCTGTTGCCGCTCACTCCCGGTCCCGGTAAACGTCGATTGAAAAACACGCTTTCACGCCTATCGCAATGGAAGCTGTTCGACAACCTGCGGCGCAGTCTCGTACCCATCGCGTTGACAGCCCTGTTGCTGCTAGGCTGGGTTGTACTGGCATCACCCTGGCTCTGGACTGTGGCGGCCATCGGCACACTCCTGCTTCCCCCCTTGATCGCATCGATTGTGGAAATCTGCCGCAAACCGCGAGAGGTACTGTTACGCCAGCATCTTACCGCCACACTCGCTACAGCCAGTCAACGTCTGGCGCAAGCGGGATTTACTTTGGCGTGTCTTCCCTATGAAGCTTGGTTCAGCTTGGATGCAATCGCGCGCACGCTGGGGCGTATGTTGTTCACCCACAAACGGCTGCTCGAATGGAATCCATCCGGTGAAGCCGCGCGTAACAACCGCACGGATTTCGCCGCCACGCTGCGCGCGATGTGGATTGCTCCGCTGATCGCCATTACTACAACACTCTATCTACTGCTTTTCAACACCGCTGCGCTTGCGATAGCGGGACCCATCCTGCTGCTGTGGCTTGGATCACCCATGATTGTCTGGTGGGTCGGCCAACCACTTGCACGCCGAGAAACTCGTCTGACGGCTGAACAGACCCACTTCTTGCGTAAGCTTTCTCGCAAAACCTGGGCATTCTTCGAGACGTTTGTCGGCCCGGAAGATCATTGGCTACCACCGGATAATTACCAGGAGTATCGCGGTGCCGCTGTCGCACATCGCACCTCACCAACCAATATGGGCATGGCGCTACTCGCCAATTTATCTGCCTATGACTTCGGTTACCTTCCAGCCGGCCCACTGATCGAACGCACGGCCCATACCTTCGATACCATGCAAACGCTGGAGCGGTATCGTAGTCACTTTTACAATTGGTACGACACACAATCGTTGAAACCACTGCATCCAGCTTATATTTCAACGGTAGATAGCGGGAATCTCGCAGGTCATCTCCTGACCTTGCGATCGGGTCTGCTCACCCTTATCGACGACAAAATCCTTGATACCCGCTGGTTCCACGGGCTCCACGACACGCTCGGAATTCTGCTAGACGCGATAGGAAGCATCAGTCCTGATCTGCTCGCCCCATTGCAGGCGGAGATCGAGTCTGCATACAGCACTCCACCCACTACGCTCGCATTAGCATGGCAATGTCTCGACCGACTGGTGAAACATGCCGAAACGTTTGCCGACAGTATCGCAACTGCCGCTCTGAAGCTCCCTCAAACAGAGCGCACCTTGATGACAGCCGATGAAAAACGGCACGCCGAAACGGGTGAATACCTGGAAGTAGATGAGGATTCCACGCACCATCCGACTGTGGATCACGCCAGCGCAGTCATCTCTGAGACGACTTCCGAGAGCGACGCGGTTTGGTGGGCACATGCGCTGGTCCGGCAATGTAGAGCCGCTCTCGTCGAATTGACCTTTCTCGCCCCTTGGCTCGTGCTACCGGCTGCACCGAACAAGCTTGACGATGACTTCAGTATCACCATCATCCCAACGCTACGAGAATTGGCAAATATCAAAAGTGTATTGCTGCCGGCAATCGAACATCGACTAGATGACTCCCATGAGAATGTGGCGACTTCCGCGGAACGCGAGTGGCTGCATGCGTATAAACGCCACATCACAGAAGCGAGTTGCCGTGCTGCTGAACGGATTGCGATCACCGAACGGCTTGCTGCGCAGTCAAGCGAATTTGCCTGCATGGCGTATGATTTCCTGTATGACAAATCATCGCGTCTGTTGGCGATTGGTTACAACGTGGATGAACTGCGGCGGGATGCAAGTTATTACGATTTACTGGCTTCGGAAGCGAGATTGATTAGCTTTGTCGCGATCGCACAAGGGCAAATCCCGCAAGAGAGTTGGTTTGCCCTGGGACGCCTCCTTACCACTGTCGGCGGAGAACCCGTTCTTTTGTCGTGGAGCGGCTCGATGTTCGAATACCTGATGCCACTCCTGGTCATGCCGACCTTTGAGAACACACTGCTTGACCAGACCTATAAAGCAGCAGTGGCCCGACAGATCGAGTACGGACGACAGCGTGGCATACCGTGGGGTATGTCGGAATCGGGTTATCACTTGGTTGATGTCCATCTTAACTATCAGTACCGGGCATTCGGTGTGCCGGGCCTGGGTCTCAAACGCGGGCTTGCCGATGACTTGGTCGTTGCCCCCTATGCCACGGTACTGGCGCTGATGGTGTCACCCGAAGCTGCGTACCTGAATCTGCAACAACTCGCCGCGCAAGGACTCGAGGGGAAATTCGGCTTTTATGAAGCGATTGACTACACCCCATCACGTCAACGACGCGGGGAATCGAGCACCGTGGTACGATCTTACATGGCGCACCACCAGGGGATGAGCTTGCTCTCCCTAGCCTATTTACTGCTGAATCGTCCGATGCAGAAGCGCTTCGAATCGGAGCCGCTATTCCAGGCAACACTACTTTTGCTCCAGGAACGAATCCCCAGAACCACGGCACTCTTTCCTCCCACCGCCCAATTTTCCGATACCCAACTAACCTCTCATGCTGTAGAAGCGCCGATTCGTACTTTCAACAATGCCAATACGCCGATACCAGAAGTGCAATTGTTGTCCAATGGCCGCTACCATGTCATGGTCACCAACGCCGGCGGCGGCTATAGTCGCTGGAAAGATCTCGCCGTCACACGCTGGCACGAAGACACAACTTGCGACCCCTGGGGTTCATTCTGCTATCTGCGCGACGAGGGCAGCGGAAAAATATGGTCGACCACGTATCAGCCAGCGCTGAAACAGCCACAACATTATGAAGTGATTTTCTCCGAGGGGCGTGCTGAATTTCGTCGTCGCGATTCTGTAAGCAATGGTCATTTTGAAACCTATACCGAGATCGTGGTATCACCAGAAGACGATATCGAGCTGCGCCGTGTGCGCATCACTAACCGCACCCGCACCCGCCGCACAATTACGGCAACGAGTTACGCGGAGGTCGTGCTTGCCATGCCGGCGTCAGATGCGCTGCATCCGGCTTTCAGCAATCTGTTCGTGCAGACCGAGATCGACGAAAAACGCCATGCAATACTTTGCACGCGTCGGCCACGTTCGGCTACCGAGGAAACATGCTGGATGTTTCACATGATGACAACACACGGAGTAGATATCAATGCCATTTCTTATGAAACGGATCGGACACAATTCATTGGCCGTGGCCACACCACCGCCGACCCGCAAGTACTGAGCAGCACATCCTCAGGGATGCTTTCCGGCAGCCAGGGGTCGGTGCTGGATCCAATTGTCGCTATTTGCCATGCCATCACGCTTGATCCAGAACAAACAATCACCCTCGATCTAGTGAGCGGTGTAGGAGAAACACGTGATGCCGCACTCAGCCTGATCGAAAGATATCAGGATAGACGACTGGCAGATCGTGTCTTTGATGTCGCCTGGACACACGCCCAAGTGGTATTGCGCCAGCTCAATGCAAGTGAGACTGACGCGCAACTCTACGGGCGTCTGGCCAACTCTGTTATCTATGCCAACAGCTCATTGCGCGCCGAAGCCCGCATCCTGATGCAGAATCGTCGTGGACAATCCGGTTTGTGGAGTTACGCCATTTCTGGCGATTTGCCCATCGTTCTACTGCAGATTAGCGACGCAACCAATATCGAATTGGTGCGTCAACTGGTGCAGGCTCACGCGTACTGGCGTTTAAAAGGACTGGTGGTCGATCTGGTGATCTGGAATGAAGACCGTGCTGGTTACCGGCAGCTGCTGCAGGACCAAATTATCGGTTTGATTGCGGCAGGTGTCGAAGCACATGTCATCGATCGACCAGGCGGTATCTTCGTGCGCCGCACGGAACAGATATCGAACGAAGACCGTATTTTATTCCAATCAGTCGCGCGGGTGATCGCAACGGATAGCCGAGGAACATTGGCAGAACAGATCAACCGCCGCAACCCGAGGGATGTGCAAATGCCACGCATCCGACCGAGCAAAAGCCACCGCGCTGATTCTCCAAACAGCAACCTATTATCACCGCGTGATCTCATTCTGCACAACGGACTGGGTGGATTCACACGAGACGGGCGCGAGTACGTCATGACCACGACTGCCGCGCAGGTGACACCCGCGCCCTGGGTAAATGTATTGGCAAATCCGCATTTTGGCACGGTCATTTCTGAGAGCGGCCAGGCTTATACCTGGAGCGAAAACGCGCACGAATTTCGTCTCACGCCCTGGCACAACGACCCGGTGTCCGATGCGAGCGGAGAAGCTTTTTATCTACGCGACGAAGAAAGCGGTCATTTCTGGTCGCCCACTCCCCTGCCTTGTCGCGGTGCGAATGCATATATCAGTCGGCATGGATTCGGCTACAGCGTATTCGAATATACCGAGGGAGGCATCGTCTCGGAGCTATGGGTCTATGTGGCAATGGATGCTGCCGTCAAATTCTCGGTGTTGAAAGTACGTAACGCATCAGGACGACCGCGACGGCTCTCTGCGACCGGCTACGTAGAGTGGGTATTAGGGGATTTACGGCCGAAGTCGACCATGCATGTGACTACCGAAGTAGATTCTGACTGCGGTGCGCTGTTCGCACGCAATCCATACAACACGGAATTTGCTGGCCGGATTGCTTTTTTCGATGTGGATGAACTCAATCGCTCGATTACCTGCGATCGTGCTGAGTTCATTGGACGTAATGGCTCGCTCAAAGACCCGGCAGCTATGGCGCGCACGCGGCTTTCAGGCAAAGTGGGGGCAGCCTTGGATCCTTGCGCCGCAATCCAGGTCGGTTTTGACTTGGCCGACGGGGAAGAACGCGAGATCATCTTCCGCTTGGGTCAGGCCGGCAGGCATGGGACCGAGGATGCGCGTAATCTGGTGCGCCGCTTACGTGGATCGGCTACCGCGCACACCGCACTCGAAGCGGTGTGGCAATATTGGAATCATACGCTCGGTACCATCCAGATAGAAACCCCAGACTCGTCTCTCAATGTGCTGGCCAATGGCTGGCTCGTCTACCAGACGCTTGCTTGCCGCTTGTGGGCACGCAGCGGCTACTATCAATCAGGCGGCGCCTTCGGTTTCCGTGATCAATTGCAGGATGTAATGGCGCTCATCCATGCCGAACCGCAACGCGTGCGTGAGCAATTGCTGCTGTGTGCTGCACATCAGTTTGTGGAAGGCGATGTACAGCATTGGTGGCATCCGCCGTCTAGCCGTGGCGTGCGTACTCGCTGTTCCGACGATTATCTCTGGCTACCATTGGCGACGTGCCGCTATGTGTTGAGCACGGGTGATAGCGGCGTGCTGGATGAATCCATCTCTTTCCTCGAGGGCCGCCCCGTCAACCCTGAGGATGACTCATATTATGATCTGCCAAGATACTCCGCTGAATCAGCCAGCCTGTATCAGCACTGTGTGCGCGCTATCCAGCACGGCCTGACGTTTGGCGAACATGGCCTGCCGCTGATCGGTTCCGGAGATTGGAACGACGGCATGAACCTGGTAGGCATACAGGGCAAGGGTGAAAGCATCTGGCTCGGCTTCTTCCTGTATGACGTGCTAACGCGCTTCGCTGAGCTAGCACAGCGGCAGGGAGATGTAACGTTTGCCGAAAAGTGTCGCAGTGAAGCTGAACAACTGCGCCAGCGGATCGAGCAAAATGCCTGGGATGGCACATGGTACCGTCGCGCCTACTTTGACGATGGCACCCCGCTGGGATCAGCAGCCAACACTGAATGTCAGATTGATTCGATCTCACAAAGCTGGTCGGTACTCTCCGGCGCAGGTGATGCCATACGTTCGCGTCAGGGCATGGATGCCGTCTATGCGCGACTGGTACGACACGATCATGCGTTGATCCAGCTACTCGATCCACCATTCGATACATCGAATCTGGATCCAGGCTATATCAAAGGCTATGTTCCCGGCGTACGCGAAAACGGGGGACAGTACACCCACGCAGCCATCTGGACCACCATGGCGTTCGCAGCCTTGGGCGACAGTCAACGTGCGTGGGAATTGCTGGCTATGATCAACCCGGTGAACCATGGAAAATCGGCAGCAACGATAGCGACCTACAAAGTCGAACCCTATGTCGTTGCGGCTGACGTCTATGCGGTTTCGCCGCACGCCGGTCGTGGGGGATGGAGCTGGTATACGGGTTCCGCCGGCTGGATGTATCGGTTGATTGTGGAATCGCTGCTCGGCCTAAGGCTAGACGTGGACAAGCTTCATTTCGCTCCTTGCCTACCCACTTCTTGGCAGGCATTCAAGCTACATTACCGGTACCGGGAAACCGTCTACCATATCACGGTATCGCAAACACATGCTGGCGATACCCTGCAAAGTGGTGCAATGCGCGTCACGGTGGATGGCGTTGAACAACCGGGCAATATCATCCCGCTGATCGACGATCGCCAGGATCACACGGCCGAAGTCAACTTCGTAACACTGCCGCCTCAGTCACATCGATGATCCGGCAGACCGACATGCACACCCCCAAGCTCTGGGAGCATGCATGCCACTTACCTCTCCTGCCGATAACCCAGCGGGATGAGGCCGATATCTAGTAACACTTTTTGAGGCTGGCATCATGTATAACAGTAATCAGCAAACGGTTACCAAAGCGATTTTCCCAGTTGCGGGCTTAGGCACACGTTTTTTACCGGCCACCAAGGCCTCACCCAAAGAAATGCTGGTGGTCGTTGATAAACCGCTTATTCAATATGCGGTTGAAGAGGCCTATGCTGCAGGCATACGTGAAATGATCTTCGTAACAGGCCGTAATAAACGTGCCATTGAAGACCATTTCGATACAGCCTATGAATTGGAGGCGGAACTTGCTGCCAATGGCAAAAACGATCTCATTACGATCGTCAACGCTATTAAGCCTGATGACATGGAATGCGTATACATCCGCCAGTCCAGGGCACTCGGTCTGGGTCATGCCGTGCTGTGCGCCGAGCGCTTGGTTCGTGGCGAACCCTTTGCAGTGTTGCTGGCCGACGACTTGATGGTAGGTGATCCACCCATCATGCAACAAATGACTAACCTTTTCGATCAATACCGATGCAGCATTCTCGCAGTTCAAGAAGTGCCGCGGGATCAAACTAGCCGTTACGGTATCGTGCAAGGAAATGCGCTGACGCCAGAGCTTATTAAAATCATGGGCTTGGTTGAGAAGCCTCATCCCAGCATTGCCCCGAGTAACCTGGCAATCGCTGGACGCTATATCTTGACCACGCCTGTATTCGAGCATATTCGCACACAACCCCGCGGTGCAGGAGGAGAGATTCAACTCACCGATGGTATTGCAGCCCTGTTAAATTCAGAGCAGGTACTGGCTTATCATTACCATGGCAAGCGTTATGATTGTGGCAGCAGATTGGGCTTGCTGCAGGCCAGCGTTGATATTGCGTCCGTTCATCCGGAATTGCACGATGAATTCTCTGCCTGGCTGAAAGCACGGCAAAGTGTCTAAGGGAGCAAACTACTGTAGTTCTTGTTCATCTGATCATAACATCCGCAGGATGCTGCTTTGAGCCCCTTTCGGTCAAGGATAGTGATATCACCACGGTTATACCGAATGAGCTTTCTCCGTTGCAGCACGCCGGCAGCGATAGTGATGCTACTCCGGCGCACCCCAAGCATGTCAGCGAGACATTCATGTGTGAGATGAAAATGATCGGCGCGCGCGCGGTCATGCGTCATTAGTAACCAGCACGCCAATCGCAGCTCTATCTCATGGAAATGACTACAAGCACCGGTTTGCGACAATTGCGTCATTAACACATACAGGTAGCGGTTGAGCGTGCGCAACAAGTAGGTACTGTCGTGCAATTCGAGCTGAAACTGCTCGACGGTCATCCGCAACGCAGTACCAGCACCCTGCACCACTGCACGGTGAGGTGAAGTATCGACTCCCAGCACCAGCGGAACACCAAGCATACCTTCATTACCGATCAACGCTACTTCCAGTGGCTGATGACCATCCATGGCGATCGCAAGCGAGATGAAACCTACAAGGGGAAAATATACGTGCCGAAAAGGCTGTTTAGGTTCGCACAGAATGGTGCCTAAAGCCAGCTCTACCGGCTCGCAGCGCTTCAAAAACCTATTCCGCTCTTCGCGTGGCAAACATCCGATCAGGCGGTTGACCACACGCACCGGTGTTGTTGTAGCCGACATTTGAGTATCCTGCAGCACGAAAAAATCCAAAAAATGGCATGAGAAAGATGCTGAACAATCCTCCAACTTCATCCTAATCAATGATCATAGAGATGTCTGTGCGCTACGACACAGAAAGCACGGTAATTCTGCAGAAAGGCCCGACTCAGTGATTGCAGCAATTATTGCTGCATTACGCGGTGCGGTGCGCAAGCACCACTCATACTGTCAGCGATTCAGGCGTGGAAAAACGTAGGGTAACAGGCGGTCTGTTTCTTTTTTGACGACGGCATAACACTCGCAGCTCAATTGCTCAAGTCTGGGTCGATCCAGTACCGTGATATGTCCTCGGTTATATTCGATCACGCCAAGTTTTTGCAACTTTCCGGCCGCTTCAGTCACACCTTCGCGGCGCACACCCAGCATGTTGGCAATCAACTCCTGAGTCATCGTCAATTGGTTATCCGGCAGGCGATCTATCGAAAGTAGCAGCCAGCGGCATAGTTGCTGATCGATCGAGTGATGCCGATTGCAAACCGCCGTCTGGGCCATTTGCGTAATCAATGCCTGCGTATAGCGTAGCATCAGTTGCAACAACTCCCCATGGCGATTGAACTCATCCTTGAGCCGCTGCCCCAGCAACCGGTAGGCATAACCGGCGCTTTGCACAACGCCCCTGCTTGGGGTACTTTCACCCCCCATGAATAATGCGATGCCAATGAGACCATCCTTACCCACTACCGAGATTTCCGCCGATGCACCGCTTTCCATCACATAAAGCAGCGATACGATGGCATTGGTCGGAAAATAGACATGGCGCAAGGAATCCCCAGACTCATACAAGACTTTACCAAGCGGTAGCGACACCAGCTCAAGATGAGGAAACAGGCGGTTCTGAGCTTCGACAGACAATGCAGCTAAAAGATGGTTTTGTTGTGGCGCTGGTAACCCAGGCATGTCAGTCTCCGATCAGAAAAGATTGATCAAGATATCACTCAAAAGCCGACTCGCTCTGTACGATGCCGAACATACATACCTTCCATTTACTGCCCCTTGCCATTTCCAAGAAGTAACTAATGACATAGATTACAAAAGATCCAGACACAGCCATTAAGAAATGTAACTCTGCGTGCGCTATCGAACAGACTTAGGTTGACTGCTACACTTAATCTTATCGTCAGCAGATCGCTGCCAAATAATTACTGGAGATATCGTCATGTTAGAAATTATTGCAATAGTTTTAATAGCTTTGTGAATCTTAGAGTTAGTTTCGTCGACTTCCATGGGCGGATTCATACACGTTCTACTGGTCATAGCCATTATCGTGATACTGGTTCGTGTTATTCAAGGCCGGCGTTAATGCCTCATTCTAGGTTCTTTAGAAAATTCCAGCTAAACTAAACTGACGCCTGCTGAAAGTAGGTAGGGTAGCACAGCACGCTTGCAACAAAACATACATTTGTTTCCGTTCTTTCTTCCACTATGCAGATTACTATTTGATCTTGATAGTTGAGGAAAGATGATGATTTTCATTATGTACGGTATCGTACAGACAGCGTTTAATGTCGCTATTAGAATATGAAACGTAAGAAAGCGTCCTATGTTCAGTGGGAATAGCCCAGTGGATACAACCAAAACTAAATTGGAGAAATGATGATGAAACCTAACTACCTTTTGATACTCATAATCACCGCAACAATGCTGGTGTTACCTGCTTGCGACCAACCCAAAACAGGTACTGAAAAAGCAATGGATAACGTTGATGATGCGCTTGACCGACGTCCCGGCGAGAAAGCGCGCGATGCTACTGAAGATGCAGTTGATAAGCTCGAAGATGCCGGTAAAGAAATCAAAGAAAGCGTTAAAGATGCCACCAATTAATCGTCATCACGTCACGTCTATTACAGCATCTTTTCCTGATTTTTGGTATCGTAGATACTAGGCCATACCTAAATAGATTATTTTAGTAGTTGATAAACCAGAGGAGAAGCTCATGGACTATACAGGATTAATCATTTTTATGGTAATCGGCGCAGCAGCAGGTTGGCTAGCTGGAATATTGATGAAAGGTGGTGGTTTTGGTCCCGTGGGTAACATTATTATTGGTATTATCGGTGCCATTGCGGGCGGTCTCATGTTCGGTCTTTTGGGGCTCATCGGTTCAATCGTAACCGCTATGGTCGGAGCCGCATTATTACTATTTCTGGTTTGGATTATCACGAAATCTAAGAATCAATCCTGAATCAATTCTCATAGGAGATACGTTATGAGCACGAAAGACGCATACAAGCAAAAGATAGAAGCCGAGGTTGAACTGGCACAGGCCAAATTGGCAGAACTGAGGGCCGAGGCAAAGAGTTCTGCAGCCGATACTCGTATTAAGTATGAAAAGCAGATAGAAGATCTTGAGCATAAAGTTGATGCTGCAAAGTCTAAATTGAAAGAACTAGGTGAAGCCAGCGAGGATGCGTGGGAGCATCTCAAGGAGGGTGCAGAGAGCGCTTGGGATAAACTAAGCAGCGCTGTTCGAGATACTGCCACAAAGTTGAAAAACAAGTTTAAAGATTAAAATATGCTTGTAAAACCATTCCACGCTAATGCACGTCCCGATTAGCGTGGATATTTACAATTACCGAAGATCCCTGTTCATATCATTACGCTGAGAGGCGAACAGAATTGACTTCCTCTTCTCAAAATTGTGTGTCTTTGACTCTGCTTGATGAAAAATCAAATATTGGCACACGCCGACAGCAGGAACGTTTGCCCCATCAAGCCGCTTTCTACCTGCGCATAGGCCATATCATTAGGCTGTTAGTTAGCATATCGTGACCATCGTGCGTGCAGTACCCGAACGAGAGCAGTCCCAAGGAGAAGAGATTGCGAACAGCATCAGCCACGGGATAGGGCTGGTCGCAGCACTGGTGGCCACCCCATTTCTTATTATGCATGCAGTACAGCACGGAGATACGGGATTCATTGTTGGTGCGAGTCTCTTCGCGGCAACGATGGTGATGCTTTATCTTGCTTCCACCCTCTATCACGCCCTGCCGCAAGGCAAAGCCAAAAGTGTGTTTAAGATTATCGAACACTCAGCGATTTTTCTCCTCATCGCCGGCACCTACACACCGTTCACGCTGGGTGTACTCCATGGCGCATGGGGCTGGACGCTCCTTGGGATCGTCTGGAGCCTTGCCGCAATCGGCGTGGCGCTGAAAGCGTTTGACAAGATGCACAACCCCTTCCTCTCCACCAGTCTTTATCTGCTCATGGGGTGGCTCATTTTGATCGCAATTTATCCGTTGTATACCCGCATACCCCCATCTGGCCTACTTTGGTTGGTTGCAGGGGGTGTGGCCTACACAATTGGCATATTTTTTTTCGCAACCGATTCACGTATTCGATACGGTCACTTTATCTGGCATTTATTTGTAATGGCGGGTACGACATGCCATTATTTCGCAGTGCTCTGGTACGCGGCTTCATAGGGTCAGCGCAATCCCGCGCACGTGATGCGCATCCAGTTGCGCCAACACTTCGATAACGATACGCCCTTCATTTCCAGCACGCAACACCGAGTCGATCGGCGGCAGATGCTCAGCAAATCTTATATCAACCACACTGCCGCGCACTGAGACAACTGCACCCGAATGACTGGGAAAAGTCTCACTCTGCATAGAATTCATGCTGCATGAAATAAGCTATACCGTTCTGCTTCCGAACTTCGATCCCGATACTCCCTAGTCGAGTCCACCAAGCTAGGTCTCGTTCGTCATGAGGCCATCCTTTCACTCCGAGAAAAGACAATTTATTTCCACATGACGTTACGGTCTGCCTTTGCTGCGGCGGTCAGCAATTCAATTAGCGGCTGCGCTCGATTGGCCATGCTCACCACGGGCTCTTCTGCATCCTCATCCTCGGCAGGAGGTGAAGCATCTTGTTGTGCCGCTAAAGCAGCGGTTAACCGACTTAGCGCTTGAGGAACATCTGCTGCCAGAATAGCACCAGGCACGGTTCCGCTGTGCCCCATCATTTTCAACATCACGAGTGCGTCATCCCCAAACATAGTGATATCTGCATAGGCATCGGTTGTAAATGTCACGAGCATATACTTCTCCTGGAATGAGTAACAAAATAAATTTACAGATTCTTGTCAATCGACTGATCGCACTCATGCAATCGTTCCGATATCCTTTATCCTCTCATTTACTAAAATGAAGCGCAACATTCATCATAAAGTTGGTTTTGTGCTTTAAAGCACAGAACCCCGATGCGCGCGATTCTTCTTATTACTTTTACACAAGTATCTGTATCTTCCAGCACCTATCTTCTATGAATTGGCTGATCAAATTTTGACCAACGATCAGCATCAGTGCAAGCACCAGTAATATTGGCAATGCGACTTGCACCATTAGCACTGCTCTCAAACTACCGAATAAGATCGAAAGCCTTATTCTTAGCATTTTGCATACCAGATTTTAATGACACATGCGCCAAAATGACACAACTTAACGCAGTGAGCAAGCCCCCTATATTTTTAGAACAGATGATGAGAAATAATATATTCATTTAATAACATAATGTTATAAATAAAATAACAAAACTGGCATGATTTTGGCTTAAGTATTAATGTCTACATCATTGATTAGGAGAATTTGCATGAAAACATTAATGGTCAGTATTGTTATCATTGTAGCTAGTGTTTAATTACATTAATAGGATCAGTTATTAGCTCATAATAGGCATTATGTCTAGACAGGTAGAGAACTGGCTTAACCCCACCCTGGAACTCACATAGCAGTAGTTTTTAGCCTACAAAAGGAGATTACTGATGTCTACTACCATACACCCCCATATTCCCCATATTTCCCATATTCCCGATATTCCCGATATTCCCGATATTCCCCATATTCCCGATATTCCCAATGACCCACACCAGAACCATCTTCTCGCCGCCCTGCCCGCAGATGAATTGAAACGACTACTTCCCCATTTGCGACTGGTATCGATGCCTCTTGGCAAAATCCTTTGCGGTTCCGGTTGCAAGTCGAATCACGTCTATTTCCCCACCACATTGATCGTATCTCTGCTCTCAATCACACAGTGCGGCCGGTCAGTTGAAATCGCGAGAGTAGGCAGTGAAGGAATAGTTGGGGTAGCCCTCTTTATGGGGGGGGATTCCATGCCACAACTATCCGTGGTACAAAGCGCGGGCTATGCCTACCGACTGAAGGGACAGTTGCTGATACAGGAATTCAATCAGGTTGCGCCAGTAGCGCATCTATTGCTGCGTTATACCCAGGCGCTGCTCACGCAGATTGGGCAAACGGCAGTGTGCAATCGATATCATTCAGTGGAACAGCAGCTCTGCCGCTGGCTGCTGTTGACCCTCGATCGTTTATCATCGAACGAGTTGACAATGACGCATGAATTGATCGCCAATATGCTCGGTGTGCGCCGCGAAGGCGTTACCGAAGCAGCCAGTAAATTGCAACGCGCCGGCCTGATCCATTACCACCGGGGCCACATCACCGTGCTGGATCGACCGCGCCTGGAGACCAGGGTTTGCGAGTGCTATAAAGTGGTCAAAAAAGAATATGATCGGCTCCTTCCTGACATAAGCACAATGTAATCGGTATTGGAAGAAATTTCGCCGTAATATAATCTATTGCAAGCTTAATAGTCGTTGCGTGAGTATTACTCCGACTCTATGAGCTCACAAGTCTCGTTCATCTTGGCTCCCATGTTCTGTACGGCAACGCACAGACTGCAATTGCCGCGCATTGTAAGCTGTGCAATGTAATTGATGCATTTGACACGACCACATCAGACGCAGGTCGAAAACTAAAAATTTTGATGGTATCTTCAGAAGCATCCTATATACCTACCGCGCCGTTTTACTAAACGGCAGACTACCGGCTAACAGATTGGTCACTTGCAATCTTCTAAGGAGAGACAACTGGGTAAATATTTATTGGCGTGGTTACTCGGCGTGCCCACCATCGTATTGGTCATCATTTATATTCTATACAATTGACAGGCTGTTAGGATGTTCTTTACCCTGGCTTATAAACCGAAGCAAACTAAAGGCGTGACACAAATGAACATATTAAAAACATTAACCATCGTAGTGATTTCAATGGTTTTCATTGCTGGACTTCCCGCTTGTGAAAAGAAGAATTCGGCAGAAGCGGTAGGGGAGAAAATAGATGAGACAGCCGAGGAAACGGGTGATATCCTCAATGAAAAGATCATCGATTAAGAAATATTGACGTCATTTCACAGATTAAGCGGCGAACAATACTGACCAGATTTCGACTGAATCATCATGAGCCCCAAACATCTTACCGGTGCAGGATTAGGTTTTCGGCGGGAATTAATTCCTGCGTTAAAGCAGCATGTCCCCGAGGTCATTTCGTTTTTTGAAATTGCACCAGAAAACTGGATTGATATTGGCGGGCGGCCCGAGCGAGAATTGCGCAGCTTTACTGAGCGTTATCCCTTTGTCTGCCACGGGCTGTCTCTTTCCATAGGCGGCCCCCTCCCGCTCGATGAGGTGCTTTTGCACCAGATTCGACAGTTCCTCGACCAGCACCAAATCCTGCTTTATACCGAGCATCTTTCCTATTGTTCCGATGATGGGCATTTATATGATCTGCTTCCCATACCCTTTACCGAGGAGGCCGTCAGATACGTCGCTGCTCGTATTCGCAGAGTACAAGACATCCTAGAACGTCGTATCGCTCTGGAAAATGCTTCCTTTTATTTGCGTGCCCCCATTACCGAGATGGATGAGGTCGACTTTATCCGGGCAGTTTTAACCGAAGCCAATTGCGATTTGCATCTCGATGTCAATAATGTGTATGTCAATGGTGTTAACCACGCCTATGATCCCATCGACTTTATTCGAGCCATGCCAACTGAACGTATTGTCTACATGCATATGGCAGGACACTATAACGAGGCAGCAGATCTGATTATCGACACGCATGGTGCAGATGTCATCGATCCGGTATGGGCGCTGTTGGATGAGACCTATCATTTTCATGGTATAGCTCCCACGCTATTGGAACGCGACTTTAATATTCCCCCTCTGAGTGAATTGATACACGAAGTCGAGCGCATTGCCCAGATTCAGACCCAACATACCCCTATTACCCAAGCTCATGTCCACGCCACTTCCTGAGTTTCAACGCTTTCAATACCAATTCACTGCACATATCCGCGACCCGAAGGCAAACGCCCGCCCAAATGGGATTGAAGCACGACGCATGAAGGTTTACAGAGAACTTGTTTACAACGGCATTGAACACTCCCTCCTGATCTGTTTCCCGGTATTAAGGGAAGTGTTAGGGAAGCGCCGTTGGGCACGGCTGGTACGTGCTTTCCTTGCCAAACATCACTGTCATTCGCCCTTTTTCCGCCAGATACCTGATGAATTCATTCAATTCTTACAGGCAACATGGATCGCCACCACAGAATACCCCAAGTTCATGCTTGAGCTCGCGCATTATGAATGGATGGAACTGGTGCTCTCCATCTCGACACACACCCCTGACTGGGATAGGATTGATCCCGCAGGCGATTTACTTAAACAACGCCCCGCGTTGAATCCAGTCCTCGCCAATCTGCAATATAACTGGCCAGTGCACCGTATCGCCCCACATACTCAGGTAATACCCAAAGATACCTATTTACTGGTATTTCGTGATGTTGACGAGCAGATTCAATTTATTGAAATCAATGCCTTTACTGCTCGCCTGTTAAACCTGCTAGAAACAGCAGAATTTACCGGACAAACTGCGCTCGAAAGAATCGCTGAAGAAAGTCGTTATCCTTCGCTAGATGTTTTGATAATGGGTGGTTTGGCTGTCATGCAAGATCTGTGCATGCGTGGCGCATTGTTGGGTGTTTTGTGTGATAAAGCTCATCCGTAAAGATTACCAGTGTTGTGGCTAGTGCAAACTTGGATGAGTAGAATCTAGATTTGTATACCCCAAAAGAAGTCGAATTGATCCAACCATGAGAGTATTCCCCACGGATCTTGCTGTTCAACCGCCAGAAAATTGGCCGTATCCGAAAAATAACCAACACCTCGTTTAGACAACATAAAACTGATTGCACTGATATAGCAGATAACTTCTGCAAAGCTGGTTTCTCATTTGAATAGGTGTAGCAGAACTTGCATCCTGAACGATACTACCCGACGTAGCGCTAAAATCCATGCTAGACAGGGAATCAATTAACTAATCCATTGAATTGCTGTCAGTACTAGAATTTGCCATCTCATGTCTGAGGTTGTGGAACACCAGCTGTTGCAGCAAGCCCCCCCATGTGGTTGCAACGATACCAGCTACCGTGGCCCCAGCTTGAATTCCACCGACTGATGATTGATCCGATCACCAAAGTTAGTACCGCAGTTGTCAGCGTAGCTACAGCCCAAGCCAAGAAACCGTAAGCGGGATCACGTTAGTGGACCTCATCCGTATTTATTACTCCAATCCATCTCGTTATCAATCTTCTAGCAAGGTGACTGACGAGCAAATCCGGCAGTAATAAGTCATTTTTTACTCCAATTAAAATTATATGCTCATGTCATTACGCCCGTAGCCCCAGGAATAGCTTAGCTTTACTGGGTTACTTTGATGATGTGCCCTATTCCCTTATTCTCTTATTCTCTTATTCTCTTATTCTCTTAATAAGCCTACCCGGCAATTGATCCGAGATTATCTGTTGTTCTACGAATATTTTCATGGCGATGATGGTTCGGGACTGGACGCCAGCCATCAAACCGGTTGGACTGGTACGCTGGCTTCCCTATTGACGATTTTTGGTTCGCTCGATCGCGAGGAGTTGCTCAAGAATGGCATGCAGGAAGTTGTCGCGACTTTAGCCGATTCGCCCGATGACACACCCGAGCAAATAAGGTAATGTGATGGAGATTTCTAACTATCCTTCACTTTATCAAATCAATACTCGGGTTCGGCATCGGCGATTCCTTAGCCAGGTTGACCAAGCAGTCGGCATCGATAGTTGGCCAGACAGCGAATGGCAAGGCATTGCCAAGCAAGGTTTTGATTGGGTTTGGCTCTTGGATATTTGGCAAATCGGCAAGGCCGGAGGCAGCATTTCCCGCAGCCATGAAGCTTGGCAAGAAGGCTTTCGTGCCAATCTTGTCGATTTGTCCGAAAGCGATATCTGCGGCTCCTGCTTCGCAGTCGTGCGTTATCAGACAACCGAAGAATTGGGTGGAGATGAGGCGTTGGCCCACGTGCACAAACAGCTAAACCAATGCAGGTTGCGGTTGATACTCGATTTCGTACCGAATCACACCGCACTCGATCACCCCTGGGTTCAGAAACACCCGGAATTTTATATCCAAGGCTCGACTCAGGATATCGATCGCGAACCGCAAAATTATATCGCGCTCGAAACTAACCAAGGCAGGCGGGTATTCGCTTACGGTCGCGATCCTTATTTCAACGGCTGGCCAGATGTGCTACAGCTGGATTACAGCCAGTCAGCCCTGCAAGCTGCGATGATTGATGAATTGCTCGCGATCGCGCCGCGATGGCGTGCGCAGCGATATGGCGATGCTGATTTTACCGGAAGTCTTCGAGAGAACCTGGGGGGGAAAACGATAGAGCCGTTTTGGCCCAAGGCGATTACAGCGGTGCGGAAACGTTTTCCCGATTTCGTGTTGCTTGCAAAGGTTTATTGGGACCTTGAATGGACGCTACAACAACAAGGCTTCGATTTTACTTATGACAAGCGACTTTACGATAGGCTCAGAGCTCGAGTCGGCTATCCGGTGCGTGAACATCTTGGCGCCGGTCTCGATTTTCAGCAAAAACTGGCACGATTCCTCGAAAATCACGACGAGCCGCGCGCTGCAGAAACGTTTCCGCATGAAATCCATAAAGCAGCAGCGATCATTACGTTTCTAGCACCGGGTTTGCGGTTTTTTCATGATGGGCAATTAGCAGGAAAAAGTGTGCATATTCCGATTCATCTGTGTCGAGGTCCGGATGAAGCCGTCGATAAAGAGTTGAGCGAGTTTTACAGTGGTCTGCTGCAGACTTTACAAAAGCCGGTGTTTCGGCACGGGAAATGGGTTTTGGCGAAATGCTGTCCGAACGAACAAGGCAACGAGTCTTGGGAGCATTTCATCATTTATTGCTGGCAAGATGAAGGTAAAGTAACTTGGATTGCCGTGAACTACGCGGCACATCCCGGACAATGTCGGGTCGTTTGGCAGGAGCCGCCAATTAACGAAAACCCGCAGCAAGACCTGATGAGTTCAAAGTCGCCAGCCCTGCGCATCGAAATAAATGCAGAGCAAATGTTGCTCGATTTTCCTGCGTGGGGCTATCATGTATTTACGCTGCAGAATAGATGAGGATCTCGGAATCGGATATGCAATCATCGACCAGAAACCAGCATAGCGCCGGGCGCATCTTGATCATCGGTGGTGTTTCTGGTAGCGGTAAATCAACGGTTGGCAAAGCACTTGCCGAGCGTTTGAGTTGGCCTTTCATCGAAGGCGACATGTTTCATTCCGAAGCGAATATCAAAAAAATGCGCCGTAACGAGCCTCTGGACGATGACGATCGAAGACCCTGGTTGAGTCGCTTGCACAACGAAATAACCCGTTATCTCGATAAAGGCAGGTCGGCGGTGCTGGCTTGTTCAGCATTGAAAGCAAATTACCGCAAGATATTGCGCGGAACTGAGAGTAATGTGAATTTTGTATTCTTGATTGGTGACCGCGAAGACCTGCATCAACGCCTGGTGTCGCGACAGAATCATTTCATGGGGGCAGATTTGCTCGATAGCCAACTCGCCGCTTTGAAATTAACGGACGACATCCTTTTAATAAATAGCGATCAACCGGTCGAGACAATAGTTGATTCGATTTCAAACTGGTTGATTTCGCTGGAGAACGAGAATGATGGAGCATAAGACCGAGACTCTGTTGACCGGGCTGGCTTTTCCAGAAGCACCTCGTTGGCACGGTGATCGCTTATGGTTTACCGATCAGCATGCACGGCGAGTTATGACTGTTAAACTCGACGGACAGGCAGAATGCATACTGGAAACCGACGATCTACCGGGCGGACTAGCTTGGTTACCTGACGGAACACCCTTAGTTGTCGCGATGACCGAGCGGGCCGTTTATCGTATCGGAAATCAAGCATGGACCCGGTATGCTGATCTATCCGTACTGGCGCCGTATCATTGCAACGACATGATCGCAACAGCTGATGGGCGTGTTTATGTCGGTAACTTCGGTTATGATTTACATGGAGGGGCGCCACAGACCAGGACCTGTCTGATAGCGGTCGAAGTGAACGGTAGTTGTCGGATCGCGGCTGAAGATTTGCTTTTTCCTAACGGTTGTGTAATCACCCCGGATGGAACGACACTAGTCGTCGCCGAAACCTTCGCATCACGCTTGACTGCATTCACGATCGGCGACGACGGATTACTCTATGATGCCCGGATTTGGGCCGATTTAGGCCGGATTACGCCAGACGGGATTTGTCTTGATGCCGAGGGCGCCATTTGGGTTGCCAGTCCCGGTACCGGCGAAGTGATCCGGGTCGAACGAGGCGGTAAGGTATTGGCTCGCATCAAACCGGTGGGTGTGCCTTATGCTTGCATGTTGGGCGGTCCGAAGCGCCGAATGTTGTTCATAACAACTTCTGAAACTGACGATCCCAACAAAGCTAATATTCTGAAATCGGGACGCATTGAAATAACCGAAACAGCGATATCGGGCATGGGGTTGCCGTGATTTTTTTATGAAAGTATAGAAATGGACAGAGAATTATGCCGCATATAATCGAGAAGTCACTGGTCGGGCAACGTGCGCTTGTTACCGGTGGAAATTCAGGTATTGGTGCTGCAATTGCGCTCGCATTGGCTGAAGCGGGTGCGCGGGTGGCAATTAACTATTTATCAAATGTTGAGGAAGCACAGGCGCTGGTAGCTGAAATTCAGACCTCAGGCGGTGAAGCGATTACGATTCAAGCGGATGTCAGCCAAGAAGATCAAGTAATCGCAATGTTTCAACAGGTCATTGAAACTTGGGGGAGTCTCGATATATTGGTCGCTAATGCGGGCATTCAACAGTATGCGCCATTTGTTGACATGACTTTGGCCCAATGGGATTCAGTCATGGCAGTCAATCTTACCGGCCAGTTTTTGTGCGCCCGCGAAGCAGTCAAGGAATTTCTTCGCCGAGGAGTTGTGCCGGAATTATCCTGTGCGACCGGCAAGATTGTTTGTACTTCCTCGGTGCATGACATCATTCCTTGGGCAGGCCATGTAAACTATGCTGCCTCAAAAGGTGGATTGCTGATGTTCATGAAAAGCTTGGCGCAGGAAGTTGCCCACATGAAAATTAGAGTCAACGCTGTGTCGCCAGGCGCTATTCGTACGCCGATTAATCGAAGCGCCTGGGAAACCCCTGAAATGGAAGCAAATTTGTTGAAGCTGATTCCCTATGAGCGTATTGGTGATCCTGCAGATGTCGCTCAAGCCGTAGTGTGGCTCGCTTCTGATGCTTCTGATTATGTGGTTGGTGCTACGTTGTATATTGATGGCGGCATGACGCTCTATCCGGGATTTCGCGAGGGTGGGTAAGCGCTATTTTGTCTGATAGACGAGTATGGCTATCGCTGAATGAACCCTGCTAGAACTGACTGTCTTGTCCAGGTTCTAAAATCTAACTAACCCTGTTTCTATCACTCAGGCCCGTTATCAGCAATTGAGCGAATTGCTCCGCCACAATCGGCCGGCTGAAAAAATAACCTTGCCCCTCTTCGCAGTGCTGTACCTTTAGAAAAGCGAGCTGCTCCCATTTTTCCACCCCTTCAGCGGTTACATGCTGCTTGAGGCTTGCACCCATTGCGATAACTGCAGACACGATAACACCATTGTTACCATTGTCGTGCCCAATTTCCTGTACGAATGCCGGGGCGATTTTGAGTGTATCGATCGAAAACTGATGGAGATAGTTTACACTGGAACAGCCTGTACCAAAATCATCGATGACCAGTTTCACCCCTATGGTCTTGAGTTGGTGAAGTATCGTGATACTGGATTCAACATCACGCATCAAGATGCTTTCAGTAATTTCCAACTGCAAACGCTGGGGATTGAGCCCGGTTTCGTTAAGAATCGTATATACCGAATTGGCAAAATCTTTGAGACGGAATTCTACTGCCGAAATATTCACAGCGATCGAATCCAGCCTAAGCCCTGTTTCTTCCCAGCGTTTCGCCTGCATACACGCTTCACGTAACACCCAACGGCCAATCGGTATTATCAAGCCACTATCTTCCGCAATTTGCACAAAACGCTCCGGCATCACTAAACCCCATTCTGGATGCAGCCACCGTAACAATGCCTCTGCACCGGTAATCATGCCAGTTTCCAAGTTGACTTTGGGTTGGTAGTGCAAGATGAACTCATTGCGCTCGAGTGCGTCCCGCAAATAGCCCTCGATCGCCAACCGCTCAGCCGTGCGCGTATTCATTTCATCCTTGAAAAATTGATAATTATTGCGCCCCTTTTCTTTAGCATGATACATCGCGATATCGGCACTCTTGATCAATGCCTCGGCATCCTCACCATCAGTAGGAAAGATACTGATGCCAATGCTGGTCGTCACATGGAGCGTATGGCCAGCTATCAAATGAGGTGCTGCCAGAGCAGTCAGCAACTTTTCAGCGGTTAATGCGGCATCTTGTGCATGCTTATCTTGCATTACCACTATCACGAACTCATCACCACCCAGTCGGCTCACCGTATCGGAACCACGCACGCTATCACACAACCTTTTCGCAATGGATTGCAGCAACTTGTCCCCTACGCCATGCCCAAGCGTATCATTGATGTGCTTAAAATTATCCAAATCCAGAAAAAGCAGCGCTAAATGCGTGCCCCGCCTTTTCGCCATAGCAATCGCCTGGGTGATGCGATCATTGAGCAACATGCGGTTCGGCAAGTTGGTCAGGGTATCATGTTGCGCCAGATAGGCCATTTTTGCCGCCATTACTTGTATCGCCGTAATACCGTGGAATACGATCACCGATCCGATGGATCTTCCAGCATTATCGTGAACAAGCGCCGCTGAAACACCAACTACCGCCTTGCGGCCATCCCGCCTAATCAAATGAGTATTCGCATCGGTCAGAGTCAATGATTTGCCGCGCCGTACGATCCATTCGACAGGGTTATCAACTAGTTGACGCGTTTCATCATCGATGAGCCGCATGATTTCATTGATATGATGCCCCTGCGCTTCATTTCTAGACCATCCTGTCAACCCTTCTGCTGCAGCGTTCATGAAACTAACTTTGCCTGCCACATCGGTATAGATCACCGCGTCGCTGATAAAGCTGAGTGTAATTTCTGTACGTCTTTTTTCTATATAAAGCAACGCCTCTGCCGCCTTGCGCAAGATGATATTACGCAATGACTGAGGGACCAGATTGCTATCAAGGTGTTCTTTGGATAGATAAGCTTGTACACCACGCTGCATCATTTCGGCCGTAAGCATTTCGTTATTCGTGGTACAAAGAGGGATAATAGGAATCTGGGATGAGACCGCAAATAACTTATCTAGTGTTGCAATACCCTGACTATCAGGCAGCGATAGATCTACCAGAATTGCGTCGACAGCCCCGGCGCGTAAACGCTCAAGCCCGCTGGATAAATGTTTCACCCATTCAATATTGAAGGCATCCTCGTTCGCTTGCGTCAGCACATCATGCAATAACTTCGCATCAGTGTCATTATCCGTAATAATCAGAATTGTATTCAAACCAGATCCTCCAGTTAAACCAAACGGAGTGGATAGATAGTCTTACTACCAGAAAACATTGCCATTGATTCAGTAAATTACTGCCTTACTCAAAGCATGACACATCGCCGCTTACCGATCGAATCAAGCAATTTGCACCAAAACCAGCGTTCGCAAGAGATGCACGTAAATCTTATAGCAGAGATTGTATTATTATTCATCATCATAATATTATGATCTACCAGGGATCCAGGCAGATTATTGTTTAAATAGTTGACCCAACCAGCCGGATTATCCTTTCTCACGAGAATAGATTTACTCATGGCTGATGAGATAGCATTGGGTCGATACGTTTCCACGATAAAAAACGATCGTACAATAACTGACAGTTTATTTATTTTGATACAAATGAGAAGTAGTATGGAAGTGGACTAAAGTACATTAAATACGGATAGGGCATTCCTCTCGCAAATAGCTGATACAGGGCACTTCCTCAGCTCTATTTCACGATGTCTTGAAACTCTGGCAGCCGACCAGAAAATCCGAAAACTAATGATCAATCAAAAATGTAGCCAGACAAAAAGAGACCGGGAAAAATAAATACAAAACCGAGGGGGGCATGATGAAAATTGATTCTGATCGTATTTTGATGAGTACGATAAAAGTATTAAGTCTTCAATTAGTCATCGCAAGCTTATTGTTTAGGGTGGCCACTGCAAACGCCACAATACCTGATGATTCTTATATCGCTGGCTACGCTACTGCCGTACTCAAGCATGCATTCAAGATCGATGCGCCCTCCCTAACGGTACAGAATGGCAATATCACCATTCCAGCCGATAAAGTTGCAGCAGACGATCATGTCAAAATAATGCAGACACTTTCGGAAATACCCGGTGTCAACCATGTCGCAATCGCTGAACGTACCGCTCATCAATTTCCACCGACTTCTCCAGTGTCGGAAGAAGCCATCACCGAGGAAGGCATTCCGACTACAGGCCATGCAATGCTTGCGACCGGCATATTGCCCGAAGGCCATCTATTCAAACCACTACTGGCCGATCCAAGGTGGGCGCATTTCTCAGCGACCTATCGTAACTATATCGGTAATAATGTCGACGGCAATAATAATGGCGCAGTCAGCTTCGGCGAAACGATCCCGTTTTACCGCGCCAACATAGGCCAATCCATGGTGCAATGGGAAGCAGGACTTCAGGCTGGCGTCTTCAGCGACTTTAATCTGGACGCCCCCTCATCCGATCTTGTCAACACAGATTTTATCGCAGCCGCGTATGCCAGCTTACGCGCGCGGCAGGCATCCGCTTTTGCCCGTGTCTACCACCAAAGCTCTCATCTCGGCGATGAGTTTCTGTTAAGAAAGCTCACTAGTCTGGAGCGCATCAATCTCAGTTTTGAAGCAGCCGATCTCAGGCTTTCTTATGAACTGCCTTATGGCGTGCGTGTTTATGGCGGCGGCGGCGGCATTTTCCGCAAGCAGCCCTCATCGATCAGACCTTGGTACATTCAGTATGGCATAGAATTCCGCAGTCCATGGCGCCTCGAAATAGCTTCCATGCGGCCAGTCCTGGCAGTAGACATCAAGAATCACGAGCAAAACAATTGGAATGCCGATGTTTCAGCGAGAGCCGGTTTTCAGTTTGACAATTTACAAACCTTCGACAGAAGGCTTCAATTTCTTATCGAATACTTCCACGGTAATTCCCCAACCGGACAGTTTTTTACAGAGAAAGTCGAGTATCTCGGCATCGGTGCACATTATCATTTCTAGCCGTCTTTCCAGCCTTGACTCGAACACATGAATCTAGTCGAAGGATCCGCATATAAAGAGATATCTCATTGCACATATGAAATTGATCACAATGATAAAAATATTCGTAAGGTTAATACTGAATTAAGCGATACCTGCCGTTAGCGCTATTTGCTCCCTTGTATTTTGGTTTATTGCATGACGCTGTTGCCAGCAGATGAGTAAATTGCTCTGGGGCAATCGCTCGACAGAGAAAATAACCTTGTCCTTCTTCGCAATGCTGTCTCTTCAGAAAGGCTAATTGTTCCAGCTTTTCCACACCCCCAGTTCCTGTTGCTTTGCCGTTAGCGGACCTAATTCTTCAGATAACCAGGGAAATAACGAACTTTGTATGCTTAATCAAGTTTGTGATAAAGTTTCTCGCAGCCTTTTCATTTGTTGATGATTTTCGAGTCTTTGACAATTCAACTTTATCACTTATGGATAGGCTACTTCCTCTTTTTTTGGCCATCCGTACCATTAATTCAGCTTAATTCTTGAATTTTGCAAGTTCCTCGTGGTACCAAAGAAACAAAAATGCGTGACCAGTTACAAACACTGGTCACGCAATAGGGTGGGTTACTTCAAAAGATTATAGTTATTAAAATTCTTGTCAGTTTGTTGCGGATGAGGTTGTTTTATTGC
>NZ_QAOO01000009.1 GCF_003051105.1 Nitrosomonas nitrosa | reverse complement strand
GCCCGGATGAACACCAGGCAAATATCCTGCGCGCTTTGGGCATTACGTTTCCCACTAAACCAAAAATTAGCAAGCGCACAAAAATCAACAAGCATACCGCGTAGGCAGCAGCCATTTCAGCAGTATCGTCATTTTTTAAAGTAAAAACATACAACTACAGCATTAATGCGTTTGCTAGCCGGGGGAAGATCCGACTGATCGCGTTAGGTACGAATGTTGTTCCTCGTCTACGCTTCGGTGTACGCGAAACTGGTCAAACCGGAAAGGCCGGGGAACATGTGCAAACCCGGTTTAGCGGGGAGGCGCAATTACAATTGTCGGGGTTGATCGATGAAGCGATTGAGGTGATTTCTCAAAGATTGCCTTTATAAAGAAGCCCTGGCATTTGATATTTTGAGCGTGTTATTCTTTGATAGCCTGCTTGTTTGCCTTGATATAGCAGCATGATGGCGGTGAGCTTTTCCACTTTTTTATGCTAAAGAATCCTTAATTTTTGCCAGGATTTTCTCCAGACATGCCGACGGATATCTACATAAATAAAGCATTCCCGCCGTAATCCGGGGAGAATTAGTCTTAAAAAAGATCAGAAAAATCAGTGCGGCGTAACATGATGCGTTTCCATGGCCGCGCGGTGCTGTAATTCGTGCAACGGACGCCCGGGTGTTTTATGGCCGACCCGCTGAGGCAACAGTGAACCGGCGAACATGCCCAACGCTGAAATGGCAAGGCCGATCAACTGGGGCGGGATCAGGCTTTCTTCGCCAATCAGGATTTCGATCATAAGCCAGGAGAGTAAACCACCGAAAATAGCTGCGAGCGCACCCTGAGTCGTGGCGCGTTTCCAGAATATGCCGCAAAGCAATGGCACAAAGGCACCAGCCAACGTGACCTTATAGGCACTTTCAACCATTTCAAAAATGGTGGCGTCAGAATAGAGCGCGAATGTGAGCACGATAGCACCAAAACTTACCAAGGTGGCGCGCATGACCCAGAGAAACTGATGATCGCTCATTTTCGGGCGGAAGCCACGAATTACATTTTCAGCAAAGGTGACAGACGGCGCCAGCAGGGTCGCCGATGAGCAGCTCATGATTGCCGAGATCACTGCACCAAAAAATAGAACTTGCGCAACGAGAGGGGTATGCTGCAATACCAGAAAAGGGAGTACCAACTGAGCGTCCTCTGACAGCAACTGTGCGAATAATGCCGGATCGATCAAAGTAGCCGAATAGGCAATGAACATGGGTACAAAAGTGAAGCTGAGATAGATCACAGCACCCAGAATCGAGCCCCACAGAGCGACATGGGCACTTTTTGCTGAGGTAACACGTTGAAACACATCCTGCTGCGGAATGGAACCGAGCATCATCGTGATCCAGGCGCCGAGAAAGGCAATCCACTTCCATAGATCCAATTCCGGGAAAAGTTTAAGCTTACCTGCCAAGCTGGCATGATCGATCACCGCCGTAGCACCACCGCTGACTTTACCGCTGATGATCCAGGCAATAAAAAGCAAGCCGCTTATCGACACGAACATTTGCACGAAATCGAGGATGGCCACTGAGAACATGCCGCCGAAAGTGGTGTAGGTGAGCACGATCACAGTGCCGAGTATCATGCCGGTTTCCTGGCTGACTGCGCCATCGGTGACCACATAAAAGATCAGACCGAGTGCTTTGATTTGCGCGGCGACCCAGCCGAGGTAAGCTGCAACGATACAGATCGAAGTAAGTACTTCCACCGTGCGGTTGTAACGCATGCGGTAAAAATCGCCGAGCGTGAGAATATTGAGCCGATATAGGTAGCGCGAGAAAAGAATGCCAGCGATGACCAAGCACATAGAGGACCCAAACGGGTCGGCGGCAACCCCGGTCAGGCCCTCTTTCACGAAGGTGGCTGGGATACCGAACACCGCCTCGGCGCCGAACCAGGTGGCGAAGACTGTGGCCGTTACTACTGGCAGCGGTAGCGAGCGGCCTGCAATAGCGAAATCCTTGGCGTTATGCACGCGTGTTGCCGCATAGAGGCCAATGCCGACAGAGATCATCAAGTAGAAAATTACGAACCACAGAAGCATGACAGCTTCACCCAAGTGTAATGAGTTGGAGTATTAATATTTGAGCAAGGGCAGGATTATACTGAGGGATGGAAGGAAAATAAACCTTCCATCCTCTCACAAAGTTTCGTATTGATAAGTACTTATCCTCTTTTTTGCTAGTATCTCTACCAATTCGAGATTGAACGCAAGACAGAAAATTAGGGCAATACGTCCCTGTAACGTCGCATTATTTTGCAGGTGTGATGTAAGGTTTACAGTAAACTCTGGCTGGAAATTCCGGGCTTTTCCGATGATTCTTGATGACATCGCCGCCGTGTTTTATGCATGCCATCGTTGATTTATCCAGGCTGGCAAAATACGCGTTGCTGCCAGGCAAGTCGGCGATGGGCGGAACATCGGCTCTTATTCGTTGGCAAGTTTCTGGATCATTTTCGGAAATCTTATCATTCGTCGAGGGCGGTAACGGGCATAATTGGCAAGGGTCCCCTGGACACAGACATCCGGTGCAAGATGCTTGTGCATACGCGGTGAGCGGATTGAGAAAACTACTTAGGATCAGTAAAGTGGCTAGCTGGAATAGGTTGTTAATTGTTAACGGCATAAAAAGAGTCTCCAAGAATTTTGCTAGATCTAAACGTTAAACCATGCATAACATAAATCGGTTTGATAATAACTACTGACAGCTTTTCGAGTCGTTGCCCGGTTTCAATCTATCCAATTTGGGGGAGTTGGTTCGATTGAGCGCGAAGTTTCTTCAGCCGAGTGAGCTCAAAATGAATGAACGCTAAAGCCGTTATTGTCGGCGCAAAAAAATTTAATATTGGAACGAATTGCAAGACACCGGTTAACAATCCCAGCCCCCAAAGCATAAGTTTGTCCGTCTTCAATAGCGTCTTCAATTCTTCCGGGTTGGCGTGTTCCGCCAAGGCATCGTAACTAAACACTCTCTGGTTCAAATAAGCAGCAGCTACGAAAGATATTATCATTCCAATCCCGATAAACCAAAAAGGAAGCGCGATCCCCCATAATACGATGAATACCAAGGTTGCCGAGATGACATTGACCAAACTGCCCATGATGGTTCCGCCGCTCTGCCGGTCGAGTTGAGGGAAATAACGCTTGGCCACAAAATTGATCAGGGCTGGCATGGCGAATAGTGCCGTTATTACCAGCGTGGTAACCACCACTAACATAATAAAAATAACGACATTGAGGAAGCCTTCTATACCGGTGATCGCTTTTTCCAAATAAAACTCGTCTAGCCAATTGCTGATCGCTGTTGAAGAGATCATTTCGCGGATCCAGTCTGCGGAGGGAATCCAAAAGAAATAGCTGATGCCTGTCCAAAGCAGACAGGCAGCGATCAGAGGCCAAATGAATAGCCATAAAATCTTGGGATGCAAAAGATTACGGAAGGCTAATAAGAATGCATGCAGGATCTGAGTCATATCGATGGTAAATAAACGTGGCTATTCATGAATAAAAAAATAAGTTTTATAATAGATCTACTTTGATCTAAAGTTTTTCTGCTAAAAACCGCTAAATCTTTTAATATTTTCTATCAAAAAGGATTGAATCTTGAAAAGAGATAACTCGAATCCAGCACAAGTGGTGAGGAACATGGTTAATAAAGATCAGAAATATGATGAAAAAATCTCTCCGGATACTGTGACGGATTTTTCTCAAGCAGAAAACGTCGTGCCATTACGAAAGCGTACTATTATAGCGAACGCTGAGCCGATGAACAGGGCAACAATAAATAGCGCTAAGGTCGCGGAAATCAAACAGGCGATCATGGAAGGCCGTTTCAAAGTCAACCCAGAAGCAGTTGCTGATCGATTATTAGAGACTGTGAAAGAACTTGTTCAATCCAGAAAAAGTGATAAAACAAAGACACAAAAATAGGGTAGTGGCTCATGGCAGCAAGGCTTGTTCCTGGGTAATCAGACTTTGTTTTACATTGACTGCTGGATAAGCAAAGATTTTCTTACAATGTTTTCAAAGGGGCCCCGTGATTTCAAAAGTCATGCCGTTATGGTGGCGCCCTGTTTTTCCACGTTGAGAACTGAAATACAAACGCGATCCATCTGGGCTAAAAGCAGGCCCTGTCACCTCAGAGCGATTATGACCGACAAGCTGGAGTAGTGGCTTGATGGTGTTGCCCGATAAAATGACAATTTGCATATCTCCGTTATCCTCGGCTACCAGTAATTCACCCGCCGCATTTGCCACGATATTGTCGACACCGGTCAATATGGGTGTAGCATGGCGTGCCGCTTCATAAATAATTTTTAGGTGATTCTGATGGGTATCATAGGCCCATACCCGATCATCTCCCTTGGTCGTGAAGTAGATCGTTCCTTGGTGGAACCAAATGCCCTCACCGCCATTGAAACGGCTGCTTTGCTTGATTTGTTTGCGGGTGGGGAGCGAAGTCGCTTGGGGGTCAGCGAGCCGATGCCAGCGCAGTGTTCCATCGTCTTGTATCTCGGCTACCTCCAGAAAACCCGCTTTCAAGTCAGGATGGCCAGCGGTAGTGAGCGTATGAGGCGTGTAGCGGTATAGACAACCATCAGGCTCATCCTCGGTCAGGTAGAGTTGTTTGTTTTCCGTATCGACCGCGACGGCTTCATGCTTGAAGCGTCCCAAAGCATGCCTAACCTGCGCCGGTTTTTGACCAAAGGGGTCGCATTCCCAAACACTGCCGCGCTTGATTTCTTCGCAGGACAGCCAGGTTTGCCAAGGCGTGGGGCCGCCTGCGCAATTGAGATTGGTTTTTTTCAGAATGGAATACGCATCGATAAGCGTTCCATTCCGATCGAAACGAAGTGCGCCGACACCGCCTCTACGGTTTTTCATTTCACTATTGGATACATAAATCCAGCCACCTTCATCAGTCGTAAAGGTAGCGCCGCCGTCGGGTGCTGCGTGCCAACGGTAACCGAATAGGTTTTGCCCGGAGCGGGCGACGATGCGTGAGGTAAATCCCTTGGGCAAACGAACGCCATTTGCGTCGGGTGCTTGTAGCGGTCCTACGGCTGCAAGATTGGATGCATGGGCAGGTCGGGGTGTAAAGAGGAACAAGCTGTGCGTGAGCATGGCCCCCAATCCTAGACAGCCGTAACGCAGCAGTTTGCGCCGTTGGAAGTCGATGGGGTGATCGTTCATAAGTGTCTTTCGCTAATTTGTTTCGAAGATCGTAATGGGAGAGGAGCTGAGTCGAATGAGCTGGGCAAAAGGTATCGATGGGTCGGGCGATTCGATGAGTTGATCGAGCAATTGCCTTTTGACCGCCCCTGTCACAACTACGGCAATATGACAGCTATCGGCCAATGCTGACAGGGTTAGGCTGATTCGGGAACTGGGTGCGATCGGCGGTTCGACAGCTTGGCAAAGATAAGGATTGGTCGGATCGTGCACGACCCCTGGGAATAATGAAGCGATATGGCCATCTTCTCCTAATCCCAAAATAGTAAGGCTGAAGGGAGCAGGCAGCCGAGTCAGCCGCTCGTGTACCGTAGCAACGGCATCTGACGGCCGAAGATGGGGTGTTTTCAATCCAACCAAATGCGCATTCCGCGCTTCGTTTATTAACAAGCATTCACGCACAAGCCGTTCATTGGACGCATCCGCCTGCGCTTCTACCCATCGTTCATCGCTTAATGTGATATGAATATTTTTCCAGGGTAAAGCCTGCTGACTGAGCGCAGGCAAGTAAGCGCGTGGTGTTTGCCCGCCGGGTACGACTAGTGTGACAGCCGGAGAGTCACGCAGCGCACTACGGAGAGTCGAAGCGGCAAAGTCGGCAAAAGTTGTGGCCAGCGCTTGCATATTGGCATGGTGGTGACGCTCGATCATATGGTCAGTGCGCACAAATCGGGAACTGTTTTGACGTGTGCTGGAAAAGGGTTATTGTCACCCGGTCGAACGCGTCCCAGGAATGCGGTTCCATTTGCGGCCGCACCATGGTAATCGGCCATGGCGTCGCCGATCATCAAGACGCGTTCCGGCGTAAGCGAGTGAGTAGCGATGATATTGGCAATGAGTGTCTGTTTGGAGAGAGGGGAGCCACGCACTTCGGTAAAATAGGGCGCTAGGCCGCGGCGTTCGACGATTGTTCTGAGCTCATGCTCAGGGGTGCCCGATGCGACAAATAAAGGCATACGTGACGCAGCTTTTTGAATCAGTGCTTCTGCGCCGGCTACTGCCTGACTTGCGATGACCGCTTCGATGACTAACGCAGAGAAGCGTTGATCGAGTGTATTTTCTTCTTCCGCTGTCAACGGTGGATTGTTCAGTAAATATTCTTGAAAATAGCGAAATTTGAGATAGCGCGACATCCCGCCGTTTTGGCAGTGATAACGCACGACTTCGGTAACGATGTGTTCGCCATGAGCGCGATAAAGCTCAGCAAAGGCTTGCGTCTTGATATCGCCGGATTCGACGATGACGCCATCGAAATCGAAAATGATCGCTTGCCAATTTTCAGTATTCATCGTCAGGCTCTATTATCGGAAGTTGAAGGTGTGGCGTCGTCATCTTCATCCGCGTGGTGAATATGCTGGTGAATTTCCCTGAGGCAATCGATCAATCCTTGGCCGAGATCGACATGCTCGTTGAGCACCAGCTTGCGGCCAATGCGCGGCTGAAAGGCATAAGGGGTGATTTCGTAATGATGCACGACGTTGGCGTTGCCAAAACGTAATTCGACTGGCCATGGCATGATCTCCGAGATCATGGTCATGACATCCCGGATACGCAGCTTCTCCTGACCCGTTAGAATGAGATGACGGTTAGCGAATTCAGGTGCGAGCACTTGTACACTCATGCGTGCGGCATCCTCGACATGGATGTATTCGCGTATAGCGTTGCCGCTGCCATGATAGGTGATGGTGTGTTTCTGAATGGCCTCGTGCAGCATCCGGTAAATGCCGTTTCGGCGGTCAGCGCGGCGTCCGTACAATGAACCGTAACGTAAAATCGTATATTCCAGCCCATAGCGCTCATAGTAAGTCTCGGTGAAGCGTTCCGCAGCCTGCTTGCTGGCTCGATAAAATGAACCGGATTCAGAATACACATATACACTGCTGGCAAAAATGAAGCGGCGGGCGCCGACCAGGCGAGTTGCTTCCAGTACATGCATATTGCCAAGGACATTGATGGTAGCGGTTGCCAGGGGTTTGTCATGGGCTTCATCGATATCGGCGATGGCTGCAAAATTGTAGACCACCGCCGCGCCTCTGGCGGCCTCGATTACTTGCTCGATATCCATGATGTCACCGACGATCATTTCCTGATCGGGTCTTTGGTAGGGGGAGGGCGCGCGATCAAACAGGCGAACACGATAGCCGGCTTCTGACAGGGCGTCGGCTACATGGCTGCCCAAGAAGCCGCTGGCACCAAAGACGATTGCAATTTCGTTTGAAGCAGATCGATTATTCATTCATTAAGCCTATGTTCGAGAGTCCGTGCAATAAATTTTCTGCCGCTTCGATTTCCATCCGATGGCGCGATTCTTTGGCTAGCGAACCAATATGAGAAGTCAGTGTGATATTGTCGCATTTGAGTAGCGGACCCTGGTAAGGTTCCTGCTCAAATACGTCGAGCGCCGCTCCTTTTAAGTGACCTGCGAGCAATGCGTCATATAAGGCTGCCTCATCGACCAATCCGCCGCGAGCTGCATTGATGACGATTGCGCCAGATTTCATGCGTGAGAAAGCCGCTTTGTTCAGCAAGTGATGCGTGTCGGCCGAGTAAGGGATGTGGAGCGTGACGATATCTGATTCTGCCAAGAGTTGTTCCAATGGCATCAATGAAACACCTTGTTGAGTTTGAGACAAGTAAGGATCATGTGCGACGACAGTTGCTTCAAAAGCCTGACACAATCTTGCGACACGGCGTCCGATATGGCCCAGACCAACGATACCCACGGTTTGAGCAGCAAGCAAATGGCCTTGCGTGCGCGGCCATTCCCCATCGCGCAATTTTCGATCAATCAAGCCAATCTGCCTGAGCGTCGCCAACATCAAACCCAGGGTAAGTTCCGCGACTGCCTGGGCGGGGGCCTCGGGCGTATTGAAAACGGCGACGTTGTGACGCTTGGCCGCTGCTAGATCGACGCTGTCGAGACCCGTTCCGCAGCGTGAAATGACTTTGAGTTGATGGGTAGAGGTCAATACACGCTCGGTCAGCGGCTCGATGCCGGCGAGCAGCCCGATGGTGTCTTGACCGAGCAGGGAGATAATTTCGTCTTCGCTGAGTTTGCGTTTGTAAGGGTTGGTGACGACTTCGAAGCCCGCTTCGATCAGACGCTGGATAGGCGGATTGTTTGCAATGTCGAACGAAGAAGTGGAAATGACGATTTTGTTCATGGCTGGGATCGGATGATTTTCATGTGTTGACGGCAGAGGGTATCGAGTATGCGGATATCGAGGCTGTAACCCAGAAAATTGAAGCCTGCTCCAATTCGTTTCCGTAGCGCGGCAGGATCAGGCTCGATTACATGAATACCACCGGGTTTATTCAAGCGTCGGCCCGCCTCCAGTACCTTTTCGATGGCGATCTGCACCTCAGGATGGTCGAGTTCGCCAGGGCGCCCCATTGATCCGGAGAGATCATAAGGGCCAATGATATAGGCATCGATGTCGGATACTGAAAGAATTGCATCGATCTGTTGAACCGCATCGATGTGCTCGATCATGACGATAATGACGGCATTTTCTTTTAGCCATTGGCGGTATTCCTGAAAACGCGCTCCATAGCCCTGGGCGCGCGCGAGTCCGACGCCACGCTTACCCTCCGGTGGATAGTAAACAGCTTCCACCGCAGCTTGGGCATCTGCCGCCGACTTGATCATGGGCACCATCACGCCCGTTGCCCCTGCGTCCATAACGCGTTTGATTTGGTCTGGATGGTTGGAAGTGAGCCTGACGATGGCTGGACAGTCGAGTCCATCAAGAACTTGGATAATTGTCTGAGCCTCACTGAGTTCCAGCACGCTGTGCTCCATATCCAGTACCAGCCAGTCGAAACCGGCTGATGCCATGATTTCGGCAATGGCCGGATGTCCCAATGTAATCCATGAGCCGACCGTCACTTCCGAGCGTGCAAGTTTTGCTTTTAATGACATGATCAATCCTAGAAAATGAGTTAATACTGAGCAAGCAATGGATCGGATTCCATCAGTTTGGCGACGCGCGCCAGATCGGCTTCCGTATCGACAGCTTGGCTGTTGAATTCGGTTTCTACCATTTTGACACGGAGCCCATGTTCCATCAGCCGGAGCATATCGATCGATTCGAGTTGCTCCAAGGGGGTAGGGGATAATTGCGTGTACTCGAGTAGGGTGGCGCGCCTGAAGGGGATAATGCATACCTGCTTATAGGCTGGCGTGCGGGTAAAGCCTGATTTCGCCAACGTGGGAATAGGTTGGCGCGACATGTACAGGGCATCTCCTCGCTGATTCATCACAACTTTGATGGTGTTGGTATCATGAAAATCAGCCTCGTTTTCGATACGCCGCACAAGATTCACGCACCCTAATTGGGGGTCGTCACGGAAAGGGGCCACAGCGGTATCGATCATTCGAGGATGCGTCATGGGTTCATCGCCCTGTACCATTACGATCAGTTCTGCATCCAAGCTGCTGACCGCTTCTGCGATGCGGTCGCTCGCGCGCTCATGCTTATCAGAAGTCATGATGACGGGTGCGCCGAAAGCTGCCGCAGCCTCCCTGATTTCTTCATCGCAGGTAGCGATATAAGTATTATCGAGCACATCGCTCAAGGCGACGCGTTTGTAGACATGCTCCAGCATCGTTCTCCCTAGTAATTTTGCAAGGGGTTTGCCGGGAAAGCGAGACGATCCCATGCGTGCAGGGATGATAGCGATCGTTTTCATAGTGGGGATGGTGTTTTCTATTTGAATTAATTAAACGGAAAATATGGGACGTGTTTGTACTTTAACAATTGCAAGTGACGCCATTTACTCTAGGGGTTGCCATTTGCGGATGACCGGTAGGTTTAGAGAAAATTGGCAATCGCCTGACAGCTTTTTGGTAAATAAAGAATTGCACGTGTAGAATTACCCGCGCAATGGTTTTGTGCCATCGATTTCTCTGGTCTGATTTGCGAAATCATAGGTGCTAATTTGATTCATAACTCGACATAAGTATTACATTTTTTGGTGCTGCTAATCATAACACAGGTATGAAAGCTCTCTTTTTTCTTCGTCATTATAACGACATCGATCATATTACCCCTGTCATTTCCAAGTGGGTCGACTCGGGGCATAGCTGTGATGTGGTGTTGATTGGCGCACAGCGGTTTCGCCGTGATTTCCGCATTGCTTACCTGAGTCAACTGCCTGGCGTGCGTGCGGCACACATACGTGAAATTTTTTCTTCGTTTCAATTTTTCAAGTGGCGATTGCAGATGCTATTGTTGACCGGCAATCTGCGTCGTTTGTTTATTGGCCCTTTTGTGCGTTTTCTGGCGGATATTTATGATGCGAAGCGCCGTGCGCCGCTCTGGCGTGCGACTGCCGAATATCTGTTAACACGCAGCTTCACCGATGCTGATCAGGGGATCGTGGCTTTTGATTGGATCGAGCGGAATTCGGTCATTGCCGTGGAATGGGTGGAGGCGGTTGTCACTATGGCGCGGGAAAGAGGTCTGGGGGTCGTTTCCTTGCCCCATGGCGATAGTCCGCATGCCAATCAATTGATACGCCGCGGTGAATGGAAAGTGGGGCCCGATCCGCTTTTCTCGACTGCGCGGATATTCGATAAATTGGTGGTGCCCAATGAGCTTTGTGCAAAGCGTTTCCGACCTTTTTTGGCAGAGCGTTCGATCGCCATTTTGGGTTCGGCTCGTTACAGTGAAGAATGGCTGATAAAGCTCAATCAACTCATGCCTCCTTTGCCGTTGACGCGCTCCGAAAGCCGCCTCAAGATAGTGATGTTTCTGAGGAAGGCCAATTTTACGACCTTCTGGGAAGAGGTAAATGAAGTGGTTCATCTCATCGCTGCTTTTCCTGGGACAGAACTTGTCATCAAACCGCATACCCGCAGCGGGTGGAAGCAATCCTTGACCAAGGACCGCTCTTTGAAACGTTTGCCCAATGTCAGCGTAGCAGGCGATGATGTGCACTCTATCAATCTGATGAACTGGGCAGATATCTGCATCGATTTGGCCACTTCCGTGGTTTTTGAAGCGGTTCGAGTCGGCAAACCCGTATTGGCGGCGGATTACCTGCATGCTGGCCGTTCTGCGATTGCCGTATACATGCCTGAGACAGAGCTACGCTGTCGCGATGATGTCTATGAAAAAATAGAGAAGTTTCTAGCTGAAGGGTGTCATGATTTTTACATAGAAGCACATCGGCAGCGCTTCTTGAAAGAAATGCTCGATATATCGGGGCCAGGGGTATTATCTCGTTACGTCACATTGCTTGAGACCGCAGCAAGGGAACGAAGAGAGGGTTAGTGGACATTTTGATAGGGTGGTGAGCTGATGCAATCCTTATGGGCAGCAATAAAATATATTTTTTCGGTTAATTTTCTGAAAAACTTGGTGGTCGCCGCTTACTGGGCGAAAGGCGGCTATACCAAAACCAATGTCAGGGGACACACCATTCTGGTCACGGTCGATCATTGGCGGGTGCTTAAGCGCGCAAAGACTTATACGATTAAGGAACCGGATACTTTGGATTGGCTCGATGGCTTCGAACCCGGGTCGTGTTATTTCGATATTGGTGCCAATATTGGCCAGTATTCGCTCTATCCCGCCAAAAAATACGGTGCGTCTGTTGAAATCTATGCTTTTGAGCCACAAAGCAATAATTATTACGCCCTCAACAAAAATATTTTTTATAACCATCTGAAAGACCGCATCAGCGCTTACTGTATTGCGGTATCTGGAAAGACCGAGTTCTCCAAGCTGTACGTGCCTAAATTTATCCCTGGCGGGAATCGCTCACAGTTTGGGGAAGAATCGCTCGATACCATGAAAACACCCACTTCACACATTCAGGGGATGTTTGGTGTCACGCTCGATGATTTGTGCGGGAAATGGGGATTCCCCTATCCTAACTATATGAAAATAGATGTGGATGGAATAGAAATTGCCATTCTCAAGGCAGCGGGACAGGTGCTGAGACATCCTAACCTTAGATCCGTTATCGTTGAGCTGGGGACGCCCGCAGAGCAGCAAGAAGCCATCGCGATCATGCAGCAGGCTGGGCTTGAACTGAAACGTCAGTCAACCCGCAACTGGGGTGAGACGTGTTTTGTATTTGAGAGAACATAGCTTTTGATTGAATTCCCGGGTCCGTCAATTTATCCGTCCATTAATTACTGCATTGCGTAGCCATGAAAGCCCTTTTCTTCCTTCGTCATTACAACGATATCGATCACATCACGCCGGTCATCACTAAATGGGTCGAGCGTGGCCACGCATGCGATATCGTCATGATCGGCAAGAAGCGATTCGATACTGATTACCGCATTGAGTTTTTGAAGAAATTGCCTGGCGTAAGACTGGCGCATCTTCAAGATCTGCTTTCATTCATGGAATTTACCAAGTGGCGTTTACAGACGTTACTGCTGGTTAGAAGCTCTTACAATTCTTTTCTGGGTCCATTAGTCAAGGTGCTGGCGCGGCTTTACCATGCCAAGCGACGTGAAGCGACCTGGTTGCGTACCACCCGCTACTTGTTGGAAAGAAGCTTTTCAGAACCTGGAAAAGGGGTGGTTGTCTTCGATTGGATCGAGCGAAATTCGGAGATTTGCGTGGAGTGGGTGGAAATTCTGGTAGGCGTCGCCCGTCATCAGGGATTGGGAACCGTCTCGCTCCCGCACGGGGACAGCCCCCATGCGAGTCAGTTGATACGGCGGGGTGAATGGCAACTAAAGCCCGATGTATCATTCTCCGCCGCCGGGATGTTCGATAAAGTGGTGGTGCCCAATGAATTGTGCGCCCTACGCTTTCGCCCTTTCATGAATGATCAGAAGTTGGTCGTATTGGGTTCGCCTCGATACTGTGAGGAATGGCTAGCTAAATTGGCAACCTTAATGCCTCCCTCGCCTTTGGTACGCTCCGATAGTCAACTTAAAGTCGTGATTTTTCTGAGGAAGGCCAATTTTACGACCTTCTGGGAAGAGGTGGGTGAGGTTGTCCAAATGGTCGCAGCATTGCCCGGGGTGGAACTGGCGATCAAACCCCATACCCGCGGCGGCTGGAAACAATCCTTGACCAAGAGTGCAGCATTGCGACGCTTGCGGAATGTCACCATGGTGGATGATAACATTCACTCCGTGCATCTGCTGCAATGGGCCGATGTCATCATCGATCTGGCAACTTCAGTCGCATATGAAGCCATCAGAGTAGGAAAACCGGTGTTGGCTGCTGATTATTTGCATGCGGGCCGTTCTGCCGCAGCGTATTTTATGCCGGATGCTGAGATGCGTTGCCGCGATGATGTGTATGAAAAGATGACCGGTTTTCTTACAAACGGTTGCGCATCTTATTATAATGAAACGCAGCGGCAGCGTTTTATCAAAGAAATGCTGGATGTTCCCGGTAGGGACGTTCTGCCTCATTATGTCGCATTACTGGAATCCCAAGCTCAGGGAAAATAAGCCGCTAATTGCTTATCACATGAGTACTTGCTCGTCTGTTTATAAATATTCTAGTAATCGTATTTTTTATGCATGAATTTTTGCTCTCCGAAGAAAATGTTTTTTCAATGACGGGTGTTACTACAAATGGCTGAAAATCGAGTCGGTTCGCTTTTTCCTGGAGAGAATGTGCTTGCGTATGGTTGGCGTGATTTGTTTGCGCGATGTGCGCTGATTTTTTTTGGTATTGCGCTTTGGCAAAAATGGTCGCTTTTTTACGCTTTTTTCCTTCTGACCCTGGCGTGGGTGATCGATGGCGGGTTGCAGAAGTTCGGTCAGTTAGTAAAAGAACCCTTGGTGTTCGGGGTGCTGACCTTCTGTGGGTTATTGGCTTTGGGCTTGCTTTGGGGGGAGTATGCCGAAGCCGGACAGAATAAATGGAAAAAATATTTTATTTTTTTGACGTTTATCCCTTTTTTTGCCTTATTGAACAAACCTCGGCTCTTTTGGGCGATCGCTGCCTTCCTGGTGGGTTATGTAAGCGTGTTAACTGCAGGTATTTACCAATGGTTTGTATTAGGGGAGCAGGGCGTGCCTTTTTTTGAGATCTCTTATCTCGCCTATTCGGCGATGTTGGGAATCGGCATCCTTCTGGTATTTTACATAGGGAGTATCTGTCAGACCAGAAAGATGGCCATGCTGTGCTGGTTCATCGCTTTTTTATTGCTTTTTCTCCAATTTAATCAGAATGCGCGAAGTCTGCTGCTGGCCACAGTATTTGCACTTTTGTTGCTTATCTTTCTGCGTTACCGAACGGAGGTTAAATTGCTGTTTGGTGTGTTTGCTTCGATTATGGCAGCTATCTTTCTATTTGCCATGAGTAGCCCTATTTTTCAGGAAAGGCTTGTACTGATCGGGAGCGATTTGAAAGCCATGGTAGAAGGTAATTACTCGACCAGCCTTGGCTACCGGTATGCAATATGGGATATCGGTATGCATGGCATTGCTGAAAAACCGTTATTGGGCCATGGCACGGGTAGACCGGAAGTCTATTTTGAAGAGACCATACAAACCTATAAAAATGGCCTATATAAAGGCCTGCCAGAGTTTCATAAAACATCTCATTATCATAACGATTGGATTGAAATCGGCATGCATTTGGGGGGATTAGGCATTTTGACTTTGGCTTTGCTAATGTGGAGCTGGTATCGGACGTTCAAAATTCATCGGCTAAGCGTATTTGGCGCGGCTTTGATTTGTTATGTTTTTCTGGCAGGATTGTCGGATACCTTTTTACTATACAACAGGATTCCGATCCTGCTGCTAGCGGTCACCGCAATGGCGGTTTGTTGGCAACGATCGGTATCCGAGATGCGGCCAGTCAATGTGATCAAGGTATGATGGGTTTGGTTTTGTTATCGATTTAGAATTTATTGCTCAAAGGGAGGATAGATGATGGCAAATGTGCAGTCCCCAACCGTTGAAAATCCAAATGCACTGATCCCGGTGCATCCAGCAATCGAGCGTTATATGCGCGGCCTCGTCGAACACACTGACCATCCGGTATTGATCGAAATGGAAGCTTTGGCAAAACAGAAAAACTTCCCGATTGTGGATCGCTTGGTAGGCAATTCGCTAGAGGTAATGGCAAAAATGATCGATGCCAAGCGTATATTCGAATTTGGCAGCGGTTATGGGTATTCCGCTTACTGGTTTGCCAGAGCGGTGGGAGCGGAGGGGCGGGTCATTTGTACCGACGGCAATGCCGCAAACAAAATTCAAGCTGAGCAGTATCTGACTTCGGCTGAGTTGTGGGATAGGGTGGAATTTCATGTGGGCTATGCGCAAGAAATTTTTTTGCAAACCGAGGGTATGTTCGATATCTGTTACAACGACGCTGATAAAGGGGGGTATCCAGAAGTGTGGCAGATGGCGAAAGACCGGATTCGTCCAGGCGGTCTCTACATTGCGGATAACGTACTCTGGCATGGGAGAGTGGCGGTTGAAGAGTTTACCGATATTGTTTCGGGCTGGACAGAGGCGATTCGTGCGCATAACCACATGATATTTAATGACCCCGACTTCGATACGTTTATCAATCCCACGCGAGATGGAGTTATTGTGGCGCGGCGAAAAATGGCATAATAGCAAGATGAATCAGAAATCTTCAACCCATTAATCAACTTGTCTTCTTATTTAATTGTCCGACATATTTAATTTTTTTCAAAAAGGAATATTCGATGGAAATACATGTTTACGATACCTATGTAAAAGCTAAAGATGGCCATATCATGCATTTTGACGTATTCACCTCCGTGAAAGATGAAAAAAAGGCGATCGAATACGCTAAGGAATGGCTGGCATCGATTGGGGAGGGGGATGCTGTCGTGACTAGCAGAGAGTGCAGATTCTGTCATAGTCAGGGTGCGCCAGAAGAAGTGATTGAAACGATCAATAAAGACGGTTATTTCATATACAAGATGGAAGGCTGCAATTAATTCAGGCGGGTATGAGCAATCACGTTCCGATCCAATAATTTTTGGGATTTATATAATGAAACTAACTTTTGTAAAGCGGTGTGCTTTTCTGGCTGGACTTATGATGAGCGGAATGGTTTTTTCGGCTGATCCAAAAGTGATTGGTGAATTCAATGACTGGACTGCTTATGTTTATATGGAAGGCGGCAATAAAGTCTGCTATATGGTGAGTAAACCAAAGAAATCGGAAGGAAACTATACCCGACGCGGGGATGTTTTTGCGCTCGTTACACATCGGCCTGCTGAAAAAAGTAAGAACGTATTCAGTTTTGTGGCAGGTTATCCCTTTAAACAAGGCAGTGAAGTGACAGTGAGTATTGGTAGTCAGAATTTTAAGCTGTTTACTCAGAATGAAACGGCCTGGGCGCCCGATGAAGCGATGGATAACAGATTGACCAATGCGATTCGTAGCGGTAGTGCAATGGTTGTCAAGGGCACCTCTGCACGGGATACAACGACGGCAGATACATTCGGGTTATCAGGCTCATCCGCTGCGTATGGCGCCATTTCCAAGGAATGTGGCGTAAAGTAGGCAGGGTATAGATATATTTTCTGGGTAATAAATAGCAATCACTCTGATTTTTTCCATTGATGGATCTTTATAAACAGAGAAAACAGAATGAAGGACACAATAACTATTTATCAGAAACCCACGTGCAGTAAATGCCGCGCAACACTGGCTCTGCTGAATGAAAGTGGGGAGGTGTTTGATAGTATCAATTACTACGAGCAGCCGATGACAGTCGAGTTGCTGCGCGAGCTGGTACAAAAACTCAATTTGTCAGTCAGGGATATCTTACGCGCAGATGAACCGAAGGCGCGCGGAACTGATGCTGCATCCGATGATGAATTATTGCAGCTGATGGTTGACAACCCTGATTTGATTCAACGGCCTATCGTTGTAAGAGGCAATAAAGCGGTTATAGCTAGGCCGCCAGAAAACGTGAAGAAGCTTCTGGCATGATCAAAGGAAATTTACCTATTCGGTGAGAAGATGGCGTGGCGACCGAGTACAGACTCTGGTCGCCTTTCTGCCTGATACCGATTGGTTTCGCCGCTAAAACTGAGCGACAGCTTTAGCTGCCTACTTCTATGCTTCCGCTTGGTTGGTTGCTTCAGTGATGCGGCTGGGGAGTTTCTCGCGAATTCTCGCGGATTTACCTGAGCGATTTCTTAAATAATATAGCTTCGCGCGACGGACATCGCCGCGGCGCTTGACTTCAATGCTGGCAATCATGGGGGAGTAGGTTTGGAAGGTCCGTTCGACCCCTTCGCCACTGGATATTTTGCGTACAATGAACGATGAGTTAAGTCCACGATTGCGTTTGGCAATGACAACCCCTTCATAAGCCTGAACGCGCTTGCGTTCACCTTCGACTACATTTACGTTGACTACGACGGTATCGCCGGCCGAGAAATTTGGGATAACCTTGCCAAGCCGCGCGATTTCTTCCTGCTCTAATTGTTCGATCAAATTCATTCTTGTCTCCTGATATTGTCTAGGGTTAATTTATTTTGAGATGCTGAGTCCGTTTGAATGCTTCCAATAATTCGTTTTCTTCCTTGGATAAACCTTGTTTATGCTTGAGATCCCATAAATCGGGTCGTTTCAACCAGGTTCTGCCAAGCGATTGTTGCAGTCGCCAGCGATAGATTTTTGCGTGGTCTCCCGAAAGGAGGATACTGGGTACCGAATCACCCCGGTAATTTTCTGGCCGGGTATATTGTGGGTATTCCAGTAAATTATGAACAAAAGAATCTTCTTTGGCCGATTCGGCGCAACCCAGCACACCTGGAGTTTGTCGTATTATACCGTCTATCAGGACCATAGCGGCCAGTTCGCCACCTGAAATAACATAGTTTCCGATAGAAATTTCCTCATCCACTTGCCGTGTGATGATTCGTTCATCAATACCCTCATAACGCCCACAAAGCAATATCAGTCCATTCAGCTGAGATAACTGTAAAATTTTTTCATGATCGAGCAATGTTCCCTGCGGTGAAAGGTAAATAACATGGGTTTTATCGATTGCTTCTGTCCGTTGTCGGGATCTGGCCTGATTGATGGCATCATCTAGCGGCTGCGGGAGCATGACCATGCCAGGTCCACCCCCGTAAGGGCTATCATCTATTGTCCGGTAGTTATCAGTTGCAAAATCACGCGGGTTCCAAGTGTGCAACTGAAATACATCGTTTCTGTATGCTCTACCGCTAATGCCATAGCAGGTAATAGCCTGGAACATTTCAGGAAAGAGTGTAATGACATCGATTTGCAACGGCAAAATACGTCTCCCGGTCAGTAATCCAATCCCCAGTCGATTATTATTTTGCGTGTTTTTAAATCGACTTCGACAATAACCTGGTCAATAAAGGGTACCAAGCGTTCTTGCTGATCTTCTTTCATTGATCGAACTTGCAAAACATCGTTGGCGCCCGTCCTCAATAAACCAATAACATTTCCAAATTCTTCGTGTTGTAAATTAAGCACGTTCATACCGATGAGATCCGACCAGTAATAACCTTCTTCGCCAGTCTCGGGTAGGGCGGGTAATTGGTTGCGTGGAACCGCTATTTGCATTCCCTTGAGTTGCGATGCTTGGGTACGGTCACGGCATTCTTCAAATGAGACGGTCAAACGATTGTCATGAATATTGTAAGATACGACATTCATCGCCTTCCATGTATCTTCGCTTTGCTTGCCTAACCACCACACAGGATAGTCGAGTAAATTCTCGAGATGATCCGTGTAATGCGCTATCTTAACCCAGCCAAGAATGCCGAACGGGCCTATAACGTGGCCCATAGGGACCATGCATTCAGTTGAACATTGATTGGAATTAGCTTGCTTGCGTTGTTTTTTGCTGTGCACTAAACTGCTTAATCAATCTTGTTACTGTACTGGACAATTGGGCGCCATTGGCTTGCCAGTGAGCCAAACGATCCATTTGAACACGTAATGCTTCCTCGCCCCCGGTTGCCCGTGGATTGTAAAAGCCAACGCGCTCGATGAATCTGCCATCGCGTCTGCTACGAGAGTCCGTTACCACCATATTGTAGAAAGGTCTTTTTTTAGCGCCGCCGCGCGCCAGTCGAATAATTACCATATTTGATTGTTTGTATGTTCCTGTGTTGACAAATCTAACTAAAAACGCGCAATTTTATGGTAATTTTCTATAGCTTAGCAAGCAATAACAGTAAAAAAATAAAAAACTTTTTACTTTGATGCGATCTGATCATAATCAGACAGAAATAGTTGTATTTTTTTCTGATTTCTGATTCATGCAGTACAAGCGAAATAATCGGGATATTCAGAAGGAATTGGGTTTGCCTAATCAAAATCAAAATGATGATACGCTCATCGAGTCTGCGCGAGCTAACTTGTTGGCAGAAGCTAACCACTGTGTTTCTTGCGGGCTCTGTTTGCCACATTGCCCTACCTATCGCATAACGTTGTCTGAAGCTGACTCGCCACGTGGACGGATCGCGATGATAAGTGGTGTGGCAAACGAGCGCATCCCGATGAACGACCGGTTCAAGTTACATATCGATCGATGTTTGACATGCCGGGCGTGCGAAGTGGCTTGTCCCAATCATGTGGCTTTCGGCCGGATTATCGATGAAGCCCGTAGCCTAGTGTCCGTATCGTCTGTCCACCTGTCTGAAAAGGAGGTTGATCAAAAAAAACGTGGCCTACGAGCCGTGCTGGAGCATGTTTTTATTGCCAAGCCGTCGCGCTTCGATCTCATTCGCCCATTTATTCGTCTGTTTCAGATAACTGGCTTGCAAGCGGGCCTGCAGCGATTGGGTTTTGTAAAAGGGACGCCATTCGCGTTATTGTTATCGAAATTGCCGTCCGTTCATCGCTACCGTTATAAATGGCGAGCAGTCTATCCCGCCGTAGGCGTGCAGCGTGGTGCTGTCGCCTTGTTTTTGGGGTGTGTCGCAAGGCTGATTGATACCGAGACTAACCTTGCGGCCATTTTTGTGTTGAATCATCTGGGGTATACGGTCCATGTCCCCCGTACACAAACATGCTGTGGTGCGTTATACCAGCACAGCGGTCGCATGGATGAGGCGAAAGCTTTGATCTTGCAAAACAAGCGGGCCTTCGCTGATCTGAAGATCGACGCGATTATCAGTACGGCTTCCGGCTGCGGCGCGCATTTGGTTGAACGATCGGCACAGCAGCCGCTGGAAAGTTTCTCCGCGCCTGTCATGGATATCAATCAGTTTCTGGTCGAGCAAGACTGGAGCGAAGTCAGCTTCGCACCTCTACCTAAAAAAGTTGCGGTACATGACCCTTGTACGCTGCGTAACGTGCTGCGTGCCGCAAGCCTTCCTTATCAGTTGCTTTCGCATATTCCCGAGATCGAGGTGGTAGCGCTTGCGGGTAATCATCAGTGTTGCGGTGCGGCCGGAACTTACTTTCTCGATCAACCAGAGATCGCAGAATCGCTGTTGAATGAAAAAATTGCGGCATTGACTCGCTTGCACGCGCGCTATCTTGTGACTTCGAATATCGGCTGTGCACTGCATATCGCCAGTGGCTTGCAGCATCAAAAGCGGCAAGGCTGCGTAATCGAAGTGTTACATCCTGTCACGTTGCTGGCCCGGCAAATGGCTATACCGTGATAAACTATTCAATCTTGCTTAATTTGGAGTTGAACCATGCTGAATATAGACAAATTCATTATTGGTTTTGATAATGCGTTACGAACATTGATGGTGCCCGCTCAAACCTTGCGTTCTGTACCCGGAAAAAATTTACCTGAAAATGATTTGACGGATGACGATAGAAAAGAGTCATCTGCTTTGATGCGTGTGAATCACGTGGGTGAAATTTGTGCCCAAGCGCTTTATCAAGGACAAGCGTTGACTGCAAGAAATCAGGAAGTTCAGAATGCGTTGACACAAGCTGCCCGCGAGGAGACCGAGCACTTGGCTTGGACTGAGCGCCGACTCACTGAGCTGGGGGGGCGAAAAAGCTTGCTCAATCCCTTTTGGTATGGTGGTTCTTTCGCCATCGGCTTGGTGGCGGGCACGCTGGGTGATAAATGGAATCTCGGTTTTCTGGCTGAAACGGAGCATCAGGTGGAAGCACATCTTGCCGACCATTTACATAGGTTGCCTCACCAGGACTTGAAAAGCAGGGCAATCGTCGCGCAAATGAAAATCGACGAAGCAAGCCATGCTACGATGGCGATATCGCATGGTGGTATGGAGTTGCCTTTGCCAGTGAAACTCGCCATGAAAATGGGCTCGACAGTCATGACACGAACGGCTTACTGGGTCTGATCAGCAATATCAAAAGAAGTGGGAATTAATCGCCTATTTTTGTTTCAGATTGATCATGCAGTGTAATTTTCGATTTCCCACGCGCAGTCTGGAGGTCTTTTTATGAAAAACATCAACCTGACAGATCATTTTCTAATCGCCATGCCTAATATGACCGATCCCTTTTTCGCGAAAACGCTCACTTATATTTGTGAACACAACGAGCATGGCGCAGTGGGGCTTGTCATCAACCGGCCTACCGAATTGACATTAGATAAACTATTCGAGCAACTGGGCATTCCGTTTGCTGATTCATTGCCGCTTAGCCGCTCCGTACTGTTTGGTGGGCCGGTTCAAATCGATAGCGGGTTTGTGTTGCATCAACCCGTGGGTGAATGGAAATCAACGTTGGCGGTTAATCATGCGGTGGGATTGACTTCTTCTGTCGATATTCTGGAAGCGATTGCCAATAGTGATGGCCCAGAACAAGTGCTGGTGACACTAGGCTATTCGGGTTGGGCTCCCGGTCAGATCGAGGAAGAATTGGCGCAGAACGCATGGTTGACGGTGCCGGCATCCGCTCGCATTATTTTTGAAACCACCTTTGAAGAGCGCCTGCCGGCGGCCATACAACTGCTGGGGATCAATTTTTCCAATTTATCGAACCAAGTCGGACATGCCTAATTCACCCGATACGCAAACGGCTTTGGCAACCGAAAACATCTCGCATGAAACAGGGCGAATGACAGGGGATACACCTCGATCGAGAGCTGGCACGGTGCTCGCATTTGATTTTGGCGAGCGGCGTATCGGTGTTGCTGTTGGCGAGCAGGGGCTGCAATTGGCTCACCCGCTAACCACCATCGATTGTGTCATGACCAAACAACGTTTTGAGGCCATCGCTAAACTGATTGAAACTTGGCAGCCTGTGCTATTAGTGGTGGGGCTGCCTACACATGCTGATGGAACGGAGCATGAGCTGACCCGGTTGAGTCAACGGTTTGCACGTCGCTTGGAAGGCCGCTTCGGGATCAAAACATGCCTAGTGGATGAACGTTATACGACGATTACCGCTCGCTCGTCACTGGGTGAGTTGGGGATTAAAGGAAAAAAACAAAAGCCTATGCTAGACCAGATAGCCGCGCAGCACATTCTTCAGTCTTTTTTTGATGGCAATTATGCAGCTACCTGACGCAGAACAGTTACTTGCCGACTTAACAACCAAGTTGCGCCCCGATATGAATGAAGCAACAGCCATGATTGGTATTCATACTGGCGGTGCCTGGGTTGCCAAGCGCTTGCATCAAGCATTGGGTATTCGTTTACCGTTGGGCGTTCTCGATATTTCCTTTTATCGAGACGATTACAGCAAGATCGGCTTGCACCCTCAAGTCAAGCCATCGAAATTACCTTTTGAGATAGAGGGAAGCCACATCATATTAGTCGATGATGTGCTTTATACGGGCAGAACGGTTCGCGCTGCGGTGAACGAGATATTCGATTATGGACGGCCGGCAGCTATCCATTTGGCCGCATTGGTAGATCGTGGCGGAAGGGAGTTGCCCATTGCTGCCCAGTATATTGGTGCGATGCTGTCTTTGCCTGAAGATAAAATGCTGGAATTGAAGCAGGAAGGGGATGGAAAATTGAGTCTTGGTCTACGTGATATTCGATTTCCTGAGAAATGAACAGAAATCCTCAGTTGAACAAACAAGGTGAATTGCAGCACTTACTAACCACCGAAGGCTTGCCGATTTCCATCTTGCGGCATATTCTGGATACGGCGGAATCATTCGCCGGGGTGACCGAGCGGGAAGTCAAGAAAATTCCATTATTACGCGGCAAGTCGGTCTTCAACCTTTTTTTCGAACCCAGCACGCGTACCCGGACGACTTTCGAAATTGCCGCAAAACGCCTTTCTGCGGATGTCATCAATCTCAATATCGCGGTATCTGCGCAGTCCAAAGGGGAAACATTGCTGGATACCGTCAATAATCTGTCGGCGATGCACGCCGATATGTTTGTCGTTCGTCACGCCCAGAGCGGTGCGGCGCATATGATAGCGAGTCATGTTCGTCCGGATATTCATGTCATCAATGCCGGTGATGGGCGCCATGCGCATCCGACCCAAGCGCTGCTGGATATGTTCACGATTCGACGCTACAAGCAGGATTTTCATAATCTGCGTGTCGCGATCGTCGGCGATATTTTGCATTCAAGGGTCGCACGCTCGCAAATTCATGCACTGACGACACTGGGCGTGCCCGAGGTGCGTGTCATAGCGCCCAAAACGATCTTGCCGAGCAAGGTTGAGCGATTGGGGGTGCATGTCTATCACGATATGGCTCAGGGGTTGAAAGATATCGATGTGTTGATCATGCTGCGGTTGCAGAATGAACGGATGGTGGGTGCGAGCTTACCGAGTTCGGAGGAATATTTTAAATATTATGGGTTAACCCAGGAAAAACTGGCGATGGCCAAACCGGATGCGATTGTGATGCATCCAGGGCCAATGAATCGGGGGGTCGAAATCGATTCAGCCGTCGCGGATGGAAAGCAGTCGGTGATTTTACCGCAGGTCACATTTGGTATTGCGGTACGCATGGCTGTCATGTCGATTCTTGCAGGAAATTGAAGCGCGACTTGCCATGAGAATTCACATCAAAAACGGGCGCTTGATCGATCCACGCAATGGCATCGATGCGATCAGCGATCTGTACCTTGCTGGGGGCAAGGTCGTATCTGTCGGTGCGCGCCCTGCTGACTTTCAGGATTATCGGGTGATCGATGCCACGGGTATGATCGTATGTCCTGGATTGGTCGATTTATCTGCGCGATTACGGGAACCGGGGCTAGAGTACAAGGCAACGCTGGAATCCGAGTTGCAAGCTGCGGCAGCAGGCGGCGTGACCAGCCTCGCTTGCCCGCCGGATACCGATCCGCCGCTGGATGAACCGGGTCTGGTGGAAATGTTGAAACATCGAACCAAGAGTCTGGATCAAGTGCGTGTTTACCCGGTAGGTGCTTTGACCCAGCAACTTAAAGGCGAGCGCTTGACTGAAATGGCCGAATTGCGTGATGCGGGTTGCGTTGCCTTCAGCCATGCCGACGCGCCATTGGCTAATTTGCATGTATTGATGCAAGCGATGCAATACGCATCGACATTTGGTTTCAGCGTGTGGTTGCGTCCCCAGGATGTCAGCCTTGCTAACAAAGGTGTGGCACACGATGGCGAAATGGCGACGCGGCTGGGCTTGCCGCCTATTCCAGTGTGTGCGGAAACGGTCGCGTTATCGAATATTATTCTATTAACCCGTGAAACGGGTGTGAAGGTGCATCTATGCCGTATTTCCAGTGCGGAAGGCGTTGCCATGGTGCGTGCTGCCAAGCAGCAGGGACTTCCCATTACCTGCGACGTGGCAATCAATCACGTGCATCTGTCCGAGATGGATCTCGGTTTTTTTGATAGCAATTGCCATCTGGTACCGCCGCTGCGCAGCTTGCCTGATCGTGATGCGCTCTGCACTGGATTGGCCGATGGCACCATCGATGCGATCTGTTCGGATCATGCGCCGGTGGACGAAGATGCCAAACTTTTGCCTTTTGGGCAATCCGAAGCAGGTGCAACGGGTCTGGAGTTGTTATTGTCACTGACCTACAAATGGGCCATGCACATGAATACGCCGCTGATCGATGCTTTGAACACGGTTACGTATGCGCCTGCCAAGATTTTAGGCATCGATGCCGGTCATTTAACGCCTGATGCGCCTGCGGATATCTGCATATTTGATCCGGAGGCCTATTGGTATGTAACCGCCTCAGCGATCAAAAGCCAGGGTAAGAATACGCCTTTTCTGGGAAGAGAATTGCCTGGGCAGGTCAAATATACGTTAACCGACGGCAAAGTTGTCTATGAGCACCTGTAAATAATCGTGTCATTAGACCCAACCATGTTTTGAATCTGACATACCGCAGGTTGCTATCGCAGGGAGGCTGTCCGGTGTGCGATAGAGAAGGTATCTTTCTGCATCACCTATTATTTGATAAAGCCGCTCTGAAACAGGGTCACTAAGATTTTGCAATTTAGCTAAAGGGTGCTTCTAAAAATTAGGAGTTTTAAACAAGACAAGGCGAGAACAAAAAATGTTGACGCAGCCTATGATGGATAGGTAAGGAAACATTTTTTGTGAACAACGATGTATTGTGACGAAATATGGATTTTTAGAGGTACCCTTAGAAAAACAATACTTTCAATAGAAGACCATTATGATGAATCCTTTACTTGATTTTTCCGGCTTACCGCGTTTTAACGATATCCAACCTGAGCATATTTCTCCTGCAGTAGATGAATTGTTGCAAGATTGCCGGGAGGTGGTTGCCCGAGCGCGCGCAGCGTCAACGCCTCCCACCTGGCAAGATTTCGTGCAGCCTGTGAGTGATATGAATGAGAAACTATCCCGCGCCTGGGGACAGGTATCGCATCTCAATGCCGTGATGAACAGTCCAGCATTGCGTGAAGCCTACAATGCCAATTTGCCACGCATCACGCAGTATTATGCCGAGCTCTCGCAAGACCAGGTCTTGTTTGAAAAAATCAAGCAACTGAGAAATAGCGAAGCCTTTAACAGTTTGAGCCAAGCGCGCCGGAAAATCGTCGAAAATCAATTGCGGGATTTTCGTCTCGGCGGCGCAGAGTTGCCGCCGGAGAAGAAAGCGCGTTTCATGAGCATACAAGAGGAGCTATCGGCGCTTTCCGCAAAATTCAGCGACAATCTGCTCGATGCGACCAATGATTTTTTTCTGCTGATCGAAGATGAAAGCGCGCTTTCCGGCATACCTGAAGATGCCTTGCATGCAGCCAAAGAGGCCGCCGAGAAGGATTCGGCCATATCGGCCCCTGGCTGGAAATTTACCTTGCATGCGCCTTCGTATTTAGCCGTGATGCAATATGCAGATAATCGTGTATTGCGTGAGAAGATGTACCGCGCTTATGTTACCCGGGCAAGTGAAATCGATACTCTTGCCCATGCGACATCCAACTGGGACAACATGCCGCTGATCAACAAGATACTTCAATTACGTCAAGAAGAAGCCAAAATGCTCGGTTTCGACAATTACGCAGAAGTGTCGCTGACACCCAAAATGGCCGAATCACCCAAACAAGTACTCGATTTTCTCGAGGAGTTGGCGGCCAAGGCACGTCCCTACGCTGAGCGGGATCTGGCTGAGCTAAAGGAATTCGCTGCTTCCCAGCTTGGACTGGATAAGCTGGAATCGTGGGATTTAGCGTATGCGAGCGAGAAATTGCGCGTAGCGCGCTATGCTTTCTCAGATCAGGAAGTCAAACAGTATTTTCCTGAAAACAAAGTGCTGCCAGGGATGTTCAGATTAGTGGAAACGCTCTACGGGATCCAAATCGTTGAAGCGCCGCCTTCATCCAACATCCAACGCTGGCATCCAGATGTAAAATTTTTCGACATTCGTGATGCTGCGGGTGAGTTGATCGGTCATTTTTATATCGACCTCTATGCGCGTCCTAGCAAGCGCGGCGGAGCATGGATGGATGACGCCATCACGCGGCGGCGGATTGTACAGCCAGAAACGGGGAAATCATCCATCCAACTGCCTGTCGCCTATCTCACGTGTAATTTTTCCGCGCCGGTAACCATCAATGGCCAGCTGCGGCCTGCTTTGTTTACCCACGATGAAGTGATCGTATTGTTTCATGAGTTTGGCCATGGGCTGCATCACTTGTTGACGCAGGTGGAAGATCTCGGAGTATCCGGCATCAATGGCGTCGAGTGGGATGCGGTCGAACTGCCGAGCCAGTTTATGGAAAATTTCTGCTGGGAATGGGAGGTGCTGAGTCATATGACCGCACATATCGAGACCGGCGCTCCGCTACCCCGTGCGTTGTTCGATAAAATGCTGTCAGCCAAGAATTTCCAAAGCGGTCTTCAGACGCTGCGCCAAATTGAATTTGCTTTGTTCGACATGCATTTGCACTATGATTTTGATCCCCACGGGGAAAAAACAGTGTTGCAATTACTGGATGAGATACGTAGCCGGGTGGCCGTAGTCATTCCGCCTGCATTCAATCGTTTTCCAAACAGCTTCTCGCATATCTTCGCGGGTGGCTATGCAGCGGGTTACTATAGCTATAAATGGGCTGAAGTACTGTCTGCCGATGCCTACAGCTTCTTTGAAGAAAAGGGTGAAGGGCAGGTGGTCAGTCCTCAAATTGGCGAGCGTTTCCGTAAAGAAATCCTGGCAGTCGGTGGAAGCCGCCCTGCGCTTGAATCCTTCATCGCCTTTCGTGGGCGTGAACCTAAAATCGACGCCTTGCTGCGCCACAATGGCATGGCGGCTTGATCTAGCTAATTGCTTGTAGACAGAAAAAAACCGGGGACACGGATTGTGATTCCCGGTTTTTTCATGAAAGGCTTACGCTGTCTTATTTGACGACGTTGACATCCACGCTGGAGGTCGTGGTATTGCCTGCTTTATCCTTGGCAACAACCTGGATGGTATGCGTCCCACGTGATACGCTTCTAGGGCGAGTGTTCCAATTGGTGCTGAGCGTACTGCCGCTACCTGATGCGAGCAACTTTCCGTTCAAGTAAATGGATTGCGTGATTTCGGCGGCGCTCGCGTTGTCCGAAGCATTGGCCGTGATGGTGACATTGCCTGACACGTTACCAGCAACTGGGTTGACGATTTCAACTGCTGGAGGCACGGTATCATTTGTCGTCTCGACAACCTGATTGTTAACATTTACTTCTACGATATTGGAAGCAGCTGAGTTGCCTGCATCATCAAAAGCATAGACGATAAGATGCGCTGGGCCATTAGCTACACCTTGTGAGTCCCAAGTGAATGCGAATGGTGAAGAGGTGTCGACTGCTACACTCGTGTTGTTAACCCATAATTCAGCGCGGACAACACCGATATTATCGGTTGCTTCAATATCGACAGGTACCAACCCGGATACAGTGGCATCACTCAAGGGGTCGATGATGGCAACTTGGGGTGCTTCGGTATCGACAACGGGAGCAGCTGCCACAACTGCTTGCACGGCTGCTGCGGCATCTACCCGCCCATGGCCAAAGTAGGGGTCCCAGCCAGATGTGCCGAGATCTTTTGCGGTGGTAAACAGTATTTTCTCAATATCAGTATTTTTCATTTTGGGGTTAGCTGCCATCATCAAGGCAATGACGCCTGCTGTGATTGGACTGGAGAAGGATGTTCCATTAACAGAGCCATAGCCCCCACCGATAAACGTTGTCCAGATTCCAGCACCCGGAGCTGCTAGAGCAATATAATTTCCATAACTTGACCAACTTGTCCGATTGTCGTTTCCGTCTGTTGCGGCTATGGGAATCATGGTAGAGGTGGCCGCAAAGCTTTCTAACCTGCCGGAATTACCACCACTTACCGTCACGAGACCACCTTTATTTTTCATATAGAGTGCAGCATTCTGCACAGCTGAGCTACTAGAAAGTCCTAGATAGCTGGCATTGGCGACGCGTGCCCCTTTGTCGGCAGCGTAAGTCAGCCCCTGGATAATCAGGCTGTCGTAGCCATATCCTTCTGCATCAGCAACACGAATCGGCATGATTTTAGCCTGACCTGCTATGCCCGCTACGCCAGTGCCGTTATTGGTAATGGCGGCGGCTGCGCCAGCGACTTTAGTACCGTGCCCCCGCACATCTGCAGTATTTGAATTATTGTTGTAGAAATTCCAGCCAGGCACCATTTTTGCTGCGAGGTCGGGGTGGCTGCCATCGACGCCAGAATCCAGGATGGCGATGGTAATTCCAGCGCCTTGTGAGCTATCCCAAGCGGTAGGTGAACCAATTTTAGGTAAATGCCACCCGTTGGGATAGTAAGGGTCGTTAGGAGCTAAACTAGGAGGCACGGCACGATCCAACTCGGCAAACTTCAGATGTGGATGGTGCGCGAGTCTTGCAATCACACCTTCTTCGGTATATTCAGGCAGATCGACGATATACAAGTCGCTTTGCCCAATTTTTCTATGTTTGCCATTATGCTCTTTCAAGATTTTGGCTAATGCCTGGGCAGGTAGTCCGGCACGTGGCATGACGAGGATACGTCCTTTTGCCCATTCCTCGCTTTCATTCCGCTTAGAGCGTGCGCTCTCTGGAAGAGTCTCACCGAAAAAATTATTTTTTGCATGATTGTTTGCGTGCGCAGGAGGAGCAGCACTGGAAAAGGAGGGGGTGAGTCCCATGAGTGCAGCTAATACTGTTGCGCAGAAAAGTTGCCATAGTCGGAAAGATTGGTTAGTGCGCATGTGATTTGCCGAAATGCGCGAAGTATCCGAATTAAGAATCGGGAATTGAAAATGAATGCTTGCCATGAATTTATCCTCTTCAAATTCAGGGAAAGCCCGGGAAAAGAACTGCTAAATATTTCTGTTGAACACTTTGTGCTTATAAGTTTGAAAGTGAGCAGCAGTCGAGCGGTTTGCTCGATATTCACATCACCTTTCCAAAAGGTCAGAATGAGTGGTATAACCTGGCAGTCTTGCTATCCTGGGGCATTGGCCCTGTAGATCAATGACTTTGCGTCCCTCACTTTCGCGAGGTTTGCCCTTAACAGTTAATGAAAGAGACGGTTATGAAATTTCGAGAAATTAGAGCATGCCCGCCTATTACATACTAAAAATACAAAATGTATTTATGAATGCATGTTAAAGCATGATTGAAAATTTATTTTGAGGAAAAGAAGGAAGATTGTCAGCCAATTACGGTAAATTGAGGGTGTAAGAAAAATCGACAATGAGTAGAAGTCAAGTGTTTCAATTTTTGAAAAGTCGACAACAAGAAATCAAGGAGCAAATAAATAGAAAACCTGCTTAAAGCAGGTTTTCTAATAAAACTCAAAGCAATCAGTTACACAGCGCTTCGCCTGCGAGATAAACCTAGGCCAGCAAGTCCCGCAGCCAGAAGTAACAAAATCCCAGGTTCAGGAATTTCCTGCTCAGGGCGGCGCCCAAGACCACCGATCCAGCCACTTTCACCATTGGGGCCGATATTCTGAACATGAGCAGCCGAAGTCCAGTTACCATTGCCAGGAACACCATTTACGCTATTGAAGTTGAAATCTAGCGCATCCAAGCCAGCAATGCCGGTGATGTTGTAAACTGAAGTTTGGCCGGCGGCGAATCGAGAACTGGGTGCAGGATCCCAGCTAAACAGAATATCAAAGAAACCATCTCCATCAGCTTTAAACGAATCGACCCCAGTTGAGATTAAGTTGGCATCGTTGCCACTGACAAACGTGAAATTTAAAGCGCTTGCACTGAGTAATGGGTCGATATTGAACCCCCAGCCAAAGTTTGCTCCACTTCCATCGACAAATTCACCCCCAGTTAGGCCTGAGGTACTCATGGTGAGCCTTACTGTGTCTAGTGCTATATCTTCAAAAGTTGCCGTCAACCAAGGAGCAGCTCCGGCTGGCGGTGTACCGCCGCTGAACTCCGTATTAAGATTAATCGTTAGGACTGCAGCTTGAGTTGTTGAAAATCCAAGAGATAATGCAAGAGCCACGCCATAAAGCGTAGTGAATTTTTTTGCTTTCATAATGTGTCGACCTCCTCTATGTTTGTATATTTCCAGAAGAATCAGGTTTGTCTGGTAATAATATAAAAGCAATATCCATGCCAATTGTAATATTTTTAATAAATCAATAATTATTAATGGTTTTCTTTATCAGATTGGGTTTATGTGTAACTTGATTGATGAGGTTGTAAAATTTTCCGACACTTTTTCTTGGCGTTTTGGCTTGTGTGCTTAGAGCATGAGTAAAGCAAGCAGATATAAATAAATACCTGCCTGCAAGTAAATCAAGATTGGTGTTTACAAATGGGGTTACTTGATAACTGTTACATCAACAGTGGCATAAGAAATATTACCTGCTTTGTCTTTTGCCATGGCTTTGATTGTATGTTTGCCGGCTACAACACTTTTCGGGCGAGTATTCCAGTTAGTGCTTAGAGTACTGCCGCTACCAGTTGCTGAGAGTATTCCGTCGATATAAATGGCCAGTGCAATATTAGCTGCACCGCTATTGTCTGCGGCATTGACCGTGATAGTTATGTTCCCTTTTATACTCCCTGATACGGGGTTGATGATTTTTACAGTAGGCGGTGAGGTATCACTAGCTGACACGACAGTGGAGGTTTGATTCGAGACATTCACATTTACAGTATTTGAAGCAGCAGCATTACCCGATGCGTCTATCGCTCGAACGGTAAGGTTGGCGGTGCCATTCGGCACACCTTTGGAATCCCAAGTGAAAGCAAAAGGTACAGAAGTATCAACAGCAACACTTGTGCTATTAACCCATAATTCAGTACGTACTACACCAATATTATCGGTTACTTCTATATCGACAGGTACTAGGCCAGAGACGGCCTCACCTGTAAGAGGACCAAGAATTGATACTTTGGGTGCCTCGGTGTCGGCAGTAGTTGATGTGGTTGCAGCTTTTACTGCTTTTACAGCTGCTGCTGCGTCTACTCGGCCATAGCCAAAGTAGGGGTCCTTGCCTAATGTACCGAGATCTTTTGCGGTAGAAAACAATATTTTTTCAATATCGGTATTTTTCATTTTGGGGTTAGCTGCCATCATCAGGGCAATGACACCTGCTGTGATTGGGCTGGAGAAAGAGGTTCCGTTGACAGAGCCATAGCCTCCGTCGCTAGTTGTGGTCCAGATTCCTGCACCAGGGGCTGCTAAAACAATATAATTTCCATAGCTTGACCAACTTGTTCGGTTATCATATGCATCAGTTGCAGCTACAGGAATCATGGTAGTGGTCGCTGCAAAGCTTTCTAATCTTCCAGAATTGCCGCCACTTACTGTCACGAGGCCGCCTTTATTTTTCATATAGAGTGCAGCATTCTGCACAGCTGAGCTGCTGGAAAGCCCAAGGTAACTGGCATTGGCGACACGTGCACCCTTGTCGGCAGCATAAGTCAGCCCCTGGATAATCATGCTATCGTAGCCATAGCCATCCGCATCGGCAACGCGAATTGGCATGATTTTCGCCTGACCCGCTATACCTGCCACGCCGGTGCCGTTATTGGTAATGGCGGCAGCCGCACCAGCGACTTTTGTGCCGTGTCCACGCACATCTGCGGTATTTGAATTATTGTTGTAGAAATTCCAGCCAGGTACCATTTTTGCTGCGAGGTCGGGGTGGCTACCATCGACACCAGAGTCCAGGATAGCGATGGTAATTCCTGTGCCTTGTGAACTATCCCAAGCAACAGGTGAGCCAATTTTAGGTAAATGCCACCCATTGGGATAGTAAGGGTCGTTGGGAGCTAAACTAGGAGGCACGGCGCGATCCAACTCCGCAAACTTCAGATGCGGATGGTGCGCGAGTCTTGCAATCACACCTTCTTCGGTATATTCAGGCAGATCGACGATGTACAAGTCGCTTTGCCCGATTTTTCTGGGCTTGCCATCATGCTCTTTCAAGATGTTGGCCAATGCCTGGGCGGGCAGTCCGGCACGTGGCATGATGAGGATACGTCCTCTGGCAAATTCTTCACCGTCCATGCGCTTTGAACGCGCATTTTCAGGAAGCGTATCCTCAGAAAAAACCGCTTGCGCACGCTCGTTTGCGTGTTCGGGTGGGGCTGCGCTGCTCAAGGTGGGTGCAAGTGAAACGAACCCTGCCAGGATAGTGTAACAGAAGAAATGATTCATCCGAGCGCGAATAGATGGGTTTGAGGGGTGTGTTGAAGGATTGTGATGAATTGGGGTGATGCTCTTATTGATAATCATGTTTTCCTTTCAATGAATGATTGAGTTGAGAGTGCTTCTCATTTCTATGAAACTGATCTAGTTAAAGCAAATACTGTGCCTTTATTATTTAATTATATAAAATCAGTTACTTATCGTTTTGTTGGGACCTAACGTGAAGGCTAAAGTGTTGCCAATACCTGACGGACTTTTAAGGCTGATTTTTTAAGTATCTGTTTCTAATAAATACTTGGATGTCTCAGATAGGCGACGGGTGGGGCAGATGAGTGTAGCCATCTGGAATAAGTCAGCGCAGCGCTCTCCGATTTTCGATGTTGTCTCTACACATCAATAAAGAAAGCAAGACGAAAAGCAAATACTTTGCTATTTTTAAGCATTTCGGGTTTTGTTCAGTCTTTAACAGTCATTATTCAATTCCATCATGCACCACCGACAACCTTTCTACAAAACAGAAGATTTCTGGGCGATTACACTAGGAAGCTGCTTGCTGCTATGGGCATTAGCGGTTTACTTTGCTTTGTATTCAGGAGAAACCCAACAAAAAGTGGCGGCCATTTCAGCGGTTATTGAAGGGGAAGCAGCCAAGCCCTTCAAAACAGTCCGATGGCATGAAGCCACAGCCGAGCTGGTTCAATTGAAACCAGCCGATCAGCCGGTAGGGCAGTTTCTGAAAAACCTAGCGATGCTGCCCAATAAATGGAGCGATAATCCTGTCGATGCCGTTTATAAACCTGCTACCGAGGCGGATCTTGCGACAGAAATGCGCTCGCTTCGGCTTGCCCGTGAGCAAGCATTGATTGCCGAGCAGGCGGCGCAAGCGGCCCATTATCAGAATGAGACGCTCAATATGGCGGCAGGGGCGGCGATCGAGGATTGGCAGCAGCACTTCAAAGAACTCGAGAAGAAAAAAGCAAAGCTCAAAGCGGGCGGGTTTTCTCTGCCGCATAGTTTGCTGCTTTTTGTCTTTCTGGCGCTCTTATTTGGGTTAGGTGCCAAAGGACAAGGCATCGCGTTTGTATCGTTTATCAAAGGGTTTGCGCTTGTTTTCCTGATTGCTTTAATTGCCTTGTTGCTCGCGGCGCAAAATGATTTCAAGGATTATGGCATCGAATACGCATTATGGGCGATCTTGCTGGGGATCGTGATCAGCAACACAATCGGGACGCCGGCATGGGCGACACCTGCCTTGCAAACGGAATTTTTCATTAAAACTGGTTTGGTGTTGATGGGGGCGGAACTGTTGATCGGCAAAATTGTTGCCATTGGCTTGCCGGGTATTTTTGTCGCCTGGGTGGTCACACCCATCGTTCTGGTCGTAACCTACTGGTTCGGTCAATATGTGCTGAAAATAGCTTCCAAGTCGCTCAATATTACCATTAGTGCCGATATGAGCGTGTGCGGGGTGTCGGCTGCGATTGCGACGGCTGCGGCCAGTAAAGCGACGCGCGAGGAACTCACTGTGGCGATTGGCCTGAGCATGGTATTCACGGCAATCATGATGGTGTTGCTGCCGCTGTTCATCAAATTTGCCGGCATACCGGAAGTCCTGGGCGGGGCATGGATAGGGGGCACGATCGACAGTTCCGGTGCAGTGGTTGCGGCGGGTGCGGCCTTGGGTGACAAAGCCATGTATGTGGCGACGACGATCAAGATGATACAGAATATGTTGATCGGCGTTATCGCATTTGGCGTGGCGATTTATTTTGCAACCCGGGTAGAAAAGGCCGCTCACGCGCCGCACATCGGCATAGGTGAAATTTGGCATCGCTTTCCCAAATTTATTCTCGGCTTCATGGGCGCGAGCATCCTGTTTTCAATTTTGTATTCGTCATTGGATAAACATGCCGCGCATCTCATACTGGAAAATGGGGTATTGGGGGACTTTACCAAGAATCTGCGCACTTGGTTTTTCTGTCTGGCATTTGCCAGTATTGGGCTTAGTACCCATTTCAAAACACTCAAACACCATTTTGTAGGCGGCAAACCCTTGATACTTTATGTCTGTGGGCAAGCGTTGAATTTGCTGTTGACGCTGGGGGTAGCCTATGTCATGTTTTATAGGGTGTTTCCAGAAATTACCGCAACCATCTAAAGATTATTTTGCGATGGTCTTGCAAGAGGGACTCATGGCACCTCAAAATTTGATTGTTATCATCCCTCATCCTATCTACTGCCAGTGGGAGATGATGTCGATGATTGATTCTGAGGTGCAAAGCCTATCAATCGGGGGAGTGAAATGACAAAATATCTATACGCATTGTTATTGCTGCTGACAGCCCCTGTCATCGCCAGCGAAACGCTTGCACCAGAACAGGTTGCGGGTGCGGTGACCATCAATACCGCGACGGCCAAGCTGTTATTCGATAAAGGGTTTATTTTTGTCGATGTGCGCAAACAGGAGGATTACGAGCGCAGCCACATTCCGGGTGCCAGACATCTTTCCGTCAACGGCGAATATTTTACGGTTGAAAATTTGCGCGCTATCGTGGAAAAACGCGACACCGTCGTTTTTTATTGCAACGGTATTCATTGCATGGGCAGTTCTAAAGCCAGTCAGAAAGCAGCAGAATGGGGCTGGCAGAAAATACTGTATTACCGTGAAGGTATTCAAGGATGGGAAAAAGCGGGCTATGCCGTTAACCAAAGCTGATTCGGTGGGACTGGCATGGCAGTTGGCTCAAAAACCTTTAGCGGTGCCCTTAACATACTGAACTGAAGACTGTTGCAGCTTCCGCGATACGCGCAAGTCCGTTAAGCAAACAGATCAAGCCCTAATTTAACGATTCTATCGACTGCCTGGGCTGCTACCGTGGCATGATTGATTGCATCGTTAACCTTTGACATGTCCGATCGGGCAGCCTCGAGTGCGTGATCCGCTTGTGATAACGCTTCCAGGGCATCACTGAATTCTGAGGTTTGGTGATCGATTTCTTGCTCGATCACTTCTTCCCACAACGCAAAATAGATGCGGCGCAATTTTCTCAGGCGCGCTTCTGCCTCGGGTGTATGCGTTTGTAATAAAAGCTTGTTGAGGGTATTGACGGTATCGCTGATACTGCTTCTCAAAGTAGCGGTCATGAATATCTCCGAATCACAATGGTAAGGAATTAATAGCTTGCGGGTAGCAGTTGATCGTGGAAACCTTGGGTTGATTTGGCAAAAGCAGTCAGTGATTTGATTTCGCTGATCAACTCTGGCGAGGTAAATTTGTTTGCAGCGACCGAAAGACGGAGTGTGGAATGCGCGTTTGCGATCCGTTTGCTGGCCGTGATGAGATCGGCGAACAAACTCGAGATGGCTTCCACTTCTTCGTAAGTGATGCGTATTTGATCGAGTTTCATGATACGTTCGTTGTAGCTGATACTGGCTGCTTCTTGCTGATAAGCTTTGATCAAGTCGGTAAAAATGGTTTGCTTACTGGCGATAGCATATTCGCTGAGCGCCGGAAGCTCCATCGAGATCAATCGCATCGCTTGTTGGATCATGGGGTCAACTTGGATAATAATCGTTTTTAATGCAGCCCGGCGCTTTTCTTCAATAATGGCAGTGCCTATGGCGTCTACGGCAGTGGCTATCAATGCAAGCTGATGATCGGTTAAGGGTGGGCTCGCCTGTGTGCCTTTTGCATAGGTCTCTTGCAGCTGATCGAGCGCGCCATATAAATTGCTGGATGCAGCATCGATTTCTTTTCTGAATTGAGCGCTGGCCAGCTCGCCCAATGCGTTTGCATAAGTTTCCATCGCTCTCAGCAGCCTGATGCGAGTGGTTAGGCTGGAGCCTGTGATCAGTTGCTTGAACGTGTCTTCGTTGGGATAACGATCGGCTTCAGATGCGATATCCGAAAGACGACGCTCGATCGTGATATTGTTGATCATCTCGTAACCGTCTGCTGCCGATTTAGCGAGTTCGGCGCTGGCTTGTGAAAAGACACCGACATGATTGAGCGAGGTAGAGGTACATCCAGTGAGCGCCAGCAGTAATGCAGCGATGAAAATGGAGAGAAGATGCGAGAAGGGATGGCGTTTCTTGTTCATGATGTTTTTCCTCTGTCACGAGTGTTGTGAATGAATGATATCAAGCAGGGCGTAGGGAGCGACGTGGTGAGGGTGAGTGCATCAAGAAAACGTCGCTGACCATTTGTCGCAGTCGACAAGTTGATTGTCCAGGAATAGACAAACCCGGTCTCTTCCCCCGTTTTTAGCGGCATAGAGTGCTTTGTCTGCGGCATTGACCAATTGATCGTCACTTGTCATGCTCGCTTCTTTTATGGCAACCCCGATACTGATCGTGATTCGAATCGGTGTTTCGTTGACGACGATGGTTTTCATTTTGATATGTCGGCGCAATCTTTCTGCAAACAGGCAAACGGATTGGGCATCTTTGCTGCCGTTCTGACAAACCATCAGAAATTCCTCCCCACCCATGCGGCAAAATGTATCGCCTTTACGGGTATTGTCCCGTATGGAAATCGCGACTTCCTTGAGGATTTTATCGCCGACAGCATGGCCATAGGTGTCATTGATCTTTTTGAAAAAATCGATATCGACTAGCATAACGGCAATAGGCAGGCCAGCGCGGCTAGCGGTATTCCAGGCGCCCGCCAACGCTTCCATTCCCGCCCGGCGGTTAGGGATCTCGGTTAGCGTGTCGGTTAATGCAGCGTGTCTGAGCTTGCGGTTTGTGACGGCAAGTTCTGCAGCAAAGCGTTTGAGGTGCGCTCGGTCACGCTCCCATGATTCCTGTAATTTCCGATAATGCCAGGCCGCGCGTAATCGAGCGCGGAAAGCGCGAATATCGATAGGCTTGGTGACGTAATCGTTCACGCCAGCCTCAAACGCTTCCGCGATTTGCTCGTCATCTTCAAAACTGGTCAACATGATGATGTAGACATTTTTTCCCCAATCTGCCGCACGCAGGGTTTTGGTCAATTCAAGACCATCCATGGTGGGCATGAGCCAATCGGTTATCACGATATGAGGCATAATTTCCATGGCGAGGGAAAAAGCCTGTTTGCCATCATTGGCTGAGAATACGGTATGACCGAGAATTTTGGTCAGGACACTTTCGGCCAACATACGACTGGAAGGCTCATCTTCCACTAACAAAACGCGTAAAGCGGAGGCATCGGCCGCATTGTCCGGGCTGGTGACCAACATGCCCATCATTTTATGGAATGAGGGAAGCGCTGGGATCGGCAGGTTGAGTATTTTCCCCCAAGATCGCCATTCAGCGTTGATCTGATCGAAAAAATCACCGAATGATTCCGAATCCAGGCCGATATTGCCACCGAGTAGCAACAGTTCAGAGATTCGTTCAGTACGTTCTGATTCCGATGACAATCCTAGGTCAGCGACTTGCTTGGCTAAATGGAAAAGACGAACCAACTGGAAGGGATGGGACTCCTCGGAAAAGCCCGATTCCATGGGGGCTTCATGATAATAGATGGATTCGACCAATATCATCGGGATGTCAAAATCAATCAACATCGCTGCAGTGAGCTGATTGTGATCGATTTGCAGACGCTGCTGCTCAAGCAGCGAGAGTGATATTGAGGGATCTTGCTTATGGGTCGCTAGGATATCGGTGTATGCGTCAGGGTAAATCGTTGCCAGCGCTAAACAGCCGATGCGAGCGAGAAGGCCGCACGCAAACAGCTCGTCGGGCGTACAAATTCGGGTCGTTTTGCCTAGAGCCTCCATGGCAAGCGCCATCAGTAAAGCGTGCGACCAAAAAGAAGGGTAGTCGAATCCCTTGCAGGAGCCATGCTGATATTGCTCGAGTAGAGAAATACCGATGGCCAATTGCTTGACAGCGGTGAGGTCGACACGAAAAATGGCCTCAGAAAGGGATGTGATATCGTGAGAGTGAGTCGGTGTCTTGTTCATTCGCTGACCCAAACAGCGGGAAAGCGTGGGATTGGCCTGAATGAACCGTCCAATGTCACTGAGCGTCATTTCATTTTCTCGGCTGGACGCTAGCAAGGTCAGCGCAACCTCGGGTGGTTGAGGGAGAAATCCACTCGTTTTGAGTTGGGTAATATCCGCTATTTTCACAGTATGATTCCTTTCGATGGCCTTGATTTATTGCGATCTCGCGGGCGCTACGCGATTTTCGTTTTGATGTTGCCGATGCAAATGCATCATGTTAGAGATTCTTGTGGAGTAGGTGGCCGTACCGAAGTCATATTATGCAATCTGAATCCGATTGAGATGCAAAGCATTAAGTATACTAAAAAAATAATCATCGTATAAACAACTTGGATCCTGTTTGTATGCCATCGGCTGTGGAATCGGGGTTCATGGTTTCTTCAGTATTTCTTCGATCTCAGGCAGAACTTGTTGATACAGCTGCTGCACTTTTTCCTGAAGCGATCTTGCTGCATGCAATTCACCGGCTAGCCCAAATTTCTCGAGCTGCTTCAAGGCTTCCGACAAACTTTCTGCGCCGATATTGGCTGCGCTCGACTTGAGCGTATGGGCTGAATGTCGCAACTTTTCAGTGTCCCCATTTAAAATGGCTTGGCTGAGCTGATTGAGGTGGTCATGTGCAGATTCCAGAAAGGTGCGCAAAATATTCCGCACCAATTCATTCCCGCCTGAAGTATCAAGGCTGCGAATTTGCTCAAGTTGTCTTAGGTTGAGCTGCGGTCTGTTTTTTGTGGAAGTCGCTGGGGTGACCTCTGCTGTTACCGTTGCCGCCGCATGGATTTTTTCTTTAGGCAGCCATCGATAGAGGGTTTGCTGCAGCTGATCTAACGAGTAGGGTTTAGCAAGAAAGTCGTCCATGCCGGCATTGAGGCAATGCGTGCGATGGGATTCAGCTGCATGGGCGGTCAACGCAATGATGGGGGTCCGTGTGCTGTCTGCTTGTAGCTTACGGATGTGTGACGTTGCTTCATAACCATCCATAACCGGCATTTGACAGTCCATGAACACGAGATCGTAATGGTTGCTGAGCGCGAGATTCACTGCTTCTTGACCGTCATTGGCGATGTCTACCGGTAAACCCAGCTTGGAGAGCATGGCCTTGGCGACTTCTTGGTTAACCGGATTGTCTTCTGCCAGGAGCACCTTGCCATGCGCGCAAGGCTTGGACTCAAGTGAGGATGCCGGTATCGATGCGGTGACACATGCACTGGGATGGTTCCCCATGACGCCGCTGATGATTTCGAATAGTTCGCTTTGCCGAACAGGTTTGCTTATGCAACGTAGAATACCGATTTTTTCCCGAACAAGCTGGCTGGCATGATGGCAGGCCGAAGTGAGCATCATTAATCGCGTGCTGGTTAAATTTGGGTTTTCGTGAATTTTAGCGGCAAGCTGCAGGCCATTTATTCTTGGCATTTGCATATCCAAGATCGCTAATTGAAAGGGGTCGTGATCAAGCAGAGCTTGGTGCAAGGATTGCAATGCTTGCTCGGCATTCTCGGCGCAGGTGACATTCATCTGCCAATTTTGTAGCTGTAACTTGAGAATTTCCCGGTTGGTCTGGTTATCATCGACGACCAATACCTTGATATTTTCCAGGGTCGCATCATCCAGGGAAATGCGTTGCTGAGCTTGTGTTTTTTCGAAACGGAGGTTGATCTTAAAAGTCGATCCCTGGCCTGGCGTGCTTTCTACATAAATTTCGCCCCCCATGAGCGCCAATAACCGCTTGCAAATCGTCAAGCCCAGACCGGTACCGCCAAATTGACGAGTAGTCGATCCATCCGCTTGTGAAAAGTGCTGAAAAATTTTGTCATGTTGATCTGCGGCGATGCCGATGCCGGTATCGACGATGCACAACATGATCTTGACATGGCGATCAGCTTGCTCCTCAATCACCGTGCGGATCACGACCTCTCCGTGCGTTGTGAACTTGATCGCATTATTGAGTAAATTCGCTATAATCTGGCGTAAACGGAAGGGATCACCGCGAACGGCTAGCCCTGTGCTGGGTGGGATAAATTGAACGGCAAGCTCCAGCCCTTTTTGATCGGCGGGTTGGGCGAACATGACCAGGGTGTCTTCGATTAATTTGATCAGGTCAAAATCGATGATCTCCAGTTCCATATGACCCGATTCGATTTTTGAGAAGTCGAGAATGTCATTGATGATACCGAGCAGGTGCTGTCCGGATTGTTGAACGGTTTCGGCGAAGTGACGTTGGTCTTCATTCATTTGGCTTTGCAACAGGAGTTCTGTCATGCCAAGGATACCGTTCATAGGGGTGCGGATTTCATGACTCATGGTAGCGAGAAATTCGCTCTTGGCTTTACTGGCGGCTTCAGCTATTTCCTTGGCCTGTACCAGTTCTTGAGTACGTTTTGCTACTTCGTCTTCAAGCTGATCGAGGTGGTTCGCCAGCCGCGCATCACGTTCCTGGACCATCGCCAGCATGGTATTGAACCCAGTTGCAAGTGTATCGAGCTCTGTGATCTTGCTTGATTTCGCGCGCGCACTGTAATCTGATTGACTGGAAACGTGTTCCATAATGCCTGAGAGATGATTGAGCGGCATGAGCACCGATTTGTTCAACCGTTGCAGCAATCGATAGGCGATGATGAGCGCAATAAGGGCGGCGGCAATCGTTAGGAGGATCTGCCATGACATCTGCCAATAAAGGGGAGACAAAGTGATTTCCAGATAGAGGCTGCCAAGTACCTGATCTTTGTGCAAAACAGGTTGTGTGATGGTGATGAAACGAAGCCCTGTGATGAGTTGACTGTCCAGTGAGTGTAGCGATGCGGGGAGTGTATGATCGTCGATTGAATAATGCGCGAATTGATTCCGATCCTCATCGTACATTGCGGCAGCCTGAATTTCTCTTGAATTGCTGAGTGATTGCAACAGCGTTTGTGCAGAGTGTGTATCTTGAAACATCAATGTCGCCGCCGTATTCTCGGCGAGTATTTTTGCTGTGGACTGGCTTTTCTCGACCAGGGCGTAAAGGTTTATGAAAAAGCTGATCAGGGTGATCAGGCTGGCTGCCACCAGCATGGCGGCCCCCAAGGTGGCGAGGTTGATCTGCTGCAGCTTGCTGCGTAACGTGATGTGTGGATAGATGTCATTTCTCATTCTTGGTAGACCTCATGAGCGAAACGAAGTAATTGTGAGCTGAGATTTAAACCCGCTTTTCTGGCTATACCCAGATTGGCGTCAAACGCGATTTTGCCGTCCTTGATTTCCATGTTGAGCATAACGCCGCGTTTGCCGATGCCTGGTTGATCTGTGACGGTGAGGATGGGCTTGCCCTGCAATGCTTGGAGTATCGAATCCAGCGTAACGACTGCGGATTGGCTGATGAACACTAGATGGCATTCTTCGAGCTCCTCAAGGCGTGTTTTCTGGTGGATGCTGATAGCACGCGTATCGACTTTCTTTTCCAGCAGATGATCCAAATGATTGCCAAAAGGGTTGTCGCCATAAATGCAGAGATTGAAAGTGCTGCGGTTATCTGAAGGCCACTGGGTATAGGTGGCAAAATTGTAGAGGAAGGCAGTTTTCAAACGGTATTCCGTGGGCTCCTCGGCTCGGGTAAACAACGAATAAGAACAAAGCAGAAAGCCCACCAGCAAAGATAGCGCAAGCGATTTCAACCGCAGCGGCAGGTTCGGCGCAATCAAAACAAAGACTGTACGTACAATCGGCATAGTCGGCTAGAAGCGGTAATCCAGTCTGAATCGTACGCTGCGGCCATCTTGCACGATACTGTTTTGCCAATTGTTATCCGAGGCAGGGTGGAGGTAATGTTCGTCAAACAGATTGTAGAGTGCAAGCGATGCTTGCAATCCCTTGATCGCGCGTACATCCGTCATCAAATTGAGATTGGAAAGAACATAGCCGCCGACATGGGTGTCGTCGAGCGTTTTACGCTTGCTGTTGTATTGCAGTTCATAACCCAACCGCAAGCCTGCAAATGGTAAAGGTGTGGTGAAATTGAGCTTGCTGAGATATTGCGGGGAATTGACCAATCTGGATTGGGCAAATTTATCGTCTTGCAATGCGAAGCTGGCGCGCAGCCGCCCACCCCATGACCAGGTTTTGTCAGCGGAAAACTCAACCCCTCTGGCAATGACATCGACGTCGGATTGCTGGAAAAAGGGTAGCTTTTCTTGTTCTGGATTGTCCCTAAAAACGATGAGGTTACGCATATTCCAGCGATACAGGGCGGTGCGCAGATTCATGCTTTCCGTAATGCGGTAATCAGCGATGAGTTCGACGGTATCGATGGTTTCGCTGTTCAAGTGAGGATTGGCAATCTGTGAGATGCCGTCGGCGAAATCGCGTTCATAAGAATTCGGTGCACGATGCGCACGCCCGTACAGCGCTTTGAGAGTTGCTTTGGGCGTGGCTTGCCAGATGAGCGCACCGCGTGGGCTGAGCCGGCTGCCTATCCAACCGTTGTAGTCATAACGCAATCCAGCCGTGGCGGTCAGTGTCTCGGTAATTTGCCATTCATCTTGCAAGTAGACGCCCGTACGCAGCACCGCACTTTCAATGTCGACATTGTCTTGTGGGGCAACGAACACCTGGGTCGTTTGTTGGATGCGCGTATTGTTCTGATATTCCACGCCTAGCATCAATTTGTGGCGCGCGACAGCGGTTGAGACAAAACGTATTTCCGCGCCGTGCCAGTCGCTTGGGCCCGTGGCAAGCGTTTCTGCGCCCTCGTAGGTAGCGGGAGAGTGATAACGGAATTGCCCGAGAAATACCCGCCCGAGTACATTGAGCGTGTCATTGAGAAAATAATCGTTATATTGGATTTGTGTCCGCAGATGGAGGTCGCGCTCGAATTGACCCGGCACGAGCGGGTCGGACAGGTAGGCCGCGGTGGGAACCTCTTTGCGGCGGTTACCATAAATAAAATCGAAGGAAAGCGGCCCTCGCCGCAGCTGGGCATAAAATTGTTTGACATCCTCACCATCCTGTCCGCGTGCGGTCCCTGAGATCCCCGTATCCCCGAAATCAAAGAACAGGTCCTGCCCCTTTGACTGTATGCCAGTGAACGAAACGAGCGCATCGAGGCCGTTATCGAAGGTTTTGCCCATCGTGACGCGATCCTGAAAGGTCGATTGCAGCGTGTTATAGGAGCCGGATAACTCGATGCCATTGACGTCGTTTCCTTTGCGGGTCACGATATTGACGACGCCAAGCATGGCATTTTGTCCATAGACAGCGCTGCCGGGGCCGGGGATAAATTCGATTCGCTCGATCAGATCAAGATCGAGCGGGAATTCCCGGCCAATCGGGCCTTGATCGTAAGTGGCGTCATTGATGCGATTGCCGTTGATGGAGATGAGTACTCGGGTATTGAAATCGCCGGGCAGGCCAAAGCCGCGGGTACCGAAGTAAGTGTATTGGCGGTCGTAGGTCGTATGAACGCCTGGTAAACTGGCCAGCGCTTCACCCAGCGTTCGCCAGCCATAGGTTTTGATGTCGTTACGCGTGATAACGCTGACAGCAGCGGCGACTTGTTGTTGGGACTGTTCGTATTTGGATACGCCAACCACCCTGATTTGCATCAATTCTTCCAAGCTTAACTCTTCCAGGTGCTTGGTAGCCTGAGCAGGCAGAATTGCCATGAGGGAAGTCAGGCATAAAAGTAATCTTAGAGAACGACCAAATAGCGGCATTGGGTAATCTGAAACATTAACATCGCAAACGGTTAAAGGGGATGTTGCAGATTTAACCAGACAAATTCGGGGAGTGAAGCTGCGATAAAGAGGCCTAAACCTAGATTCCTCCCTTGATCGGATCGCTAGTTTTTGAGAGGTAACCTATATTGATTTCCAGGGAAATTCAGACCGGCGTGATTTGAGAATGGTATGTCATTGCACGCTGCTGCGCGGGCGAGTATTGCTTATGCGTGAGTTGAGTGGAGGGTGAAAGACTACTTTGAATGGACAGGTTCGAAAGGAGGAATAATAATTGGTTGATAGTCGACCGACACGATATCGAGTTTCTCGATACCAGCAGGCGTGCGCAAGATGACCGTATCGCCTTCACGCGCGGAGATGAGCGCGCGTGCGACGGGAGAGATCCAGCTGATATAGCCCTTTAGAGGATCGATTTCGTCGATACCAACAATGGAAACCGTTTTTTCCTGGCCGTGCTGGTCGGCGTAGCAGACAGTGGCGCCAAAAAAGATACGGGTGGGATCTTCACGCGGTGCAGTGGGATCGACGATCTCGGCTACGTCCAACCGCTTGGAAAGAAAACGCAGCCGTTTGTCGATTTCGCGCAACCGTTTCTTGCCGTAGAGGTAATCGCCATTTTCGGAACGGTCACCATTGCCGGCCGCCCACGCTACGGTGGCCGTGACATCGGGCCGCTCCTTGTTGAGTAGCCAGAGGTACTCTTCAGTGAGACGGGCATGACCCGCGGGTGTCATATAGTTTTTGCTGCCTTGCGGAAGTGGCGGGACGGGTACATCCTCCTCCAATTCGTCGAGGTTATCGGCTTCTTTGACAAATGCCTTGCTCATGTGCGATGGGTTTTACTTTTGTAGTTATTTGCAGCGGAATTCTGCCGACAAGGCATGCGCTTGCAATCCTTCTCCTCTCGCCAACGTTGCGGCGATGGTGCCTAGCGTGGTGGCGCCTTGTGGAGAAACTTGGATCAGGCTGGTGCGTTTTTGAAAATCGTACACACCCAAAGGCGAGGAAAAACGCGCTGTTCCGGAAGTGGGCAGAACATGGTTCGGTCCGGCGCAATAATCACCCAGTGCTTCGCAGGTATGATGTCCCATGAAAATGGCGCCTGCATGCTTCAGTTTATCCAGCCATTGTTCGGGCTGATCGACCGATAATTCCAGATGTTCCGGCGCTATGCGGTTGGCGATCGTGCAGGCTTCGGCGAGATCACGCACTTTGATCAGGGCGCCACGCGATTCGAGCGAGGCGCGGATGACCTCTTTTCTTGGCATGGTTTCAAGCTGCCGAGCAATGCTTGCTGCCACGGCGTCGAGAAAATCGGAATGAGGGCACAGTAAGATCGATTGTGCTTGCTCATCGTGTTCAGCTTGCGAAAAGAGATCCATGGCAATCCAGTCGGGATCGGTATTGCCGTCACAAATCACCAGGATTTCTGACGGGCCTGCGACCATGTCGATGCCGACCTGTCCGAACACCATACGCTTGGCGGTGGCCACATAGGCATTACCAGGCCCGACAATCTTATCGACTTTGGGTATGAGTTTGGTGCCATAGGCCAGTGCACCGATCGCTTGCGCCCCGCCTATGGTGAAAATACGATCTACGCCGGAAATGGCTGCGGCGGCTAGCACTAAATCATTTCTTTCGCCGCGTGGCGTGGGCACTACCATGATCAATTCCTTGACGCCGGCGACTTTTGCCGGAATGGCATTCATCAATACGGATGAAGGGTAGGAAGCTTTCCCGCCGGGCACATAAAGCCCGACCCGATCAAGCGCGGTGATTTTTTGCCCCAGCACCGTACCATCCGGTTCGGTATACTGCCATGATTGCGCCAACTGCTTTTCATGGTAAATGCGAATCCGTTCCGCAGCCTGCTCCAGCGCTTCTCTTTCGGCCGCCTGGAGCCGTTGTAATGATTGCTGCCACTCGCTTTTAGGTAGCTCAATGTCGGCAATGACGGCTATTTCGAGCTGATCGAAGCGGCGCGTATAGTCAAGCAGCGCATCATCCCCCCCTTTCCTGACGTCAGCCAGAATGCGGGTCACGGTTTCGGTTACCGCTTCGTCTTGCGTGCTTTCGAAGGCCAATAAAGCGTTGAGCGATGCTTCGAATTGGCTGTCGGTAGAAGATAATCGGTTAAGTTTAATCATAGAAGTAGGCGTAAGCGTGATATAACTTGGGCATGTCGATTCGGTAGTATTGTTAAGTGGCTGCGATGGCGGACCGAAAAGCTTCGAGCAGGGGTTGAATGGTTTCTCGCTTGAGTTTCAGCGCAGCTTGGTTAATGATCAAGCGTGCTGAAATAGGCATGATTTCTTCCACTGCCTTCAAATGGTTCGCTTTCAACGTATTGCCGCTTGAAACGAGGTCGACGATGGCATCGGCCAGACCGACCAGCGGGGCAAGCTCCATCGAGCCGTAGAGTTTGATGAGATCGACATGCATCCCTTTATCGGCAAAATGATCACGCGCCGTTTTGAGATATTTGGTGGCGACGCGCAGGCGAGCACCCTGAAAAACGGCGGATTCGTAATCGAAATCATCAGGCACGGCGACCATCATGCGGCAACGTGCAATTTGCAGATCCAGCGGCTGGTAAAGACCGCCGCCACCATGCTCCAGCAATACATCCTTTCCGGCTACTCCCAGGTCGGCTGCGCCATACTGAACATAGGTCGGTACATCCGATGCGCGCACCATAATGAGGCGCACAGCCGGATTGTTGGTATCGATGATCAGTTTGCGCGAGCTTTCGGGGTCGTCTTGCGCAACAATCCCCGCTGCTTTCAGAAAAGGAGCGGTATCCTCGAAAATCCGCCCCTTGGAAAGCGCAATGGTGATATTAGTCATAAAAACCGAAAAATTAGCTCAGGTTTGCAGCAGCGAATTCCCAGTTGATTAACTTATCCAGGATAGTGTTGACATAATCTGGCCGCCGGTTTTGGTAATCCAGATAATAAGCATGTTCCCATACATCGATGGTCAACAGAGGCCTGCTGTTTTTGGTAATGGGCGAATCGGCGTTGCTGGTCTTGGCAATGGCCAGTTTATCGCCTTCTTGTACCAGCCAGGCCCAGCCGCTGCCGAATTGGGTCACGGCCGCATTGGCAAATTCTTTTTTGCAGGCATCTACGCTGCCAAAAGAGGCTTCTATTTTTTGTTTCAGTGCGGCGGGTGGTTCGCCACCCCCTTTAGGGTTGAGACTATGCCAGTAAAACATGTGATTCCAGACTTGCGCGGCATTGTTGAAAATACCGGCTTTATCCGCTTGGCCAGCAGTTGCCTTGATGATTTCTTCCAGTGATTTGCCAGCCAGAGGCGTATCGGCGACCAGTTTGTTCAAATTGTCGACATACGCTTTGTGATGTTTGCCATAGTGGAAACTCAGGGTATGCGCGGAGATTACCGGTTCCAGCGCATTATCCGCATAGGGGAGAGGAGCCAGGACATAAGTATTGCCTGATTGTGCGGCTTTAGAAAAATTTTCCAGAGTATTGCTCATCTTTCTTCCTTTTTTAAAAAAATTGAATAAAGAAATCATTAGCGTAGGAATGAAAATTGATCGAAAAAAAATAATAGCCGATATCAAGTCATTCGGTGTTATTTTTTTGTTTCGGTCGCTTCGGTCGTTTCAGTAGCGAATGTAACCTGATTGTACCCAGCTATCCGGGCTGCTTCCATGATCGTGATAACAGATTGATGCGTCGCTTTTGCATCTGCGTTGATAATGATAACCGGATTCTTCTCATTTTTGGCAGCCGATTGCAGTTCGTTACGTAATCCTTCAACGCTGGAGAAGGTGATCGGTACCCGATTGATGGTGTAGTTACCGGCTGCGCTGACCGTCACGTCGATGACATGGGGCCGTTCGCTATCCGGCGTGATTTCGGCATTGGCTGCTTGAGGCAGCGTAATCTCAAGTTCGGAAAATTTTGAGTAAGTTGTCGTAATCACCAAAAAAATCAGGATGACCAATAGGACATCGATCATGGGCACAAGATTGATTTCTGGTTCTTCTTTTTTCTGACCACGTTGAAAATTCATAGCGTTAGCAAAAACACTCTTCAGGATTGGCCGGTTGTCGAGCCGTGAAATGACCGCAAAATACCCAGCGGGATACTAAATCAACCGAATAAAGGTTTCATTCTAGTTTATCATTACCGCTTTCGTCATCTTCGATGATTTTTAATTCATCATTTCGTTTTGAATGGATAACCCATTAGTCAGTGTCGTGATGGGCAGTAACAGCGATTGGAGCGTGATGCAACAGGCTGCCCATATGCTCAAAGAATTCGATATTCCCCATGAAACTTTGATTGTTTCCGCGCACCGTACGCCCGATCGCATGTTCGAGTTTGCCGAAACCGCGATCGAGCGTGGCATACGGTGCATCATTGCGGGCGCTGGCGGTGCGGCGCATTTGCCTGGCATGATCGCCGCCAAAACGACATTGCCCGTTCTCGGTGTTCCCGTCACTTCCAAGCATTTGCAAGGGCTCGATTCGCTGCTTTCCATCGTACAGATGCCCAAAGGCGTGCCGGTTGCTACGTTCGCCATTGGCGAAGCAGGAGCAGCCAATGCAGGCTTGTTTGCGGTCGCTTTGCTGTCGATTGGCAACCCGGCGCTTGCAGCGCGTCTCCAATCGTTCCGGGTAGCACAAGCGGAAGCAGTGAACGCTATGACCTTGCCTAGCGTATGAACCGTATTCTACCCGGTGCAATGCTCGGGCTGCTGGGTGGCGGCCAATTGGGGCGAATGTTCACCATGGCGGCCCAGAGCATGGGTTATCGCGTGACGGTATTGGATCCTTCCCGCGAGAGTCCCGCAGGCAGTGTTGCAGACCGGCATCTCTGCGCAGATTACCTGGATGTCGAAGCGCTGCATGCTTTGAGCACGAGCTGCGCAGCCGTGACGACCGAGTTTGAGAATGTACCTGCTGGAGCGCTGCAATTTCTCGAACAGCATTGTCTCGTCAGCCCGCCGCCCCATAGCGTATCGATCGCACAGAATCGTATCCATGAAAAACAATTCTTGGCTAAAAATGGTTTTCCGGTGGCGCCATTTATTGTGATCCAGCAGGAGAGCGATCTTGCCAAGGAAATAGAGGCCGCTTTTTTCCCAGGTATCCTTAAAGTCAGCCAATTGGGCTATGACGGCAAGGGGCAGATAAGCGTCAGCACATCCCATGAATTGCCGGCTGCTTTCAACCGCCTGCAGCAGCAGCCGTGTGTGCTGGAGCAATTGGTGCCGCTCGCCTGCGAAATTTCCGTGATCGTTGCGCGTGGGTTTGACGGTCAGATCACCCATTTTCCAGTAGCAGAAAATCAGCATGCCCAAGGCATACTTGACATCAGTATCGTGCCGGCAAGTGTGCCGGAAACAATCATACGGCAGGCTAGGGAAATGGCTACTGACGTGGCGATCAAGCTGGATTACCGGGGGGTGCTCTGTATCGAATTTTTCGTATTGACCGATGGCCGCTTGCTCATCAATGAAATGGCGCCTCGCCCGCACAATAGCGGACATTATTCAGTCGATGCCTGCATCACTTCGCAATTCGAGCAGCAGGCACGGATACTGTGCCGCTTACCGCAGGGAAGCACGGCATTGCATGCACCTTGCGTGATGGTGAATTTACTCGGCGACCTATGGCAATCAGGCGAGCCTGATTGGTGCAAAGTGCTCGAAAATCCGTCTGCCAAGCTGCACTTGTACGGTAAACATGAAGCGAGGGTAGGCAGAAAAATGGGGCATTTTACCGTGATGGCCGATACGGTCGAGCTTGCTTTACACCAAGCCAAGTCGATCAAGCGCTCGCTAACCAATATTTAACAACCGAGATTCCCAAAAATTACTGAAATCGAGCTCTTATGAACGATTCTATACCTTTGTTTGAAACGAATCTCACCAGCCTGCCTTTGTTGCATCGGGGCAAGGTACGTGATATTTACGCAGTCGATGAACATCATTTGTTGGTTATTCAAACTGATCGTTTGTCTGCGTTCGATGTGATTTTGCCTACGCCAGTGCCTGGCAAGGGCAAGGTGTTGACACGGTTATCCCATTTCTGGTTCGAGAAGTTGAGCCACATTTTGCCTAATCATTTGACGGGTATCGCACCTGAATCGATCGTAACGCCGGAAGAACGCGAACAAGTCATCGACCGTGCTTTTGTCGTCAAACGTTTGCGACCCCTGCCGATCGAGGCTATCGTACGCGGCTACATTGTCGGTTCGGGTTGGAAGGATTATCAGCGAACAGGGGCGGTCAGCGGTATTGCACTGCCACCCGGGCTGCAAGAAGCGGATAAATTGCCGATGGGCGCTGTGTTTACCCCTTCCACCAAGGCCATGGCGGGTGCGCATGACGAAAATATTACATTCGAGGAATGCGAACGGTTACTGGGGGTGGCACTTGCTCAGGCAGTGCGCAGCAATTCGATTGCGTTGTATAGCGAAGCCGCCGATTATGCGGCTACCCGTGGGGTAATCATTGCTGATACCAAATTCGAATTTGGCCAGGATACTGCGGGGCAGCTCTATCTGATCGATGAAGTGCTCACGCCGGATTCATCACGTTTCTGGCCAGCAGACCAATATCGGCCGGGGAAAAATCCACCCAGCTACGATAAACAATTTGTGCGCGACTGGCTGGAGCAGCTCAACTGGAATAAACAACCGCCTGCGCCAGCTATCCCAGACGAAATTCTTGCACAAACAGTGGCGCGTTATCAGGAAGCCCTCGATCGTTTGCTTCATTAGGCTCGTTAGGCTCATTTGGCCCACGAGGCTTTATTCCTAGCTAGAACAAATTCAGCAGCATTTTGGTGCCCAGCAAATAAAGCAGCACGACAAATATTTTTTTGAGCGTCGCGGTTTGCATGCGATGTGTAGTGTAGGCGCCAAGCGGTGCAGTGAGCATGCTCGCTGCCGCGATCCAGCCGAGTGCGGGTAGATAGACATAACCCAGGCTGTATTCGGGCAAGGGTTGCGTTTGTGCCATGCCGTTGAGGATGTAGCCCAGCGCACCAGCGGCTGCGATCGGAAAGCCGACCGCAGCCGCTGTACCGATCGCGTACTGAAGCTTGACATTGCACAAGGTAAGGAAGGGTACGGTCAAGATGCCGCCCCCGATGGCGACCAAGCTGGACAATGCACCGATCACACCGCCGGCGACCACCATACCCACTGTGCCAGGCAATGGACGAGTGGAGGGGGGGCGGAGATTGAACCACATTTGCGTGGCGGCATAATAAATGAAAATCACGAAAATGATGCCCAGTACCTGCGTGGACAGTGATCCGGCCAGCGTCGATCCCGCCAGTGTTCCTAGGATCACGCCGGGAACGAGATATTTCACGATCCCCCAATTGACCGCGCCGTGTGCATGATGCATGCGCAAGCTGGCCAAGGAAGTGAAGAAAATGGTAGCCAGTGTCGTGCCCAGTGCCAGATGCAGAATGCGGTCGGGCGGGAAATCCTGGGCGGTAAAGCTAAATACGAGTACCGGTACGATGACCAAGCCCCCGCCGATGCCCAGCAAACCCGCGAGGAAACCGACCACGGCGCCGAGCAATAAGTAAACGAGCCACCATTCCATGTCGTTGTAAGCTTGGCAGGGATCTGATGTTAAGGATGGGTAACGATCATGCGGAGTGAGCGTTGCCTGACGAGCACTACAAAATATTCATGATAAAGTTCCATTCGGCCGGGTCGACTGGGGTGATCGACAAGCGGTTGCCTTTTTGCAGGATGCGCATGCTGGCAAGCTCTGGATAGCTGCGTAATTCCTTGAGAGAAACCAGCCGGGTTTTTTTGAGCAACGTTACTTCCACATTGAACCAACGCGGGTTTTCAGGCGTCGCTTTGGGGTCGTAGTATTTGCTTTTTGGATCGAATTGCGTCACATCGGGATAGGCAAGTTTCGACACCGTTGTGATGCCGACGATACCCGGTTCGTCACAACTGGAATGATAAAAGAACGCCTGATCACCCAATTGCATTTGATTACGCATGAAATTGCGTGCCTGATAATTCCTCACACCATCCCAGGCCACCGTCTGCCCAGGCCTGGCCGCCAGATCATCGATGCTGACCTCAGTTGGCTCCGATTTCATCAACCAGTAACGCATTGATTTGCTCCCTAAAAAATTAAGTCAATCAATTGACCGATAAAGTTTAAATAAATTGGATCGATATTAAGTTATCTATCTATTTTAGGAGAAAAGCCATGCGCAATTTGATGTTTCTGGTTTTATTATTCTTATTCGTCAGTGCTGCCCACGGGCAGATTTATAAATGGGTCGATCAGCAGGGGAAAACGCAATATACCGATTATCCTCCACCACCCGGGGCGAGTAAGCATGAAAAAATGATAGCTGTGCCCGCTTGGTCACCATCAACGCATGAAGAGAGTGGCGAAAAAGCTGCGTTTGAAGAAGAGCAAATCGACAAGGAAAGGCGAGCCATGCGCGAAGCAACGAGAAGCAAGCAACTGGCGGAGGCCAATGTGAAAAAAGAGAATTGTCTACGGGCGCAAAGCAATCTGGATCTACTGAAACACACTGAGCGTTTATCCGTTCCGGATGGGGACGGAGGGGTGATGGATGTTGATGATGAGCTTCGCCAAAAATTCATGGACGAAGCATTAAAGAATATAGCTGCTTATTGCGACTGAAACGAGATTTTGCCATCGATAGGCCGGTTGCCCGGCCTGATTTATACTCATCGCACCTCAAAATTCGGCAACTATACCTTCTCCCGTTGGGAGAAGGTTGGATGAGGGATGATAAAAAATCGAATTTTGAAGTGCGAAGTGTATAGTATATAGAAAGCGCTCTTTTTATCAGTGGTCTCGGCATAACGGTATTGTTTTATTGTCAGGATTAACCGCCTAGACGCTAGCGGCTGTCCAGCCGCCCAAGTATATTTTCTATCATGCGTGTCAGCTTTTCGGTAGCACCGCGAATGGCTTGGTCCAAGTTTATTGCCTGGTCAGTCACTGCAATTGGTTGGCGGCCTTTGAGGCGAGCTTCCATTACGCAGCGTTTGTCATCAATGCCGGCTTTATCACTATTCTCATCGCTGAGATGGACTTCAATTCGGGTAATGTGTTCGCTAAAACGGCTCAATGCTTCCTCAACGATAGATTTTACATGACTTGAAAACGTATCAGAATCTTGAACATTACGGTCAGTGTTGATCTGGATCTGCATAGTGTTTTCTCCTAAGAAATGGGGTGTTGTTTGCGCGGCATCATAGCCGTTCAGGTAGCCGGCTACGCAATTCTTCGGGCCGAAGTGCTGTGTAATCCTTGTCTACTTCCAAAGTGACAAGTGTGTCGAGCGGTGCGCTTAAGTGGGCACGTAATAATCCAAGAAAAGCCGGGGCCGCAACCAGTATGAGTCGCTCGAACGCATTTTTAACGCGTTCTTGCTCAAGCCAGTCTGCGATTGATTTGGCGAAACGAATGAGCTCTTGCTCCTTGGGGTCGACCTTGACTTCCATTGCGTGACGCCCTTCACCATGACTATCAAAGCTGCGGCCAGGGCGATCGCTGACGAGATCTTTTTGTTTAATTCGGGCGTCAGGGTTCTCAAAGGTTGTCAATTCGGCCAGCGGGGCAATCGGTGTATCTGCGGTAAAAAGGGTGGCTTTGCTGCTATTAGCGGAAAGAATCCAGATTTTGCTCATGAGTCGTCTCCCAAAAATTGTACGGTTTCAATAATGTTGAACGCTTGAAAACAGCGCTACGCTGTGTAGTGGCCACCGCCTATACATTATTTTACAGGCATCATTTTACACGCGATGTCTGGATGGATGACTGGATCATAATTTATAGATTTTTTTCTATCATTCCGTTATGAATGATGAGTATCATCTAGCCAATGAGATCGGCTATAGGGAAAACTATACTGTAAGTGAGTTTTGCTGTCGATGATAAGCCATTCGTATTGAGGTGGCGACGAAATTAATGGTTTGGTTCCAAAAAGCCCTGTGATAGATGGGCACGCCATGTAAAATAACGAACTTTGGCGCGATAGAGCGGGTTTTTCTTTCGATTGCCTTTAGCGTCTTGCGTTATTTCGGAATATTGCCCATTTTGGAGTTACTCGATGGATATCACAAATATCAAAGATTATATGCAGACAGTCGGACAGAATGCCCGGGCTGCCTCGCGCTTAATGGCAAAAGCGGACACGGCGAGCAAAAACCGCGCGCTCATTGCAATGGCCGATGCGATCAGGCGCGACGAAAAAAATTTGTTGACTGCCAACGCACACGATCTCGAGAGTGCCAAAGCCAAAGGGCTAGGGTCAGCCATGATCGACCGCTTGGCGCTTTCTGCTAAGAGTGTAGCAAGTATGGCCGATGGTTTGTTGCAAATCGCCGCTTTGCCTGATCCGATCGGAGAGATGAGCGACTTGAATTATCGTCCGTCAGGTATTCAAGTCGGGAGAATGCGCGTGCCATTGGGCGTGATTGGAATCATTTACGAGGCGCGGCCGAATGTGACCGCAGATGCGGCCGGATTATGCTTGAAGGCAGGTAATGCCGCAATACTGCGGGGCGGATCGGAGGCGATACACAGCAACCAAGCCATTGCCGCATGCGTGAAAGAAGGGTTAACGTCAGCAGGACTGCCAGAGACAGCCGTGCAAGTCATCGAAACGAGCGATCGTGCAGCCGTTGGTGAACTGATTACCATGAAAGCGTTTGTCGACATTATTGTGCCACGGGGCGGGAAAGGATTGATCGAGCGGATTGCCAACGAGGCATGCATTCCCGTCATCAAACATCTGGATGGGATTTGTCATGTCTATATCGACGATCAGGCCGATTTCGACAAGGCAATCCGCATTGCCGACAATGCCAAAACTCAGCGTTACGGCACTTGCAATACCATGGAGACTTTACTGCTACATGAAGGCATTGCCAAACAAATTTTGCCGCCACTCTGTGATATTTATTTAGAGAAAGGGGTGGAATTACGTGGCAATCAAGCAGCCTGCGCCATCATTTCCCGAATGAAGCAAGCATCGGAAGAAGATTGGCGCACCGAGTATCTGGCACCTATTCTGAATATTGCTGTTGTGAGCGGATTGGATGAAGCGATTGAACATATTACGCGCTATGGATCGCAGCATACCGATGCGATTGTCACAGAAAATCTTACCCGCGCACGTCGTTTTTTACGTGAAGTCGATTCGAGTTCGGTAATGGTCAATGCCTCCACACGCTTTGCGGATGGGTTTGAATATGGGTTGGGGGCCGAAATCGGTATATCTACAGATAAAATTCATGCGCGCGGACCGGTAGGATTGGAAGGGCTGACAAGCCAGAAGTTTGTCGTGTTGGGAGAGGGTCAGATACGTCAGTGATTGTTTGCCCTGTAATCTTACAATAGAGACAGTGAGAAGGATGACCAAACTAATTAAAGTAGAAGTGCCCGATATTGGTGATTTCAAGGATGTTTCTGTCATTGAGGTATTGGTCGAACCAGGAGATGCGGTTGAGAAAGAATCGCCATTGATCACCTTGGAAACCGATAAGGCTTCGATGGAAGTGCCTTCGCCCCAGGCGGGAGTGATCAAAGAGCTGCATGTCCAGGTGGGGGACAAAGTGTCGCAGGGGGCGCTCATCGCGATGCTGCAAGCAGCGCACTCCACCCCTGATAAGGCAGTTGATCATGTTTCGGCCAGCCAAGACGCGCCACCACCCGCTCCAAGTGAAAAGCAGCCTGCATCTGCTCAGCGAGCTGAGATGCATGCGGAAGTGGTTGTATTGGGCGCTGGGCCGGGTGGCTATACAGCAGCCTTCCGCGTGGCAGATCTAGGAAAGCAAGTTGTTCTGGTCGAGCGTTATTCCACTTTGGGTGGGGTTTGTCTCAACGTGGGTTGTATTCCTTCCAAAGCGTTGCTGCATATTGCCAAGGTCATCACGGAGGCTGAAGAAATTGGCCAACAAGGCATCGTTCTTGGTAAGCCTAAGATCGCGATCGACAAGCTGCGCGCATGGAAGGACTCGGTAGTCGGTAAGCTCACGAAAGGGTTGGCTACGCTTGCCAAGCAGCGCAAGGTTGCCGTCATTCAGGGGGTTGGCCACTTCATTTCTTCTCACATGATCGAAGTACGGACCGAGCAGGGGGTTAAAACGGTTTCATTCGATCACTGTATCATTGCTGCAGGTTCAGGTGCAGTGCGAATTCCTGGGTTTCCTCATGATGATGCACGAATGATGGATTCAACCGATGCATTGCAATTGATCGATATTCCCAGAAGAATGCTGGTGATCGGTGGTGGGATTATCGGTCTAGAAATGGCGACCGTGTACAACGCCCTGGGTAGCCAGATCAGCATCGTCGAGCAGTTGGATCAGCTGATGCCTGGAGCGGATCGTGACGTGGTCAAGCCACTCCACAAGCGTCTGTTGAAACGTTATGAAGCGATTCATCTCAATACTAAGGTCAGTAAAATCGATACTGAAAAAAAAGGTCTGAAGGTCTATTTCGAAGGTCATGACGCTCCCGAGCCTCAAACGTATGATCGTATTTTGGTCGCGGTGGGGCGTCGCCCCAATGGCAAGGTGATCGGCGCTGAAAACGCAGGTATCCAGGTTGACGAGCGGGGGTTTATTCCAGTCGATCAACAAATGCGCACCAATATCCCGCATATTTATGCGATCGGGGATATCGCAGGCGAGCCCATGCTAGCGCATAAGGCAACCTATGAAGGCAAGCTCGCCGCTGAAGTGATTGCCGGGCATAAAGTGGCCTTTGATGCGCGCACCATTCCATCGGTTGCCTATACGGATCCCGAGATCGCGTGGATGGGGTTGACCGAAACAGAAGCCAATAAACGCAGTATCGATTATGAAAAAGCCGTTTTCCCCTGGGCGGCCAGTGGCCGCGCACTCGCCATGGGACGGGATGAGGGGTTTACCAAGCTGCTGTTTGATAAACATTCCCGTAAGCTACTGGGTGCGAGTATTGTCGGTGTTCAGGCTGGCGACCTCATTGCGGAAACGGTGCTGGCGCTGGAAATGGGGGCCGATATGCAGGATATTGGCCTGACCATACACCCTCATCCAACTTTATCGGAGACGGTCTTTTTCTCAGCCGAAATAGCCGAGGGTACCATTACTGACTTGCTATTGCCCAAGCGTTAACGTTCTGACGCTCAAGCGTTAACCGGGTTCGATGGATTGTTGCTGGTTTCCAGCTGTATTGAAGGGCTGTCCCAGTAAGGTTCAGAGCCGATACGCGCTGAAAGAAAATCAATAAATGATCGGACTTTTGCCGGCAAATAACGATTAGGCAGATAACAGGCGTAGATATAGCGCTCAACCGGGATATATTCAGACAAAACAGCTTGTAAATTTCCATTCTGTAATTCTTTCCCGATAGTGAAGGTGGGTAGCAATGCAATACCCAATCCACCCAGCACAGCTTGGGATAGCGCGTCGTCGTCATTGATGCGCAGTGTTCCGGATACCGGTACGGCGATTTCGCCTTCAGGTCCTTTGAAGCGCCAATAACCTTGTTCACCTGAAAGCGTATAGTCCAGGCAATTATGTTTGACAAGATCGCTCGGTGTAAGCGGTATTCCCCGCCGGCGGAAGTAATCCGGTGTGGCGCACAATTTACGACGCGCTGGTGCAAGCTTGCGTGCTACCAGATTGAGATCGGGTTCTCCTGTTACCCGTATGATGACATCGTAGCCTTCTTCGACAATATCGACCGGCCGATCGGTAATCGTCATATCGATTCGAATTTCGGGATAGCGAGAAAGAAAATCGGCAAGTGCTGGTGCGACATGAAGTGTACCAAACGCGACTGAAGCGCATACTCTGAGCATGCCGCGTGGCTCGGCATGCAGGCTAGTAACCACTTGTTCGGCATGTTCTGCTTCTTCCAAGATACGTATCGAATGCTCTGCGAACGTTCTGCCAACTTCCGTCAGGCTGAGATGACGGGTACTGCGATTGAGAAGCCTGGCGCCGAGATCAACCTCAAGCTTAGCGACAGCCTTACTAACAGCAGATCGAGAAGTATCCATGCGGCGCGCTGCCTCAGCAAAGCTGCCAGCTTCAACAACCCGTGCAAAAGTGGCAATGAGATTGAGATCTTGCATACATAAGCCTCCTATTAAAGCTAAGGTAAAATGTTTGCTTAATTGTATCCTATTTAACTACAATATAGTTCATTTTAGCCTACTTATTTTTAGTTTATTTTATTAATAATATGCACCCTATTACAGGGCGTTCAAATATATCCTTAAATATTTTATGGGTATTGGTTGAAACTTAAGGTAAAAACCATGTTTGAGCGCAGTATAGCAAGTTATATAAAGCAATAATATTTAAGTAGACTCCGCTATTAATTGGGTTGGTTACTGTAGACAGATAAGAACGTATTGATAATGGGGTTTTTATAAAAAACTAATAACAATGATGAGGAGTCAGTAGGTGAAAATGAAATTATCAAATCCGTTACTTTCCCATCCCCGATTATTTTTGCTGAATGTGTGCGCATTCTTAACGGCATTTTCTATGGCCTCAGCTACAGTCGCTGGCGAGAATACCTACAACATCGTTGCGGCAGCTAAAGTGGAAGTAGAAGCCCAGGGTTGTGACTATCTAGGAGAAGTCTGGGGCGCAGCGGGTGGAAAATTATCCAAGTGGAATAGATATTCCGCAAATTCAAGCAGACATAAAGCGGAAGATAAAGCGTTGAAGATGGCAGCGGAACGGAATGCGACGCATATTGTATGGAATGAACATTCTGGCGGATCGGATAGCCATCAAGAGGTCCATGCGCTTGCTTACCGTTGCGGAAGCGGCGAGAAGCCGAGCGATATTGCAAAGCAAAGAAATAGCACGGGCAATAGTGTCAATTAAATAATAATAAAGAGAGCTGTACCCGATTGGGGCGTGACTTAGTGGCAATAACTGGCAGCCATGGTCACGCCACTTTATTTTCTTTATTTTTTAGCTAACTTATTTGGTGAGTTGCTCCATCAGGCTGCGCGAAAGCGCGTCTATTTGCTGCATCAGGTATTTTTTCTCGTTCTCTAATTCTTGGTATTGTGCATAGAGTTGATCTAAATCCGCTGTATACCGTTCCAGACGTTTATGACGTTCCTCTCTTTTTCCTGCCATTTCTTCGTAACTTGGTAAAGGCCCGCCCATAACCATTGCAGGCGGCATGGAAGGTGTTATTTCGCCTTCTCGCATCAATTCATAACGACGAAGTTCTTGTATCATTTGAAACTGTTGGAAAATATTCTGCTGCTTCTGATGTAGCCGTTGCAAGTCGGTTTCTAGTAAGCGCATTTGAGCTGCGACCGGTGATTCGGTGAGCGTTTCAGCATGTAGTGCCGTAGCATAAGGCAGCATGCAGCAGAATAACAAGGCTATGCCACATCGCAGCGCGATGCGGGCAAAATACCCTGATGCGCTGCAATGCGTGCACATATTCCCGTATCTAGATTTTGCGATGAGGGCAGGCAGGTTTTGTGCAATCTGCATAAAGAGACAGTGAATGTTCCTGTAGCTGAAATCCGCGATCTTTAGCGATTTTGATTTGACGTTTCTCGATTTCTGCGTCGTAAAACTCTTCTACCCTGCCACATTGCAAGCAGACAAGATGGTCATGGTGAGAGTCACTTCTCAACTCAAATACCGCCTTACCACTTTCAAAATGATGACGTTCGAGCAATCCTGCTTGCTCAAACTGAGTCAGTACACGATAAACTGTTGCGAGACCGATATCTTCACCTTCATTGAGCAGTTCTTTGTAGACATCTTCTGCAGACAAGTGGCGGACTGAACTTTTTTCAAACAGATTAAGTATCTTTAGACGAGGGAGGGTTGTTTTTAAACCCATGGTTTTAAGGTCAATGCCTTTGAGATCTTCCGATTTGCTCATGGTTTAATCAGTCCAAAAAGTTATTTGCTGTATCATATAGCGCTTGGTTAGCTTTGAAAACATACGCGCTTGTCTATGCATTTAAAAATACTCCTGGTGCTCGTTGCTGCTTTACCGTTGGGCTGTTCCTATATTCCAACGCTTCCTTATAAAATCGATATTCAACAAGGTAATGTCGTTACTGAAGAGATGGTAGAAAAGCTAAAACCGGGCATGTCTCGGTCTCAAGTACGTTTTGTATTGGGTACGCCCCTTATTACCGATGTGTTCCATGCTGATCGCTGGGATTATTTTTATTATTTTGCTCCACGTGGATCTGTATCTGAGAAGCGTAAGCTTACTGTTATTTTTGATGGTGATCAGCTTTCTCATATTGAAGGTGATTTTACACTTTCTCCTGCTTCTGATGATTTGTTGCCAATTGCGCCAAGCCTGGAAGAAAAACGCCAACCATTCATAGAGGGACAAGAGGATGACGTAAAACCCAACATTACTGCACCAGTTAACCCATTATAAAGGGTTTTGTTATCGATTGCAGGTGTTACTGGGGGGTGTAATCAAGTTGAACAGCTGGACAGCGTCAGCTTAGCGCGAATTTAACGAAAAAATCCATGTTGGTTACTTTTCAAATTGGCCGGTCTGTTGCAAACAGCCACGGTTTAAAATGAATACGTTAGAAATGAGGTTAATTAAATTATCATTATCAATGATCAATAGTTTTTAATATCTATGACAATACTAAATATTGCTGTTGCTGGCTGTACTGGCCGAATGGGTAAAGTACTGCTTGAAATGATTGACGAAGCACCGGATCTGAGATTATCCGCTGCGTTGGAGCAAAAAAATAATCCCTTCTTGAAAAAAGATGCAGGCGAGTTGATTGGGGCGCCATGTGGAATTGCAATCAGCAGTGATATCGCTTCGGCATTAAACGGAAGCGATATATTGATAGATTTTACCCGTCCTGCTGGTACGCTTACTCATCTTGCCCTCTGTCGCGAGGCAGGCATAAAAATGGTCATTGGCACGACTGGATTCTCTGCAGCCGAGAAAGAAATACTGAACACAGCATCGAAAGAGCTTGCGATCGTATTTGCGCCTAATATGAGTGTGGGCGTTAATGTTTTGTTCAAACTATTGGAGGTGGCTGCAAGTTCGCTACTCAATGAATACGATATTGAAATCGTAGAAGCGCATCATCGACACAAAGTGGATGCGCCATCAGGTACAGCACTGCGTATGGGTGAAATTATCGCACAAACCTTGAAAAGGGATCTGGGTAAAGTCGCTGTTTATGGACGGGAAGGCGTTACTGGAGAGCGTTCGGCTGAAACGATAGGGTTTGCTACCATACGTGGGGGCGATATTGTGGGCGATCATACCGCTATTTTTGCTGGGACGGGTGAGCGTATCGAAATTACCCACAAAGCGAGCAGCCGTAAGACCTTCGCCGTGGGTGCATTGCGTGCGGCACGCTTCCTTGCGACCCGAAGTACTGGTTTATTTGATATGCAAGATGTGCTCGGGTTGCGATGAGAAGTGCAATGCTTGATCATCCGGCTTGACCATGGCGACTTATGCAATCGGTGATTTGCAGGGATGCCATGAAGCATTTCAGCAGCTTACTGAATTAATCGGCTTTAATGTTACCAAGGACAAGCTCTGGCTGGTAGGCGACATCGTCAATCGTGGTACTGGTTCTTTACCATTGCTTAGGTTTATCATGAAATTAGGCGATAGTGCGGTACTTGTGTTAGGTAACCATGATTTACATTTGCTATTGGTGGCAGAGGGCTTTGCTCAGCAACGTTCCGGTGATACGCTGCAGGAAATTCTGGAAGCACCTGATCGCCAAACTTTGCTTAGCTGGTTGCGGCAACAAAGGTTGTTTTACGCTGAGGATGAATATGCGCTCGTGCATGCTGGTTTACTGCCGTCCTGGGATATAGCGCAGGCTGCGGAGCTTGCGCAAGAGGTGGAAGCTGTCTTGCGTGGGGAAAAATACCATGAACTATTGTTGCGCATGTACGGTGATGAGCCAAATTGTTGGAGTGACGATCTTGAGGGCTATGATCGCTTCCGAGTGATCATCAATGCAATGACGCGGTTACGTATCTGTACCCCCGACGGAAGAATGGAGTTTTCTTATAAAGGACAACCTCGAACGATACCCTCTGGTTATTTACCCTGGTTTGAGGCGCCTCAGCGTGCCAGTAGTTCAGCAACGGTTGTATTCGGCCATTGGTCAGCACTTGGCCTGCAAGTTAGGGATAACATTCTGGCGCTGGATACGGGATGTCTGTGGGGAGGTCAGCTGACGGCTATTCGACTGGAAGATCGACGGGTCTTTCAGGTGCCTTGCGCACGACGTTCAGTTGCAGCGTCTCAGAGATAGCCTGTTCCGACAGACGGGCAAGCTCCCGTCGATTCTTATCGTCGCTGGGAATTGAATCCAGAAAATATAATTCTGCTTGTATAAACGGTTGCTCAAGAATTAGTTTTAGTGACTCTAGAATCGTGATGTTGGCATAGGCCACTTTGGTGTTATGTATACCAACTCTATCGCGGTAACAGATGGCCACGGGATAGAGCGAAGCGCTAACGTTGACTGCGGATTGCAGCAGAGAAGCATGAAAGTGCAATAGGACCGTTCCATCACTCGTTGCACCTTCAGGAAAAATAGCGATGCTATCGCCTGAATCAAGCGCTCTGACGATATCTTGATTGACGCGCAACGTATCATTACGTTTTTCGCGTTCGATGAAGATCGTGCCGACATTGCGGCACAAGAGATTCAGCAGTGGCCAGCCAAGAATCTCCGCTTTGGCGACAAATCTGACAGGATATTTCGCCATAATAATCATAATATCCAACCAGGAGATATGGTTGGCGACCAATATGACTCGCTTTTCATCTTCCGCAGGTAAAATCCCGCTGCAGATAAGTTTGATATTAAGAATCGCCAGGAAATTGTTTGCCCATTTTCTGGCCATCCGTCTTTGAATCGTTCGATTGAAACGGGGATAGACAAAAGACTGAAGTAAACCTGATAAAATATGCAGCAATAGCCTGGCCAATCGGAACAACCGGATAATATAAGAAGTTTTGGCGCTATTCATGTGATTGGCTGCAGGCGTAATCATGTATGGCTATCCAAAATTGGCTTATCTAGCCAGAGTATTGTATAAGTTGCCACGTATCCTCACTTATTCTTTGATTAATAAGAAAGATTATGTCCGATTGGGTGTATGAGTTACGACAACACGCCATCTCAAAACTTCCCAGTGAGTCAGATTCCTGCGTGCTCATCACGTGAATTCATGAAATATTCAGGTGAAATTTCAGGCGTGGCACATTATCGATTTTTATGGTTAGCCTCTCGTAAACGCCATCACAATATAACTGACTCGAGTTAAGCCGTTGAGTCTTGAATACCGTTTTTTTAAAAAATTCGACTACCAAAAGCTTCATAATAAAGCTGATCAATTTCTTCTCGACTGAATCGATGATTCTGTCCACCTCGGTGAGCGATTTTGATCGCCCCTAATAGCGAGGCGAGCTGACCGGTTGATTGCCAATCCATGTCATGGGTGATGCCGTACAGTAATCCAGCACGATAAGCATCTCCGCAGCCTGTAGGGTCAACGATGGCTTTGGGTGTGGCACAGGGAATATCGATTTCATGGCCATCCGCGTAAATGGTCGAGCCATGGGCGCCTTTTGTGACGATCAATGCCTTGACCTGACTGGCAAGCTGATTGAATGACCATTGTGTGCGTTCTTGCAATAATTGACCCTCATAGTCATTGACCGCGATATAGTCGGCTTTCTCGACAAAATCGACCAGCTCATCGCCACTGAACATAGGGAGCCCTTGGCCAGGATCAAACATATAGGGAATGCCACATTCATGGAATTCGCGCGCGTGGGCAAGCATTCCTTCCCGGCCGTCAGGTGCAATGATACCGAGACAAATATCCGCCGCATCCTTAACAGAGTTGTAGTGCGAGAAGTTCATTGCGCCGGGATGAAAGGCGGTGATTTGATTATCATCGAGGTCAGTGGTAATAAACGCCTGCGCAGTAAAGGTATCGTTAATTTGCCGGATATAGGTTTTAGCCAAGTTGAGTTTCTCTAGGCGATATGCGTAAGGCTGAAAATCGTCACCGACCGTTGCCATGATCAGGGGATGACCACCCAACATATTCAGGTTGTAAGCGATATTGGCTGCGCAACCGCCAAACTCACGGCGCATATCCGGCACGAGAAAGGCTACATTGAGTACGTGCAATTTATCAGGCAGGATATGGCGTTTGAAGTGATCTCGGAACACCATGATGGTGTCGTAGGCAATAGAGCCGCAAACGAGGGTATGCATCGTTATGAGTATATATAGACTGCGTGTATATGGGTTAGAATAAACACCTCCCCGGATGAGATGATCATCTGCTCAATCGGGGAGGGAGATTGTGATTAAAAAGAGTTCAGTAAATTCATTGTGGCTTCCAGGCTAAATCCAATTCACGGGCAGCTCGGACATCGTCCAATTTACGCAATGGCATGTTGTGGGGAGCGCTTTTCACCATGTCGGGCTGATCTTCGATCTCTTGCAATATTTCCTTCATGGCAGTAACAAATGCATCGAGCGTTTGCTTGGATTCCGTTTCGGCAGGTTCAATGAGCAGACATTCCGGAATTAGGATCGGAAAATAAGTTGTCGGTGCATGATAGCCTTTATCTAATAACCGCTTGGCGAGGTTCATCGCGGTAACGCCTGTTCTTTCTTTGATTTCTTTCAGCGTGACGATAAATTCATGGCTTGCCCGGCGCGTGGGGTAGGCGATTTCAAACCCAGCCTTGCGTAACTCTGCCATCAAATAGTTGGCATTCAAGGTGGCATATTGTGAAATCCGATTCATCCCTTCTGCGCCTAGTAAACGAACATAAATATAAGCGCGAAGCAATACCCCTGCATTTCCCATGTGGGCAGATAATCGGCCAATCGTTTGTGGTACGTCTTCTTCCGTCAGCCAGCGATAAACGCCTTTCTCATGCGCAACCATGGGAATAGGTAAATAAGGTAGAAGGCGCTCAGCTACGCCGACAGGGGCTGCTCCCGGACCACCGCCACCGTGCGGTGTGGAAAAGGTCTTGTGCAGGTTGATATGGATGACATCAAATCCCATATCGCCTGGTTTGACTTTGCCGAGGACCGCGTTGAGGTTAGCGCCGTCATAGTAAAGCAGCCCACCGGCTTCATGGACGATACGGCTCATTTCCGAGATATTTTTTTCAAAAACACCCAGCGTCGATGGGTTGGTCAGCATCAAACCAGCTGTTTGAGGTCCCACAGCGGCTTTCAACGCATCCATGTCGACATTGCCTTCTTTATCCGTGGTGATTTCGACCACTTTGTATCCACACATGACGGCGGTAGCAGGGTTTGTACCGTGCGCGGCATCGGGTACGATGATTTCGGTACGTTTTTTATCACCGCGCGCTTCATGGTAAGCGCGGATCATCATGACGCCAATCAACTCACCTTGTGCGCCTGCCATAGGCGTGAGGCTTACCCCAGCCATGCCTGTGACATCTTTCAGAATTTCCTGTAGTTCATACATGCACGCAAGGAAGCCTTGCCCGGTATCTTCAGGTGCTAAAGGATGTCGCGCCAGAAATTGCGGGAGCATGGCCAGAGCGTTGCAAGCACGCGGGTTGTATTTCATCGTACAAGAACCGAGTGGGTAGAATTCTGTATCGATCGAAAAATTCTTCTGAGAAAGGCGAGTATAGTGACGCACTGCATCCATTTCAGATACTTCAGGAAGTAGCACTGGTGATTTACGCAGTAGATTTTGTGGGATAGCCTGTTTCTCCGCTGGCGTGGTCGGAGATTGGGAATAATTGCGTCTTCCCGGACGTGAATGTTCAAATATCAACATAAGGGTTTTTACATTTAGAAAATGAGTTCAAATTAGACAGAACCGTCGGTTGATCAAGCTCAACTTTAGTCTGCAGAATGGCAGATTTCGATCATTACTTGTATTTTTTGAGTATTTTTCCAAGCACCTCACCGAATTTATCCAGATCAACAGGTGTTTTAGTCTCAGTCGTGCACACGAGGAGTGTATTGCTTAACGCTGGGTAGTAGTCTTGGAGGCTTAATCCGCCCAGAATACCTTGTGCTTTAAGTGCTTGCAGAATTTCATCAATTGGGCCAGGCAGCTTTAGTGCGGCCTCATGGAAACAAAAACCGCTATGTGCGCGTTTTACCCCTGGTATGGTTTCCAATTTTTCAACCAATTGCAACAGATTGGCGTGTGACTGGGCAGCAACCCGGCGCAGCCCCTCTGGGCCCAAGAGAGACATGTAGATGGTGGCGGCAGTTACCATCAATCCTTGGTTGGTACAGATATTAGAGGTCGCTTTTGAGCGGCGAATGTGTTGTTCGCGTGCCTGTAAAGTGAGGACAAAACCAGGTTTATTATCTAGATCAACTGTTTTGCCAATAATACGCCCTGGCATTTGACGAACTAATTCTTGCTTGCAGGCCATAAAACCAAAATAAGGACCGCCGCTAGACAGCGGGATACCTAACGGTTGGCCTTCGCCTACTGCGATATCCGCACCCTTTGTACCCCATTCGCCTGGTGGTGTGAGCATGGCAAGCGACATCGGGTTGACAACGGCGATCACCAATGAATTTTTTTTGTGTGCCCAATCCGTAAGGGTGTCGACTTGTTCGAGGACACCAAAAAAATTAGGCTGAGGGACGACGAGTGCAGCAAATTCCTCTTGGCCAAATGGGTCGAGCTGTTCGGGGATTACTTGTCCCGATTCGGGATCAAAGGGGATTTCGACCACTTCAATATCTTGATTGCGTACAATGGCACGTAATACCTTACGATAGGTTGGGTGAGCCGTTCCCGGCACCAGAATACGACGAGACGTCTTGTGCTGCCGTACTGCCATTAGCGCGGCTTCTGCTAGCGCAGTTGCGCCATCGTAAAGACTCGCGTTCGATACATCCATGCCGGTCAACGAGGCCATCATGGTTTGGTATTCGTACAGCAATTGAAGTGTACCTTGGCTTGCTTCCGCCTGATAAGGCGTGTATGAGGAATAGAATTCACCACGCGTGGTAATTTGCCAGACTGCTGCAGGAATGTGATGCTCATAGGCACCCGCTCCGATGAAATTGAGATAGAAGCCATCGGCTTGCGCACGCTCATGCATCAGTCTTGTTATTTCCATTTCGGTCATACCAGGGGGTACGCGTGACAAATTACCTGTCTTTAGGTCGGGCGGAATTTCATCAAATAATTCTTCGATAGAGGCCGCACCAATACTGGCAAGCATCTCTTCGACGTCTTCTTCTGTGTGAGGAATAAATGGCATGATCGGTAGTTTTATATAATTTAGAGCAATAAATCAGAAACGAATAAGCTGGGCTAATGTGCTTCGCTTTCCAAGGCTTTTTCATAGCCTTGTGCATCGAGAAGGTTGGCTACATCGGCAACATTCGCTGGCTTCAATTTAAATAGCCAGGCATGGTAAGGATCCTGGTTGATCTTCTCAGGAGAAGATTCCAATTCCGTGTTGACTTCTACGACTTCTCCTGCGAGAGGGGAATAAACATCAGCTGCCGCCTTGACTGATTCCACGACGGCACATTCTTCTTTTTGGCCAAGGGTGCGGCCGACTTTGGGCAGCTCGACAAAAACCATATCGCCGAGCAATTCCTGTGCATGCTGAGTGATGCCGATCGTGACGGTACCATCACTCTCGGTTTTTACCCATTCATGCGATTTTGTATATTTCAGTTCTGTTGGGATACTCATTCTATTCTCCAAATATAAAAAAGGATTTAAGTGGTCTTGGCTTCAAATCAATATTTGGCCATTTCGTACGAATGGATATTTTACGACTTTGGCGGCGAGTTGTTTGTCTCGAACCAGCACATGAACTTCATCACCAACGGTGACGTCTGCTGGAACACGGGCCAAAGCAATGGATTGGCCGATTGTAGGGGAAAAGCCACCGCTGGTTATTTCTCCTTCTCCCTGGCTATTATCGTGCCGCGTAATCACTCGCTGGTGGCTGCGAAGGACGCCTTTATCCAATAACAGCAGACCGATCAATTGTTTCTTGATGGGCGTTTGTAACAATGCTTGCTTGCCGATGAAATCGCGCTCGCTTTTGAGATCGACCGTCCAGGCTAACCCGGATTCAAGCGGGTTGGTCGTTTCATCCATATCTTGACCATAGAGATTCATCCCCGCTTCCAGGCGAAGCGTATCGCGCGCACCCAGCCCTGCAGGCGCTACTCCAGCCGAATAAAGTTTTTTCCAGAAATCTGCGGCATCGGTCACCGGCAAAATGATTTCAAAGCCATCCTCACCGGTGTAACCTGTACGCGCAATGAAATATTGATCAAATACCGCGGATTGGAATTGCTTCAAGTTTTCCGTAATCGATTGAGCGCCTGGAATAACTTGCCAAACTTTAGTACGTGCCGTTGGGCCTTGCACGGCAATCATGGCTAAATCGCGACGTGGTTTTATTTCAAGATCTGGGGCGGATTTGTCGCGTTGCGAAGTGATCCAGGCAACGTCCTTATCCGCAGTGCCGGCATTGACGACGAGTCGAAACCAGGATTCTGACAAGAAGTAGATGATGAGATCATCGATGATACCCCCATCCGGTTTGAGCATGCAGGTATAAAGTGCTTTGCCGGGAACTGTGAGTTTATCAACATTATTGGCAACCAGTTGCCGCAGGAAATCACGGACATGGCCACCCTCGACGTCGACGACCAGCATATGCGATACATCAAACATGCCAGCGTCTTGCCTAACCTTATGGTGTTCGTCTAATTGTGATCCATAATGAAGTGGCATATCCCAACCACCGAAATCGACCATTTTTGCGTTCATATCTCGGTGAACTTGGTTAAGAGGGGTCATTTTTAGCACAGATTTTTTCTCCCTAAGATAAAAAAATGAAGTCTTCTCTCGACCTCACCCCTCTGTCCTTTTACCTGAGAGTTTTACGGTGGAATGTTGTCCGTGTGCCCCTTCGGTGGCTGAACTCAATGTTCGGCGCTCTCCAGATTGCCTGTCGCAAGCAGTTTTTTTAGTCAATAAGAGTTTTGTTGACTATACCTGAGCGATTCCGGGGGGGTTACGCCTTCGGCGGCGCTAAGCAAAGCGCGCTCTCCTGCTTGGATATAAAATGGCAGTTCGCCACTATACCTTAGCTGGGTGTGCGAAACAAGATACTGCTGAAAATGTTCTATAAAAACAATCTCCCATTCGTTGATAATCGATCGATTGGGGGGTAGCCAAAAAGATCGACACTTGCCCCGCTCATTTGACTCAAAGCATAGGGTGAAGCTGGGGAAAATAACCTGATTTCAACACCACGATTGGAAAATGAAACGGGAATTTGACGTATACCTTTTGAAAAGGTATATTAGCTGCCTTTCCGGGGTGTAGCGTAGCCTGGTAGCGCGCCTGGTTTGGGACCAGGATGTCGGGAGTTCAAATCTCTCCACCCCGACCAGTTTATGTGTAGCTGTGTTGGATTAAGCCCGGTTTGAGTCGTGCCCGTAGCTCAACCGGATAGAGCACCAGCCTTCTAAGCTGGGGGTTACAGGTTCGATTCCTGTCGGGCACGCCATAATTACTTCGTTTTTTGCAATCCAAAAAACTAATAAGCGTAATATTTGAATACTGTTTTTGTAGATGGTGGCTGTAGCTCAGTGGTAGAGTCCCGGATTGTGATTCCGGTTGTCGTGGGTTCGACCCCCATCAGCCACCCCAGTACCTAAAGCCCGTAGATCGCTTAATTTGGCGTTAGCGTTATGGATGTGTCTGGTTTGCGGTAGATTCCCCATCATGGTCTTTATGTTGTGACAGTCTTGGCGTAAATCCTATGTATCTTCCCTAAACTTTTAAGACTGAACGCAGCCTACCTACCAGAGCATCAGGAACAAATCCTGCGTTAAAGAAATTTTTGATTATTCATATCAAAGATCCGCCGTACGATAGCGAAGAAATACCCTTCTTCGTGATGCTCCAATTTTCCTATTTTCTTGTATTTCTCTTACTTGAGCTGTTAGATGGACGAAATTCCCAGGTAATATATGAATAATCAGGATAATCCTTCAGCCTTTATCGTGATAATCTCTAAGTTGCCTCTAAAAATTCAGCGTTTTAAATAAGACGAGGTGGGAGCAAAAAATGCTGACGTAGCCTGTGCTTGATAGCTAATGAAACCTTTTCTGTGAGCAACGAAGCATTGTAAACCTATACGGATTTTGAGTGGTGCCCTCTAGTTTGATGAAACCCCGGTGATCATGAGTGATATGAATTTCTCCTCTTTTCTTGCGCAGCCAGAAGCAGATAGCCAGCCTCTTCCAAAGAGAAATTTGGCGGGTATCCCTGAGTACCCCGAACGGCACGATCTTCATACAGAGCTTAATGCGGATGTTTATGAACTGGTAAGTATACCCGCGCAACTATCGCACTTGGTGCTGTTATCCGACAGGCAATGGATAGACCAAGAGCGTCAGTTGATTGTAGCGCTCTGCGATCGCTACAAAATTGCACGACCTAATTCACATTTTGATCAGTTCAGTGCCGAAATGGGTGAATTTCGTTTGCGTTGGGAGCGCCACACTGAATATTCAACCTATACTGTTTACCGGAGAGGGTCGTTTGATATTCCATTTGCAAAGCCGGCTATCGCCGAGATACCTCAAGATTGGTTAGCGCGTATACCAGGTGAAGTGCTGGTAGCGACACACATCGCTTTGGATGATCGTTCTCGTCCGAGCCGTAGTTTGAGTGAATTGGCTAATCTATTTGAGTCCAATACTGTCATTGGTTCTAAAGTGTCGGGTGGAAGCGCGAGCGTATGGAGTGATAACCAAATTCATGCGGATGGCTTTAGTCGAATCTTGATTCATGATGACAATTTGCGCAGCCGCCAAGTCGGCAGGCTGGTGCAGCGATTATTGGAGATCGAAACATATCGAATGTTGGCGATATTGCCGCTCACATTGACACGGAAAGTCATCCCTCAGCTGGAGCGTTATGATGATCGATTAGCCGAACTGATAACGGGCAATGAGTTGACAGGGATCGAAGATGAACAGCGTTTACTTGGTGAGCTGACTAAGTTAGCTTCTGAAATCGAAAAAATCTCAGCCCAAACGAGTCACCGTTTCAGCGCTTCGCAGACCTATTACGCGATTATGCAACAGCGTATCGTCGAATTGAGAGAGGAGCGTATCGAGGGTCTGCAAATGTTGTACGAGTTCAGGAAACAGCGTGTGACTTCAGCGATGGGGACATTTGATCTGGTCCGTTCGCAACTAGAAATCCTTTCTCTGCGTGTGGCGCGCGCCTCATCGATGCTACGGACGCGAGTAGATATTTCTATGGAATCGCAAATACGTGATTTATTGAAATCCATGGATAATCGCGCGCACTTGCAATTGCGTTTGCAAGAAACGGTCGAAGGCTTGTCAGTCGTCGTACTCAGTTATTATTTAATCGGTATTGTGGGCTATGGGCTAAAAGCAGTTAAAGCAGCGGGTTATGCAGTTAACGTAGAATTGCTTACCGGCGTGGCCATTCCCATTGTTGTGGCTGCGGTATTCTTTGGCGTGAGGCGATTGCGCCGCATGGTGAAAAAGAGTAATTAGCGCAAATAAGTTCCTTGCTTTAATCCCTGCTTCGCATTTGCATCAATGAATGAAAAAAGCGTTACCCCCTTATTTATCGCAAACGGGTAACGCTTATTTTTTCAGATCTACTGTAAGAAATCAGGTCAAGTTTGATTCGACAATCAAGAAACGGCACTTTCTGTTTCATCAGTCGTAACTGCTTTCATGCTCAAACGGAGTCGGCCCTTATCATCCGCCTCCAGCACTTTTACCCGAACTGATTGACCTTCTTTAAGGTGGGTGGCAACATCCTCCACTCGTTCATTGGCAATTTGTGAAATATGCAGGAGCCCGTCTTTCCCGGGCAGTATGCTGACAATTGCACCAAAATCGAGCAGTTTCAATACTACTCCATTGTAGATTTTGCCGACTTCCACTTCTGCAGTGATATCTTCAATACGCTTTCTGGCGAGTTCACCTCCCTCGCTATTGATGCACGCGATCATGACGGTTCCATCATCTGTGATATCAATCGTGGTATTGGTTTCTTCGGTAAGCGCACGAATTACTGCGCCGCCTTTTCCGATGACATCGCGGATTTTTTCAGGATTGATTTTGAATTTAATAATGCGTGGAGCATGGGTCGATATATTCTCGCGTGTGGTGGGTAATGCCTGTTTCATGAGTTCGAGAATATGTAGCCGCCCCTCTTGTGCTTGCAACAAAGCAACTTGCATGATTTCCTTGGTGATACCCTGGATTTTGATATCCATCTGTAATGCGGTGATTCCTTTTTCCGTTCCGGCAACTTTAAAATCCATGTCGCCAAGATGATCTTCATCACCCAGTATATCGGTTAATACCGCAAAACGATTTCCTTCCTTAATCAAACCCATGGCGATTCCTGCCACATGTGCTTTTAAGGGAACACCCGCATCCATTAATGCTAAACACCCCCCACAGACCGACGCCATGGAGCTCGAACCATTAGATTCAGTAATTTCAGAAACAACTCGCAATGAGTAACCAAATTCTTCGGTTGAAGGAAGCACGGCCACTAGGGCGCGTTTAGCGAGTCGCCCATGACCGATCTCACGCCGTTTTGGTGTGCCAACCCGCCCAATTTCACCGGTAGCAAAAGGTGGCATGTTATAGTGCAACATGAAACGGTCTGAATAATCACCTTGCAAGGTATCGATTCTTTGTTCGTCGCGAGCCGTTCCTAAAGTAGCAACAACCAATGCTTGGGTCTCGCCACGGGTAAATAATGCAGAGCCATGTGTGCGAGGCAGCACGCCATGTCGTATGGTAATCGGGCGGACCGTACGTGTTCCGCGCCCATCTATGCGTGGTTCTCCATCAAGAATGCGTGTACGAACGATTTGAGATTCAAGCTCGAAAGCGATTTCTTTGACAGATTGTTCTTCAGGACCCGTTTCTGTACCGATACCCAATTCATTATAGACACGTTGCCAGGTTTCTTTAATCGCTTCGGTTCTGGCTTGCTTTTGTTTTAATTGAAATGCATTGCGTAAATCGGCCTCAGCTAATTGTTTGATTTTTTCGATCAATGTCGGATCTTTTTCTACTGGTTTCCAATCCCACGCAGTTACCCCAGCTTCATCGGCAAATTCATTAATGGCATCGATGACTTTTTGCATTTGTTCGTGACCATACATGATGGCCCCGAGCATCACTTCTTCAGGTAACTCATTTGCTTCGGATTCAACCATCAGAACTGCTTGCTGTGTACCCGCTACGACTAAATTGAGTTGTGTTTCTTTTAGCTCAGTCGTGGTCGGGTTAAGTACGTATTCGCCATTGATGTAGCCTACACGCGCGGCGCCAATAGGGCCGTCAAATGGGATGCCAGAAAGAACGAGCGCGGCAGACGTGCCTATCATGGCAGGAATGTCGGCGTCTATCTCGCTCTCCGATGAGAGTACCATGGCGAGAACTTGTACTTCATTATAAAAGCCATCGGGAAATAATGGCCGAATAGGGCGATCGATCAGTCTTGAAGTCAGCGTTTCCTTTTCGGAAGGGCGCCCCTCACGTTTAAAGAAACTGCCTGGAATACGTCCTGCCGAATAAAATTTTTCTTGATAATCAACGGTCAATGGAAAAAAATCTTGACCAGGTTTGGTGTTTTTATCGCCTACGACAGTTACCAGTACAACTGTGTCATCCATCGTGACCATCACTGCACCATGCGCTTGTCTCGCAATTTCTCCGGTCTCCAGTGTAAGCGTATGGCGACCGTAGGTAATACTTTTCTTGATCAGTTTCAATTAACAGTCCTTCTTTATTGTTTAGCTAAAATAGTTTAAACAATTACTTAAAACTCATCCAAGCTAGGGTAGAAAGCTAATAAGTCAATTATTTGCGTAAACCAAGGCGCTCAATTAGCGCAAGATAGCGATCGTTGTTTTTCTTTTTCAAGTAATCGAGTAATTTGCGTCGGTGACTGACCATTCTAAGTAAGCCGCGGCGTGAGTGATGATCTTTGATATGTGTTTTAAAGTGATTGATTAAGTCATTGATGCGAGTAGTTAAAAGTGCTACCTGAACTTCAGGAGAACCGGTATCTCCTGCGGCTCTTTGATAGTCATGCACCACCTTAGCTTTTTGCTCGGTTGTGACTGCCATATAGTTTTCTCCAGTTTTTGTGTTATTAACCTATTTCAAGATGCGCGATTTTACTCTTTAATGGGGTATTTGTCCAAAACTAACAAAGCGTTGGGAGGGTCTGGATCAAATAGGTGTAAAGGAAATATTCTGCAGATAAATAAAGGAATATATTTAGAATTTTACGGATATTTCTCACTATTGTCCGACAAAGCAAACTAAAGCTACTGAGAGGTTGTGAAAACGGAGTTTCGTGAAAACGGAGTTTTGATAAAAAGAAGTTTTGCTAACAAATGGTAGGAAACACTCCAGATACCGAGCGGACAGCGCGAACAGTTGATTTGCAGCCTCTCTATTCTCGGGCAACCTTACCTGGCGAATATAGGGATACAGATCAGTGTTACCCATTGCTACCTGGAAAAGAATGATGCAATGGCTATTGAGCAAGGCATAGCTTTAGTATCCTGTTTTTTTACCTCTTATCGCTAAACTGTTTATCCAACCACTGTAAACGCTCAGGTGTGCCGATATCCATCCAAGTACCCGAGAAATATTCTCCCGTTACTTTTTTTACCGAAATGGCGTGGCGCAGCAATGGTGAGAGTTTTGTCGCAACGCCGGGGGTGACTTGATTAAAGAGTATCGGATGATAAGCGCCAATCCCGCTGTATGTCAGTGTAGCGTGCCCAGAAGTTGTAATACGATCGTTCGCCAGAAAAAAGTCGCCTGCAGGATGATGAGGAGGATTATCGACCAAGATCAAATGCGCGAGATCATTTTCGGGGGTGGAATGCAAGCGTTTTAATGCTGGCAGCAGGGTGGCATAATCCATTTGGACGTAAATATCGGCATTGACAACGAGGAAGGGTTGATTAGCCGCGCCGTTAGTCAGATGTGGGAGCGCATTCGCTATGCCGCCAGCTGTTTCTAGTACCGAGGTTTCTTTAGAGTAAGTGATATGGACGCTATAGCGCTGACCGTCACCGAGAGCTGCTTCGATCATATGGCCTAGGTAGGCATGGTTGATGATAATTTCCAGAAAGCCAGCTTGCGCCAAATTATGCAGATGATATTCGATCAGCATTTGGTTGCCGGCACGCAATAACGGTTTGGGCAGGGTATCTGTAAGCGGGCGCATTCGTTCGCCTCGCCCGGCAGCGAGTATCATCGCCCGAAAAGGATGATTAGCCACTGGTCAGAAGGTATAGCCTATTCGTGTATCAGGTCGAATATTCTCAAGCTGATCGAGCAGGGCGAGCAATAGATGTAATTCCTGATAGCGTTCACAGGCTCTCCGCAAATAAGTCATGACCAGGGGCATGTCTTTAAGGTAGGCATCTTTATGATCACGATGATAAAGGCGGGCAAAAATACCCAGTACTTTGAGGTGGCGCTGGACACCCATCCATTCGAAGTCACGGTAAAAGTCCGAGAAATCTATAGCGACAGGAAGACCTACTTTACGTGCTTTTTCCCAGTAGCGGATAACCCAGTCGAGCACGCGATCTTCCTCCCAATGAATGTATGCATCCTTAAATAAGGAAACTAAGTCATAGGTAATTGGACCGTAAACTGCATCCTGGAAATCGATAATGCCTGGGTTGGGCGTGGTCAGCATCAGGTTGCGGGAATGATAATCACGATGGACATATACCCTCGGCTGGGCCAGGTTATTTCTGAGAATACGGGCAAAAATCATTTCTAAATTATTTTGCTGCTTCTGATCAAGCGTCACTTGAAGATGGCGGGCGATATACCATTCTGGGAAAAGGTTTAATTCTCTTCTAAGCAGGGGTTCATCATATGTCGGAAAAACGTGTTCCTGGCTGATTAATTGAATCTTGATGAGGGCATCAATAGCATCCGTATAAAGCTCATCAGCACTGGCGGGGTTTGCCATCAATGTGCGAAGGTAAGTGGTGCTGCCTAAATCGGAAAGCAATAGAAAACCTTCTGCCAGATTTTGCGACAATATGGTTGGCACATTAACTGCCGCTGTAGCAAATACCTTGGCTACATGTAAAAAAGGCGAGCAGTCTTCAAGTTCTGGCGGAGCATCCATAGCGATCATGGTGTCATTAGCCATTGTGATACGGAAATAGCGGCGGAAGCTCGCATCAGCAGAAGCAGGGGAGAGACTGAAGGGTTTTTCTGGAAAGGTTGCTTTAATCCATTCTTCCAGGCGGTGTAAGCGATCGATAGTCATGAATCCGGATTAGGCTAAAAAAATGAAATCATCGCATAGGATAAGCTTTCAAGACAGTTTCTCGATAGCGCAAAATTGTGCGGGAAAATTAAATTCATATACCGATCGATCAGGAATATGGTCTGGGTGAAGGTCGAAATAAATTACAGGCCGATTACAGGCTGTTAAGCTTGCCTCGCTTACCTCTGGAAGGTTGCCTATTTGTTTGAAGTATGCGATGTTATCTTGTATAGACGCTGGCCAAACCTATATAGTGGGTGTAAAGCTATTATTATAAAAAAATTGGAGAGAAAAATGGTTAATAAAAATGTTTTGGATGAAATCGGCGCCAAAATCAGTGAGATCGTAGCACATAGCCCAGCCAAAGATATTGAGAGAAATATGCGTGCCATGATGACGAGTATGCTTTCTCGTTTGGATATGGTGACTCGTGAGGAGTTTGAGGTGCAGCAAGAAGTGCTTAGCAGAACACGCGCTAAGCTGAACGAACTTGAAGACAAGGTTTCCGAATTGGAGCGCCAACTAAAACCAGCCTCCTCCAGTACTGAGATAGGTGATACGAACTACGAAGGGTAGTGCGCGAGCAGCTAATTTCTCTGCGTTTATCTTATCAATCGCACCATTGTTCTTTTTTTCTTGCATAAGATATCGACAATAAGCAGAACAAATACCGCAACCCTAGTTCTTCATGTCACTGGCTATCCTTTATAGTCGTGCGTTGTCCGGAATGGAAGCGCCGTTGGTTACCGTAGAAACGCATTTATCCAATGGCTTGCCGAGTTTTACAATCGTAGGATTGCCTGAAACAGAGGTCAAAGAAAGTAAAGATCGAGTACGCGCTGCACTACAAAACGGACGCTTCAAATTTCCAGCACAACGCATTACCGTCAATCTTGCACCCGCTGATTTACCCAAAGAAAGTGGCCGGTTCGATCTGCCGATCGCGCTGGGTATTCTTGCGGCCACTGGGCAAATTCCTGCAAATGCACTTGACCAATATGAATGGGTAGGGGAGCTTTCATTAAGCGGAGAGCTGCGCCCCATTCATGGTGCGCTAGCCATGACTTACGGTGCATCCCGTTCAGGGCGTAGTTTTGTGTTACCGCAACACAATGCTGCCGAGGCTGCCCTGGTCAAAGAAGCAAGGGTTTATCCTGCAACCTCATTGCTGCAGATATGCGCGCATTTAACTGGACATGAACCATTATTACGCCATGCTCCACCAGCAGAAAAAAGTCTTGTTGGGGACATGCTAGATTGTCCAGATTGGAAAGATGTGAAAGGCCAGGCGCATGCCAAACGTGCGCTAGAGATTGCTGCGGCGGGTGGCCATAGCGTCTTGATGATCGGCCCACCGGGAACTGGAAAATCTATGCTGGCAGAACGTTTGCCGGGTATTCTCCCGTCCATGACGGAGCAGGAGGCGCTCGAGTCTGCCGCAATTCAATCGCTTGCCAGTGGTCGTTTCGATGTTGCTGGTTGGAAGCGCCGCCCATTCCGCTCGCCTCACCATACCGCTTCTGCTGTAGCGATGGTAGGAGGCGGAAGTATTCCCAAGCCTGGAGAAATTTCGTTGGCAATGCACGGTGTGCTATTTTTGGATGAGCTGCCAGAATTTGACAGAAAAGTCCTGGAAGTATTGCGTGAACCGCTTGAATCAGGGCAGATCACGATATCACGCGCAACCCGCCAAGCTAATTTTCCTGCACAGTTTCAGTTGATCGCAGCAATGAACCCTTGTCCTTGCGGTTATTTAGGGCATTATGGTGGGCGCTGCCGCTGTACTCCCGATCAGGTAACGCGCTATCGCGGGAAGTTATCCGGGCCTTTGCTCGATCGCATCGATATGCAGATTGAAGTCCCCGCCGTCCCACAAGAGGATTTGTTACGTCAAGGGGAAGGGGAGTCAAGTATCGAAGTAAGAGTGCGTGTCGAGAAAGCTCGTCAATTGCAACTTACACGACAACACGTTACGAATACCCGCTTGAAAACGCGAGAGATTGACGCATATTGCACACCTGATGGGCAAGGGAAACAGTTATTGGAGCAGGCCATCACCCGTTTGAACATATCTGCGCGAGCCTATCACCGTATTTTGAAGCTTGCGCGCACTATTGCAGATTTGGCAGGCAGTGAGCTGGTACAAAGCAGCCATGTTGCAGAGGCGATTCAATATCGTCGATTGGATCGAAGTTAAATCGTCGCGATAGCATCAGTAATATTCCGCCCGGGCACAATTCTCAAAACGGGTATATTCGCCCAGAAAAGTTAAATCGACTTTTCCGATGGGTCCATTGCGTTGCTTACCAATGATAATTTCAGCGATACCTTTGTCTGGCGTATCTGGGTTATATACTTCATCACGATAGATAAACAAAATAACATCTGCATCTTGCTCGATTGCTCCCGATTCCCGAAGATCGGACATAACAGGCCGCTTGTGTGGATTGGGTCGCTGCTCAAGGCTACGGTTGAGCTGTGATAAGGCGATAACCGGTACTTGTAATTCCTTTGCCAGCGCCTTCAGAGAACGCGAAATCTCGGAAATCTCAGTTGCGCGATTCTCACTTTGCGTGTGAGAGGACATGAGTTGGAGGTAGTCCACGACAATCAATCCTAACTCACCATGCTGGCGATATAGGCGTCTCGCCCGCGCCCTCAGTTCCAATGCATTCAATGCGGCGCTTTCATCGATAAAAATAGGCGCATCATTGAGTTTTCCAAGCGCATGCGTCAACTTGGGCCAATCTTCATCATCCAGTCGTCCAGTGCGTACCTTGTGTTGATCAAGCCTGCCTATTGAGCCCAGCATCCGCATTGCGAGCTGCGCGCCACCCATTTCCATGCTGAAAACAGCGGTAGGCTTATTGAGCTCCAATGCGACGTGCTCGGCAATATTCAGGGAAAAAGCTGTTTTGCCCATCGAGGGTCTGCCAGCAACAATGATTAGATCACCCGGTTGAAAGCCCGAGGTTTTTTGGTCCAGATCATGGAAGCCTGATGCGATCCCAGTAACATCACTGGGATTATCGCGGCTGTAAAGCATTTCGATGCGTTCCACCACTTGCTTCAAGAGTGGCTGGATATCGGTAAAACCTTGTCTGCCACGCGCGCCTAATTCGGCGATCTCAAAGATCTTGCTTTCTGCTTCATCCAATAAGTTGGTCGCGGAACGTCCTGCGGGGTTATATGCAGAGTCAGCGATTTGAGTGCTGACTTCAGCGAGCTTGCGCATGATGGCGCGTTCCCGCACGATTTCCGCGTAGCGGCGGATATTGGCGGCGGTTGGGGTATTTTGGACGATAGCGCCGATATAGGCTAATCCGCCAACATTTTGTAATTCTGCTGAATTTTCGAGCGATTCCGCTACCGTGATGACGTCCGCAGGTTTGTTTTGCTCTATCAAGTTGCAGATATGATGATAGATTAGCTGATGATCGTGCCGGTAAAAATCAGAGTGGGTGAGAATGTCCGCGATTCTGTCCCAGGCGTGGTTATCGAGCATCAAACCGCCTAGTACTGATTGCTCTGCTTCCACTGAATGAGGCGGAGTCTTGTAAATATCTAATTCATTATGTGTGATGCTGATGGGCGATTGAATCATAGGAATCCAGTGGAGTCTACGAACGCTGATGAAATGAATTCTATCATTGATTGGTAGGAATAAAAAAAGGACTGTTGCCAGTCCTTTTTACCGAAGGTGGGTTAACTCGTAAACCTAAGTGGTTGCTTCACCCAGTACTGATACGGTTATATGCGCTGAGATATCGCTATGTAATGCTATAGTGAGCGTATAATCGCCAACTTGCTTGAGTTGGCCGTCCGGCATACGTATCATCGATTTATCAATTTCATAGCCCTGTTCTTTGAGTGCTTCTGCGATGTTCGCATTGGTAACCGAACCAAACAACTTCCCGTCGACACCACTTTTTTGCGTGATTTGCAGCATTAATCCATCGAGTTTGGCCGCGAGCGCTTGGGCAGACGCCATGCTTTCTGCTTGTTTTTTTTCTAATTCAGCACGTCTTGCATTGAAATCCGCAATTGCATTTTCGGTCGCCCATTTGGCTTTACCCTGAGGTATCAGATAATTGCGCGCATAGCCTCTTTTAACGTTGACAATGTCTCCTAGTTGTCCGAGATTCGCAATTTTTTCCAACAGTATCACTTGCATGTTATTTCTCCTCGGTTCTCAATGTCGGTCGGTATAGGGCAGCAAAGCAAGAAAGCGGGCGCGTTCTATCGCTGTATTGAGTTGACGCTGATAGAACGATTTCGTACCTGTGATGCGAGCTGGAATGATTCTGCCGTTTTCGCTAATAAAATCCTTCAGCAAATCAACATCTTTATAATCGATTGTTTTGATACCTTCCACGGTAAAGCGACAGAACTTCTTGCGTTTGAACAAAGGGCGATTAGCCATTTTGTCCTTATTTTTGAGATTGCTATCTCTATTCCTGGTAAATCTCATCGTATTCTTCCTATTTCCAAAATTTATATGATATCGATATGCGTTACGTGCAGCGCTAGTTGAGAGCTGATTCTACTTTTCTTTGCCAGAAAACCGGTCAATTTAACCAAACTACCGATTGTCAGCGTAGAAATCATATTGGCTGTATCAGCAAGCGCTACGGCGGGAATTTCGCATATAACCTGGCGCTGTATGCCGGCTTCAACTTGCTTTGAATGATGAGCAAGCGCAAATTCAATAACGGCTTTTCCTGCAGGGGTATAGCGCAACTGGCCGATGTTGATGATTTCTCCGCAAATGACGGTTTGATTGCAATTCAATCATTGACCTGTGATCAAGTTTCAGCGCTGGCTTTTTCCGATATTTCTTCGGTAACACCTTCAGCACTGGGTTCGGTTACTTCTGCGTTATCTTGATTTGTTTCGGTATCCTCATTCATCGCTGACGCTTTGATTTTGTCTTCTCGCATCATGATGGATGGTGTGGTGATTGCCTGATCCATTTTAATCGTCAGATGCCGAAGTACCGCATCGCTGAACTTAAATGCATGTTCGAGCTCATTTAGCGTTTCTTGGTTACATTCGATATTCATTAAAACATAATGCGCCTTGTGCACTTTTTGAATGAGATAAGCTAGTTGACGTCGTCCCCAATCTTCTACACGATGAATGGCGCCCCCTTTTGAAGTGACGATGCCGCGATAACGTTCGATCATGGCAGGAACTTGTTCACTTTGATCCGGGTGAACGATAAAAACAATTTCGTAATGTCTCATAATATCCTTATGGGTAAAGCCTCCTGTAAAGACAAAAAATTGAAAGTTTTCAATCTTTTCAATCTTTTTAGTACACAGTGAGGCAAGGGTTAAGAATTTACTGCGCTTTGTGACTTTTTTAATACTGCTGTCGTGATAACGATCGCGTATTCTAATGAATTAATTGAGTAACATCAAAAAAACTTTGATTTTCGCAGATAAAGAATGAAGAAATCTGGCTGCTGGAGATCACTCATTGGTAATCAATGTGTCTTTTCCTAGCTTAAATGTGAATCATGAGCAAATCACTGGTAACATACTCGTCCTTATGTATAAGTTGGCGAAATAAAAAATCAATAGAAATTCGACTAACTTTAATTTTACCTATTACCTATTCTATCAATTGAATAATGCAATGACTAAGCTGAGAAATGATACCTTGATACGGGCATTATTGCGTCAACCGACTGAATATACGCCCGTATGGCTCATGCGCCAGGCAGGGCGCTATTTGCCCGAATACAACCAGACGCGTGCTCGAGCTGGGGATTTTCTGTCGTTATGCAAGAATCCAAATTTTGCGACTGAAGTAACTATGCAGCCGCTAGCGCGCTTTTCGTTAGATGCCGCTATTTTATTTTCCGATATTCTTACCATTCCTGATGCAATGGGGCTGGGACTCTATTTTGCTGAAGGGGAAGGGCCTCGTTTTGAACGGCCATTAAGAGAGGAGTGGGAAATACGCTCGCTCGCGGTACCCGATCCTGATGTTCATTTGCGTTATGTCATCGATGCGGTTTCGCAAATCCGTAAGGCATTGAACAATCAAGTTCCGCTCATCGGCTTTTCCGGTAGCCCGTTCACGCTTGCTTGTTACATGGTAGAGGGGTGTGGGGGTACAGATTTTCGTCAAATCAAGACGATGCTCTATCAACGTCCTGATTTATTGCACCATATTCTGGATACGAATGCGCAGGCAGTAACGGCATATCTCAATGCCCAGATTGAAGCCGGCGCACAAGCAGTCATGATTTTTGATACATGGGGCGGGGCACTATCACAATCCGCTTACCTGGAATTTTCTTTACACTATATGACTCAAATAATTTCAGGATTAAAGCGTGAGCATGATGGTGTACGTATTCCCAATATCATTTTCACGAAAGGTGGCGGATTATGGTTGGAAAAAATGATAGAGAGTCAGTGCGATGCAATTGGGCTTGATTGGACAGTCGATATTGGGGAAGCTAGGCGACGTGTTAAAGATCAGGTTGCGTTACAAGGAAATCTCGACCCTGCAGTTTTGTTTGCTTCTCCGGAGACCATAACCAATGAAGTAGGGAAGGTATTAGCAAGTTATGGACAGGGTGCGGGGCATGTATTTAACCTAGGGCATGGTATTTCTCAATTTACGCCGCCTGAAAATGCACTGGTGCTGGTGGATGCTGTTCATACTTTAAGTCGTCCCTATCATAAGGAATAGTCTATTTTTTTAAGATTCTTGTTGGCTCGATATGCGTATACTCATTATAGAAGACGATCAAGCGATAGCTGCAAATCTTTATGATTTTTTAGAGTCGCGTGGACACAAAGCGGATGCTGCACTCGATGGAATAACGGGGTTCCATCTTGCAAGCACACAATCATTCGATGCTATCTTGCTCGATTTAAAATTACCAAATCTTGACGGAATGACCTTATGTCACAAGCTTCGCCACGAATGTCAAATCGATATTCCAATCTTGATGCTGACCGCCCGCGATACACTTGAAGATAAATTGATTGGTTTCGAAAACGGTGCGGATGATTACCTCGTCAAGCCGTTTGCACTCAAAGAAGTCGAGGCGCGCCTGACAGCGATGCATAAGCGGTATAAAGGCAAGGTGGCGGCACGTAAGCTCGAAGTGGGTGATCTTACATTCGATCCTAAAACGTTGTCGATCCGTTTTGTAGAGAATGAAGTCAAATTACCGCCGAAGTGTATTCGATTGCTTGCGCTTATGATGAGTGAACCTGGAAAAGTATTTAGTCGTAAGGAATTAGAGTTAGAAGCTTGGGAAGAAGAGCAAGAGACGAGTGACACACTACGAAGTCATATGCACGTGCTAAGACGCGCTTTAACAAAAGCGGGCGGATATGATCCGATCGAAACTGTTCATGGTTTAGGGTATTGCCTGAGTTCTAGTGTTCAAGATTAAATATGGTATTCGCCTTCGGGTTACGTTGGCGCTAGCAATTTTCTGTATCATCATCGTAGGTGCGCTTGCTATCAGCCTCTATTTCGCTTCGGATGATATTGAGGAAACGCATATCGAGCAAATCATGAAGGCCGAGATGAATCATGTGATTCATCATTACCTTCAACATACCCGCTTTACTCCCCAAGTGGGTTCTAGTCTTAAAAGTTATGTCATACGCAATACCGAAGAAGAGTCGCAATTACCTGATTATTTGCAGAATCTTGATCGTGGATCACACAAGATTTTTCGTCATGATCAAGAGATTCGTGTGCTCGTACAATACGCAGGGGGAGTAAAGTTTGTTGTCGCCTACAAAATCGGGTTGCATGAGCAGCGTCAGCGTGAGTTTAGGCTGCTTGTCGTTTTGTCTTTGGTAGCTGTTGTTGCAATTGCTTTCCTGATCGGTTACTTATTGGCGGGCTTGCTGGTGAAACAAGTGACGGATCTGGCTGAGCGGGTTAAACGCCTGCTGCCGATCAATGATAGCACGGGTTTGGTTTCTAATAACATTCATTGCGTATCGCTAAGTCAGCCTGGTCAGGATGAAGAAGTTGCTCAACTTGCCCGAACACTGGAAGATTATCAGTACCGCATCGTCCGCATGCTTCAGCGCGAGCAGGAGTTTACTTCTAATATCAGCCATGAACTGCGTACACCTATTACAACCATTCTGACAAGCTGCGAATTGCTGCTTGCAGAGCAAAACTTGTCTCCTAAAGCTTATGCTCGCATCCGAAACATTGAGGCGGTATCGAATCGTATGAGTGAGCAAGTCCAGGCACTGCTTTTCCTGGCACGTGAGCAAGCTTTGGGTACTATGGAACCGGTTGCTATAGCTGAATGCGTATATGATGCGGTCGAGCCATTTTGTGAAGAAATCTATCAGAAGAATCTGGAGCTGGATGTTACAGTCAAACCAGGTGTCGTTCTAACGCTTAATAGACAGGCGTTGCATACTGCCCTCGTGAATATTTTAAGAAATGCCGTGCAGTATACCGAGCAAGGATTTATCCGTATCAGTTTTGACAATAATCGATTGTCGATTGCCGACTCAGGAATTGGCATTGAGCCCGCTTTTATGCCTTTTCTTTATGAACGTTTTTTTCGTGGCTCAGAAAAAACACAAGGTTTGGGGATTGGGTTGGTAATCGTCAAACGTATTTGTGATTACTACGATTGGAGAATTGAAGTCGATAGCACACCAGGGAGTGGAGCGACGTTTCATATTGTTTTTCCTTAGAGGCGATGCAGAAAATTCAGTTTTAAGCTCAATTTCTCAGCATAACAACAATCCTGCAGTCATAACGATGCAATCTCCGCGTTTCATCGATGCCGGTGAAGATTTTCTGGCTTTTGCTGGAAAGCGATAAAAAAAACGTAGTGCGCATCCGAAGCGCAAGTTGGACGGTGCGCAAAAATGAGATTGATTTGCCAAATAACAGCCGAGAAGTGCGCACTGCTCATCGCAGCGCTGGGAACAGGCAGCGGGTTTCTTCATGGCTTGTGATATTTTCTCAGAGATGTTATTGCAGTCAATGGGATATTTGGTTTGCCTTGACGTTTACTGTTCAGGTCACGAGCTCTGATGGCGTATTCTGCCGGAGATGAATGACCGCGCGCTGTACTAAACCCCTCTATTAACTTCTTGTAAGCATTGACGCTCATCTTCAAACCTTCAATCGTGCCGTCATGAAGGCGTCCTGCTCACCAAGTATCGATCCGATCTTGAATTGTTTCAGAATTGACAGAATCAGGTTTGCAGAAAAAAGCATGATTTTTTTTCATGAAGGTTTTTCCTGGAAAAAATATCAGAAAAATGCGCTTCACAATCTCGTCGTGACGTTAAGGAATGATCAATTCTATTAAGTTACGACAATCAATTATAGATTCACAAATTCTTCACGATCGTTATGTTAGCTTTTAGCTGCGAAAGAAAAAAAGTTATGCACTTTTAGAAGTTTAGTGGAGGAGCAGTATGCTTTTTTTATTTCGTATCTCAACTTGTTATTTTATCTTCATATACAAGCGAAGGTGACTGTGGACAAAGCTCTTAATTTTTAATGTGGCTGCGCAGATGGCACATAAAAACTAATAAATACAGGCTATAGATTTTTATATAAATTATACAGGGAGAATGGAAACATGGCGACGATACAGCCAGTAGTGTTGTTTTTTATTTTAGGAGTGCTTGCAGGTGTAATAAAATCTGATTTAAAAATCCCAGAAGCGTTGTATAAAAGCTTAAGCATCTTCTTGCTTGTCGCAATTGGCTTCAAGGGCGGGGTGTCGATGGCTAAATACGATATTATGCAAGTATTACCCATCGCTATATCAATGGTTGTACTGTCGGCGTTAGTTCCCTTACTCGCTTATCCAATTCTGAAATATGTGGGTAAATTCAGCAAAGCTGACTCGGGTGCTATTGCTGCTCACTACGGTTCAGTAAGTGCGGTGACTTTTGCAGTGGGGTTGGCGCTATTACATGAACTCAATCAATACTATGAAGGTTACATGGCGCTGATTATGGCGCTGATGGAAATACCGGCGCTAGTTACCGGTACCATCCTGGCTCGTGCTGGTGTTGCCAGTGCCAGCGGTGAAAAAACGCCATGGGGCAAGCTGTTGCATGAGATACTTACCGGTACCAGTCTGGTGCTATTAATAGGTGGGGTATTCATTGGCTACTATGCCGGTGTAACAGATAACGTCGCACCGTTAGACAAAATGTACATGGATTTGTTTATGGGTGTGTTGGCTTTATTTCTTTTGGAAATGGGATTGCTCGCATCGGCTCGCTTGTCCGCGGTCAGAGAAAAAGGGTTATTCTTGATGGTGTTTGGGGTTGCATTTCCAATAGCGGCAGCAGTGTTCGGTACTTATGTAGGCTGGTTGTTTGAGTTGTCTGCAGGTGGAACGATGTTATTAGCAGTGCTGTACGCAAGTTGTTCATATATTGCCGCTCCTGCTGCTATGCGAATTGCTGTGCCGGAAGCAGATCCAGCACTGTCAATTGGCGCATCATTGGGGATCACCTTCCCTTTTAACATATTTTTGGGTGTTCCACTTTATTGGGAAATGTCAAAATGGATTCACAATATCACCTAATAAGCTATAAGTGATGAGTATAGATTCGTGGGTTACTTCTTATTTAAGGTTGAAAGGGAAATAAATTATGAGGAATACATTAGCAATGAAAAGAATTGATATTGTCGTTGGTGCAGAGAAGATTGATGAATTAGTGGATATTTTATTAGAGAATAAAATTCGCGGTTATTCTATTATCCGGAGAATTTCCGGATTGGGCGCACGGGGTCATCGCACGCCTGAGGATGTTCTAAACGAAGAGGAAAATATCCTAGTGTTTCTAGTATGCGAAAATGATACTGCGAAGGCACTGGTTGAATCACTACAGCCGAAGCTGAAAGGTTTTGGCGGCGTATGTATTGTTTCTAATTGTTTATGGGTTGAAGGTGCAGCAGTAGTATCTTATTAGTCCATTTTTTAATTGATTTTGGTTTCTTTGTTGGGGCGATAGTCATACCATTGCTCTAAAACAAAGGAAGGTAGCGAAGCTTATTATCGTTCCAAGTATCTTCATATTTGGATAAAGTGTAATTAAGAAAAAACAGTTACTAGGCTATGAATAGCTAATGAGTTTTATACCTCACCGCTTTGCGGTGAGGTACTGTTGTTATTGTTAATATCTCTTCGGAATCTATTTTAGAAGATATTGTTGATATTCCTGAGCGTGCAACAAAAGTTGTTAAATAAAACGCTGAAACACATTTAAAATCATGGCGCAAGCTAAAGGAGCATGTCGGATATGCTTTTTTAAGCAAGCCTTAACAATGTTTATAGTATTTTAAAAACTCCACTTAATTTGGATATCTTTATGAGGTTTGTATGCCTATTGTTGTTTTAGTTCCCTTACTTCCACTTATAGGTGCGCTTATTGTAGCTTCAGGAGGCAGTAGCTCCTTGCATAAACGTGCCAAAATCGCAATTTTTTTCCTCGGTGCAGCTTTCCTTGGATCCGCCCTGACGCTCTGGCATGTGGCAACACAGGGACCAATCACTATCCGTTATTATGATCCAGACTCACTCTCGTCCCTGGTTTTTCCGATAGGTTTTTATATTGACCGGCTGAGTGCAGTCATGATGACGCTAATCTCTTGCGTTGGCATGATCGTTTATACTTACTCTGTTGGCAATATGTTCCAGGATTATAATGCCAGAAGATATTTATCGCTGATGGCGTTTACAGTTTTTGTGCTGCTATGTATGGTTTCCAGCGCCAACATCATGATGCTGTACATATTTTGGCAGTTATTGAGCTATTTGCTATATATCCTGGCTCATAATCATTCTCATGGACCCACGCTTGCAGGCGCATTTAGAACGTATACGATGCTAAGAGTTGGGGACGTTGCTTTTTTAATAGGTATCGTGCTTGCCTATCAGTTGTACGGCACGCTGGAATATAGCACGCTTTTTGAAAGGGTCGCTGAATCGCCCGTTATGCTTACGCCTTTTCCCGGGATAGAAATTAGCGGTGCAACAGCTATCACATTATTCCTTTTCATAGGCGGGATCTGCAAGTCTGCTAATTTTCCGTTCCATATTTGGTTGCCTAGCTCTCTTTTTGCACCAACCCCCATGCATGCCTTGCTCCATGCAGGCATTATCAATGCTGGTGGATTTTTGATCAATCGTTTAGCGCCGATGTTTGGTTTGAGCCCAACGATATTACATTTGGCTTTTGCGGTAGGCCTGATTACTGTTATTGTCGGTGGACTCATGATGCTAAGGCAGAATGATATTAAGAGAAAACTGGGCTATTCGACAATTGGACAAATGGGCTACATGATTATGGAGTGTGGACTGGGCGCGTTTGCTTTAGCAGTGTTTCATCTCATTGCACATGGTTTTTTCAAAGGTTCGGTATTCTTGTATTGCGGCAATGTGATTCATCATGCGCGTAAAGAACCAAGCTTGCCTCATATCGTCACTTCCAGAAAACCAGCAGAGTTTTCTTTTCTGACCTGGTTTACGGGATTAGTCACTACGCTATTGATCCCGCTGGTTATTCTTCTTGCTATACATGATGTTCTCGCTATCCCACTGCTTGAGTCACAAGGGCTGATGATTTTTCTATTCTTTATTTGGATAACTTCTACACAGGCAATATTGTCGCTTACACGTATTCGTGGCGTGGCATCGTGGAAGGTGTCAGCCAGCATGATATCTGTCTGGTTCTTTGTCATATTTATTTATTTGTTTGCTGCCGAGACATTCACCGCATTTATTTATCCAAATCCGGCTGAAGTCGAGTTTTATCTGAAGGCCGCTGCGCTTCCTGACTGGCTCTTTAGTACTATTGTAGTTGCTGTTTCTTTAGTAATTATTACAAGCTGGTCTTATTTGTATATTAGCGCAAGAGGAGGTTCGATACGCGTGCCCGACTGGATAGAGTCGTTCAAAGTGCGTTTATACAGGTTATCCATGAACCGATTCTATATTGAAAAAATGTATGAAGGGTTAGGGCGGTTTTTTATGCGTGTTCTAAATCGAATCGTTGGGCATGATGCGGGGTGGTCGAAATGACATTTGAAACAAATTCTTTAATATTAACAATGGTACCTCTATTGGGTGGATTGTTAGGAGTAACGGTCTGGTCCCAGCCTATCAAACTTAAGATGTGGCTGATCTTGGTTACAATCCTCAGTTTGGCCCTTGCTTTTGCATTATCAGATCAGTTAACAACATCAGTTGGCGGAACGTTATTACTTTATCTCTTGCCATTGGCTGCTTGCGTATCTTTGCTCGTGAAACTTAATAGCCATGACGATCAGCTTAGCTTGCTTATGACTGTCTTGCTCCTTGGGCTGGGGTTAGGGGCTTTGACGAGCGCAGGTCTCACGAGCCAGCTCTTTCTCACTGTAATATTTGGCCTCAATGCATATCTGCTATTTAAATACCGGAACCCTTTGTGGTCTTCATCCTGGGCAGGTATAGGGATTTTCAGTTTAGCTGCGGTAGGTGCCGGTTATTCTGCTGGTGTTGATACATCAACTGCTCTAATTATTTCATTATTGGTTAGTGCAGTATTGTTACCGCTGCTACCCTTACAAGCTGGATATGTAACAGCAGTAACGCGACTACCAGGTAGCTTGCCGTCATTTTTGATATTCCTACTACCTGTTCTTGGTTTGAATAATCTTGCCAATCTGATAACTGACGTACCGGATGATATCGCGTATTCAATATCAATAATAGCCCTGCTCAGTGTTGTTTTCGGAACGGCCAAAGCGCTAGTTCAATCTCGAGTACCCTTGATCCTGGCCTATAGTAGTTTTGCTTTTTTTGCCATTCTTTGGTGGTTCTTGGCATCATCACAAACAGTGACGCCTCAGAATGTGATTTATCTTGTTGCGGTAGCATTTGTGGCAACCGGTCTTATGGTTTCCTGGCAGGTAATATGTAGCAGGTATGGCGATGATGTGGATATGCGGACAGTTCATGGTCTTGTTTGGTCGATGCCTCAGTTTGCTGTTTTATTGACACTTGTAGCATTGGCAGCAATGGGTATGCCGCCATTTGGTGTATTTGCTGGGTTTGTAGGCATGCTTCTTACCACGACTTTTACGACCTATATCCCGCTGATATTTATCCTCGCCGCATGGTTAGCCGCATCCTGGTACATTATGAGTATGGTGCAAAAAATGCTCTTTGGTCAAAAGCAGCTTGAGATTCGCCGGATTGAATTGCATCGATCGGAATTTGCATCTCTTCTTATTGTAGTATTGATTTGCGTTGCGTTGGGGGTACTGCCAAGCAATATAACTGGCATCTAATTTAATGTCCCCAATCATTGTAACTTTAATGGAATCTGTATCATGAAACTAATAGAAGAAACGACTGCTAATAATGTATTTGCAAGAGCGGTATTAGAGGAAAAAGTAGATGCAATCGTTGCGAGAGCGGATGTAGAAAGCCTGCGTACAAAACTGCGTGAGGAAGTTAAATTGGCTAATGAGGTGATCGCTGGATTCTGGCCAATGCGCACGTTCGTCCACCATAATCCCCTTCACTCTCTTGAATACCTTAAATTCGATGAAGCGGTACAACGCGGTAAACAATTTCTTAATGGAAAAGGTTACCTTCCGAATTATATGTATCGTGAGTATTTTAAATCAGGCAGAATTCAGCCGCGGCATGTGGATTCGGCACTTGAGGCTAAAGTGCAGAATGAACACATATCGATTGGTACGCGTCAAATAGGTCATAAAGAGGTATTGCACGCATGCTTGACTAATCGTATCTCAGCTTTTGCGGATGAATATCCGAGTGTCAGTAATGTCAACGATCCGGATTATGAGCTAATCAAATCACTTTCTGATCGACTCGCATCCGTGCTTCCAGTTCAAGATGCCTCCGAAAAGCTACAAGCTGTTGCCTCGGAGGACGAAGCAGCACTTGCTCGAACAGTAACCCTCTCCCAGTGGTGTGACCAGGTGTTGGATACACAAATTGTTGATCAGATCACGAGTGATTTGATTGGTAGATGCGAACCATTCCTGGATGAGGGCTATACTACTTGGGAAATGCCAGGCCGAGAAAAAGGATTTTTTAGAAGTTGGAAAGCTACGCTATCTGATGAATGGGCAACTTGTGGCATCGATGATGTTGGAAGAAAGGTTGATCAACTTCCTGATGATGCGGAATACGTTGTGATAGATTGCCTTCAAGCGCTTGCAATTCCGCAGCAGGCGTGGAGAGATTATATAACGCTTCATATGAGTGCTTTACCCGGCTGGGTTGGCTATATTAAGTGGCGCGCTAAACAAAATAACTATGTTTGGCAGGAAGCATACCCCATTGATCTATTCCAATACCTGGCGGTGAGTCTCTGGTATGAGCGTGAATTAGTTAACAAATATTGTCATCAATTTCTTGGTATTGATGGGCGCTATCCAGAAATGATTTCCTACATGAAAAATTCCTCGCGTGAATATTTTTTGCGAAGGGAGAGGATTGCAGGCCGCTTGCCAGCAGCTTATTCAGCAGAAGTTGATCGTTTGTCTCATCGAAAAGGTGTTACTTGGGATGACTTGTTTAATCATTATTGGGACAATGCTAATCCGAAGATAGTCAGGGCATCGCATAATAAGCTGTCTAAAAGCCTATGCTTGCTGGCATCAGAGATGAAGATAGAGCCAGCAGATTTACTGAATTGCTCTTCTACAGATCTTAAGAAGCTGATTGATTGGATAAAAGCGTTTCCAGAGTCGGATCATGGTCCGGTGTGGCTCAGGGCCTTTGAAGCAGGATATCAAGAACAATTACTCGGTAGAATTGCTGAGGCAAAAGTTAAAAACGAAGAATTAGCGCATAGTAAAACGCAGGTAAGTGAGCGCCCTCATACTCAATCTGTTTATTGTATCGATGTGCGATCTGAGCCTTTTAGGCGCCATTTGGAGTCTTTAGGGCCAAATCAAACCTACGGATTTGCAGGTTTCTTTGGCGTACTAATCCGTCACAGCTTCTGGGAACATGAGCATAAAACTGAACAATATCCAGTTATTGTTGGCCCTAAAACTGAAGTTCACGAAATTCCACGGAGCTATCTGGAAAAGATGCTTCCTATGTATGAGCATCGTACTAGTATGATTCATGCGGGTCATACGCTTCTGCATGATTTGAAGCATAATGCGATAACTACCTATGTTATGGTAGAAGCGGTAGGGTTGTTTTATACCATACAGATGTTTGGTAAGACGATATTACCAAGGCTCTACAATAAAGCGAGTCATTGGCTCCAGAAGAAGCTTATTCCAGCTATTTCGACTACGATTACGGTTGATAAGCCTAGCGAAGCAGAAACTGAAGAAATGTTGAAAGTTAAATATGAAAATCTCATATTTAAGGTACTACATGATGTGACGGGATTAAGCCGGTGGCAGATACCGACTCATTTGGTTGATGCATTGTGGCAACATATATTGAACTCTGAAGCAGAATTAACTTCTTCTTTGATCGAAATAGCCGGTGAGGCCGGAATTTCCAAAGATAAGCTTTCTGAAACAATTAGTCGTTTACAGCTCCAATATGGTGTTGAACATAAAGAGATTTCTTGTCAAAAGGAATCTATTTTGCATACTGGATTTTCTTTGGATGAGCAAGCTCAAACAGTTAGCACAGCTTTGCGGATAATGGGTCTTACCAGTAACTTTGCACGGCTGGTGTTGATTTGCGGACATGGAAGTGAGTCAGATAATAACCCGTATGAATCAGCACTTGATTGTGGCGCGTGTGGCGGGAACGAAGGCAAACCAAATGCCCGGGTTTTCGTCATGATGGCTAACAATCCTTTGGTTAGAGAACGTTTGGCACAAAACGGTATTGAGATACCTGCAGACACCTATTTCGTTGCCGGCCAAATTAATACGACAACTGATGAAGTTGAGCTCTTTGATCTGGAGGATTTTCCTCTATCGCATTCACAGGATATTGCGAGATTGATTGAGTATTTAGAAGAGGCTGGACGGAGAACTAGTCAGGAGCGCTGCAGCCGATTCGCGGACATTGAGAATACTTTGTCATATGATGAGGCTAAATCGCATGTTATTCAGAGAAGCGCAGACTGGAGTCAGGTAAGACCTGAGTGGGGTTTGTCCAGCAATACAGCTTTTGTTATTGGACGGCGTGCACTCACGGATTCACTCGATTTACGGGGTCGTGTCTTTTTGCATTCATATGATTATCGCTATGATACGGAAAGTAAGTTCCTTGAAGTCCTGTTAACCGCGCCTCAGGTAGTGGCGCAATGGATCAATATGGAGCACTATTTCTCCACAACCGACTATGACGTGTATGGCAGTGGCAGTAAAATTTATCATAATGTGGTCGGAAATTTTGGTGTTTTGGCAGGGCCTTGGAGTGATCTTCGCCTTGGCTTATCATGGCAGACTGTAATGAATGGGGAAATGCCATTTCATGAGCCAATGCGCCTGGTTTCAGTTGTAGAAGCGCCACGGAAAGAAATTGAGAAGCTAATTGCCAAGCATGAATTATTAAGACATTATTATCATAATGAGTGGGTGAATCTCGTGGTAATGGAGCCTGAGGAAGGTGTGCTCTATCGTTATCGACCTACAGGTGAATGGGTTAGAATCAGTAATGCAACTTCAAACCAATTACATTAAATAGGTAAGCATAATTAAAAAAGCCAAACCGCGCTTTCTTTAGAAAGCGCGGTTTGGCTGATTGGTAACTACTAAGAATTGTGTTCGTGTTTATTTAACTAATCAATTCAAAGATAATTAATAGAATGATTAAAATTGTATAATAAGTAATCGTTAGCTTCATGATATCTCCTTTAATAAAAAGTTATTAAAAAAAATTCAGACCGGAATCGAATATTTTCTAATAAGACTATTTTATTCACAAAAAATTCACAAATTAAGTAGTAATAAATGAATCATATTGGTGATTAAGGGGATACAATGTGCCTATAATACCAATCTAAGACAATTTAGCTTATCTTGGTTTATTTTGGAGTGGGTTACTGTGGGCAACGTAGACGGGAAAATTTAAGAAGAAAGAAGTACTTAGACGGATCAATCACAGAAACCTGATTTTTAATGCCGGAGTGTGAGAAGACTTTGCCGGGGTCTGGTTTAGAATCTAGCTTATTGCAGATGACTATAAATATTTTAAACTTAGCCCAATAATCGGATCACTCAGCAACGGCAGCAAAATCTGAATTCATTTTTAAGTCCAAAAAATGGAAGTGTTGCTGGTAGGCTAATAGGGGAAACTAGCAATACCAACTATTTGGGAATGCTATCATCGTTATACTCTATGGTGTGGGGGTTTACTTTAAGTAAAGAGTAAACCAAGTCAATCTCTCTCGCCAATTTTGTGCGCTTACAATTTTACTTGCTAAAGAAGCGTACCCATACTATTTCCTCACAATAAAGCGCAATAGCGTTAACACATTTAATTGCCGTGTATGTTGCATTGAGTGAGAGGTCCCTTGGATAGCGGTAATTACTGAAACGCTATTCAATTCTGAAATCCGTATTCACTTAAATAGATATTGATTAGATCAATAATTACCTGTGCTTTAATGACAAGACCGAGGTCAATCATTTCAGAACCCATGACAATACTATGATTATTGGCTGGAACTGGAATAGGAATAAGATGATTAGCTTCTTCTCTAAAAAAAACTGCAGTGACGATACCGGCGAAGAGTAATTTATTGTTAGTATGTCGCGTCAATCTTAGCGTATCTGAGTAGTTAATGAAGACAGGGCTTCCACTGGAGCCAGGAAATACGGCAGCATCAATGAGAAATTCCTGTCGGCCTTCAAATTCAAGCGCAATAGGTGTTGCTGTGGTACCGCGGCGAAGAATCGGCATAAGATTTACTTGATCCCACACGCCACTTGGGTAGCCGATAAAAAATACTTCTTCTAGTACGTCAAGTGTACGTAGAGTCATAGCATCCAGCGCCAATCGACTATCGATCGTGTGGTAATATAGCTCTACCCCTTGATCATTCGCAGCTCGCTCAAGAGGCCGTAATGGAATAATTGCAAGATCGATATCCGGGTCTGGATGCAGGTACCATGCATGTGAGAAATCATCTATATTTAGCTGGAACCGCTTACCGAATAGGGGTAGTCCACTACGTTTCTGGGTAAATACAAGGCCGCCACGTTGCACGTCGTCTACCAAATGTCGATTGGTTACGATGAAGGTATATGAACTGTTCGCGTGATTATGGCTTACAATAAAGGCTGTTCCTGAACCTTCGCTGCCGTCATTGAGAACAGTATCAATACGAATGGTATTAAACAGTAGCTTTTTAGTAATAGAGTTAATTTCCATATTTACTCACACTCTAGTGAGGAAAAATCACCGTGTATTTCATCAATTAGTTCAATCTATGGCAGTAAATTAATTTTTCGTCTTGCTAATCTTTACGTGCTTGTTTATTTATTTGTTCAATAGCCTTTTCTACTGCTAAAGCAGCTTCTCTCGTTTCAGCTTCGTTACCCATCATGGTAAGTCTACCGAAGTTGCCAAAGGGCTTAACGTCGATAAGCGTAACATGGGCCGCTTTTTCAGCTTGATTAGCTGCGTAAATGGCATAGCCTGCAGGCTCGACTTCCAATATGAACATACTTTTGCCTGGCAAGATCATAGAGCCTTTACGTAGCTGACGATTAATGAGCGTTGCGTGATCAGGTGTGATAGAGCAAATAATCTCATTCCATGCAATCCGACAAGCCATGCGTGATTCAATATTGGCACCAATTTCTCGTAGAATAATATTTCCTGCTTCGAGCACATCACTTTGATTGCGATAATGAATTTCCATAGAACCAAATGAACGCTCGACGACCTGCTCACCCATACGCACGTTCGTTTCTTTCAAGGCAATATCTGATAGACGATGCACCGCCATACCAGGCGCAACCTCAATCCATAGACAAGCATCGCCTGGTGTAGGGAGGAAACCCTGAGATGAAGTCGCTAGATAAGATGCGAGCTGCGGCTGTAGCGCATCGATAAAAACAAAAGTACGCAAAGAGATATGCATGATTTCTCAGTGCGTGAGTCCCATATATAACATTGGTAGTTTCTCAGGGAGTCGCTCCACATGATCCAAGACTGTGAAATTGTTTATACCAAAGATACGTGAAACGTATTGGTCAGCACCCGGATCAAGCGAAATGGCATATGTCGAGATGCCAGCACGCACTAATTCCTCTACAGCTCGCTTAGCATCGAATCGAAGATATTGAGGATCGCGTACATCACTGTCGGCAGGCTCACCGTCCGTAATTACGAATAAAATCTTTTTAGCATTGGGTTGCTGACCGAGTATCGAGCCTGCGTGACGTAGAGCAGCGCCCATTCGTGTCGAATAACTACCTTGGATGGCCGCTAAACGTGCCTTGACAAGGTCATCATAAGGCTCATTGAAATCCTTGAAACGAAAGTAATGCACGTCATGCCGTCCATCGGAACAGAAACCGTGTAGAGCAAAAGGATCGCCGATACGATCAAGCGCGTTTGACAGGAGGACGGTGGCAGCACGAGTGAGATCCATTACCGTGTAATCATGGCCGCGTACCTTGTCATTGGCGGACTCAGACATATCTAACAGTACCATAACCGCTATATCACGCAGGTTTCGTTTATGACGGATCATGAAGCGGTTATCCGGCTGCTGTCCCATGCGGATATCGATCATAGCACGCACGGCGGCATTAATGTCCAGCTCATCACCATCTTCAACACGTCGGATTCGTTGCATGCCATGAGGTGTCATGGAATCGATAATGAATTTAAGCCGAGATATGATCGGTTTATTATCCTCTATAATCTTATTTATCAGATCGAGATCACCAAGTTTCGGACGGCGTTCTAGTACAGTTACCCAACTGGGCCGCTCCAACTGGATCTGATAATCCCATTCATGATAGTGATGGGGATCTGATATGGGTTCTTTACCTTCTAGAGAATTGATCGTTGTACCTTCTTGATCTAACCAGAACTCTGTGGGGAGTACCCATATTTCTTCTGCATCGTCACCGGCAAATTCGTTATCTAGCGTATTGACCATTTCCATAACGCTAACCTTCTTACGAGTCTGCTTGGGCATCCATGTCGTTTCAAAGGCTTCCATTTCATTATATTCTTCAGATTCCCAGATTACTCGATTATCATCCCGGTAAATCGCACGTAGAAAATCAGTGCGCGGATTGTATTCTGGTAATGGGAATTTAGCTAAACGATAAGCTAGCTCTACACCGATATTCCAACTTGACTGATTAGTATCGAGGTTTTGCGCTGTCCTGAAAAGCTCAATAGCTTCTTGTATCCACGGATGAGGGTCAGCACTGTTTTCCTCGAGCAGTGCTCGCGCCAGCCGATTTAGCAAATCCCCCACTGTTTTTGGCTCACTATAGTCAGGAAGTGGGTGCAAAGCTAGCCAGCTATTCTGCATGCCTGGAAACTGGCGACAGGCTAGTTCCTCCACACGCGCATCTTCAATAGCTTCAATAATGGCTATTTGAGTCGTATTCAACATCTGCATCGACAAAGGCTTAAGGGTGTAAACCAGGTGTGCTGCACAGTGATTGACGATTGCTCGATAAATTTCAGTTCCCGGAATCACAGACATAGGCGGTACTGTATCGCCTTCGGGTTGGTAATCGTCATAGGCATCAGCAATATAAATAATATAATTGCTGATATAAGGCTTCAAACCGTCTCGGTTTTCATAGTCCCCCGATGTTGGGCGCAAGAAAAAATCACGCCCCCACATCGCCCGAAGATACATGTTGAGACGGCGCTGTACATCTACGAACAGCGTACCTTTTCGTTCGGATTGCAGAACTGATAGCGCATCAGGGCTTTGCAGAGAAAAATAACCAATTTGCCCTTCAAAATCTGTCTTGTATGCATGAATACCCCACTGTACCCAACGACGAAGGCCCCCAAGCGTAAGCTGGTTCAGAAGCAGTCCGAGTTTCTCTAACATAGGGCGTAAGCCTCGCGGTGCCTGAGCCAACATGATAGAGAGCACACTGAGGTAGTTACGGAAAAGTTCTTCGTCTCCCAATCTCTCAGCAGCTAAGGGAGCGGTACTCACAATTAGGGCGAGTATTTCACTTGATGTTTTAGAAGACATTGAAAGCAAGAAGCTAACGATCTCAGGCAGAATGTCCTCACCAATGATATACGCTACTTGTGGTATCTCTTGAATGAAAGTAACAACTAGATCTTCTCCTCGCCCAAGATCATGCAGCGCCAGAGCACCTTTTAGATAGTTACTTAGACCACGCGAAGAAAAAACCTTGGCTGCCTCTTTCCAGGATGCACGGAGTACATCCTGTGAATTGCTCGGCAAATCATCAAGGAGCGCTTGGTATTCTTCAAGGTGAATAGTCATTGGAGAAATAGCGTGACAAATTAGTTAAATGCGTATCTTCTTTAATATGACTGCTGCTTCTTTTAACTAAATTAGAAATAAGTTGTAACAGCCGAATCTAGAGCATCTCGCATATCAGGGTCATCAGTGATGGGGCGAACGAGTGCAACACGACATGCAGCCAGTGGTTGTACACCCTTATAGATGAGCGAACCGGCATAAATTAGCATACGTGTTGACAGACCCTCATCCAATCCATGGCCTTTTAGATTACGTGCACGTTCAGCTATGTGAACAAGTTTTTTTGCAATATCAAGATTTATCCCTGATTCATGAGCGACAATCTCTGCCTCAATATCATGTTCCGGATAATCAAAATCAAGTGCGCCAAATCGCTGTTTAGTTGACTGCTTGAGATCTTTCATAAGTGATTGGTAGCCTGGATTGTAGGATATGACTAATTGAAAGTCCGGATGAGCCTCGATGACCTCACCCTTTTTCTCGAGAGGCAACATGCGTCGGGCGTCTGTCAGTGTGTGTATGGCTACAATTGTGTCTTGGCGAGCTTCTACCACTTCATCAAGATAGCATATTGCTCCGTAGCGGGCAGCAACTGCCAGCGGACCATCTTGCCAGCGTGTTCCACTTGCATCGAGTAAGTAACGGCCGATAAGATCAGATGCGGTCATATCTTCGTTACAAGCAACGGTGATCAATGGTTTATTAAGCTTCCAAGCCATATACTCTACGAAACGCGTTTTGCCGCATCCGGTTGGCCCTTTCAGCATAATAGGCATCCGTACAGAGTAAGCAGCTTCATAAAGTTCGATTTCATCGGCAACCATGCGATAATATGGTTCACTTTTGATGCGGTATTGCGTCAATAAATCAGAGGAAGCTAGATTCTCAAAACTTTGATTATCTCTTTGTTGAGCAGCTTTTCGAGCCAATGCTTCTTGTCGAGGGGAATAAGTACGCATGAATGTCTGATTGTGCATGATGAACTTCCTTTTACTCAATCTGGCCAGACACGATCTGGAAACAACTCGCCGCTACTCTCACGAACGCTACCGACAGACGCAGGCGCTCGCTTTTCAGTTGACGGTTTGTCTAGAGTTGTTTCAGCGGGAAGCTGATCTTCAGAAATAACATTTTCAGGTTTGGGTTGCAGAGTGGCCTTTGCTTGACGCACGCTTGAGGTGAGTTTGTCTTTGATTTTATTCATAATGGAATGACCTCATTAATAATTGCTTCAATTTCTTCAACCGCTCGTTTGCCGAGCCCCTTCATTTGATAAACTGATACCCCTTCAAGTGCCGCACTGCGATACGCAGCGCGGCGGCGAATCATTGTATTAAGTACAGGAATATTGAATTCTTTAAGTGCATCATACATAGCGCTTGAAAGTGCGCTGTTCGCTTCAAGCTGGTTAATAACAAGAAAGGCCTGGATATTCGGGTTAATTTCTCTGGTTTTCTCTATTTCCTGCGAGAGTCTTATACTTGCCCAAAGATCAATTGGAGAGGGCAGGACAGGTATTAATGCTAAATCACAAGCTAGCAAAGCTTGCAGGGATGTATGACTGTCCAGCGAAGGAGGACAATCAAGCACAATATATTGGTATACTTGATATTTATGTTTTAAATCAAAGGTACTCCAATTTCCTGCTAGTGCTTCCACCGGTGTGGAAAACACATCCTTGCCCATGTCCGCCCACTGTAGAGAAGAACCTTGTGGATCAAGATCAATCACGATAGTTTTAGCGCGTTGAGATAATCCAGCTGCCAAATTCATTGCTAAAGTCGTTTTACCAGCGCCTCCTTTTTGATTAATAATTGCGATGATATAGGGAGCCATAGTCAATCGCTTTTTTTCAAATAAAGCTGATTGATGCGCGTTGCTAAACTTAATTCAGCTTCACCCAACTCTCCACTATCATTTGCATCCAAGGTTATATTGACGTAAGTGCTTGCAAAATTGATGTTCTGCGGGTGCAATCCTGCTTCATCTGTCAGCGCGGCTAATGCATCAAGGAAATCACGTGTCTCGTTATAACGCCCAAACACAAAGCGTCTAAACAATGTTGGCGGTTTACCTCGTGATTCCCATCCATCAGGCACTTTAGCTACGTTCATTCTGCTCCATTTTCATGCTATCAATTTCTTTGATATGCGCAATCTCATCAGACAGAATAGATTCCAGCAATGCCGCTGTTACTGAGTCACGTATACGTTGAGAATGCAATAGCGCATCCTTGTATAAATGTACGGCGTTTACTTCAAGCACATGATCAGCTGCCAGCATTTCATCCCAATTTCGTCCGAGACGGGCAGGCATCAAATTACCTGCTGAAGGTGCAATACCAAGCAGGATCAAATGCTCCATCAGGCGCTCAGCATGCTTGAGCTCTTCAATCGCTTCTTGATGAAATTTCTCTGCTTTGATCGGATCACCCCATAAACGAGCAAGTACACTTTGTGCAAGATATTGTTGCACTGCACTCATTTCGTGAGTGAGCGCCCGCGTTAACCAGCCTAGCGTACGCGAATCTACACTCATCGATTTACGTATTAGCTGCGAGTTGAAGTAATTTCAGCATCACGCCCGCCGCCGTCTGCTTCCAATTTCGTTGGCAGGATACCTTCCACTTCACTGTGTACACGAGCGATGATGTGTGCGGCCACGAGGCCATCACCGACACGTTCACAGGCATCTGCTCCGGCGCGCACAGCAGCATTCACGGCACCTGTTTCGCCTCGCACCAGCACGGTTACATAACCCCCACCGACAAATTGTCGTCCGATCAATCGTACTTCAGCAGCCTTGGTCATGGCATCTGCTGCCTCAATCGCGGGAACCAGACCGCGAGTTTCTATCATGCCAAGCGCTATACCAGTCATATTAGCCATTCTGAAAAACTCCTAAAATAAAACACTTGCTGCGATGTTGATAAAATTTAAGCAGATGGAACAGCTGGCAAGATACCTTCCACTTCACTATGTACACGAGCGATGATGTGTGCGGCCACGAGGCCATCACCGACACGCTCACAGGCATCTGCTCCGGCGCGGACTGCAGCGTTCACGGCACCTGTTTCACCTCGTACCAGTACGGTTACATAACCACCACCGACAAATTGTCGTCCGATCAATCGTACTTCAGCAGCTTTGGTCATGGCATCTGCTGCCTCAATCGCGGGAACCAGACCGCGAGTTTCTATCATGCCAAGCGCTATACCAGTCATATTAGCCATTTTGAAAAACTCCTAAAATAAAACACTTGCTGCGATGTTGATAAAATTTAAGCAGAAGGAGCAGCTGGCAAGATGCCTTCCACTTCACTATGTACACGAGCGATGATGTGTGCGGCCACGAGGCCATCACCGACACGTTCACAGGCATCTGCTCCGGCGCGGACTGCAGCGTTCACGGCACCTGTTTCACCTCGTACCAGTACGGTTACATAACCACCACCGACAAATTGTCGTCCGATCAATCGTACTTCAGCAGCTTTGGTCATGGCATCTGCTGCCTCAATCGCGGGAACCAGACCACGAGTTTCTATCATGCCAAGTGCTACACCAGTCATATTAGCCATTTTGTTTTGTTACTCCTCTTCAAGCAAAATTAAAAAGTAATGTATATTGTTCAATTAATAAAACTTGTTTCGCTCATCTTAATTATCCCAATTATCGATGATGCCGCAGATGGTCAGATCGGTTAATATCGTTCGATCAGGCATTGCCAATCGTGCTGCACTACCGCTTGTCGTGAATACCCATTTACCTACTGGCACACCGACAGGGTCTGTCGCCACAACCAAACTACCCGCGCGATTCTCTAGTACCCGAAGGGATGCTGCTTTGATACCGGGTACACGACGAGTGCATACAAGCTCATCTTTTACAAGCATGATTTCCATTAGGATTTTTCTTCCTCCCATTGATCAATAATGCCAACAATGGTTAGATCGCTTGGAAATTCTTTACTACCCGCCGCCTCGCGTGCAGCGGACGAGCCGACACATATCACCCAATCACCTGGAATGCAGCCAACTGCATCGACAGCTACGCTGGGTGTCCCTCCTATCTTGTCTCTAACAACCAAGAGGGGACGATGTCCCATTTCTTTGATGCGGTTGGTTGATACAAGCGTTTTTTCAACTCTCATGATTCTCATAAAAACGACCTCGACAAAACAACAGTGTTAATGCTCAGCTTCTATGATTTCATCTTCAATGAATGTGCAGCGTTCACTGCCGGCCTTATCACTTATTGCAATCTGGCAATAAAGCAGGCCTTTTTCATGGAGTTGTGAATAACGAGCCTCTATGGCTGCCTTGACACGCCTGCAGCGTTGTATCACCCGTTCGCGGGCACCCGGTACACGCGAGGAGTAGTGATAATGCACGAGTATAGGAATCGCCAAGCCATGTTTGATATTAAGATTAGTAAAAATCTTGATACCAACATCTAAGTGGATTGCACCTTCTTCAACTGTGTTGAGATGAGCAAAATAAAACTTATTGCGCAAATGCAATTCATTCATGGCTTCCCCAGCGCAGATGAAACGCTCGTTATGCCCAATTACTGCATAACGCCCAGCATGATATTGAATTACATATTCAATTTGCGATAGATTGGCCTCAAGGAGTCCAAACACCAGGCTTCGCATGCCTGCTGCCATTTTTCCTTTATTATGGATTAATCCATTTTGGCATTCTGCCTTGGTCACTGCATCAGCAATATACATCCGAGCAGCTTCCTGAGTCATACCTAGCGACTCTCGATATAGATCACCACTATCGACAAAGCGGTGAGAATGGATATCACCGTTTGCATCCGGAATGTGTACACGAATAGAATCGATATCGGTATCAACCCCAATTAAAAGAATATCGGGTGCTGCTCCGCGGCCATAAGTATTATTTATGGCGGCACGCAATTCATTAAGTCTCATCAGCGCGGCTTCGACTGCTTTCTTATTGTCACTCCCATGTGCAGCGCAACCCTCGTGGGAGGGATTAGAGCTGCTGTAGTGATATACCGCTATTTTTAAGTAGTTTCTATCTTCATCACCTGGGAGGCCGCCAGTCAGTCGTTCAAGTTCACGATGTGCCCAATTGGTAATATCTTCCTCGATATTAAACATAGCACCTGCATAGGCCTTGACATAAACCGCTTCGCTTGGCACGAGACGTAGCACAAAGGATAACAATCCTTGCAGACGGCCATCCGCACAGGGGCTGATATTCACTGTGTGATAACCGCAGGAATGTAAGAAATTTGTATTTAAAGCATTGCGCTCACGCCAAGAGGCCTGGTCAAAGCGTGCCTTAGCGATACATTCTTTGAAACTGCGAAAAATACAGTATGAATGCAACGCACGTAGGTTGAGACCCGATACCCACGAATCTTCCAGCAAATTCAAAGGCAATTTATAATGCAAATGATCCATTGCAATACGCTGTGCTCGAGTCACGAAATCAAGTTCATGCTGATATATCGAAAGCGTTTTTAGCGTATCTGTAATCGCTGAAAAACGGCTGCGAACAAGTTCCTCATAAATATGTAAAAATTCATTGAGCTCTTGATCAACGAGTGAGTGCCTGCAACTCTGGTTTGGACCAACAGTACAGATTGGTTCAATATGCGGTACGGTATCAACAGAAAAATTTTCGGCCATACTCATTTTGGTCATTCGCCTCCGTGCAGCTAGTTTATTTTTGCGTGTGTTCATTTAACTACCTTTCAAGCACGTGCCCCACCAGAAACTGTCACGACAGCGCCTTTTGTAGCGCTTCCAGCTGAACCGGTAATACGGCTTTCCGGCACAGAAGGACGTTCCATTTCACGGAATTGCTGTGCATTGATACCACCACCACGAGGTTCTCCTCGTATTGATAAATTACGCGTCAAAGAAGAGGCGCCTTCAGTGCCTGTCACACGATTCTGAACAAACCACGCATCACCTGTGATAGGCCTTCCGGTCTGATTGCCTTCGCCAGTCAGCCGTTGGGCAGCGGCTATCGTTACTTCCTGCTCTATCTGCTGATTTTTGCTATCACGATGACGAAATTCGGGTGTTCCTGTAATGAGACCGCCAGCTTTATTGACCGGGCCTGTTATGCGCTCATCGGTGTAAACACAGCCTGTAATAGTGTCATTGCCGTTACGTCGCTCTTGAGCTTGTCGTGCGGGTGTCTTGATACTGAAATCAGCAGGAGGGGGCGGTAATGTAGACTCTTTCGAAGCGCGCGCTCTAGGAACAAAACGACCACTCGATAGGCATTTGCTAGCAATATTATCTGCACCGATATAAGGTGTGCCTGTAATCAACTCACAGATACCTCGATCATCACCGGTCATTGTTGATCCATTAGCACCAGGCCGATCACCCGTTACTGCAATAGCCGATATGTTAGCGCTGGCTGGGAGATTTGCTTCCTGAGCAACAAGCGATGAAGATTCACAAAAATTACTATATTGGTTGCGCCCAATATAAGGTGTGCCACTAATAGGCGTGCACTCGCCATATTCATTGCCTGTAACTTTTTGGGAACGACCTACATAACTTCCTGTAACTGATTGTCCGCGCCAGGTTTGATCTACCAATACTTTGGCAACAGGGGAAATCGGGGTGCTGACAGTACAACCCTCTGGGTTTGCACCGACATAATCTGTTCCGGTGACGGGTTTGCACCCGCCTTTATCGTCACCGGTTACCTTTGGGCTATGGCCTACCTCCGTCCCAGTTACTGTTTGATTTGTCAAAGTTTGCATAGAGTTTACTTTGCGAGGTCCATTAACGTTACATAATTCGCCAAAGTCGGAAACGGTATAATATTGAGTGCCAGTAATTGAATGACAAGAACCTGCCTCGTCGCCAGTAACACTGCTGGAACGACCTACCTCAGTCCCTGATACCGGCAGATTGCCACGTGAAGACATCACACTGACTTTATGAGGAGTAGCGGGTGGTTCGGAACGACAAATATCTTTAAATTGCTCAGCTGAAAGATATTCGGTACCGGTAACGAGATTGTGGCAAGCGCCTGATTCATCACCTGTGATCTTGCTAGTATGACCTACAGCGGTACCTGTCACTGGACGGCCATGGCTAGTGTGTGAGATCACTACTTTATCAGGAGCGGTATCTCTTGATTGTCGGGTATAGTTTGTACCAGTAATAGCACGATCAGATCCTTGTTCGTTTCCCGTTACCTTTTCGGTATTGATCACTGAAGTACCTGTAACCGCTTTTTCTTTTTCAGTCCAATCAACATTAACCTTTAAGGGCGCAGGCGCGGGTTTGCTGGGACAGAATTCTTCAAAATGCTCTGCTGCCAAATATTCTGTACCAGTAACGTTACGGCATGAACCTGGTTCATCTCCCGTTATTTTCTTCGATTGGCTTAGTTCAGTACCGGTTATCTTATGGTTGCGTAGCGTACTACTGATATTCACTTTAGCCGGTGCAGGCTCAGGCTGTGTTGTGCATAATTCCTGAAATTGTTCTGCTCCAATGTACTCCGTACCGGTGATAGGACGGCAGGAACCCGGTTCGTTACCCGTCACTTTTTTACTTCGCTCCACCATCGTACCCGTAACCGTGTGGCCGGAGAGTGTATGGCCTTGTTCTACCTTTTGAGGCGCGAGTGAGGACCGAGTGGAACGTGTGCGGCCAGAAGGGCGACTGTCCTCCTTGCTGACATTGGTACGGCCAGCTAATGAACACACCAATCGACGTTGCATGGCGACCTGCCGACCTGAAGCCCCTTTGACTATTGCCGTCTGCCAGTCCATATCTGGCATTGAAGTCGCAATTTTAGCCACTTGCGATACGCGCTTTAATCCAGCTTTTCCATCTTGCGCCAATGCAGCACGCCGAGCACGCGCAAACACACGACTATTTAGGCTATCGGCCATCTTAATATTCGTATTGGGTAGGATTTTCGCAGTATCAGCAATTATCTGATCGACATTCGTAACGTTCGCATTGCGTACGTTGGAAAATTCTTGTTCGGCTTTACCACAACTACAGCTACCACAGCCGCATGACTTTTCCGATAATGCATGCTCGATTTTTGTTAAAGGGTTGTTACTGGTAACAATATGATGCTGCGACGATCGTCTACGGCCACTCGGCATGCTGGATGTGGATTTAATCGCAGCTTTTCCCTTACTATTCATTGCGTTACGGCGTTCTCGACTAACGCTACGACCACTTGTTTCAGCTACAAAGCGTCTATCGGACTCGGAATCCAAAGTCTTGAAAGCCGAATCGATCGTAGACGAGGTCGAGGCAGTACTTCTGGTTTTGTGTACTGCTTCCACTCGTTGGTTTAATTTTTTTTGGTAAAAACCTGTCTTGCCATGTAGCGCCATTACCTTACGACGCTGTAAAGCGAGATCACGCCCCGACAAAGTAGCAACGGCAATACCTTCTGAGACTTGCCTCATTACATACCTCTAACATAGATTTTTGATCAACGATAAACAACAAAAGCGAGTCCTTGACTTTGAGTGTAGTTGTCATAGGCAACAAAACGAACCATATGATCAGGAAACTCTCGATGACAGGCTTCGATTTCAGCGAGTACGGCATCAATCGATTGCTCGCCAAATAATGGCAACTTCCACATATACCAATAATTACTCATCGAGTTGGCTCCTTTCTCAGTGTGTTCAATTGCAGGATTCCAACCTTGACTAATGGCGTAAGCAATTTGACGGCGTACTTGGTCCGGTGTCATTTGCGGCAAATACGAAAAAGTTTCATACTTCCTTGTGGCTTTATAGGCTTGAACAGTCATTTTTATATATCCTTTCTTGCTAGATAGAAACGAATAAGAATTTCATGATTTGAGAGCAACAAATTGAATATCGTATGTTTTCAATAGCATAAAATTCGAATCCCGAAATACATCACTTATGTGTGACATCCAATTTGTCGACGGTATCAAATTCAAATTTGATCTCTTTCCATGTTTCCATAGCGATCTTGAGTTCTGGTGAAAACTGAGCTGCGGCAGTGAGTATTTCTTTACCTTCTTTCTCCACTTCGCGACCCTCATTGCGCGCTTGAACACATGCCTCTAAAGCGACTCGGTTGGCTGCCGCGCCTGCTGCATTACCCCAAGGGTGACCCAGAGTTCCGCCACCGAACTGTAAGACGGAATCATCTCCAAAGATAGTCACTAGCGCAGGCATGTGCCATACATGAATACCACCGGAAGCTACAGCGAAGACGCCAGGCATAGACCCCCAATCTTGATCGAAGAAAATGCCACGCGAACGATCTTCAGGAACAAAGGATTCACGCAATAAATCGATCCAACCCAAGGTGGCTTGACGATCGCCTTCTAGTTTGCCTACAACAGTACCGGTGTGAATGTGATCACCACCTGATAGACGTAGAACTTTAGCTAGAACACGGAAATGAATGCCATGGTGTGGATTACGGTCAAGGACGGCATGCATGGCTCGGTGGATATGTAACAGCATACCATTGTCGCGACACCAATTTGCTAGGCCCGTGTTGGCACAAAAACCGCCAGTAATATAGTCATGCATAATAATGGGTGCGCCAATTTCCTTAGCATATTCAGCCCGTTTATACATTTCTTCCGGGGTGGGCGCTGTAACATTCAAGTAATGACCCTTCCGCTCGCCTGTCTCAGCCTCAGACTTTAAGATGGCTTCCATGACGAAATCAAAACGTTGTCTCCAGCGCATAAAAGGCTGGCTATTAATATTCTCATCGTCCTTGGTAAAGTCCAAACCACCTCGCAAGCACTCGTAGACAGCACGACCATAATTTTTGGCAGAAAGCCCTAATTTAGGCTTAATTGTGCAGCCTAAAAGAGGCCGACCATATTTGTTCATCACGTCACGTTCAACTTGAATGCCGTTGGGAGGACCACCACAAGTTTTTACGTATGCGATAGGGAAGCGGATGTCTTCGAGTCGTAATGCTCGTACTGCTTTGAAGCCAAATACATTGCCTACCAGGGATGTAAATACGTTAACTACCGAACCCTCTTCGAACAAGTCAATCGGATAGGCAATGAAAGTGTAAAAGCAGGTATCGTCACCTGGTACGTCTTCAATATGATAAGCACGACCCTTATAGTAATCCAAGTCAGTTAATAGGTCGGTCCATACCGTAGTCCAAGTTCCTGTCGAGGATTCAGCAGCCACTGCAGCAGCTGCTTCTTCGCGATCGACACCGGGTTGAGGAGTGATTTTAAAGCAAGCGAGAATATCTGTATCGAGAGGAACATATTCTGGCATCCAATAGGTTTGTCGATACTCTTTAACACCTGCATTGTATGTTTTAACAGCCATCTTGCAATTTCCTATTATTGAAAGTTCTGTATAAAATTTATCAGTGATTGAGAAATTTTAAATCGAAAAATTATTAAAAAAGGTCTGTTTGTAACGCTAATCGAACTCTATGCCATATTATCAATTAAAACAAATTAATAATTCTGATGATTATGATAGGATTTATCTATACATACATTTTTTATCCTAACTTGGTCGATGTTGCATATAACCCTGCGTCAACTAAAAGTATTTGAATCGGTTGCGCGTAATCTGAGTTTTACTCGTGCTGCAGAAGAATTGTTTTTGACCCAACCAACCATTTCATTGCAAATAAAACAGCTTGAAAATGCAATCGCAATGCCTTTGTTCGAGCAAATAGGAAAACGCATTTATTTAACTGAAGCGGGGCAGGAACTTTATCACTATAGTCGATCGATCGCACAACTATTGGCTGATATGGAGCTTGCCCTGGACGAGCTGAAAGGTCTCGATCGAGGCAAGCTTACTATTTCGGTTGTCAGTACGGCTAACTATTTTACGCCCCATTTATTGGCAAAATTTTGCCAGCGTTATCATGGCGTAACCGTTAGCCTCAATGTTTCTAATCGTGAAGCAGTGCTTAAACAATTAGCGGATAATCTAACTGATTTGGCGATCATGGGGCAGCCTCCCGATGGTTTGGATATTGTTTCGGAATCATTTATGGAAAATCCGCTCGTCATTATCGCGCCACCTGGCCATCCTTTATGCGGACAGCGACAAATTCCGGTGAAGCAGCTCGAACAGGAGGTTTTTTTAGTTCGTGAAGTGGGATCAGGGACACGTAGTGCCATGGAGCGTTTTTTTTCAGAACAAGAAATTAACGTTACCCGGGGGATGGAAGCCGATACGACTGAAGCGATTAAGCAGGCAGTTCAAGCAGGTATGGGGCTGGGTATCATGTCTTTACATACCATAGAACTGGAATTAGCCGCTCACCGCCTAGAAGTTTTAGACGTGCAAGGGTTTCCGATTATGCGCCACTGGTATGTCGTGCACCGCAAAAATAAACGATTTTCACAAGTCGTTAAAACTTTTAAAGATTTTCTATTAAAAGAAGCTTCGAGTTTAGTGGCGTAACCGGCTTTATTTTAGTGGTTCAGAGCTGACAAGCATTGATAATCGTTTGTTTTAGTTGTGGCAGTTTTCCATGAAAAAAATGGGAAGCGCCTGGGATGACAACAACTGGGATTTCCTGGGGGGTTGCCCAGTCGAGTACAGATTTGAGTGGAACAATGTCATCTAGATCACCTTGCACGATAAGTATCTTGTCGGCATGATCAACTACGGTTGGCGCTTGTGAGCGCAAAACGGATGGCGCAATGAGTACCAATATGCGGGGATGAAGTTGCTGTGCAGCTACGATTTGGATAGCCCCACCAAAGGAAAAACCAGCAAGCAGTAAAGGAAGGTCATTATTTTTATCATAATGTTGACGAACAAATTGCGTAACAGCTAGCACATCGTTTACTTCGCCAATACCGTCAGCGTGATGTCCTTCGCTTGCGCCTACACCTCTAAAGTTAAATTTAGCCGTGACGTAACCGGATTCAATCAATGCCTTAGAGACGATAAATACCACCTTATTATCCATGTTACCTTGATGCAGCGGGTGCGGATGGGCAATAATGGCTATTCCTCGCGGCTCGAGGGCGGGTGCTGTAATAATGGTCTCTAATTTGCCAGCAGGGCCCTTGACAAAGAATTTGTGCGATGCGGATTTTGTCAAAGTTGATGGGCTAGTGAAGTGGGTATTGATTAGATTTTTAGACGATCAACAGGGCGGCCATTGATTAAGTGTTCATCAATAATTTCATCGATATCCTCTTGATCGACATAGGTGTACCAGATATCGTCAGGGTAGATGACAATGACAGGACCTTCGCTGCAGCGATCAAGGCAACCAGCATTATTGATGCGTATTTTACCTTTCCCACTCATATTTAATGCTTTAATGCGTTCTTTCGCATAATCACGCATCGCTTGAGCATTGTGATCATTGCAGCAAGCTTCCCCATTTTCTCGTTGATTAACGCAGAAAAAAACATGTCTCTGATAATATGCCATGAAGTTTTCCCTTATTCTATTTTTTGTGCGTAATAACTAGGTAGAAATCACTTATTGGACTGTATCTTTATACACTTCGCACTTCAAAATTCGGCATGTATACCTTCTCCTGCTGGGAGAAGGTTGGATAAGGGATGGTAAAATCCGAATTTTGAGGTGCGGTGAGTCTAGAAGTCGATTTAACCCGCTTTGTTTGCTGTATTCTGTGGTGAATAGTAGCCGACATCCTATAGAGGTTTTTCCTAAATTCGAGTTGCATTCTTGGTTTAATTAAATTTTTCATTAAAAATAAACCTGTGCGAGCAGTAAGGCCGCTAACAATGCTGCAAGCAATGCAAGCAGCTTACTCTGTTTTCTTTCTTGTGCAACGAGATCGGCGAGTCGATCTTCGAGCACTTGGGCGCGTTCTTGACTCAAGTGATAGTGGATCAATCGTGGAAATTCCGGCAACATAGCCGCCCAGTTAGGTGCTTCTTTTTGAAGATGGCTAATCAAACCTCGCCAACCGACTTGTTCTGCCATCCAATTTTCCAAGAAGGGTTTGGCGGTTTTCCATAAATCGAGATCAGGATCGAGATCTCGCCCTAATCCTTCGATATTGAGCAAGGTCTTTTGCAGTAAAACTAACTGAGGCTGAATTTCAACATTGAACTGGCGGGATACTTGAAATAACCGTAATAAAACGCGTCCGAAATAGATCTCTTTTAATGGTCTGTCGAAAATGGGTTCACAAACAGCGCGGATGCCTGCTTCAAAGTCGTCTACGCGCGTGTTTCTCGGGGCCCAGCCCGCTTCAACATGTGCTTGCGCGACACGTCGATAATCACGGCGAAAAAAAGCCAAAAAGTTCTGAGCTAAATAATTTTTATCTTCATCACTAAGTGTTCCCATAATGCCAAAGTCGACGGCAATGTAGCGTCCATCCAATCCGACGAAAATGTTACCTGGGTGCATATCCGCATGAAAATAACCGTCTCGGAATACTTGTGTAAAAAAAATTTCCACGCCGACGCGTGCAAGTTGTGGGATATCAATTTCGCGTTTACGAAGTTCTTCGACATGGCTGATCGGAATACCATCTACACGCTGCATGACCATTACTTCCGTATGGCAGTAATCCCAGTATACTTCTGGGACAAGTAGCAGGGGGGAATCTAAAAAATTTCGTCTCAATTGACTACAATTAGAAGCTTCACGAATCAAATCAAGCTCATCTCCCAAATGCCGTGCAAATTCTGTGACGACTTCCCGCAACTTTAAACGTTTGCCATCAGGCCATATCGATTCAAGCAGCCATGCACCGGTTTCCATTAAGGAAATATCATGTGCAATGATGGGAGCAATAGAAGGGCGCAAAATCTTGACGGCAACTTCAGTGCCATCATGCAAAACAGCATAATGAACTTGAGCGACTGATGCGCTCGCAATAGGCTGTTTCTCAAATTCCAGAAAAACTTGACTGATCGGTTTTTGATAAACTTTTTCTAAAGTGGCGATGGCAAGATCGGACGCAAAAGGGGGTACTTGGTCTTGGAGCTTCGCGAGCTCATCAGCAAAGTCTTGAGCCAATAAATCGCGCCGAGTAGATAGCATTTGGCCAAATTTAATAAAAATAGGCCCCAGCTTTTCTAGAGCCAATCGCAAGCGCATGGCGCGTGGCAATTTCAGTCTTGACCGAAATGGCACCAGCAGGGTAAGGGGGCGAAATAGACGCAGGCGGGGATGACTCAGTAAAATATCATCTAAGCCGAAACGTAATGCGATTAGAATGATTTTAAATAAGCGAAAAAAGCGCATTTATTCTTCTTTTGATCAACAAGGAGCTCGTGTAAGTGGAAGCGTCGTGGTAATAATCTATCGCGCTATTCTAACTTGTTTCCTTGCTCCCTGTTTGTAAAGTAACGCCGCTCTTTTCGGCTGAAGCTAATGAACTGCTTAGAGTGTCTATTCTTTCTTCTAAAGAAGCTACCTGCTCGTTAAGTGTATTGATTTCAGCAACAAAATGATCGATGCTTGCTTGATTTGATAAGATGGGCTTTTCCTCAGATAAATACTCGATCATCGCTTGCGAAACGTTCAATAAACTCTGCGATTGCCAGCGGAGTAGCGTTTGTCCTGTCTGTGTTAGGCGATGGGCAAGGATATCTCCTAAAAAGGGGCTTAAGTCATGTTCTATATCCCAATGTAGGCTTCTGATGATAGTTAATAATTCATCAGCAAGCAGCCTATCACCGGATATATTTATTTCTTGAATCGCGCTTGCATCACGGGCGATGAGGCGTAACAGCAATGAAGGTGGGATAGTTAAGCTTGTGTTGGCTGTAGCAGTGGTATTTGAAAATGGAATTGCCGTAATTTTTCCGTCACTTTGTATAAGTGCAACTAGATCGCTAGACGAAAAAATAGCAAATTGAATCGTCTTGCCGGCATGGGGTTGAAGACGCTTGCGCGCCCAGGATTCACCATTTAAGACATGGCTCAGTGCCGTAAATATGAAAGAAGGCAGCATGGGTAAGCAGTATGATTACGACAACTTATTTAGAATAGCATGTATGAGCAAATACGACAGCTAAGCACAGGCGTAGGCCAATTCTAATTTTTCTTTTTATACCAGGATTTCATGTGCTTACAAATAGTTGCAAGGAATTACAAAGCATAAAGCGTTACTATAAACTTTAGCAGAATTAATTGGATTTATTGATATTGATGTATCTGCGCTTTTCGGGTTGATCGTATGAATTTAGCTGTTCGCCGCCTAATCTCTTGATAATGACCTCTGAAAGCGTAGCCTCATCATGTTTTGCCAAATCAGTGAGAATCTGCCATGCATTGTGCGTGAGACTAATTGTTTTAAGTTGCGGCCGGTATTTCTGGCTTTCGATTCGATCTCTTGCGGCTTGAATAGCGTTCTTGAGTTGTGCCCACCGGATTTCATCCAACCATTTCCAGCACCAGTCATTCAAGGTTATTGACTCGAATTTAGCATCCCGATACTCGCGTTCAGCGATTGAGCGCTTCGCGTCATCATGGGATAACCACTGAGGATTGCTAGCGATCTGTTGATCCAAGTAACTCACCGCAGCGTTTTTATCCTGTTGTCTGATTACGTATTTCTGCTCCGCCATGTCATTTTTATCTCAAGGTATCAAACACTACGACGATATAGATCGTCTTTGTGATATTACAAGCCAACATAGTGATCCCGCAAGTATTTTTTATCTAATTTTATGATAATAAGATAGAGTTCTTTTTAAGAAATGTGTAGAATTCAAACCTCATTTCATGAGTTTTCATTTCAAGTCAAAGATCGGTTAATTCAGTGGCGCTTTTTGTTCAAAAATATGGTGGAACATCGGTCGGCAGTGCTGAGCGTATCAAAAATGTAGCCCGGCGTGTAGCGAAATATTATGCGGCTGGGCACGAGTTGATTGTCGTAGTCTCTGCTATGAGCGGGGAAACAAATCGACTTATCGCATTAGCCAAAGAGATTCAGGCAAATCCTGATCCGCGTGAGCTTGATGTAATGGTTTCTACGGGCGAGCAAGTGACCATAGCGTTATTGGCAATGGCCTTGAAGGAAATCAATATAAAAGCCAAAAGCTATACGGGATCGCAAGTTCGCATATTGACCGACAGCGCACATACTAAAGCACGAATTTTAAAAATTGACGAAGAAAGAATTCGTGCTGATCTCAAAGCAGGCAACGTTGTCGTGGTTGCGGGTTTTCAAGGTATCGATGAAGCAAATAATATTACAACGCTTGGGCGGGGAGGGTCCGATACGACTGGTGTCGCGCTCGCCGCTGCGTTAAAAGCGGATGAATGTCAAATTTATACAGACGTGGATGGAATCTATACGACAGATCCTCGTATTGTGCCCGAAGCAAGACGGCTGAAAACGATCACTTTCGAAGAAATGCTAGAAATGGCAAGCCTAGGCTCGAAAGTTTTGCAAATACGGTCTGTTGAGTTCGCTGGCAAATATAAAGTCAAGCTCAGGGTGCTCTCGAGCTTTGAAGAGGAAGGTGAGGGGACTCTGATCACTTTTGAGGAAGATAAAAATAATATGGAACAGGCTGTTATTTCTGGCATTGCTTTTAATCGTGACGAGGCAAAAATAACAATCTTGGGTGTACCCGATCATCCCGGCATTGCTTATCAGATTCTGGGTCCTGTTGCAGATGCCAATATCGATGTGGATATGATCATCCAAAATGTAGGCCATGATGGAACTACAGATTTCTCCTTTACCGTGAATCGTGGTGAATTTGCTAATACCATGAATATCCTGAAGAACAAGATTCTGCCTCATATTGGTGCGCGAGACATCATCGGGGGTGATAAGATAGCCAAAGTTTCTGTAGTCGGTGTGGGTATGCGCTCTCATGCCGGTATTGCGAGCAAAATGTTTCGTGTATTAGCAGAAGAAGGTATCAATATTCAGATGATCACCACATCGGAGATCAAAATTTCTGTTGTCGTAGACGAGAAATATATGGAGCTTGCTGTCAGAGTCCTTCACAAGGCTTTTGATTTAGATCAAGAGCTCTAATATTTCTAATATTTTTAGAGAATATAAAAATTTGACCTGGTATTTTTAACCCGTTATGCTTGCGGGTTCTCGAGGAGAGATGGCCGAGTGGTCGAAGGCGCTCCCCTGCTAAGGGAGTATAGGCTCAAAAAGCTTATCGAGGGTTCGAATCCCTCTCTCTCCGCCAGATGATTTTTTTTATCTGTAAGCATGCCTAACACCTTGAAAGGTAATGGGGTTTCAGCGGTTCTAAGTCCTGTATTTCTATGGTATTGAAACCCACCCGGAAAGGCGAGTTTCAGCACCGCGCGGCGGTTGTCCAGCCGCCCTGAATCCCAGAGTTTATGCGGGTTTGAGATAAAATCCAGCGCGGTTCTAAGTGCCGCATCGTAAGAACGCATCGGGCGCAGCGATTGAGACGATTTTTCAACGAGTACCGCCTTGTCGGTTTCAAGCTTCTTGATCCGGTTCTCATACGCCTTGACCATCGAATCGCTGTCCGTTTCAACCAGCCTGTCCATCAATTGCTCTATTTTGCCGTCCAGCTTCTGAATCTCACGTTCAAGCGATTGCCCGCGCTGTTCAATTTGCGCCTGCCGGTAACGCCACCATGTCTCGAACATCTTGCTCGCGGTCTTGAACAGCGGCGCGGAAGGCTCCAGCTTGTGCAACAGGCTGACAAATTCCCCTTCGATTTTCTCGCGGGCAATAGCCTTGCCGTAGCTCTCGCAGCTTTTGGTAAAGCAGTAATAATAGGGGTAGTGCTTGCTGCGCCCTTTCGTCCAGCAGGCCGTTAACGGGTTGTCGCAATCAGAGCACCGCACCGCGCCCCTGAGTGGGAAGTCTTCGTTCAAATCCTTACGCGCGGGTATCTTGGGTTTTTCCTGCATGCGCTGCTGGATTTTCTGGAACGTTTCCAGCGAAATCAGCGGTTCGTTCTGCGCCGGACGCAACGATACGTCCATCACATCCGATTGAATATGACCGGCATAAATCACCCGGCTGAATATCCGGTTGATCTGCTCGTTCTTGACTTCGCCGTTAGCGTCTTTGGGAAACTCCGGGAACTGTTCGAAGAAGCGTTTGACTTCCGCCCTGATCTGAAAGCGCCCGCTGGCGTACCCTTCCAGCCCTTCGGCGATAATGCTGGCCAGCGGCTCATCACGCACCAGCACCTTGCCGTGACCGGGTTTTGAGACGTATTTGTAACCAATCGGCGCAAAATGCACCCAATAGCCGTTCAGCATCCGCGCACGGCGGCGGTTACGGGTTTGTTCGGCGTTTTTCTGCCGGTGGTGCTGCGAGACGCTGGCCAGCAGATGCTCCACCAATACGGAATCCGAATCTTCGCCAAATTCAATGCTGGGCGAAGCCAGCTTGGCACCCACTTCGGCAATTGCGGTACGCAGGTGAATATGCGCTTCCATGCCACGCGCAAGCCTGCTCAGATCGTCGATGATCACCGTCAGATTGTCTTTGCGGTGCGCACGCAGGAATTTAAGCATGTCCTGCATGCCGGGCCGGTCGATCAGCGAGCCGGATTGCGAATCCTGAAATACCTCGATCACTTCGAGATTGCGGTAGCGGGCAAATTCACGGCAGCGCGTGGCCTGCGACGCAAGGCCGTCTCCGGCCTTGGTCTGCCGCTTGGTGGACACCCGGCAATAAATCACGGCTTTATCCATTGGGTTTGCTCCTTGTGCTGGTTTGTATATCTGTATTTTGATCGAGCTGCTGCTCCGCCTCGTTCAAATTTTCATCGGTTTCGTCATTGAAGGCTTTGTACAATGACGGCGGCATGATCATCTGCACCGCATCCATTTCCAGATTGAGATCGCATAATGTGCGCATCATGTCCCACAGGATCAGCAGGAGTTCTTTTTCCTGTTCGGGGGTTAATTCCAAATCCGTCCAGTCGGCGCGGTAGGCATCGACATCCAGTACCGGGACGGGTATGGCTTCCTGTTTGCTTTTTTCCTGCGTTGTCGTTTCGTCGTTCATAGCGTTTTCCTTATGGCAAGGCCCTGCCTTGCGGTTTATCCATTCATCTGTCGTGCCCCTTCCTGTCGTTTAAAAAAAACACCCAACACGAACAAAAAGAGAACATATTTTCCTTGAGTTGGCAATTAAAAAACGTCTCAGCCGCCAAGTTTTCCGGGGTTAAATCCGGTTTTTCCTGCAACGGTTTTTCGGATCAACCGGCAGATCGAACCTAACGCTCCGGTACGTGCTGCACAGGCGCTTGCGCTTCAAAATCCTGTTGCTTTGCACGTTCGGCCTGTTCAATCATCCGCCGTTCCTCGCGTTGCCGTTCCAGATCGGCCATCCGCGCTTCACGCTGTTCGCGCAGCCATGCGCGGTTAAACGCTTCACGGATGGGAGCCTGTTCGTCTTCGGGACGAAGCTCGGGAAACGGCTTGTCCCGCCGTATCATTTCAGAACCGCGCCCTGTGTGCTCGCGGACATCGTTGAATGCGCGGCGGGGTGACAGCGCTGCACGGAAACCGGCGGGCATGTCACCCGCCAGTTCCGGGTGTTTTCCGGCATAGCTTGCCGTTCGCGGATATACTTCGCGGTTGGGATTTCTGTTGCCGCCACTGTTATCGTTCGCGGCCATAATCACGCGTCCGGGTCTGCTTCACCGGCTGACGCGCCTCACGCTCGTCCTGATAATCCTGCATGCGCTGGTCGCGCTGATCGCGCAGCGTGATACGTCCGTTAACCGGGATGCTGTCCAGAACCAGTTCCGCGCCATGACCGTCACGGTGATAGAAAAGTGCTCCTACTCTGTTCCAGTATCCCTTGCCATCGGGCGATTCTTTCACCGAATACGCAATCTGGTCGGGCTTGCGGCCCGTGTTTGAATGTTCGTCGCTCATTGTTATCTCCTTAAAATCAAATCGCCTGCATAAATCGTATCCGTCCCGGATGCAGGCATGCCGGGAAGCGGGTTTATAAAATGAGAATGTTCAGTTGAAATTAGCGCTCTATGCGCCGGTCGATGATGACGATGACCGGGCAGTTATCGCCGTCATGGCGCTTGACCAGTCCGCGACCGCCCAGGTAAACGCAATCGTTCATATCCTTGTATGCGCCGTAATCCTTATACGTGTACCAGACCAGCAGATGCGGCCCGACCGGCGAGATCACCAGCACGGCAATCAGGATGACAAGCCAGTGGCGCAGTACATAGGCGATACCGCGCAACAGCAATGAGAGCCATGACAGCGGGCGGAATTTTCCGGGTGAATAGGTTTTCATGTTTGTGACCTCCTATAATCTGATTTTGACTTTCTTCTTGAAGGGCTTGCCGTGGAACGGGTTGATACCGACCTGTGAGCGCCACGGCTCGATCTCGGCGTATGACACCGGCTCGAACGCAATCGGGCGGTGCTGGCGTACAAACAGAATCCCTGCCTTCATGCGCCGGATTTCATCCGGTGTGGCGAGCGGTCGGCCCGCTTCGCTCAAATTCTCGCTTAAACCGGGTTGATCGACAGAACGGCTGGTGCCGATTGCCATCATGGATTGATCGCCGAGCAGTTGTTTTGAGATGAGTTCCAGTGTTTTGGGCGAGCGTTGCCCGGGCAGGAATTGCTTGATTTCCGTCTCGCTTAACAAGGTATCAAGCGCGGTCTTACCGTAAGTGCGCTCAAATGCGGCCAAGTCCTGAAAGATTAAATGCAAACGCAGCCCATAAGAACGACCCCATGTGAGCAGATTTTCCAGCCCGTTGACTTTGTAATTCGTCGCTTCGTCCAGTATGTAACAGACAGGCCGTGCCTTGTTTTCATGGCGTTTTACCGCCGTCATACAGCACCATTGCACCAGACCGACAAATGCCTTGTAGGCTTCCATACGGCTGGCGTCCGCAACGATAAATAATGTTGTCGGCTTCTTGCCTTCCTTAAGATCGCTCATGCGAAACGTCGAACGTCCCATGGCCGGGGCCAGTCTGCCGAATGCAAACGGTGCAAGCGCCTGCTGTGCGCCGGTAATAAATGAATCGAATGTACGATTGTCACCGCCCGACATAAGTGCAATCAGGTTTTTCGCTCTGGCTCTGACTAGAGCGGCAAATTCTGCAACATTCTGCGGATCATGCGCTTTTGCCCATTCGGTATGTTCAATCGGAAACGGGCCGTCCGGGTGCAGTTTGTCTTCGATATCGACTCCGGCCACCCATCGCGCCATATCTTCCAGACGGGTGCGGTTTTCGATGAGCAGTGCCACAGATGACAGCGTAGCGTCATACAAATCGACCATGACTTCAAACAAAATTGCATCGGCAATGAGACGGCGGCTGCCTTCGCGGAAGTAGGTATTTTCTCCTTCCTTGTCACCCGGTTCGGGCAGGATTTGCGAACCCATTTCCCGCAAATCGTCCATTACATCCCGTAAACCGCCGGGCCGCGTGAGATCGTCTGCGATAATATCGAGCGGATTGCAGGAACCGCTTTGACCGATAATGTTCTGCCACAGATTGCCGGGATTGAGGACACGCACAATCTCGCCGCGTTTTTCCAGTGCGGCCTTGCACATGCAGACCAGCTCACCCTTGAAATCAGCCACGACCTTGCTGTGCCGGATACTCATAATATTGGTCACAACGGTATAAATACCTTTACCGGAGCCTGCTGGTGCGACTGTCATTGAATTACTAACGAAATCAAAGAATAAAGCAGGCCGGGAACCGTCCAGCGCACGCCCCCAGAATGGGCCGCGTTTGTTTTTGGTTAGTGCGTTTTTGTAGTCCCTGACTTTCGCCCATGCGGCAGTGCCGTGTTGTCCCATCGGTCTGCGGCTGGAAAGAAAGTCGATAAAGTGCGAAAGATTTTCCAGCAGCCGAATAACCGTATGGAGACAGAACAGTCCCGCCATAAAATGTATCAGCGCCGAGAAACCGTCAATCTGACCGTTCACCAGCGGCGGGTTCAGGTTCATCGACCACCACACCAGCCCGGCTGCTATGCCTGCAACCATGAGCAGGCTGGGTGGCGGTTGATTGTTGGGGTATTGTTGATGCATGGTTAATGCAGCTCAGTAAAAACCGTCCAACCCGTTAAAGGTTGGATCGGGCTTCAAAGGTCGCACCGGCTTTTTCCATCCATGCAGACCATGCATCTGTGATGTGTCTTTTCTCAGGCCGTTGCAGTGCGCCGTTGACGCCCAGACCGACGCCGATAAACTCTACATGGCACCCCGAAAGGATGCCAGGTGTCGGATCGGGAAGCGGTTTTTTATCGAGCACAAATTGTTTGCCCGTCAGTTCCGCCGAATGCTCGATACCGTCGGTATAGACAATCACCTTGGCATTACCGGACGCGCACTGGAATTCCCGGTGAGATTCCTCCAGAAAAGACATCAGGCGGGTTTCGTTTTGCGGTTTGTTTGCCGCTTCTTCGGCTTTCGCAATAATGGCTTTTTCCAACGCACCCCCGACTTGTGAAGGCCGCATACGCGCCGACAGTTTCACACGCTTTGTTAGCTGGAAATTGCTCAAGCCGCCATCGCCGAAAGCCATAACGGCTACGGTATCGCCCATTTTCAATGCTGAAACTGTATCCTTGGCATGTCTTGCAGCGGCATCGCGGAATGTTTTAACTTCATTCGGGTTGGACGAAGACCGATCCAGCGCAAATGTCACATGTATAGGCGTTTGTGCGTAACTTGTACCGCCCAGTGCGGTCAGTAAAGATAATGTAGTGAATTTCATCTTGAATTTCATGATTTGGTTCTCCTTTATTTAAGATTGCGGTCGATGACACTGCGAATATTTTTTGCAGTGAGTGTTTTGAGGGTTTCAATGCGGGGCTTGATATGCCCCAGATCAGGCTGTTTGCCGAAAAACCGGCTTAACGCCGAATCCGGCTCGTCATTGCCAGTCTGTAGTGCAGGATTGTTCTCGATTGCCGACTCGGCGCGTTGTACAAATTGACCGGCCAAACCGGCGATCATCAACGCCGCCTTGTTTCTGAGCGCACTGTCAGTCCAGTTTTTAAGCCGGTCGTATGCCTTTACAGTTTTGGGATAAATGTTGATATCCGTCTGAAATTGTCCCCATGCCTGTTTGGCGATCTTCTGGTTGGACAGGGCATGATAAATAGTTGAGGCATTCGTGAAGATCGTACCTATGCACTGGCCGCCTACAAACAAACCCATTATCGAAATGCCCATGACGCCCGCGACAAAAAACGGTGCGGCAAGCACCATGTTGTCTTGCAGCCACGTGACGATGGCTTGTCCTATTGAACCGGCATCGGCCTGTTCCACCGGCAACCCGAAAATCGTGTCGGGTGTGCCTGTGGTGGCCGTGGCAACCGCGCCGGGAAATAGCAGTATGCCCAAGAACAGGCCGCCAGCCAGTACGTAAAACGGCGCGAATATAGTGCTGAGATTGCGGATCAGGCGTACCGGCCATGCATCCGGATGATCCTTGCTGATCCAGTGGTAGGTTAGCATGGCGACTATCGCCGTCAACGACAATAATCCCGCTGAATGTTCCACCACCGGGTCTTCGATACCTTGCAGCAAGCCGCTGAATACGCCGTAGGCGATTGCAACCTCGATTCCAGCGGCGCAGAGAAAAATCAGCAGGGATAAAGCTGTCGGAAACAGCAGCCATAGCGCCTGTTGCGCCGTCTTTTTTATATGATTCATGGCAACGGCGACATAAGCGTATTCTTTGTCGGTCAATACCACATGTTTGATTTCTTTCATGATGATTTACTCCAGATAATTGCGCTTATGCATCAATGCGCGAATGGTTTGCGGGGAGCCTGAACCGGGTGGATTGGAAATCGGGCTATCCGGATAGGCTATGCTCAGTATCAGATGCACATTCACCATGATGCGCCGCAGTGAATCGGCCATTTCCACCTGCGCCGCATCAATGGCGTTAGAGGTGGTCCCAAGAATTCGGACAGTTTGTTAAGCTACATTTTATGACCGAAGGAGGGTCAATAAAATGAGCAAAACAAGGAAGAACTACCCTGCAAAATTTAAAGCGCAGGTGGCATTGGCGGCGTTACGCGAGGATGCGAGCGTGGCGGAGCTGTCGGCGCGTTATGGCGTGCATGCGAACGTCATCCACCGTTGGAAGAAAGAAGCCCTGGCGTCAATGGAGGCTGGCTTTTCCGGTAAGCTGGAGGTTCAGGAGAAGGATCATAAAGCAGAGGTCAAAGCGCTCCACGCAAAAATCGGGCAATTGACGGTGGAACGTGATTTTTTAGCAGATGCCTCCAGCCGGTTGGGGTTAGGAGGCGTCAGGAAATGGTAGAGCCGGGCAATGACAATCTGAGCATCACGGCGCAGTGCTGCCTGCTATCGATCAGCCGGTCTGGCTGGTATTACGATCCGAAGGGCGAGACCCCGCTCAATTTAAAGCTGATGCGGTTGATCGACGAGCAGTTTCTGGCTGCGCCGTATTACGGCTCCCGTCAGATGGCGCGGCATTTACGGCGTCAGGGTTATAATGTTGGCCGTCACCGTGTGCGCAGGCTGATGCGGCAAATGGGGATTGAAGCGGTTTATCAAAGGCCGCGCACGTCTGATCCGCACCCCGGGCACAAGATCTATCCGTACTTGCTGAAAGGGCTGGATATTGCCCGTCCGGGTCAGGTCTGGTGTGCGGATATTACCTATATTCCGGTACGCAGAGGCTTTTTATACCTGGTGGCGATTATGGACTGGTATAGCCGCAAGGTGCTGTCCTGGCGTCTGTCCAACACGATGGATACAGGCTTTTGCGTCGAGGCTCTGGAAGAGGCTCTGGCCCGCTACGGCAGGCCGGAAATCTTCAACACCGATCAGGGCAGCCAGTTCACGAGCTTTGAATTTACCGGGCTTTTGAAGGAAAACGGTATCAAAATCTCAATGGATGGCAAAGGAAGGTGGATGGACAATGTGTTTATCGAGCGGCTCTGGCGGTCTTTGAAATATGAGTGCGTCTATCTGAACGCCTTTGATAACGGCCTTCGGGCAAGGCGGGAAATCGGGCATTGGCTGGCGTTTTACAATGCGCAGCGGCCCCATTCAACTTTTGATGGACGTACGCCGGATGAGGTTTATGATGGACGAAATTTTGTTCCTCCGGCCTTGGGCTACGCCCTGCACCCGGAGGAACAAAACACAAGACAAGCGGCATGACATAAACCAACGATTTGTAGCTTAACTTCGCCGCAAATCTGTCCAACAAAGTAGGACCAGCTCTCTGGTCTTTGGCCGATGATTGCAACGATCAAACGGGTCTTGTTTGGTCGCGTCTCCATTTTGTGCTACAAAACGCTATTGTCCTACGTCGCTTCCCGTTACACGCAAGCTGTGCGTTGTACTACAAAATCTTCGATTTTTCCGCACGACGCCATCTTGGCAAAGGGGCCCGCTGCGCGCCCCTGTTGCATACCCCCGGCATAGTGGCGCATTCGGCATTGAGCCTTCATGCACCATTAAAATGTATCGCTGTATTATCACACTCACCGCTTGGAAGAATTGTCTTCCTTTGCTATACGCATATTAAAAATGAATAGTCGTAAAACGCCCTTCAAAGAGATTAATTTACAACCTTTATCTATCCCCTCGAGCAGCCGTATACTGAGTTGATGCCATCTTTTGATTTTTCATCCCTGCATAACACTAGCATTCCCAATAGAACAATGAGCTAAAAATTTAGAAGCTTGACAATATATATTACCGCCGGTAATATATTCTTACCGTTGGTAATAAATGGGGGAAATTATGACTATACAGGAATTGGAATATATTGTAATTCAATCTCTTAGAGATAATCTTGAGCTATCAGGAGAGTCGATCCCAGACATCACTAATAGCACTAAGCCAGCTTCTGATCTAGCTGGTTTTGATAGCCTCAGAGCTATCGAAGTCTTGATGAGCATTGAGGAAAAAATAGAATGTGAATTACCTCCTGAAAAAATTTTTTCAAATATTAATCTGGAAGATATTACTGTTTCGTCAATGGTGAGATCAATATATCAATTTACAAAGGAAAAAACAAAATGAGTAAACTGGAGATCGCCAATAGGCTTCGTTCTGCTAGAGAAATGGCCGGGCTTTCTCAAGGACAAGCAGCAAAACGGCTTGGAATGCATCGCCCTACTATTAGTGAAATTGAAGCAGGCCGTAGAAATGTTAAATCTGATGAATTGCTCAAACTGGCAAATTTGTACGGTGTTGAAATTACTTGGATAACTGAAGGAAAAGTGAATGAAGATAAAATTGATCAGTCTATCTTAGCTGCTGCCCGTGAACTAAGTTCAATGAAAGATGAGGACATTGAAGCTTTGATTAACACCATTAAGATGATAAAGGCTTCGGAGAATAAGGATGGAAAAAATTAGGGCAGCGCAAATTACAGCTAAAGCGCTCAAAACAAGAAAAACCTTCTTGGGTATTGATCCGCATCTACCTGTGTGCCCTTACTCTTTGTGTGAGGCGATGGGATTCGATCTTCGTTTTATAAAAATTCCTTCTTTTGAAGGTATGTATATTGCAAATAAAAATCTTATTTTAATTTCTGCTGAAAGGCCCGAGGGGCGCAAACGATTCACATGTGCTCATGAAATAGGACATCACGTTCTTAAACATGGCACCGTGATTGATGAAATTCTGGAGTGTGGGTCCAACAAACAAGAAGAACAAGAGGCTGACTTCTTCGCAAGCATGCTTCTGATGCCATCTTCAGCTGTAAATAGGACATTACTTCTCTATGGCATTAGCGCAGATAGTATTACTTCGGTTGATGCTTATACGTTGTCCAAATATTTCGGTGTTTCATATCAGGCATTTGCAACCCATTTATACATAAATCTTCGACTAATCCCTTATAGACACTATCAGAAACTCATCTCTTCAAAACTATCGGATATACGCCATTCTATTAGTGGGTTGGAAGTGAAATCACAAGTTTTCAATATTGGAAATTGGTGGGACGAAAAAGCAATTGAGCTTGAAGTCGGCGACTATATCGTATCCTCAAAAACACTTTCCGTTGATGGGCCGCAAATTCTTAAGCATGTTTCAAATAGCCAACAAATTATTTATGTGGCAACGGCGCCTGGTATCACGCGTATTTTTAGTGAGGATTGGAGTTGTTTTTTGAAAGCTAGTCAACACAAGTTCCAAGGGCTTTATCAATACAAATACGAGGAAGAATGATTGTACGTGGAAATTCAATAACAGAATGCTGGCTAAAAATACTGATTGCTATAGCTGATAGTGCGAGTACAGAAATTGCACCACTCGTGGCGAATTTTGCTGTCAACAATTCAGTCCCTGACTATCAAGAAGAACTGGAAAATGATCTCAATGAGTTTCTTAAACGTATAGGGCAGAACTCATTTGAAACAACTGCCAGCACGATATTTCCGAAAAGCCTAGCTACTGGTGATCAGAGCACAGTCTTTGAACGCTTTGAAAATATCTGGAAGCATGTAAAAAAAGATAAACAAAATAGAAATGGACATTACTTTAGACGTTTAATTGCTTTCAATGAGGCAAGCGGCCAACCAATCAATCAGCTTAAGCATATTATAGACACATATAACGGTGTAGAAGGCGTGAGAAAACCTGTGCATAGGCGTTCCGCATTAATAGCTTTGACATTCGACCCTTCGATTGATCATACATCCCAAACAATGAGAGGCTTCCCTTGCTTACAGCAGGTCTGCTTTATTCCGAAAAAAAGTGGAAAAATGACTATCAACGCTATATATGCCATGCAGCATCTTACTAATAGAGGGTATGGTAACTATGTTGGGTTACGAAATCTTGGGAATTTTATGGCCGGTAAAATGGGGCTTGAGCTAGATGAAGTCAATTGTATCGCTAGTGTACTTGAACTGGGGAGAATGAATAAAACTGAAGCCAGAAATTTTACAAATAAGTATAGAAAATATGTCGAAACAGACTGATATTATTATTAAACTCGATCCCGCCAAGCCTACAATAGCATATGACACTTTCTGGAGATTCGCTTACGAACGACAAAACGTATTTTTTGCGCGACTTAAAGTTGAAAACCCTCCATTTACAAAAGATTCAATAATTCAAGAATTCAAGTTTACCAATGTGTATCGGGCATGTGACAGAGTAAGCCAGTATCTAATAAAAAACGTAATCTACCAGAACTGTAACAAACGTACAGCAAATGATATTTTGTTCAGAGTGATATTGTTCAAGCTTTTTAACAAAATTGAGACATGGCAGTTATTGGAAAATAAATTTGGCGATCTAAATGTCGATAATTTTAATTTGGATTCTTTTAGAACTTTTCTAGACAGTGAAATGAACAGTGGCAGGACATTGTATTCGAACGCTTATATGATGGCCTCTGGATGTAAAGAATTTAATGTAACAAGAAAGCATCATGCGCATCTAATTCTTTTAAAGAGAATGCTAGATGAAAATTTGGCAGACAAAGTAGCATCATGCAAAAAGATGATGCAAGCATATGCATTACTTCTTGATTACCCTTTAATCGGCAGATTTCTAGCATACCAATACGTGACTGACCTGAACTATAGTGACCTAATCGACTTTAACGAAACAGAATTTACTATTCCCGGGCCGGGAGCTAGGGACGGAATCAAGAAATGCTTTTCTAAGCTTGGTGGCTTATCGGAAACGGATATCATCAAAATGATGACGGATAGGCAAGAACTAGAATTCGAACGACTAGGGCTTGACTTTAAAAAAATCGGAAATCGTCCGTTACAGTATATAGATATACAAAATATTTTTTGTGAAGTAGATAAATACTGTCGTGTTGCGCATCCAAATCTATCCGGTTTTTCTGGAAGAACACGCATTAAGCAGCGCTTTAAACAGAATCCTGAACCAATCAGATATTTTTTCCCCCCCAAATGGAAAATCCAATTAGGAGTAAAAGATGAATGCAGATGAGTATCAGGCTGAAGCTGCTGAGACGATGCAATTCAATAAAGATCACGAAAAGGCGCTTTCAATTGTAATGCTTGGCCTCAATGGAGAAGTTGGAGGTTTATCTACTGAATATAAGAAAAAAATACGTGATGGAGACAGCTACGCGATCTTTCGTGAAAAAATAATGGAAGAACTGGGCGATATCATTTGGTATCTCACATCAATTGCAACTATAGAAAAAATTCCTCTCTCAGAAATTCTAGAATACAACCTGAAAAAAACCAAAGAAAGGTGGATTGATCTACATAGCGAAGGTCAGCTAAACCTTGGAGGTGAATTTTTTGATGACGGATTTGAAGAGACAGAGCAGTTTCCTAGGGAATTCGTAGCGGAGTTTAACGAAGGGGTCGATAACAATGGAAAAGAATGTGTTGAAATATTCATTAACGGGCAAAAATTTGGCGACCCAATTCGTGATAACCACTACGAAGACGATTACTACAGATATCATGACCTGTTTCATTTCTCGTACGTGACTGTACTCGGCTGGTCGCCCACTGCCAGAGCATTAATGCACAAAAAAAGGCGAAGCAATGATTTAATAAATGAAATAGAAGATGGTGGAAGAGCTATTGTAATTGATGAAGCAATTTCTGCACTGGTATTTGAACACGCTAGAAATCATAATTTTTACGATGGAATTCAAACGATAGATGAACAATTACTACATACAATCAGGCAATTAACAAGACACCTTGAAGTCAAGAAGGCTACACCTAAACAATGGGAACAAGCAATTCTTACTGGCTTTGTGGTGTGGAGGAAAATGCGAAAAGAAAAAACAGGTAGGGTTGTTTGCAATCTGCATGAAAAGACGATGTTTTTTGAAGAATTATCTTAACCCTTCGCATCTCAGGACAAATTTTATATTTCAATAATTTATTTCTCCAACCATCGGATAATATAGAGTTTCATTATCATAGTTAGTAAATCACCGTCCCCTTAAACTTGATTTTAATTATCGTATCATATTGACGATTGACGTAACACGTCATGCGTGTTAGGGTTAAGAATGATAAAGAGCTTTAAATGCCGGAAAACCCAGCGCCTCTTTGACGGTCAGCATGTTGCGGCGTTTTCCAGCTTTAAACGCCAAGCGGAAAAGCGTCTCCGAATACTGGATGCCGCCATTACGCTGGAAGCGTTGGTTGCATTACCCAGCAATTGCTTTGAACGCTTATCCGGCGATAGAGTGGGACAATACAGTATTCGTATCAATCAACAATGGCGCGTGTATTTTATGTGGGACGAAGGCGCAATTGATGTGGAAATCGTGGATTATCACTGAAACAGTCTATGAAAAGGTAAACAAAGATGGTTAGAGAAGCTATTCACCCCGGCGAATTTCTCGCTGATGAATTAACGGAAATTGGTATGACGCGCACTGAGCTTGCGCGGCAAATTGATGTGCCACCAAACCGTATCTCACAGATTATTCGTGGCAAACGGGATTTAACAGCAGATACTGCTTTGCGGTTAGGACAGTTCTTTGGCACCGGCCCTGAGCTTTGGTTAAACCTGCAAAAAGCCTATGAGCTTGATAAAGCTAAAACCGCGCTAGGCAATAAAATTCGTAAAATTCATCCGTGGCAATCACAGAAAGAAGCGCTTATTTAGAATCTGGCATTTGAGTATTAGATCAAATCGGGTATGTCACTCAGCTCCCGGCATCCGGAATCTTTTCATTTGTTAATGATTTTTGTGTTTCTGATAACTCAGCTTTATCACTTATGGACAGGCTATCTTGCTTTTGTTGGCTGTTCAAACCAGTAATTCTGCTTAATCCCTAAATTTTGCAAGTTGCTCACTTGACAGTTTTTTGCAAGATTATGATTAAGTTCATCTTTTACCTTGGTCTTCTTCATAAACCTTTTTCTCTTGCTTTGTCATTAGACGCGCACTGATGATTCGTATCGTGGCATCCAATTCAGTATGAAACACCGCATCATTATGAGTTAGGTAAGACTGGCCGAGAATAGCGATGTAGCGAGGATGAGATTGATTGAGTTGGATTTTTCGATCAATTGAGACGAATAGCCGTTCTATTTAACGAAAAGGATCGGAAAATCCGGCCAACCAGGCTCGTATGCAGTCAATCAGTCTATTTGGATGAGCCTCTCCTAGCTATTGACGGAAAAACTATGTGCAGTGCGCTTGATGATCAGGGCAGACAAAAAACAAGAAGCAAAGCGAAACAATTCTCCTGAGATGACGAAAAATGTCCGCTAAATACTCGGGTTGTCTTTGATTATCTAAAAATGGCTCGAAACTCCAACCCCGGTTCAATAAGCTAGTTTGTACGAAAAATCGTGTATTCCGCGTCAACCGCCTGATCGCGTGAGACAAATCAGAAAAGGTAATCGCGAATTTAGAGGTGATCATTAGGTTGTCGCAAATACGTAAATATGGCAAGATGCCCCGTTCGCAAATAAAAACAATAGACGTAAAATGATCTTATATCGCTATAGATTTCTGGTTTTGATGTTATTAGGGTATATGCTGATTGGTTGTGCTTCGGTCGAGAATCGGAGAGATCCTTTAGAATCAATGAACCGAGCAGTATTTGCATTTAATGAAAAAGTGGATGATTTTGTACTGGAGCCAGTCGCTAGGGGGTATCGAGCGATTGTACCGGATCCGCTCGAAATGATAATTGGTAATGTTTTTTCAAACTTTGGCGATGTCGTGATTACGGCCAATGCTTTGCTGCAGCTCAAGTTCGATGATGCGGCAGCTAGCGCAACACGTGTCGTAATTAACTCGACATTTGGCTTGTTTGGAATTATCGATCTTGCGAGTGATATCAGCGCCGTGAGTGATATCGACATAAGTAAACGTAATGAAGATTTTGGCCAAACACTTGGCCGTTATGGCATTGGCCCGGGACCCTATCTTGTATTACCTTTCTTAGGTCCGAGTACGATACGTGACGCTGTAGGTATTGCGGTGGACAGTTCTATTTTTCATCCAATCTGGTCGATCTATCCTGATTTTGATTTTCTGACTGTTCGATTTCCTGCTTCAGTTGGATGGGCGATTGATACGCGTGCTCAAATGCTCGATACGGACAAGACATTGGAAGAAGCAGCCCTGGATAAATACGAATTTGTACGCGATGCTTATTTACAACGCCGTCAGAATTTGGTTTATGACGGTAGCCCACCGGCAGATGAGAGCTTCGAGTTTAATGGTGAAGATGAAACAGAAAAGCTCGAATAAGCTCGCTTGATGAGATTCAACAGGATAATCCAGTCTGTTTCTGCGTAAACTTTGCGATTCGGTAGGATACACATAACCGCATCCTACCGAATATTAAAAATAGTAACTATCTCAATACGCAGCCTCACGTAAAGCAGCAATACGCTCATCGAGAGGAGGGTGAGACATAAATAGACGACCTATCTGGCTCTGTTTTCCTGAGATACCAAACGCGGCCATTTTGTCGGGTAAATGAGAAGGTTCATACTGCTGTTTCAATCTTTCAAGAGCCGCGATCATTTTATTCCGACCGACCAGTTTTGCGCTGCCCGCATCTGCACGGAATTCACGCTGCCTGCTGAACCACATGACAATGATACTCGCAAGGATCCCCAGCACGATCTGAGCAATGATACTTGTTATGAGATAGGCTGGACCATGTTCTTCTTCAGTTTTGAAGATGATGCGATCGACTGCATGTCCGATGATTCTGGATAGGAAAATAACAAAGGTATTGACCACACCTTGAATTAAGGTCAGTGTCACCATGTCGCCATTGGCGATGTGGCTGACTTCATGCGCCAATACGGCTTCGATTTCATCTCGCTCCATTTTCTGGAGTAAACCCGTACTCACTGCAACAAGTGCATTATTGCGGCTCATACCCGTTGCAAAAGCATTGACATCAGGTGAATCGTAGATAGCAACCTCTGGCATGCCAATACCGGATGCTTTAGCTTGTCGACGAACAGTTTCAACCAGCCATCCTTCCGTTGCATTCGATGGAATATCGATGACAACTGCGCCAGTCATATGTTTCGCGCTCCATTTAGACATGGCGAGAGAAATAAGCGAGCCCCCGAATCCAATGACAGCCGAGAATACCAGCAGGGAGTTATAGTTCAACCCACCGCTTTCAGCATCAAGCACACGGTCGACACCCAATATCCTCAACGTAATGCTGAGTACCACTAAAATAGCTAGGTTGGTTGCAATGAATAAAAGAATACGTTTCATGGATTAACTCTACCTATTAGTTGTTTTTTTATTAACGAACATTTGAATAGCCTTCCAGACATTGGTTCAATTTTGCCTCAGTGGCGAAAATGAGGCATGTATTCTATCAAGCATGAATTATGAAATGGTGAAAATAGTAAAGGCGAACCAAGTTCATTCGTTGGGGTACAATTATTGAAACAATTATACGCTTCACACCTCAAAATTGGATTTTTATCACCCCTCATTCAACCTTCTCCAGCGGGAGAAGGTGTAGATGCCGAATTTTGAGGTGCGATGAGTATAAATATGCAAAATCTAATAGGAGTTTGATAATTCGATGCGAAAGTTTCAGTGCATGGTATGTGGGTTTATTTATGACGAATCGATAGGCGATCCAGAACATGGTATCGAGGCGGGAACGCGTTGGGAAGAAATCCCCGCGAGTTGGTCCTGTCCCGAGTGCGGAGTAGTCAAAGATGATTTCGAAATGGTAGAGATGATATGAGTCAGCAATCAGTTGTAGTTATTGGCAGTGGTCTTGCAGGCTACGCTGTGGCTAGGGAGTTACGTAAATTGAATAGCGATATTCCTATCACTATGTTATCTGCTGATCATGGCGGGTTTTATTCCAAGCCGATGCTATCCAATGCGTTAGCGACAGGTAAGACGCCCGCTGCTATTTTGAATTCGGATGCCGCGCAAATGACGGCCCAGCTAAAAATAGAGATACACACGCATACGCGTGCCCAGGAAATTGATCAAGCGAACAAAGCCATAAAACTTGAGAACGGTGGTCATCTAGTTTTTAGTAAATTGGTGTTAGCGGTGGGTGCCGATCCTATTCGATTGCCCTTATCAGGGGATGCGGTCGACGATATTTTGTCTGTAAACGATCTCGATGATTATCGCCGCTTTCGCGAAGCCTTAGAAGGAAAAAAAGAAATCGCCATACTTGGAGCAGGCTTAATCGGCTGTGAATTTGCTAATGATCTAGCAGGAGCAGGTTACCAAGTACGCATAATAGACATCAGTATGCAGCCTTTGGGTCGATTGCTCCCTACAGAAGCGGGTAAGTATCTGCATGATAAGCTCGCGGCAGCGGGTATCCAATTTCATTTGAATACACAAACGCAATCTATCGAGCGAAGAGGGCATCGCTATCGATTAATTTTGGCTGATGACCAGGTGATAGAAGTCGACCTGGTTTTGTCGGCAGTGGGTTTGCGGCCACGCACAACGCTAGCACAAACTACGGGTATTCATGTTAATCGCGGCATAGTGACCAATCGATTTTTACAAACCCAAGATGCAAGTATTTTCGCGTTGGGGGATTGTGCTGAGGTGGAGGGTAAAGTGTTGCCATTTGTAATGCCAATTACACACGCAGCGCGAGCAATAGCAGCCACTATCAATGGAACAGCCACACCCGTCCGTTACCCGCCTATGCCAGTATTGGTTAAAACACCCGCTTGCCCGACCATCGTGTCTCCACCTGATCCTGCTATGCCAGGTAGCTGGCAAATCGATGCTCAGCTAGATGGCCTCAAGGCTCTATTCAGAGATGAAGCGGGCAATCTTCAAGGTTTTGCTTTATTGGGCGAAGCAACCAAAGAAAAAAACGCAATCGTTTCGCTTCTGCCGCCGGTAATAGCTTAAATCGATTCAGTGATAAAAGGGAAGAGATTAATCGCGGGTTTTTTGGTTTTATGACTTAGGATTTTTATTGCAATATCTCGAGAATAAACGTAACATCCCGAGGTTTTTAGCAACTCAAATTGAGGAATTGAATATTTATGGCGAATACAGCGCAAGCCAAAAAGCGGGCAAGACAGACCGTTGCAAGGCGAGAGCGGAATTTTAGTTTGCGATCAAGGTTAAGAACCGCGATCAAAAGCGTTAGAAAAGCGATTGAGTCGGGAGATAAAACTCAAGCGCAAGCTGTTTATAGAAAATCGACGAGTATTCTCGATTCTATTGCAGATAAAGGGATTATTCATAAGAATAAAGCGGCTAGACATAAAAGCCGTTTGGCAAGCTCAATAAAAGCGATGGCCTGAGTTGTTTGTTAAAGTAGTTAAAATGGGCATTTTCGTGTAGTTTTTTATAAATAAAACGAAAAAAGGAGGGAGAATAATGGAAGCCAGGAGTTGGCTGAAGGGGCTGATGACGGTATGCGGTGTTCTGTTTGCGGGCGTATTGCAAGCGAACATATCGACGGTAC
>NZ_QAOO01000008.1 GCF_003051105.1 Nitrosomonas nitrosa | reverse complement strand
ATGAGCACTTTTTACACTGAAAGTGCTCTTTTGTCCAGATCTTTAAATAACTTTCTGAATTTGATTATGATTGATTAGTGAACAAATTTACCCTGGTGCGTGGTCTTGCATTTGTAGCAATGGACCAATTACACCTTGCCGAGCAAGAGCTTGCTTCACTACGCAAGATCATGCAAGAGCCTGGACTGGATTCACCATTGTTCTCGCCTAATACAGCTCGTGCTGTATTAGCAATCGGCCCCGAAGTATTGTCAGGTGAAATTCTTGCTGCACAAGGAAAATTTGATGAGGCCATCGCACATTTTGATCATGCTGTCCGCTTGGAAGATGGCCTGGTCTATACCGAACCCGCTGAATGGCACTTTCCACCGCGACTTGCACTGGGCACAATTCTGTTAGAAGCAGGACGTCCAGCCGAGGCAGAAACCGTATTTTGGGAAGATCTCAGGCGTAACCGCAACAACGGTTGGGCATTATTTGGCCTGCTACAGGCGCTAGAAGCACAGCAAAAGAACGAACAGGCAGCAGCGCTCATTGAATCTCGCTTCAAGAAGGCTTGGGAACGCGCCGATATCACGCTCAAAGCTTCTCGCTTTGGCAGAGAAACGGGAGGAATGTAGTTTTTTCATAAAGTATAGGCACTGTTTATTTCAATCATCACCCAGTACTGAACAGACATTACATGAATCGTATTGCTGCCATTGATTGGATGCGCGGTATTGTCATGGTGTTAATGGCACTAGACCACGCATCAATTTTCTTTAATGAAGGGCGCGTAGCTGGCGATACCGTCGTATCGCATATCGTGGGTTCGAGCTTTGTGACTGAACAGTTTTTTGCGCGCTGGATAACCCATCTGAGTGCACCGACATTCGTATTCCTAACAGGAACAGCTATGGCGCTCAGCATCCTACAGCGGCGCGAAAAGGGCATGAGTGACAGAAACATTGATCTTGATTTATTCATTCGGGGAGCATTTATCGCACTTTTGGATATCGTGGTATTTTCACTGGCAGCCGGAAAGCTTTATTTGCAAGTACTTTATGCAATCGGTGTAAGCATGATGCTAATGACGCTACTTCATCACTTAAGCAGACGCACACTTTTGCTGTGCGCATTGCTATTAATTTTTGGTGGAGAAGCCTTTACGCTACTTTTCTGGCAACCCCCGGGAGAGGTACCTCTATTATTATCACTAACTTTTGCGCCGTGGTTTAGCGAATCCTTTACAGCACTTTATCCAGCCATCCCATGGTTATCGATAATGATGTTAGGTTGGGTCTTTGGTGAATGGCTAGGTGATCGTTCAGAAGCCAGCTTGTCAGTTACGCGTATACTTCTGCTCTGCAGCTTAGTTTTGCTAACTTGCTTCTTACTGGTACGCGGTTTCAATGATTATGGAAACATGCTATTGCTTCGTGAAAATAATTCACTTATACAATGGCTGCATGTTAGCAAGTACCCACCGAGTATTTCCTATATAACATTAGAGCTAGGACTAATGATGCTGATCTTAGCATTTTTAATATGGTTAAAAACGAAGATCGGTGTTCGCCAAAATGGTCCTCTGCTAGTATTTGGTCAAACTGCACTTTTCTTCTACTTGATGCATTTTGTAATTTTAGAATTATTAACTTTATTACTGGCGCGCGGCGAATTAGCGCAAGCATTCTTGGCTGCGGCTATTACCCTGATTGTGCTTTATCCTCTATGTTATTTTTATCGAGTAGTGAAATGGCGCTTTCCTAACAGCTTACTGCGATTTGTATAAAGCGCTTGGCTACATCAAGTTTTATTTTAGTTTGAGCACAACTCTATCAGATTCATCACGCCAACATTCTTATTGCTCTCATCGTAAATAAAGAGGAGCACAGAGGGGTACGGTGTTATAACTAACGATAAGTATTTCTGCTCTTGATCAGCAGCAGAGTATCACAGCACTTTTGGAGATAATTTTATTCTTTTATTAACAAGGGTAAAAATATGATAGTTACTACGGGTAGGTGAAAGGAAATATTAATCATCTTTATACCGGCATTCTCAATCAATTTACCGATGTAAAGTGACAATATTTCAATTATAGTGAAGATGAAGTTACTGATATTATCCATGAAACTGGATAACAAATAGGTAGAATATTGGTTGCTATAATAGCAATGAAAATTAGATATAAATTACTCGGTATTGATGTATTTTCGAGCAATTTATATTAGTTCTGAGGTAAATAAATCCAACATCAATGGATTTATTTTTATGTAATTTTCTTATATACACTAATAAGAAATTACTTATTTCAAATATAAGAGCTTGGCGGTGACCTACTTTCACATGCGATTACACACTATCATCGGCGCTACTTCGTTTCACGGTTCTGTTCGGAATGGGAAGAGGTGGTTCCAAAGCGCTATTGCCGCCAAGCATAACCTGTATAAATGGCTTTCCCCATGGAAAGCCATTTTAAATAGACTGTTATCTGTTAAATATAATTCTCAAAATTATAGGATCAAGCCTCACGGCCAATTAGTATCGGTTAGCTTAACATATTACTATGCTTCCACATCCGACCTATCAACGTTGTAGTCTTCAACGAGCCTTTAGGGGGATTAAATCCCCGGGAAATCTAATCTTGTGGCAAGTTTCCCGCTTAGATGCTTTCAGCGGTTATCTCTTCCATACTTAGCTACCCGGCAATACGACTGGCGTCATAACCGGTACACCAGAGGTATGTCCACTCCGGTCCTCTCGTACTAGGAGCAGCCCCACTCAAATTTCCAGCGCCCACGGCAGATAGGGACCAAACTGTCTCACGACGTTTTAAACCCAGCTCACGTACCACTTTAAATGGCGAACAGCCATACCCTTGGGACCGGCTACAGCCCCAGGATGTGATGAGCCGACATCGAGGTGCCAAACTCCCCCGTCGATATGAACTCTTGGGAGGAATCAGCCTGTTATCCCCGGCGTACCTTTTATCCGTTGAGCGATGGCCCTTCCATACAGAACCACCGGATCACTATGACCTGCTTTCGCACCTGCTCGACTTGTCAGTCTCGCAGTTAAGCACGCTTTTGCCATTGCACTATCAGCACGATTTCCGACCGTACCTAGCGTACCTTCGCACTCCTCCGTTACCCTTTGGGAGGAGACCGCCCCAGTCAAACTGCCTACCATACACGGTCCCCGATCCAGATAATGGACCTAGGTTAGAACTCTAACAACACCAGGGTGGTATTTCAACGTCGGCTCCATGTGCTCTAGCGAGCACACTTCAAAGCCTCCCACCTATCCTACACAAGTATTGTCAAAATCCAATGTAAAGCTACAGTAAAGGTGCACGGGGTCTTTCCGTCTAGCCGCGGGTAGATTGCATCTTCACAAACATTTCAACTTCGCTGAGTCCCAGGAGGAGACAGTATGGCCATCGTTACGCCATTCGTGCAGGTCGGAACTTACCCGACAAGGAATTTCGCTACCTTAGGACCGTTATAGTTACGGCCGCCGTTTACCGGGGCTTCAATCAAGAGCTCTCACCCCATCATTTAACCTTCCGGCACCGGGCAGGCGTCACACCCTATACGTCCACTTTCGTGTTTGCAGAGTGCTGTGTTTTTATTAAACAGTCGCAGCCATCTTTTTATTGCAACCTCTTTTAGCTCCTCGTGCGAAACGATTCACTTACTCAAGGCACACCTTCTCCCGAAGTTACGGTGTCAATTTGCCGAGTTCCTTCTCCTGGGTTCTCTCAAGCGCCTTAGAATTCTCATCCTACCCACCTGTGTCGGTTTACGGTACGGTCTTTATATAACTGAAGCTTAGCGGCTTTTCTTGGAAGCATGGTATTACTCACTTCACACATAAAGTGCTTCGTTATCACGTCTCAACTTAGCCGCCCGGATTTGCCTAAGCAGCATGTCTACACGCTTGAACCAGGATATCCAACACCTGGATGAGCTAACCTTCTCCGTCCCCGCATCGCATTATATAAAGGTACTGGAATATTAACCAGTTTCCCATCAGTTACGCATTTCTGCCTCACCTTAGGGGCCGACTCACCCTGCGTCGATTAACGTTGCACAGGAAACCTTGGGTTTTCGGCGAGGAAGCTTTTCACTTCCTTTATCGCTACTCATGTCAGCATTCGCACTTCCGATACCTCCAGCAATTTTTACAAATCACCTTCACAGGCCTACGGAACGCTCTCCTACCATTCGTATTTACATACGAATCCCTAGCTTCGGTGTATAGTTTAGCCCCGTTACATCTTCCGCGCAGGACGACTCGATCAGTGAGCTATTACGCTTTCTTTAAAGAATGGCTGCTTCTAAGCCAATCTCCTGACTGTCTATGCCTTCCCACTTCGTTTACCACTTAACTATATCTTTGGGACCTTAGCTGAGGGTCTGGGTTGTTTCCCTCTCGACACCGAACGTTAGCACCCGATGTCTGTCTCCCATGCTTAATCTCTTTGGTATTCGGAGTTTGCAATGGTTTGGTAAGTCTCAATGACCCCCTAGCCATAACAGTGCTCTACCCCCAAAGATCATACATGAGGCACTACCTAAATAGTTTTCGGAGAGAACCAGCTATCTCCAGATTTGTTTAGCCTTTCACCCCTACTCACAGCTCATCCCCTAATTTTTCAACATTAGTGGGTTCGGACCTCCACGAAGTGTTACCTTAGCTTCATCCTGGCCATGAGTAGATCATCTGGTTTCGGGTCTACACCCAGCAACTTATCGCCCTATTAAGACTTGCTTTCGCTACGCCTCCCCTACTCGGTTAAGCTTGCTACTGAATGTAAGTCGCTGACCCATTATACAAAAGGTACGCAGTCACTCCTAACGGAGCTCCCACTGTTTGTATGCATGCGGTTTCAGAATCTATTTCACTCCCCTCCCGGGGTTCTTTTCACCTTTCCCTCACGGTACTTGTTCACTATCGGTCGATTACGAGTATTTAGCCTTAGAGGATGGTCCCCCTATCTTCAGACAGAATTTCACGTGTTCCGCCCTACTTATCTCAACCCTAGTTCCACATCAAAATTTTCGCCTACGAGACTATCACTCTCTATGGTTCTACTTTCCAGAAGATTTGACTAATTTTGATGCTAAAGATTGAAGGCTCTTCCCATTTCGCTCGCCACTACTTTGGGAATCTCTTTTGATTTCTTTTCCTCTGACTACTTAGATGTTTCAGTTCATCAGGTTCGCAACTTTTAACCTATATATTCAGTTAAAGCCGACTCTTGCTTAATTGATTCTTTGCAGAACCAAGTAAGCAAGAGTCAGGTTTCCCCATTCGGAAATCTCCGGATCAAAGCTTGTTTGTCAGCTCCCCGAAGCTTATCGCAGACTTCCACGTCCTTCATCGCCTGTAATCGCCAAGGCATCCACCACATGCACTTATTCGCTTGACCCTATATTTTTGAGAACTTCATTTACAATGAAATACAAATAACTTCAATTTGAATTTCATTATTACAATCTACCTTTTTTTAAATTTTTAAAGAGCAAAACCAACGCAAGAATAAAAAAACAATTAACATCGCCCCCATTTTCTCAAACAGAAACAGCCAGATTGATTGGTGGAGGTGAACGGGATCGAACCGATGACCCCCTGCTTGCAAAGCAGGTGCTCTCCCAGCTGAGCTACACCCCCTATTTGGTGGGTCTGGGTGGACTTGAACCACCGACCCCACGCTTATCAAGCGTGTGCTCTAACCAACTGAGCTACAGACCCACTAAGGATCTTCTATTAGCACAACCTTAAGATACGATATTAAATTCTTTTGCGTGATTTTAAACAACCAATAAATTGTAGGCGCTTGGTAATTAGTGATTTTGAAAGGAGGTGATCCAGCCGCAGGTTCCCCTACGGCTACCTTGTTACGACTTCACCCCAGTCATAACTCTCACCGTGGCAAACGCCCTCCTTGCGGTTAGACTATTTGCTTCTGGTGAAAATTACTCCCATGGTGTGACGGGCGGTGTGTACAAGACCCGGGAACGTATTCACCGCGACATGCTGATCCGCGATTACTAGCGATTCCGACTTCACGGAGTCGAGTTGCAGACTCCGATCCGGACTACGACGCGCTTTATGAGATTAGCTCCCCTTCGCAGGTTGGCAACCCTCTGTACGCGCCATTGTATTACGTGTGAAGCCCTACCCATAAGGGCCATGAGGACTTGACGTCATCCCCACCTTCCTCCGGTTTGTCACCGGCAGTCTCACTAAAGTGCCCAACTAAATGATGGCAATTAGTGACAAGGGTTGCGCTCGTTGCGGGACTTAACCCAACATCTCACGACACGAGCTGACGACAGCCATGCAGCACCTGTGTCTCGATTCCCTTTCGGGCACTTTCGCATCTCTGCGAAATTTCGAGCATGTCAAGGGTAGGTAAGGTTTTTCGCGTTGCATCGAATTAATCCACATAATCCACCGCTTGTGCGGGTCCCCGTCAATTCCTTTGAGTTTTAATCTTGCGACCGTACTTCCCAGGCGGTCAACTTCACGCGTTAGCTACGTTACCTAATCTTTATATAGATCCGACAACTAGTTGACATCGTTTAGGGCGTGGACTACCAGGGTATCTAATCCTGTTTGCTCCCCACGCTTTCGTGCATGAGCGTCAGTGTTAACCCAGGGAGCTGCCTTCGCCATCGGTGTTCTTCCACATCTCTACGCATTTCACTGCTACACATGGAATTCCACTCCCCTCTGTCACACTCTAGTCATATAGTTTCAAACGCAATTCCTAGGTTAAGCCCAGGGATTTCACATCTGACTTATACAACCGCCTGCGCACCCTTTACGCCCAATAATTCCGATTAACGCTTGCACCCTACGTATTACCGCGGCTGCTGGCACGTAGTTAGCCGGTGCTTCTTATGTCGGTACCGTCATTCATTGTGGATATTAGCCACAACTATTTCTTCCCGACCGAAAGAGCTTTACAACCCGAAGGCCTTCTTCACTCACGCGGCATGGCTGGATCAGGCTTTCGCCCATTGTCCAAAATTCCCCACTGCTGCCTCCCGTAGGAGTCTGGGCCGTGTCTCAGTCCCAGTGTGGCTGGTCGTCCTCTCAGACCAGCTACTGATCGTTGCCTTGGTAAGCCATTACCTTACCAACTAGCTAATCAGGCATCGGCCGCTCAAAAAGCGCAAGGTCTTGCGATCCCCTGCTTTCCTCCGTAGAGAATATGCGGTATTAGCACATCTTTCGATGCGTTATCCCCCTCTTTAAGACACGTTCCGATGTATTACTCACCCGTTCGCCACTCGCCACCAGGGTTGCCCCCGTGCTGCCGTTCGACTTGCATGTGTAAAGCATGCCGCCAGCGTTCAATCTGAGCCAGGATCAAACTCTTCAGTTTAATCTTAATTCTTTGCTTGACTATTAATTTACACTTAAAATAGCTGATGTAAATTAATACCTTTTTGAAATGGTTACTAATTAACTTCGATCAACGATCTAATTAATTCTTTACCAAACGCCTACATTTATTGGTTGTTTATTTTTAAAGATCATGTCGCTTTCGGTTTTTGTTACCCCTCAAGCGTCGAGAGATGTGCATTATACAGATTGAAATATTCCGGTCAAGATATTTACAAATAAATTTTTAAATTCTTGTTATGCATTGATCGCAAGAAGCAGAATAATCTAGCGATATCATAAGAATATAGCGGTTATGTTTTTTTATATCTTGAACAAGAAAATAATGGATTGGCCTCGATTCGTTTAATTGAGGCCGTGTTATTTTGATTTATCGTCAACCTCCAAAACAATCTTTAATTTCTTAATCGATACTGGCCAAATTAGTTTTAATTTTACTGCCTGCATAATTTTTTCAACGCCACCCTCTGATTGAGAAACCGAGAAATGCGGATTGGCTTGCAATTTTACCGGTTCTGATATGCGCAAAATTAGCGCACCCTGCAACACGATATCGTCTAATGTGATATTTGTCAGCTCATCGAGATCAAAATTCTGACCAAATCCACCTAGCACTTCCACACCGTTTTTAATATAACGCCCGCCTACGCCATCACAGCTAGGCATCGCCAAACTAATTTCGCATGCAATTGAGCCGGTCAATTCTCCAGACAAGCTATAGGCAACTGATAAATTATTTTCAGATAACTTCAGCTCTTTAACGATTGACCCTTGATCAACAGTCGACAAAAAACGGACAGAACTGCTGTCGTGTGACTCAAGCTGATAAATTATCGGCATTCCATTGAATTCATCAATAAATACGCTTTGCGCACGATTGTCCACAGTTAAATCGGATGACACTATTTGCTGCTTAAGATCAATTCGATCATGCGCTGAAGCGATACCTGCATCATTGTGCTTAGGAAAATTATGCGCACCCTGATGTACCCTGCAATGGTAATGCTCAGTTTGACGACGCAAGGTATCGCCAAAATTATGCCTGAGATGATAGGCATCTAACTCGCAGACACTGGCACTTCCATCAAGCTTAACGACAGCTTGAAGGTTTTTATTATGCAGATAGGCCTCATCCACACCATCTAAATCGGTATCTTCGATAAAAAAAGTGGGTCGCGACACACAACTATCCAACAATGCCTCCAACTCAACGATGTTGCTATATATCGCCCGCCGCAAATGGGGAAGATATAACCCACCGAATAAACCATGCCAATATGCGTCATTGGCTTGTGACGCATAAAGCTTTTGCCGCATTTCATCTGTACGCTGATTCACCGGCAAAGCGGCAAAGCGCGCAGAAAGCGTTAACATACGTTTATGCATCCAGTTCGATTCTGGATAGCGTGAAAAAAAATTTTTCCAGATTCCTCCTCGTAAAAATGATTTACTATGTTCATACCAACCGGCTGATTTTGCTTGCTGGACCAGGCTAGCATAAGCATTAGCTGGCTCTGCCGGCAACGTCCACTCATTCATTTCGATATAGGAAGTAGTCGGAAGATATATTACGCCACGTGTTTTCTCAGACGCATGATAATCACGATAATGTCTTGGAATGATTTTAGAAGAAGCGAGTACACCTTGAATGAACTGCTCAAGCCACCCTCTTTCATACACCCATTGATAGGTTTCTGGCCAAATGCCGAATTTTTCTATGTCATCAAAATAGATTGCTGCCGCTTGCCTATTATTTGCTGAACTTTCAGCTAACGATTCGATATACGCTACTGCCTCATGCGCTGGAGAAAAAGGCAATCTATAACGAAGTATTTCAGAAATAGGAAAGAGATCTAAGGTCCTTGCGTCTTCTTCCGTTGTAAAGTAACCGATAAGCTCATCCTTGGTTTTTCCGGCACAAATAAAATGATAGTCGTCAACGATTGCATAGCGTATGCCACAATCTACCAGAGCAGGTACTACTGTTGATTCCCAAACTCGTTCAGTAAGCCATGCGCCTTGCGGATACTGTCCCAGCTTCTTTTCTAATTTCTTTGAAAAAGTTTCGATTTGTCCGATACGGTCTCGATTAGGAATGACGGCCAATACTGGTTCAGTTTCTCCTGCACTGAAAAGCTCCACTTGTCCACGTTCAACCATCTCACGCAATAAAGCCATATCATCTGGATAATGCTCAAACAAAAAATCGAGCAACCACCCAGAAAAATGAAGCGCAAATTTAAATTCTGGGAAACGAGATAAAACATGCAAGAAAGGTTGGTAACAACGCAAATGGGCGTCTACCAAAACCTCGGTAAAATTACCAATTGGTTGGTGCGCATGAACACCAAAAAGTAAAGAAACAGACTGAGATGCCACTAATATTCACTCATATGCGTTGGATTACTCGATTATTAATCAACGGAACACCCTTTTTAAATTCCTTGCTGGCATTGGGTTATCGATAGCTGATTTATTTAAATTTCCAATCATATTCATAAGGCTTGGCTTAAGAAGATCGCCGCATTGTTTCATTTAAGCCAGCACCTCTACCTACACCATGACTGATAGGTTCAAGTACGACCGCTGGGACGGGTAACTTCAGCAAGCGATAAAGATTAGAAAGATTTTTACGGAATAGCCGGTCAAAACTAGCAACAGCCTGTGGTGAATTATAATCACCTAACCACCAAAACCAATCTGAGCTTTCACATGAAGCAAGTTGTAGCTCCGCCAACCTCATCTCTTGGTCTGTTAATCGTCCACTCTTCATTACTAAATCATAGCTCTGTTTCGCAGCACACAACAGATCCCACGCAAGATTTTTATCGTGATCGCCAATCCATGTAGAAAATGTACCATAAACCCAGCTTCCTGCAGCTACTGCCGGTAACACTTTGATTTCGGTTCGCGAAAAATTGTGATTATCGATATAGTCTTGGTAAGTAGTTGTTTGAATATGAGGGTGGTTACTCAGCAATTCATAAAGATCATTAAGAAAATAGTAACCATTATACGGATATGATTCCCATGCATTTTCTCCATCCAGAATTACACTCACAATCTGATTTTCAATCGATTGTGCTTCTTGCCGAATCTTTTCGATCGTATAAACAAAATGCTCTGCCGCGTCACGTCCAAACCATTTCGAGTACTCAAAACCGATCATATCGGATAATTTATCATCTCGAAAAAAACACAATATACTTTTATCTTTATCAGCTATTTGATAAGGTCGATAAAGATATTGATTGCGGTCTGGCAAGAATTGATCTGGATTCGATTTACGCAGGCTGTTAACCAAAACGCTTTCGCCACTCGCGCTCCACCGACAACCTGATTCCATCAAGATATTCAATAAAGCGGTTGAAATGGCACCTTCAGCAGGCCATATACCTGTTGGCTCGACATTGAAACGCTGCTGATGACTAGTGATGCTTGACTCCAAATGGAATACAACGCGTTCCCGTCCTCCCGGGTATGCAGCACTTGAGGGTAAAACAGCATTCGGCTCACTATCTCGAGCCGAAGAAAAATCTATGAGGAGTGGTGCCAGTGGATGATAATGAGGAGTGATAGACAACTCGATTTGACCTGACGCTGCCAGCTTACGGTAACGTGGAATCAAATCTTGAATAAGCTCCCCAATCAGATTGAATAACTGCATCCGATCCGCAAAACTGAAATTTTTACCTTGTGTCATGAGCTGCACCACAATCGCATGACTCCGGCGCACACTCTCGCCAGTCCATGCAAGGTGGTACCATGTTAATAAATCAGCAATGTATTGATCAGAAACATACATTAAATCCTTATCACCCTGCTCTCTCAACATCGCATAAAGGTCACGCAGATGGCGATAAGCGGGATAAGGCTCCAACATAGTCGTGTGATTACTTCGGAAGCAGCTATCTAAAATATAAGCACGCTCTTTAGCTGTAATCAAATTCAGATCCGGTTTAGAAAGTAGTCGCAGCAGGGGATCCCGTATTTCTCCCTGTGCAAATTGCTGGATATAATCTTCAAGTTGATCCAGCAATACCGGTACAAAATTAATTACCACTTTGATACGCGGATGGCTCTCGAGGTGATGCGCCATATCGGTATAGTCTTTGATCGCGTGGAGATATACCCATGGCAGCAAAAATTCGCCCGTTTCATGATCTCGATAATCCGGCTGGTGCATATGCCATAGCAACACGAGATTTATGGGGTTCATGGTTGTGCCATTATTTTGTATGTCATCCAGGAAATTAACCCACTTTAATCCGAATATGCCACCCTTTTATCGAACCTGATGGATACATTGTCCAAGCATTTCTGGTGTAATTAGGGTTATGCCTTTCTTAGTGACGTAAAACCGCTTACTGTCTTCTTCCAAATTGAATCCAACTTTCAGTCCTTCTGGAATAATACAATTTTTTTCGATGACAACACGTCGCAGGTGCGCATGCCGACCGATATCCACATTCGGCAAAATCACTGAATCCTCAACAATCCCGTAACTTCGAACCTGAACATTGGAGAACAATAGTGAACGTCGTATTGTTGCGCCGCTGATAATGCAGCCTCCCGAAACCATCGAATCCAGCGCTTGCCCCCGTCGATTATCATCGTCAAAAACAAATTTAGCGGGTGGCAGCTGTTCCTGGTAAGTCCAGATCGGCCAATCTTCATCGTACAGATTGAGATCAGGCGTCACTTTAGTCAGATCGATATTGGCTTCCCAGTAGGCATCTATAGTGCCCACATCGCGCCAGTAGGGAACACCCGCAGCCATATTGACACAACTACTCGGGTAGCGATGCGCATAGACACGATGATGGTTGACAAGATAAGGGATCAAATCCTTACCAAAATCATGCGATGACTGATGATCATCATGATCACGAATCAGTTGCTCAAATAAAAAGGAAGCATTGAACAGATAAATACCCATACTCACCAATGCACGATCTGATTGACCAGGCATAGGCGCAGGATTTGCCGGTTTCTCTGTGAAATCAGTGACAAGCCATTTATCATTAACAGCCATAACGCCGAAGGCCGTTGCTTCCTCTAGCGGAACTTCTGCACAAGCGACAGTAATATCGGCGCCTCGATCTGCATGTTCAACCAGCATTCTGCTGTAATCCATTTTATAAACATGATCGCCCCCCAAAATCAATACATGGTTAGGATCATGATCACGCAAAATATCAAGATTCTGAAAAACCGCATCCGCTGTACCTTGATACCAAGTCTCTTCAGTGCGCTGCTGCGCTGGAAAAAGCTCGACATACTCTTTGAAACGGCCATCAAGAAAACTCCAGCCGCGCTGGATATGACGAATCAGGCTTTGCGCTTTGTATTGCGTCACGACCCCAATACGCCGCACACCGGAATTAACGCAATTGGAAAGAGGGAAATCGATGATACGAAATTTACCACCAAATGGTACCGCCGGCTTAGCCCGCCAATCAGTCAATTGATGCAATCGGCTGCCTCGCCCTCCAGCAAGGATTAGCGCAAGCGTGTTACGTGTAAGCATTGATTATCTCCCAATCCTGAAATACCGCTCTATCTCATTTCCTTATATGGAAAAAGTAGCACGCGCTCTTCGACAGAAAAGTAAGCCACGAGGCACGCTGAATAAAATAATCCATCAAATGTATTACATATTTACCACTTCATGCTACTTCACTCTAAAATAGAAGCAATAAAATGCAATCTTTTGCGTTCACTGTGATCTCATCTTACTTGATCTTAATTATCATTTCCAGGCGCATTGTTCCACACAGGGCGTTCATGGCAATTTAAGCTTATGAAATCTGAACTCGTTTATAGCCAACAAGTTAATTCATTGCAAAAAGCGCTTCTCTCCGCACGCTTACACGATCCGTTCGCCTATTTAGGCCGGCATAGCGTTCAAGACGGCGAATTCATAAGGATATTCCAACCCCATGCAAAAAATGCTTGGGTTCAAACATCAAATGGCTTCGAGACAATGCCGCTAGTCCATGAAGAAGGCATTTTTGAGTGGCATGGAAAAACACCCCTTCCTTGGCCCTATCTACTTCGGATCGAGGAGTACACTCAGCAGGAGACCGTTATCTTGCGTGAATTACATGACCCTTATGCGTTCCCCTTGCAAATCTCGGATCACGATTTGTATTTGTTCAATGAAGGTAGTTTACGTCAAAGTTATCAAACCCTCGGTGCACATTTAGTGACCATAAAAGGGGTTACTGGTACTCGTTTTGCCGTCTGGGCACCGAATGCGGAACGTGTCAGCGTGGTCGGTAATTTCAATCGGTGGGATGGGCGCGTTCATCCCATGTCGGTGCATCACCAAAGTGGTGTCTGGGAGTTATTCATTCCTGATCTTCCTAGTAAGCAACTTTACAAATACGAAATTAGAAATCGTTATACCGGCGAAGTCTTCCTAAAAACCGACCCCTATGCAAATTTTCATGAACTGCGTCCCAACAACGCGGCTTATACCCCGTTAGAAGATCATTTTGCTTGGCAAGATGACGCTTGGATGCAAAAGCGTGCTGCATGGGATTGGCTACGGGCACCCTTAAATATTTATGAAGTGCATGCGGGGTCATGGAAACGCCACCCCGATGGACGGTTTTATAGCTACCGAGAACTTGCTCAACAGCTTATCCCCTACCTGTTAGATATGGGTTATTCCCATATTGAATTGTTGCCGATATCGGAGCATCCGCTCGATGAATCATGGGGCTATCAAACAACAGGGTATTTTGCTGTCACCAGTCGTTTTGGCTTACCAGAGGATTTCAAATTTTTTGTAAACGCCTGTCATGAAGCGAACATCGGAGTGATTCTCGATTGGGTGCCCGCACACTTTCCCCAGGATGCGTTCTCCTTGGCGCGTTTCGATGGTACCGCCCTTTATGAACATGAGGATCCTCGCCTAGGGTTTCATCATGATTGGGGAACCTTTATTTTTAACTATGGGCGTAACGAAGTGAAATCGTTTTTACTATCAAGCGCCCATTATTGGTTAAATGAATTTCATCTGGACGGATTGCGCGTCGATGCGGTCGCCTCGATGCTTTATCTCGATTATTCACGCAAATCAGGAGAATGGTTGCCCAATAAATTCGGCGGACGGGAAAATCTCGATGCAATCGATTTTTTGCGTGATCTCAATATTATGGTGCACGAAGAATTTCCGGGCGCGTTAACCATTGCGGAAGAATCGACTGCCTGGCCAGCAGTATCACGTCCGACTTATGTCGGTGGCTTGGGGTTTTCAATGAAATGGAACATGGGATGGATGAATGATACCCTGACCTATTTGAGACAAGATGCAATTTATCGACGCTACCATCATAACCAGCTCACATTCAACCAACTTTATGCCTATACTGAAAATTTTGTGCTACCCCTCTCACACGACGAAGTCGTACATGGAAAAGGTTCTCTACTCGCAAAAATGCCGGGTGATCGCTGGCAAAGGTTTGCTAACCTGCGTTTGTTGTTGACTTATCAAATGACTTGTCCAGGCAAGAAACTCAATTTCATGGGCAATGAGTTCGGTCATGCGCATGAGTGGCAAGTCAACCAAGCGCTTGACTGGGATTTACTTGACGACACATTCCATCGTGGTGTGCAAATGGCATTACGCGATCTGAATCATCTTTATATGGCTACACCCGCATTGCATCAGCTGGATTTTTTCCCTGAAGGATTTGGCTGGATTGACTGTCACGATGCAGATCAATCCGTAATCAGCTACCTGCGGCGCGCGCAAGACGGCTCATTTAGACTGATCGTACTCAATTTCACGCCTGTGCCGCGTATGACGTATCGAATCGGTGTCCCCAAGGGGGGTGCCTATCTCGAAATTTTTAACAGCGACTCTATTTATTATGGTGGTAGCAACATAGGCAATAGTGGGTGGATCAGCACGATTGGTGAACCTTGGTTAGAATTTCCGGACTCTCTCCTCGTCACGCTTCCGCCGTTAGCCGGGATTATCCTGGCGCCTAAGGATGACTGATCATATCATTACTGATTATTTGTACTGAATTTGTCAAGCTTACCGAAAGAAAAACTATCGGCCTCCGCTTAAACACACTCAATATTTTAGTGCACTGATCCACTTACCGTACAATCGATCAGCGACCGCTTTTAATTGTGGCAAACGGGATGGCAGATCAGCAAGCATTTCCTCCGCAGCTTGCACAGCGGGACTCGAGCGGTTTATTGCGATTTCTTCGGCATTGACTTCAATCCATTTACGGATCATATCCTCGGTGACTTCTACATGACATTGCATCCCGAGATGGATGCCTGATGCGAATGCTTGATTTTCGCAATAAACATTGGAAAATAGCCGGGTAGCGCTCGCTGGTATCGAGAAGGTTTCACCATGCCAATGAAATGGCTCGAATTCTTTTATCTCACCAAGCCATTCCTGAACAACGGGGTGATCGGTCACTGTTACTCTTCCCCAACCCAGCTCTTTGATGAGTCCGGTTTCAACGGTGCCACCCAGTGCTTTTGACATGAGTTGGCCACCCAAGCAATGTCCCAACACCGGCACTTCGCTAGCTACTGCTTGCTTGATCAGGCAAAGCAAAGGCTCGATCCACGGTAGATTATCGTTTACACTCATCGGACCGCCCATCAAAACCAAGCCGCTGTATGGCGCTATGCTCGAAGGAAGAGCCTGCCCTTCGTCAATGCGGATTAGCTGCCAAGGAATATGATTGTTATCGAGAAATGTGGCAAAATAGCCTGGGCCTTCGATATCAAAAAACCTGATAATTGCAACCGGTTTCATAGCGATAATCTTCTAAAGAGTGAGTTTTTGCTGCTTATTGTAGCTTGCCAAATTTAATCCTTTCTCCGTTCGCATTATTTTTATATAAGAAAGTGAAACACACTTAATTTCTGTCGAATCTAATTGATTTTCAATCAGCTATTGCCAGCTTGCTCTATGACATCGACTGTCAGTTTACTATGCAGAAAAAAACCATAGGCTTATTTTGTGCTTTTGAAATCGACCGTTATGACACCCAAAAATAATACTTTCACAGATTTGGTGCGCTTAGAGCAATTACGCCATATTGAAACGAGCAAGGCAGAAGCCCTATCGTACGCCAGTATCGCCGACATGGAAGCACACGTGGCTTCTGATTTCAGCTACCACGCTTTTCTCAAGCGGCTAACGACTCGCGCTCGGCGGCTGATTCAAGATAACGCTTTAACTAGAGTACTGCAACACCCTCAAAGCTTATTTGTTCGTGCGCGTCGGATAAGCTTGGTCATCGCTGCCATTCTGGGTGCATTGGCGGCAGCCAATGCAGTCGGTGAATCGGCAACATTGAATATTTACTGGCTGTTAGCCGTCTTACTCGGTTTCAATTTTATTTCTATTGTGCTATGGGTCATGGGTATTTCGCTCAATTTACAGAGCCTAAGCGCTGGCGTAGTCGCTCAGCTTGCTTGCTGGTTACCCTACCGCTACAAAGAAAAGGAAAGCGACTCGATTGCTTCCCTCGCAGCACGGGGCTGGTGGGAAACGTGTTTAACCGGTGCAATCGGTAAATGGCGAATCAGCGTACTTACTCATCTCTTCTGGTTGACCTATCTTACGACCGGTTTGGCCTTGCTGATATTACTGATGATGGCAAAGCAATACGATTTTATTTGGGGCACCACATTATTGCCGGAAAGCAGTCTTCCACAGCTAACACTTTGGTTGAGCAGGCCCATGGAAATTTTTGGCTTAATCCCTCCCGATAGCTACCAAATTGCAGCAAGCCGGGTAGGCGCTGCAGCACAAGATGCAGAAACCCGAAGTGCTTGGGCCAAATTTTTGCTGGGGACGCTGCTACTCTATGGCATATTACCCCGCCTCTTCTTACTTATGCTTTCCAGTTTGATGCAACAACTAGCAGAGCGTCGATTCAAGCTCGATCTTTATTTGCCCTATTACGTTACGCTGCGGCAGCGATTGATGGCACACGAGTTTGAATCGAGCGTCATCGACGCAGACCCCCAAATCGCATCCGCACATACAATCCCCGCCCTTCAACAAACCAGCGGGGGAATGCCTCAAAATATACTTGCCGTTGGAATCGAACTCGATGATCACATCATTTGGCCTGATGGGCTACAGTGCAGCGAGAATGTCATCGACCAAACATCCTTTGCAGAGGCCACTGATAAAATTAAAAGATTCAATGGGCCTCTACTAATTGGCGTAGCTGCGCACCGGCTTCCCGACAGAGGCGTTCAGCGCACTATCAGAGAATTAATCGCCAGTGGTCCGGGAGAAGCTTGGTTGATTTTACTACGCAGCCGTGCCGCCATTCCTGTCGCGGAGACACGAAAGCTCGCCTGGTTCCGCACAGCAGAGACATGCGCTATTCCTGCTGAACACGTCATCATTCAGTGAACATGAAAGTAACTAACGAATCACAGAACGTTCATGCATTGCTCAATGTCGCAGTCGTGGGACACACCAATACTGGGAAAACCTCGCTAATTCGTACTATGCTGCGAAGCACTCAATTTGGCGAAATTGAAGACGCTGCAGGAACGACACGTCATGTGGAGCGGGCAACCATATATGCTGGCAACGAAGCTATTCTCAATTTACACGACACGCCAGGTATCGAGGATGCCCACGCATTACAAAAACAGCTCAAAACCATCAGCGCTCGAAATAGCTCACAATCTACGGCAGAAGTATTGGAAGAATTCGTGGCATCGATCTCCATCGATGATCCACTGGAGCAAGAAGCAAAGGTAATCCGTCAAGTGCTTCGCAGTGACGTATTGCTATACATCATTGATGTGCGTGAGCCTGTATTAGAAAAATATCTGATTGAAATCGAAATTCTCAGTAAAGCCATGAAACCCATCATACCGGTTTTCAACTTTATTGCCGAACACACAGAAGAACTCGCGACTTGGCGCAAGAAATTGGCGGCATTCAATATTCATGCGTCTTTAGAATTTGATACGGTTGCTTTTTCCTTTGAAGCTGAAAAACGGTTATATCAAAAAATACAAAGCCTAGTGGAATTACACTACGATAAATTACAAAAATTGATCAACCACCGGGCTAAGGTCTGGGATCAGCTTTGTTTATCCGCAGCCAAGCGGATCGCCGACCTCATTGTTTCTGTCGCCTGTCATCGCGAGAGTAAACATAGTCAGAGTGATAATACTGTCAATACCGCCGCCCAGAAGTTAAAGGATTTTGTTAGAAAAGCCGAGCAGCGTTGTCTGCAAGACTTGCTTGCTATTTTTAATTTTTCGGAGAAAGATATCGCCTTGCAAAAAATTCCGGTAAGTAATGGTCAATGGCAGATCGATCTTTTCGCGCCGGGCGTGCTCAAGGCCTATGGTCTTGATGTTGGAAGCGCGGCACTCAAGGGGGCTGCGGCAGGGGCCGGAATCGATCTGATGGTAGGCGGGCTCAGTCTCGGTGCTGCCAGTGCTTTTGGCGCTATTGCGGGCACCGGCTGGTCGACATTCAAACGATACGGCAAAGAAATCAAAGCAAAAATACAAGGCACACAATGGTTATGTGCAGATGAGAATACTTTACAAATACTGTTTCTACGCCAGCAGCAATTACTGTCAAAGCTCATGCATCGCGGTCACGCAGCCTACCATATTGATCAAATCAACACAGTTACAGCCTCTGCTACAGAAAAATTACCGAGTGATTGGTCCAGCATGATCAGCACACTTCAGCAAAACCCTGCGTGGCAAAAGCCTTCTGCAGCCCGAAACCAGAATCCCCTCTATCAAGCGATCGAAACCAAGCTGATTAATACACTTCTAGGTAATGGATAATTCCACTCACGCTTGAGGCGATGGGGCCAACGGATAAAACAGTTCAATTTCGTCAATGCCGCGTTTCGGGCCAACTGGCGCATACTTGCTCAAGATCGATAATTCTGCCGGAGGAACGTAGCCGACGATTTTCTCAAGTTCCGAAAGGCGTACACCCTGTCTCACAAGATAAGCAATGTAGGTATGCCGCAAGGAAGCAGCAGAGATATCATCCGTAACAGGTAACCCTGCATCGACAATCGCGCACGTCAACAATGCTGCCAGGTCATCTTGAGAAAGCGTATCGCCGGATGGATTCACGAGTGCCAACCCATACTCTTGCAAACTCGCTTTTAACAATGGATGTAATGGGATGTGCCTAGGGTAAGTGCCAGTAATGGTCACAATAGCCTTCTCAAGATCAATATTTTCGATTTGCAATGCTGCGATTTCTTGTAAAGTCAATCCGCTCAATAACAATACCAACAGTTGCTGCTCCTTTTTATTGGCAGCTTTAATCAGCACGTCGATCTGTTCAGCAGGCATTTCCTTTATCAGTGACTGCTTGAGCGCATATTGCGGTGGTTGATTCAGTGCGCTCTGTGAAAATGGCAGTTGATCGATTGCCTCAGAGGCAAGTTTCTCGTTACTGTACACATGGATACCTGACAAGTTAATTGCAAGTTTTGCACGTTCTTTCCGGGTTAAAAATTCAACTAACCACACGCAAAAAAGCCCAAACAGCAAAGAGCTAAGAAGGGCAATAAGTGCGTCCCTCGAATAATTTGGCCAGATGGGATGATCAGGGTAAAAGGCCCATTCAACAACATCGACTTGAGGGTATTTCCCGGTATAGCGGGCCTCAATTTGTACCAATCTTTCTTGAGTTTCTCGAAAAAGCTGCTCCAGCCCTTCCAGATCATTCTTCAGCGCCTCATGCTCGGCAAATCGCGCCGTGAATTCAGCCGCTTTTCTTCGATGTTCATCAAGCTGCTCCCGAACAGCTTGTGTCGCCTGCCGTGCGGCTGAATAAGCCTGCTCTGCCTCCGAAACGACAATGGCTTGTCCGGTTTTACGCATACGCTCAATTTCAGCTTGTAGATTGGCCAGTTTCTCTGGAATAACCTTTAAAGAAGGTGTCAATGCCATGTATTCACGTGTAAAACGTCTATCCAGCTCTTCTAATTCTTCTCGTAACTCCTGAGCACGCCTTTCAAGCTGGCTCAATGTTAGAGAATCCTCTCTGGGAACAACTGTCTGGCCACGCGCGATGGCTTGTTTGATCGAGTCAAGTCTCGCTTTTGTATTAACTTCCTCTTCACTTGCCTTGTTCAAAGCGTCATTGAGTCCTCTCAATCGCGCCAACGCTTCGTTTTCTTCGCGCCCCATGGAGACAATATGGTTTTTTTCCCTGAAGTGCTCCAGTTCAGCACGTTTTAAGTTGATTTTTTCAGTGAGTTCCGCCAGCTCCTCTCGTAGCATCTGGGCTGTCACACCGATGGTTCTGGCAATTTCCGCCGATCTCGCTTCAAGGTAAACCTCAATCCAAGTATTGATGAGTGCAGGAAGCAGAGCAGGATCGGGGCCTTCCGCAACCAGCTCCACCAAATTGGTATCGGGCACAGATCTCACATCAAGTATATTGCGTATATCGGCAACGGCTATGTGGCTTCCCTTATCTTCTCGAGGAAGGGATCGAAGACGTTTTGCCGTTTCCGCCAGCAATTCAGCGCCAAATAGAATTTGCTTCTGAATGGCGACATGCTGGATATCCGCATCACTACTCCTCTGATCAATCGGGGTTTTGGCTACTGTCAATAATGTCGCATAACTCTGATAGACTGGGGAACGGCCAAACACATAGATCAGCGTGATCAAAGCACAGGCTGAAAATGAAACGATAAAAATCAACAACCTGCTGGATCGTAGCCAGGGCGGCCGGCCTGAAGACGGCAATGATTCATGATCTCGGGAGCGAGTGATATCGACTTGTGGAATACGATATTGCATGATGGCCCCACCCTCCTGAATGGATTACTTCGGAATAAGCTGCAAGAAAAATCCAGTCGTCATTCCCGCAGCTTGCCTTACTGCATCAGCCGCTGTTTCTAAGTCCTGCTGCAACGCCATTTATCGTCAAATGGATAGAGCGGTGCACTTGTTCAACGTCATCACCTGCACAATAACGCCGCAGCAACTCAATTTGCAAGTGATTGAGCGGATCAATATAGGGTGAACGAATACGAATACTGCGTGACAAGGTCGGGTTTTCCTGCAAGAGCTCTTTATGCCCAGTAATTGCAAACAACCATTTTACACTCCGCTCCCATTCCGCATGGATGCGCCCAAAAACCTCATCCCGCAAAGCCGTGTCGGTAACCAGCTCTGCATAGCGCGATGCAATGCCCATATCCGTCTTAGCCAACACCATATCCATGTTTGACAAGAGCGCTTGCATGAATGGCCACTTAAGATACATTTCCTGCAAGAGTGCCAATCTATCGTTCTGTTGATCTCGCTGAACGAATTCCTCAACTGCCGAACCAAAGCCAAACCAGCCAGGAAGCATTGTTCGATTGAGACTCCAGCTGAACACCCATGGGATAGCGCGCAAGTCTTCAATCTTATCAGAAGGTTTACGTGAAGATGGCCTGCTGCCAATATGCAATCCAGCGATTTCCCTAATCGGGGTGGCCTCTTGAAAAAACTGCTTGAAGCCCGGAGTTTCGTATACCAGATCTCGGTAAATAGCGAATGCATGGGACGATAAGGTCTCCATCACTTGGTAATAGCGAGGCGCATTTTCCTGGATAGCGTCATGGCTCAGCAATGTTGCTTCGATTGTGGCTGCAACCAATGTTTCAAGATTACGTCGCCCAATTTCTGGATCGGTATATTTACTGGCTACCACTTCCCCTTGTTCCGTCAACCGTATCTGCCCATTTACGCTTTTTGGTGGCTGCGCCATGATTGCCTGGTAACTTGGTCCGCCGCCCCGCCCTACGGTACCCCCTCGTCCATGAAACAAGCGCAGCTCAACATTATGCTTAGCAAATACTTTCGTCAATTCGATTTCAGCTTTGTAAATTTCCCAGTTAGAAGTCAGAAATCCACCATCCTTATTGCTATCCGAATAGCCAAGCATGACCTCCTGGACATTACCCCTTGAATTCAATAGCTTACGATAATAGGGTAGTGAAAACAATTCATCCATGATCTTGCTGCAGCTGCGCAAATCCTCGATCGTCTCAAACAATGGAATGATGTTGAGACCCAACTGGGGGCTCTCGCCCGCATGTAACAAACCGACCTCTTTCAGGAGTAACGCAACCTCCAGCACATCGGCGACACTTGTTGTCATGGAAATAATGTAATTCGGCAACGCCGCATGACCAAAACGCCGTTGTATTTCTGCCGCCATGTGCAGGATGCGCAACTCACTCTGCACTGTATCGGTATAGCTCAAATACGGTGAATGCAGCAATCTTAAGCTACTGATTTCTGCAAGCAACCATTCTATTCGCTCAGCATCTGTTAACTCGAGATAATTGTCTTGATGGGTACCTTTCGCAAACAACTCTGCGACAACCTGTTCATGAACTTGACTATGCTGCCGCATATCCAATGGCGCCAAGTGGAATCCGAATACATCAGCCGCACGACGCAATTTTCGCAACGCACCCTTTGCCAGCCAATGGGAGCGATGCTGCTTCAGCGAATTGATCACGATATCGAGATCATGAACAAACTCCGCACTGTCTGCGTAAGGTTCCGTAGGGCTGACCTGCAACCGCTGCACCACTGTCAACCCAAACCGCTGACTCGTTGCAGCGAGCCGTGCATACATACCAAGAAAAGCACGCCGATAGGGCTCATCTATACGGCTCGCGGGTATGTCCGGTGAAGAAGCCGCCAATTGCTCGAGTTCGTCGCTCACGCTGATTAATCGTTCGGCAAGACTCATATTCTGTCCAATCTTGCTGATTTCATCCATATAAAAATCCAGAACCAACGCAGCATGCCGCTCCGCTGCGTGCAACATGACTTGGTGCGTGACGAACGGGTTACCATCCCGATCGCTGCCTATCCAGCTTCCAATTCGCAAAAAAGAAGCAACACGTGGTGCGTCCTTGCCTAGGCGCCGCTCCAGCAAATCTTCGATCTTTGCATAAACGTAGGGCACCTGGCTTAAAAACGTATAGCTATAATAAATTAGCCCATTCTCGATCTCGTCATGAACGGTAAGACGTACTGATCGCAGCATACGGGTTTGCCACAAAATCTGAATGGCAGCACGCATTGCTTCCTCGTTGTGCCGCATTTCATTCGGTGTCAACTGAATGCGGTCGCGCTCCTGCAATAGCCGTTGTATGGTCAACTGGCAATCCAAAATGCTCCTTCGCTGAACTTCCGTTGGATGCGCTGTCAATACGGGTGACACCATTGCTTTTGCAAAAAAATTCCCCAAGGTTGCACTATCGATACCCCTTGCGAGCACGCGTTCCAACGCCAGAGTAACGCTTCCTGGTTGTGGAGATGAGCCCTGGCGCAAATGAGCGCGCCTTCGGCGGTTATGGTGCAGATCTTCTGCAATATTGGAAAGTAGTGAAAAATAACTGAACGCCCTTACGACAGCAATAGTTGCCTTGTTACTTAACCGATTCAGAATTTCATCGAGCTCCTGCCGCGCCTTAGGGTCTTTTTCCCGGCGAAAGCGGACCGCTGTTTGGCGAATCGTTTCGACTAACTCAAACGTTGCTTCGCCCTCGTGCTCCCGTAACGTATCTCCAAGCATGCGTCCAAGCATACGAATGTCTTCGCGTAGGGGTTTGTCTTTTTCCTCACCCACGTTATTGTCAGCATAATCGCTTACGCCAGCATCAGCGTTCATCTCAATGCGTCTCCCTTTCTTATAAAAATCAAATCTTTCACACACGCTCCAATCCATACGATAGATGACCATGCTAAAATGGCGCGAATCTGAAAGTTTTCTATTCTTTCCAAATTAAGCTCAATGTCAAATTCATTTACACCCCCTTCAAAAATTACTATTGCTTCACGTGAAAGCCTGCTTGCCATGTGGCAAGCCAATTTTATAAAGGACCGATTACGTGAATTATACCCGCAAACCGAAATCAACATACTTGGCATGACCACCCAAGGCGATCAGATCCTTGATGTCACACTCTCAAAAATAGGAGGAAAGGGATTATTCATCAAAGAACTCGAGCAAGCGCTAGAAGATGGACGCGCTGATATTGCCGTTCATTCCATGAAAGATGTGCCCATGAATATGCCGCCGGGTTTCAGGTTGGCAGCCATCACCGAACGTGAAGATCCCCGTGACGCTTTTGTTTCTAATCAATATGCCCATCTCGAAGCGCTTCCAAAGGGCAGTGTCGTCGGTACCTCGAGCTTGCGGCGCGAATCGCAATTACGTGCCCGCTTCCCACATTTACAGGTGAAACCTTTACGTGGAAATGTTCAAACACGGCTCAGGAAACTGGATGAGGAACAATTTGCCGCGATCATACTCGCCGCGGCGGGATTAAAACGCCTGGAATTGACCTACCGGATCACTTCATTGCTTGAACCTGAATTAAGTTTGCCGGCTGTGGGGCAAGGGGCACTCGGCATCGAATGTCGCGATGATCGGGCTGATCTAGCGTTACTGATGCAGCCCTTGCATCACGCAGAAACGGCTTATTGTGTTGAGGCGGAGCGCGCGATGAGCCGCATGTTAGGAGGAAGCTGCCAAGTTCCGCTGGGTGGGTATGCGGAAATTGCTGACGGTGTGCTTACTTTGCGCGGCTTTGTCGCTAATCCCGATGGATCAAACATGATAAGCGATGAATTATGTGGCAAGCCGGAAGCTGGTGTAACCCTTGGGCAGCAATTAGCCCAGAATCTAATAGCACAAGGCGCGGATAAAATTTTGGCGGCTTTAGCCTAAATAATATTACCTAAAGATGATTTCATGCCTGAAATGCAACCGCTAGCAGGTTTATCCATATTAGTCACTCGCCCGGCACACCAAGCAACTCATCTAGTTGACAGAATCAAGCAAGTGGGGGGGAATCCTGTGTTGTTCCCGGTGTTAGAAATCGCTGACACCAACGATCCTTACCCTCTTCTGAGCGCGATTCAGCGTCTCGATCAATTCGATTTAGCAATTTTTGTCAGTCCAAACGCTGTTGACAAAGCCATGCGTTTAATCCTGGCTACCCGGTCTATACCACCACATCTGAAAATTGCCGTGGTAGGAGAAGGCAGCGCTAACAAGCTAAGACAATATGGCATCCATGAAATCATTGTGCCTTCCGGCCGAAATGACAGCGAAGCACTACTTGAGCAGCCGGTTCTGCAAGACGTACTCAATAAACGTATCGTCATATTTCGAGGGAACGATGGCCGTCGCTTACTGGGTGATACCTTAATTGAACGTGGCGCCCAACTGGAATATATCGAATGCTATCGTCGCAGCAAGCCAAAAACGGATCCGACTCAACTGCTGAAAAGCTGGGCAAATAACGGTTTGCACGCAATTACCATCACAAGTAGCGAAGGCTTGCATAATTTATTTGACATGATAGGCGAAGTTGGCCAACAATTACTAAAAAAGACGCCTTTATTTACTGCACATGAACGAATTGCGCATATCGCAACAGAACTTGGGTTGACAGATGTGCATATAACTGCGGCTGGAGATGAAGGTTTAGTGAAAGGGTTGCTGGAATATTTTTTATCAATTAAAAATTAAAAATGGCTTCTCGAACATCATGAATAGAGAAACACAAACAGCTCCACCAAAAACGTCACACTTAGGCGTGACCATCCTGCTTTTAATCTTTTTGACCATTATTGCTTTTTATACATGGCAATGGGCAGATAGACAGGGCCATATCGTTGAAACAAAACGAACGCTGGCCGAATATCTGAACAATGTTGATTTCTTTGGCAAGCTGCCCCGCCAGCGCATCGCTGAAGTGCTAACGACCGCCGAAGAAACTCAAAGGCAGCTTGATAAGCTCAGTAAGGACGTAATATCCCCGGATCATCTTGCATTGGCGGATCGACTCTCACATCTGATTGAGTCGATTGATGCATTGCCCTTAGCGATGGATACGCATTTGGTTAAGGTCAATTTTCCGTTAGAACAGCTCATATCACCACAAGGTCATCGCTGGCATCAATTTATAAATGAAATAGGGCATGATCTTCAACAGCTTATACGAATTCAGAAAATCGATGATCCGTCAATTGAATTGCTGTCACCTTCTCAACGCGATCTCATCCGTGAAAACATCAAGTTAAGATTACGTCTAGCACAATATTCGCTGCTTACTCACGATCAAACAAATTTTCAAACAAATCTAGCGCTTGCGATAAACTTGATACATCGCCATTATGACAAGCAAACAGAGTCAGTCATCGACATACTAAACGAGTTAAATCAATTACACAGTTATACAATCGGCGAAGCGCTGTCCAAACTTTCGGCACGCAATTATCGGCTTATACTAGATGGGGAGGATGAATGAAATTAGTACTCTGGGTGTTAACTCTATTTGCTGCGGCTGCAGCTGTTGTGATTGCCGCCCAATATGATCATGGCTCCGTATTATTTGTTGTACCACCTTACAAGATTGAGCTTACGATAAATATTTTTATCATCGTTTTGATTGCCGCTTTTTTTCTTTTCTACCTCCTCCTAAGATTATTGGCAAACCTATTTGGCTTACACCGGAAGAGAATTAATGAATCTACGCTTACTGCAACCAAAGCTTTCTTCGAAGCACGCTTTGATAAAGCGGAAAAGGCGGCGGCTTCTGTAGTGAAATCGAATTCCCCTTCTACTATCAGCGCGATAAATGCTGTCATTGCAGCGCGCTCTGCACATAAACAAGCAAATTATTCACAACGCGACCACTATCTCGCAATTTCAGAGCAAAAAGCCCCTGAAGAAAAGGAGCTAAGACTCGTTACGCAAGCAGAGCTATTGCTCGAGGAGGAACGTTACGAAGAAGCGCTGAAGGCCTTACAAACGCTTTACTCAGAAGGGGGGTTGCAAAGTACCTCAGTGCTCCAACTTGAATTAAAAGCACAACAATTAGCCCAAAACTGGGATGCTGTCCTGGAATTAGCCAGTATCCTCGAAAAGCGCCATTCCGTTAATAGAGCGGCGATCGAGCAAATCAAGCACCATGCACATATAGAAAATATCAAGAAAAATGGGGCACACTTAGAATCGCTTAATAAATACTGGAATAGCCTATCCCCAGCAGAAAAACTGGATAGCCGGTTAGCAGCAACGGCTGCGCGTGCGTACATGGCGCTTGGCGAGGTATCCATGGCTCAAAAAATCATTGAACAAAGCATTGATTCGAAATTAGATTCCGAGCTTATTTCACTTTATGCTAAATGTCTGGATGGTAGCGTAAGCTGGCAAATTCAGCGTGCAGAAGGATGGCTGAGAAGACATCCTAACAATGCCGAATTGTTACTTACACTCGGAAAATTATGTACCTACTGTGAACTATGGGGTAAAGCTCAGAATTACTTGGAAGCAAGTTTATCGATCGAACCCAGCCGGGCCGCACATCTCGCACTGGCACAATTATTTGAAAAATTAGAGAAACATGATGAAGCAGCCGATCATTACCATAAAGGGCTAGGGTTTTCGTTGAAAAAGCAACAAGCTTAAAACCCTAAACAGATACGCTGACAGAAGGTACAAAAATATCTGAGTAGAAATGAGTAGCCGGTAGATTTTTTAGGGTCGTAAAATCTTGGTAGGCTGCTTTCACCATGAGTGGCGAACCACAGGCATAAACATGATAGCCTACCAAGCTTTCGTAATCTTCAAGTACAGCCTGGTGCACTAACCCCGTTCTGCCTGTCCAATTATCTGTGGGAAGCGCATCTGACAATACCGGAATGAATGTGAAGTTATGATGCTGCCGCGCCCACTCTCGTGCTAAATCCTCGAGATAAAGATCTGCTTTAGTCCGCACACCCCAATACAATGTCATTTTTCGTAGGCGTTCCTGCGTATTTTCTGTATAAAAAATATGCTCGAGCATGCTCTTGATTGGGGCAAATCCAGTCCCACTTGCCAGAAAAATAATCGGTAAATCTGCGTCGTTTTCATGCAGGATAAAAGAGCCGAGAGGACCTTCAAATCGAAGGATATCTTTCTCCTTCATATGCAAAAAAACATGCTCCGAAAACACACCACCGGCGTAATTTCGCGCGTGAATTTGCAAAAACTCGTCGTCATGAGGCGCATTTGCTAACGAGAAACTCCGCCTCTTGCCATCTTTCAATAAAATATCGATATATTGACCAGGAAGAAACTGCAATCGCTCATTCGCAGGTAATTTCAGATAAATAATCATCACATCAGGCGCCACGCGCTCGAGCTTTTGTACGCGACTGGGCATTGTCCTGATCTTGATATCCTTAATCGCGTCCACTTCACGACTCTCGATAATCAGATCGGTCAACGGTTGTGCACAGCAAAACAATGCTAGGCCTTGTTGTTTTTCCGTGTTTGTAAGCGTTTCTTCATTATATCTGCCATAATTAACAATACCTTGTACGATTTTTCCCTTGCATGCACCACACGAACCGTTACGACAACCGTAAGGAAGTGACAACCCTTGCCGCAATGCAGCCTCTAATACTGTCTCACCCGGCTCTACAGTGAAAGTATGCTCGCTTGGCTTAATAATGATTTGATACGACATTTCTCAGTTAAATAAAAAGACGGATTGACAAAATAAATAACAATGAAAAAAACGCTTTTAATGGTAGGGTGCGGTGATATCGCTTTACGGGTAGCACCACTGCTGCAACATCGATACCGGATCCTGGGTTTATGTCGAAAACCTGAAAATTTCAGCAAATTACGCGCTCACGCTATTACACCCATAATCGGCGATCTTGATCAACCCAGCAGTCTCAGCAAACTCGCTGGAATAGCACAGGCAGTATTGCACCTCGCACCACCACCCGCTGACGGCCTAAAAGATCCACGAACAACTCACCTGTTGGCCGCATTGACTCGACAACCACTTTTCGCAAAAAGGAGAATACTACCACAACGCTTGATCTATATCAGTACCAGCGGTGTCTATGGTGATTGCCGGGGCGAATGGGTGAGCGAGAACCATCCGCTCAATCCTACCAATGCACGCGCTATACGGCGTGTCGACGCAGAAATGCAAGTGCGACAATGGGGCACACGTAACAATGTGCCTATTTCCATTCTTCGTGTACCGGGAATCTATGCCGCCGATCGGCTTCCTCTTGCACGCTTACGTCAAGGAACGCCCGTCCTTTCTGCCGATGAAGACAGTTATACAAATCATATCCACGCAGATGATCTCGCTCGTATCATTTGCGCCGCGCTTCATCATGGAAAACCCGGCAGAATTTATAATGCGAGTGACGATTCCCATTTAAAGATGGGAGATTATTTCGATCTGGTAGCCGATTCTTTCGGTTTGCCTCGTCCGCCACGCATCCCTCGCCATCAGGCAAGGGATGTGATCTCACCCAGCCTATTATCATTCATGAACGAATCGCGGCGGTTGACTAACACGCGTATTAAGCAAGAATTACATATCAATTTACTCTACCCGACAGTCGCTGCGGGTATCGCTCACGTAGCCCCGTGTATAAACGGATAAAACAGGACGAACATATCGCTAAACAAATTTAGAGTAATGGTCGTTATTACCTAAGTTCACAGAAACTTTTTGCACCGCTTTTGAAGCAGTAATTCAATTGGCGCGTGTACCCCCTATTTTGGGTAAGTTAATTAAAAAATTAGGTTAATAAGGAGTTGTTATGGCAACAATCTCAACACGGCCAGAAAAAAAAATCAAAGAAGTCAGCTTCTCCTGGGAAGGTAAAGATCGTTCTGGCAAGGCTGTAAAGGGAGAAATGCGCGCAGCGGGCGCAATCATAGTTACATCCACGCTACGCCGCCAAGGTATCCGCGTTACCAAGGTTACCAAAACCAAATCGAGTGGTACCATTAAAGCTAAGGATATTACCTTGTTCACGCGTCAGCTTGCTACCATGATGAAATCCGGCGTCCCATTGTTACAAGCTTTCGATATCGTCGGAAAAGGACATAGTAACCGAGCAGTCAGTAAGCTACTGATGGATATCAAATTGGACGTTGAAACAGGAAGCAGCCTTGCCAATGCATTCCGTAAATACCCACTCTATTTCGATTCACTCTATTGTAATTTGGTCGCCGCTGGCGAAGCGGCCGGTATCTTGGATAATTTGTTGGACCGGCTGGCGACTTATAAAGAAAAAATTCAGGCAATCAAAGGAAAGATCAAATCTGCGTTGTTCTATCCCCTGTCGATTATAGTCGTTGCCTTCATCATCACAGCGGTCATCATGATCTTTGTAATTCCCTCATTCAAGGAATTATTTGAAGGTTTTGGAGCCGATCTCCCTGCGCCCACGCTCCTTGTTATGGCTATTTCTGATTTTTTCGTTGATTATTGGTGGGCAATTTTTGGTGGTATCGGTGCAAGTCTTTATACTTTTTTTTATATATGGAAACGCTCAGCAACCATGCAACGTATAATGGACCGGCTTGCATTGAGATTGCCTATTTTTGGCGAGGTCATCAGAAAAGCCACCATTGCACGCTGGTCTCGTACACTCTCAACCATGTTTGCAGCGGGTGTTCCACTGGTTGAAGCATTGGAATCCGTTGCCGGTGCAGCGGGGAATCATGTTTATTACGATGCCACAAAAAAAATACAGCTTGAAGTCAGTACCGGAAATAGTCTAGTTGATGCGATGACCCAAACGAATGTTTTTCCTAGTATGGTTCTCCAAATGGTGGCAATTGGGGAAGAATCGGGCTCGCTAGATTCGATGTTGAGTAAAATCGCCGATTTCTTCGAAGCGGAAGTCGACAATGCCGTAGAAGCGCTCTCCAGCTTGATGGAACCGCTCATTATGGTCGTTCTCGGCACGTTGATCGGGGGTATGGTTATCGCAATGTATTTACCCATTTTTAAAATGGGCCAAGTCGTCTAAAACAATATTTATCATAAAAATATGTCGCTAATTGAAACGCTCCAGGATGCGCCCACGCTATTCATCATCTTCAGTACTATCATAGGAATAGTCATCGGGAGTTTCTTGAATGTTGTCATTTATCGATTACCCAGAATGATGGAACGCGCTTGGCAGCAACAATGCGCCGAGCTCCGTGGAGAAGACCACCACCACAATTTGCCGGATTTCAATCTTATAACACCCCGTTCAACTTGCCCCCAATGCGGTCATAGCATTACTCTGTTCGAGAATATCCCCCTTCTCAGCTATCTGTTTCTGCGGGGACGCTGTTCACAATGCCATGCACGTATTTCCCTACGCTACCCTGTTGTCGAAATGCTCACCGGGGCGTTGAGCGGTTTGGCCGCCTGGCACTTCGGTTTCAGCTCGGCAGCTATGGCTGCTCTCATTTTTATTTGGGTAATGATTGCGCTCACTTTCATCGATCTCGATACGCAGTTATTACCCGATGTCTTGACACTTCCCTTGCTCTGGCTTGGCCTATTATTCAATTTAGCGAACGGCTTTACCGATATTCAGTCGGCAGTCATCGGCGCGGTAGCAGGTTATCTCGCGCTATGGTCCGTATATTGGATTTTCAAGTTGACGACGGGTAAGGAAGGTATGGGATACGGCGATTTCAAGCTGCTCGCAACCATCGGCGCATGGCTGGGCTGGCAAATGCTACCATTGGTCATTCTTTTTTCCTCGTTTGTAGGTGGAACAGTCGGTATCTTTCTGATAATTTTTAAGAAATATCAACGCAACTCGGCGATCCCGTTTGGTCCTTATCTCGCTGGAGGCGGCATTATTGCCCTGTTTTGGGGAAATACGCTTAACCATGCATACCTTGCTTTATTCTAACGCATGCCATTGATTGTCGGATTGACGGGTGGTATCGGCTGTGGAAAATCCAGTGCTGCCAATTTTTTTGCAGCACTGGGTGTGGATATCATTGACACTGACATCATCGCACATGAACTCACGTTGCCAGCGGGAAAGGCAATCACACCGATCAAAGAAGCGTTTGGTACAGCGTTCATCACCGATGAGGGGGCCTTAGATAGAAGCAAAATGCGGAAGCTGATATTTTCAGACGCAACATTCAAGCAAAAGCTCGAAGCAATCTTACATCCGCTCATTTACGAAGAAGTTGTCCGCCGTATCGGTCTGGCAACCTCTACATATATCGTCGTGGTCGTGCCCCTGTTATTAGAAAATACTGCATTTCGCGCACTCGTCCAACGTATTTTAGTCATCGATTGTTCTGAACAATTACAGATTTCACGTACAATCGCACGTAGTAAATTGGACGAACAAGAAGTGCGCGCCATCATAGCTACACAAATTTCACGGGCGGTGCGCCTAAAGCAATCAGACGATGTCGTAGTCAATGACCGAGACCTCACTCACTTGCATACCCAGCTCAAGCAGATACATCTCAAATATCTCGCTTTGGCAAAAAGCATGTGCCATGACAAAACGAGCGAACATTGATTGACTCGCTTTAAAAATAAGCTTGCATGCAGACATCACGTTTCATAAAGTATGATGCTGCTATGTTATTTACATTACACACTCGATATACATACTGTGATTTGCTACGAACTCCCACTCACTGAACGAATTCGCACATTATTGCGGCTTGAAGATCTATTCAATAAGGTTGATTTCTTTGCAAAACGTACGACGGCTAACGAACATCATGCTGCATTGGTCGCATTGTTCGAAATTCTCGATGTTACCAGTCGTGCCGATATCAAATCAGATTTGTTACAAGAGCTCGAACGACAAAGGAGTTCACTGGAAAATCTGCGAAAGAATCCCGATGTTTCAGAAGCAGCATTGAACCAAATACTGGATGAGATAAAAATTGCCTTTCGTGGCTTACTCAATGTTACAGGCAGAGCAGGCAGCCACTTGCGCGACAACGAGTGGCTGATGAGCATCAAACAGCGTATGAATATTCCAGGTGGTGCATGCGAGTTCGATTTACCTTCTTACCATTACTGGTTAAGTATTGCTCCGGAAGTACGCCATCAAGACTTCCAGGATTGGATTACACCTTTACTACCCATTCGTAACAGCTTCAATATCGTCTTAAAGTTGCTCAGAAATAGTGGTAGAACTTTTCGCTATACCGCCTATCAAGGATTATTCCAGCAAACCGATCCCGAGCACGCTGCGCATTTGCTACGCTTGATCATCGATGATACCTTGCCGTGTTTTCCTGAAATCAGCGCCAACAAATTCGCGCTGAACATCCGTTTTATCCGATTTGGAACAGACCAGAAAGCGATTACTTATGAAGAGGATATCGACTTTGAATTGACTTTTTGCAATTTGTAACTATTCGATGAAATGAAACAATTAATCGTTAATTGTCCTCAATGCGGAAAGGCTCTCACCTGGAAGACTACCAACCGCTATCGCCCCTTCTGCTCAGAGCGCTGCAAAATGCAAGATCTGGCACAATGGGCGACAGAATCCTACCGCATACCGGAAACGACGCAGGAAACAGACAGCAATAAGGAATCGAGTGAATGATGGGTAGGCTTGGGTCATTCGTGAAACTGCGCTTTCATTGATCTCCCCAAACAGCGCGCATCATGGCAATGCCGTGGCCACCCTGTTCTTGAGCGATCGCTAAATCGCTCATCCACAAACCACCCAACGCATAAACGGGTAAAGAATAATCCCTTATCAAGGCAGCAAACCTACGCCAACCCAGTACTGCGATACCCGGGTGACTCAGCGTGGGCGATAAAGGGCCTAGCACGACAAAATCCAACCCTAGCTTCTCTGCCTGGTAAAGTTCTTCTGCATTATGGCAGGAAGCACCGCACCAAGGTACTTCTGGGCGGCTGGTAAGGGACATCAGCTGCGCCGTTGTTAAATGAACGCCATCCGCCCCCAGCTCACGGGAAAGCGAAACATCACTATTGAGGAGTACCTTGGCTTGCGATGCATGGGCACGCTCAATGATTTCACTTGCCAGCCAGCGGAAGCTAGCGCTTGACATCGTTTTTTCGCGAATTTGTACAAACTTCAATCCTTGTTGTAAAGCATGCTCAAGCTTTTGCAGCATGGCCGCTTCACCTAACTCAGCCGCATTGGTAATCGCGTAGATTGGCGGCAAGGCAAGCGCTCGCAGCACGGGAAGATTGGCTGGCAACAAAGGGGAAACGGAAAGATGATCGGCGATTTGCCAAGACAATGTCTGCTGCTCCCGGGCATGTGGCTCACCTTCCCACTCGACGACACGGTAGAAATGCAAACGTACCGTGGCATGGCTATAAGTAAATACACGCGTTATCCAAGGATAAGCCCACCTGACCTGAATGCCGAGCTCTTCGTATAACTCCCGGGAAAGCGCATCGACTGCCGATTCACCCTCCTCGATTTTGCCACCAGGAAACTCCCAATGGCCAGCGTACGGCTTGCCTTCCGGACGGCTGGTCAGTAAAAAATAACCATCAGGACGCATGATGACCGCGGCAGCCACCTCAACGAGCGAAACAACGGATGGGTGCGAAAGAGTCATCGCCTTGTCATCAAGTGTTTGCAAAGGCTAGCCATGCGTCAACTTACACTTTCCAGCCCAGTCACGCGCAAACTGCCATGCCACGCGCCCACTGCGCGAACCGCGTCCCAGCGCCCATCGCAGCGCTTCCTCCCGTATAAGTGGCGTTATGTCCTGAACACCATAGAACGCAAGCCAGTAGTGGACAATTTCCAGGTATTGCGTTTGATCAAAGGGATAAAACGATAGCCACAAACCAAAACGCTCCGACAGCGAAATCTTTTCTTCAATCGTCTCACTGGGGTGGATCTCGCCATCGATATGGCGGCTATCAAGATTGTCCCGCATCGATTCTGGCATCAAGTGGCGACGGTTTGAAGTTGCGTAAACGAGCACATTGTCGGATGCCATTGCAATGGAACCATCCAACACAACTTTCAGCGCTTTATAGCCTGGCTCATCGGTTTCAAATGACAAGTCGTCACAATACAAAATAAAACGTTCCGGCCGCCGACAAACTTGCTCAACGATGTCATGCAAGTCGATGAGGTGTTGTTTTTCTACCTCGATCAGACGCAACCCCTTGCTGGCATATTTATTCAGCAACGCTTTGATCAACGATGATTTCCCCGTCCCACGCGCGCCCGTCAGTAAAACGTTATTGGCCGGGTACCCCGATACAAATTGAAGCGTATTTTGATCGATTTGCCGCTTCTGCTCGTCGATCCCATGTAGTGCGTCAAGTACGATGTTATGGGGATGGGCAATAGCCTGGATATAGCCCGTATGCGCGAATTTACGCCACCGGAATGCAATCGAGGTGCCGAGATCGGAAGAAACGTGTTGGGGAGGCAGTATGCTCTCTATCCTTGCCAGTAATTTATCCAACCGATCATAAATTCTATCTGTATCACTCATCTCCATCAGCTTCGATAATCTGCATTGATTCTTACGTAATCATACGAAAAGTCACATGTCCATACCTTGGTTTCGGCATCCCCTCGATTCAGTATGACACGTACCATGATTTCAGATTGTTGCATGACGCGTTGGCCATCCTGCTCACGATAGCTTTTAGCTCGGCCACCTTGCTCTGCAACCAGCACTTCATTGAGATAGAGTTGAATCGCTTCGACGTCTAAATTTTCAATGCCAGCATAACCAATTGCAGCAAGTATCCTTCCCAAGTTAGGATCAGAAGCAAAAAAAGCGGTTTTAACGAGTGGTGAATGTGCAATAGCATAGGCAACTTGTGCGCATTCCGCCTCTGTTTTTCCTTTTTCTACCTGGACCGTTATGAATTTGGTCGCGCCCTCGCCATCGCGCACGATCATCTGCGCCAATTGCTGTGCGACCCGCAAGATTGCATCTTGTAACTGGCTATATTCAGCACTTAACGCATCGACGATCTGTGGATGAGCAGCAGCGCCAGTCGCCAGCAGCAGCAACGCATCATTGGTGGAGGTATCACCATCGACCGTAATTCGGTTGAATGAACGATCTGCTACATGGTGTAGCATTTGCTGCAACAAGGGTTGCGCAATAGGGGCATCGGTTGCGATATAACCCAGCATGGTCGCCATATTGGGATGAATCATGCCCGATCCTTTGGCAATCCCTGTTATCGTGACCGTGCTATCGGCAATTCGGATTTGGCTAGAAACGCCTTTAGGCACAATATCGGTAGTCATGATCGCCTGCGCTGCGGCAAACCAATTATCCGCTTTGAGCGCGCTCACTGCATGCGGCAGCCCTTGTACGATACGCTCGACAGGCAGCGGCTCCATGATCACGCCCGTGGAAAATGGCAGCACTTGTTGCGGCAGGCAGTTAAGTAGCTTGGCCGCTTCCTCGCAGGTCTTGCGTGCGTTCAGGATACCTTCTTCTCCGGTTCCCGCATTGGCATTGCCGGTATTAATGACCAAGGCCCGGATCGAATCGGCAGTTGAAAGATGTGCTTTAGCAACCACAACCGGCGCCGCACAAAATCGGTTTTGCGTAAATACACCCGCAACGCTGATCTGTTCATCAAGCGCAATCACGAGAAGATCTTTTCTATCAGGGCGTTTAATCCCAGCTTCCGTCACGCCGAGCGAAATGCCGCGAATAGGTAATAATTGTTGCGGTAATAAAGGTGGAATATTAACTGGCATATAATGCTATTTTTAAAGAAAAAATCAGAGCGATCATAGCGTATTTTGTATCATCGGATTCATTAGAATGACGCATAGCAGTTTATTTGGCACCTCAAGCCATGCCCGGTAAAATTATGCTCCATCATTTTTTAATACTAAGGGAGAAGCATGAATTTTGATAAGGAGCTCGATGTGCGGGGATTGGTTTGCCCCCTCCCCATCTTGCGCACCAAAAAATCCCTGGCAGACATGACGCATGGACAAATCCTCAAAATCGTCGCCACGGATCCCGGTGCTGTCATTGATTTTCAGGTCTTTGCTGAACAAACAGGGAATCAATTATTGTCTTTAAATGAAGCCGCTGGTGAATTTTTGTTTTATCTACAGAAAAAATAACATTTTACAAATCGATCATCACCCGGGGGGAATCGCGATTCTTCATGCTGTCCACCGTTTGCCCGCGAATTACCTCAATGTCCTGCAACCGTCATCCGCTCAATCAACAACGACCCGCATTGCTTGGAACCTCGCACGATGGTATCGTCACCCACACCAATGATCCCTTGCAGCATTTCTTTTAGATTTCCGGCAATGGTAATCTCTTCGACGGGATAGCTGATTTCCCCGTTTTCAACCCAAAACCCGCTTGCACCGCGTGAATAGTCCCCTGTCACGCTGTTCACGCCATGTCCAAGTAATTCGGTGACCAGTAGACCCGTGCCCATTTTTTTTAATAATGCATTAAAGGACAATGCTGTCGCGTTTTCCAATACCAGATTATGGTTTCCACCCGCATTGCCGGTAGATCGCAAACCAAGTTTACGCGCCGAATAACTCCCGAGAAAATAGCCTTGGACAATGCCATTTTCAACGACAAAGCGGTCACGAGTGGCGACGCCCTCGTCATCAAATATGCAACTTGCCAAGCCCTTCTTGATATGAGGCAATTCACGTATTTGAATATCGGGAGAAAAGATTTGTTTGCCGATACTGTCGAGTAGAAACGATGATTTACGATAAAGACTGGCTCCACTCACCGCTTGCGTAAAATGCCCCATCAGCGTCGAAGCGATCGGTGCTTCAAATAAAACGGGTACATCGCAGGTCGCAATTTTTTTCGCACCCAGACGGGCAATCGTTCGCATTCCTGCTTTTTTACCGACTTCTTCGATAGATTCCAAATCTGCCGCGTCACGCGCGATGCTGTACCAATAATCCCGCTGCATCATGTCCTGCTCGCTGGCAATCATCGCGCAACTGACACTATGCCGTGAAAGGGGGTAGCCGGCGAGAAACCCCAGGCTATTTGCGTAGACAAATTGTGAGCTGCTGAGTGAAATCGTAGCGCCCTCCGAATTGGTGATGCGCTTGTCTACCGCAAAAGCGGCCGCTTCGCACGCTTTGGCCAGTTCGATTGCTTGCTCTACCGACAACGACCAAGGGTGGTATAAATCCAGGTCTGGAAATGAGTTAGCTAATAAATCCGCATCAGCCAAGCCAGCACAATCATCAGCAGCCGTATGGCGCGCAATAGACAGCGCAGCCGTCACCGTATCGCTAATTGCCTGGGGTGAAAAATCTGAAGTACTGGCATGACCGCGCTTCTGTCCTATAAAAACAGTAACGGACAAACCTTTGTCACGTGTGTGCTCTATGGTATCCACTGCACCTTGCCGCACGGTAACATTTAAACCGCAACCATCGGATACATTGGCTTCACACGCGCTTGCACCGCCTTTTTTTGCGTGCGCGAGCATATCGCGCGCAATCTGCTGGAGCGTTTCGAAAGGATATGAAAATTCCTGAGATGGCGAAAGTTGGTTATTCATAAATAGTTAGTGTTAAAAAGATCAACCCACGATGAAATCACAATAGGCATTTCAAGGAAAATTTTACAAGATGCATGCTCAAAGAGCGCTATGATAACAGCTTCTTAGGATTGCATTACACCACTCACCATGCAAAATGACATCCCAGACGAATTAGAGCAAGAACAAACATTGCCACCAAGCAAAACGCGTCGCAAGCATGCCATGCATGCACTGCAGGAGCTAGGCGAACAATTGGTGGCGCTCGATAGCAAACAAATCACCGAAATCGATTTACCTGAAATACTGTTAGATGCCATCCTTGAAGCTAAACGCCTGACCAAACATGGCGCTCGGCGGCGTCAGTTGCAATATATCGGCAAACTGATGCGGGATATTGATGCCGCGCCCATCCAGGAAAAAATCAGTGCATTTCATAGCACCGGCGTGAAACATACCGCTTGGCTGCATCTAGTGGAAAACTGGCGGGAACGTTTAATGACGGATGAAGCCGCTTTTACTGAATTTGGGCAGCATTACCCGCACGCCGATCTTCATCGCCTGCGAACACTGGCGCGTAATGCGCATAAGGAAAAGTTGGCAGGAAAACCCCCAAAAAGTTTCCGAGCTTTGTTCCAGGAATTGCGGACGGTGATCCCGGAAAACGCCACATCGAATCTTTCGTAAAAATGCTAGTCGGTTAATGCTCTATCGGCTCCCCCATCAAATAGGTAAGAAATTTCTGCCGGGTTTCCTTGGATGCATCCCTGAATAACCTGTAGTGGGCATGCTGCCCAGGGTTTTGCATATCCATTTCTATACCCCACAATGGTGAAACCGTTGTCGGCAAATTTGAGTAACGCACATCGACCAATAGATTGGGTTGATCAGGTTGAATTGCGACAAAGCCATCTGAAAAAACCGTGAAGCGCGCGATATCCTTCGCCAAGACTGAGTTTTCAGGTAATGGATCTAGATGCAACGTAGGCACGAATTTTGTGATGGAATCTCCTGCATAAACACGCGCTTCCGAAAATAAACCGACTCGAATTGCATCAACATAGAATTTGCCATCGGTTTCATAAATGGAACGCCATAGCACCAAGTTTCCCAAAGTAGGTTTCACGATCAATTGCTCAATGGTATGCCCTCTCGAAGCAGCCAGGGTTGTTGCCACCGCTTCCGCACGTTGTAACTGCATCCAACCAAACACAAGATAAATTCCTGCGATCGTCAAACCCATTCTGGCAACAATCGTTTTATGCTGCTTATACGCATAGATAACCGCAATCAACAAAATCAAAGTGAAAATGGGGTCGATGACGGAAATAATATTGAGTGCGACACGCCCTTCACTGACTGGCCAGAACAAATGGGTGCCATAGCTCGTCAATGCATCCAGTACACCACTCAAACAGTAACCAAGAAAACAAAATAAATATAGCCGTGAGAACGATAGCCGCCTTCGAACAAACAACCAAAGTATGGCCGCCGCAATGAGCGCCCCCAGCGGAACGAAAAAAAGTGAATGTGTAAAATGACGGTGAAATTCGACGGTGAGCAAGGGGTCATTAGATGACTGTATCAAAATATCCGCGTCGGCTAACAAGCCAGCAAAAAATCCAACCCCTGTGGCGATACGGGTTTCGTGTTGTCGTGCGCCCGCCTGGGCAAGACCCGCACCCAACAACCCCTGTGTGAGTAAATCCATTTTCTAAAGAATTAAAGCAAACTTAAATTTTATAACGGGTTGTTAGTTTACCCTGTTTAGTTGTCACATCGCTATTCGTATACCTGCTTGTTATATCGTTAACGCCACGCATCCTAATGAACATCATCCTAAACGAAAATGACAAAATGCTGCTGATTCCCTTACATGCAAGCTATCTAAAAATCGATCCTACACCCTGAATTCGACTATTTAATAGATAATTAGCAATACAGCAATTTAAAAGCTGCACAAGCAATAGTATTTTTACTGTTAAAGCTTGGCAAAATGATCTACCCTATGCGGAAATAGTCACTAAGCGTGTTAATTTTACTTATCAAACAAAAAGATAGATCAATGAATACAAAGGGACTGATCAAATGAGTGGGATAGCTTGATATATTTTTCTAAAGCATATACTAAAGATGCCCCTTAATGTTGCGTTAATAAAAAGAAGCACATCCTATTAGGAAAACACAAGATGATAGAGTCAAACAAGCTTTATACAGATATATATGCCTTCAGTCAGGAAATCATTGCTGAAAACGTCCGCAGTCTTGATTTGCTCAAAGATACGGTCCCTACGTTGTCCCAATTAGGCAGAATGGCAGCCCAAATGACGGCAGATACCGCCTTTGCTGGAAAAGCAATTATCGCTATCCAGGAATTGAATATTCAGATAGATGCCGATGGTGCAATTTCCGGCAAGCTACAACAAGCGCAAAGCTACACCAATCAGCTATGCGATGCCCTAGGTCAAATGTGCTCTATGACCCAGCAAAATGGGAGTATGGCAGAAAACAGCACCGAACAGGCGTTTACTCACGCAATTACCGCTGCAGATAACCTGCATAATATCCTGGGTTTGTTACAAATTTCTGTCAGCGAACCTATACAAACTCCAGAAGAGATCGTCACCAAATTCTTTGTCGTTTAAGGATAGGGAATACGAAATTAGATCGGCTTTGCCCCACAAATGAAGGCAGCACTATTGTATTCCGGCTGAAATTGACCTTCATGGGGTATGCTGCTCAAGAGCGTCGATACCCGCCTGAGCAATTTGGGCATCTTGATGCGATCGCACACCACTGACGCCGATTGCGCCAATAAATTGGTTTTCCACCACAATCGGTAAGCCGCCTTCGATGGGTATAGCACCTGGCAAACCCAGATAACGAACCTGTCCCTGGGTAACCTGTTCTTCCAGTACTTTGGTTTGCCGCCGGAAAGCGATTGCGGATCGCGCTTTCTGTATGGCAACTTCAATACTGCCATATTGCGTATTATCCAGCCGCAACAAAAACAGCAGGTGTCCGCCATCATCCACGATTGCAATGACGACCGGCCAATCATTGCGCCTAGCTTCAGCTTCCGCGGCTGCAGCAATTATCTTGGCATCATCGAGTGTCAAACAAAGCTTATGCGCTATCATGGTTGCTCCTTAAATAATTCTAAATCCCCGCTCCACCTTCAAAAGTTTCATGGCGGATTTGTGCCTGGGTGATATGACTGCCAGGCGGCACACTCCGTGTTAACCAAACATTCCCGCCTATCGTCGAACCTCGTCCAATCGTAATGCGTCCTAAAATCGTCGCCCCGGCATAAATCACCACATCATCTTCGACAATCGGGTGGCGTGGAATACCTTTTACCAAAGCACCATGCTCATCGACCGGAAAGCGCTTGGCGCCTAATGTAACCGCCTGATAAAGCCTTACGTTACGGCCGATGATCGCGGTCTCTCCGATCACGACACCGGTGCCATGGTCGATAAAAAAGCTACCGCCGATTCGCGCACCTGGATGAATTTCTATTCCAGTCGACGAATGCGCAATTTCGGAAATCATCCGCGCAATCAGCGGAACACCCAGTAAATGTAATTCATGTGCCAACCGGTAATAAGTAATGGCCATGATGCCTGGATAACATACCAGCACCTCATCTACGCTATGCGCGGCCGGATCGCCTTCATAAGCAGCGACGATATCGGTTTCCAACAAACTGCGGATGGCAGGTAGCCGTTTGGCAAATGCTTGTGTAATTTCTACTGCGCGTTCACGATCTTCGTCATTCAAGGATTCCAGTCCAGAGTTGAAATGCAATTCATGCTGAATCTGGACCAGCAGCGCGCGCAAAGTGGTATTCAAAGTGTGTCCAACATAATGATCCACCCCTTCATCAGCCAGGTCGGCAGAACCCAGGCGATTTGGAAACATCGCCGCACTCAACCCTTCGGCGACACCTACCAGAATTTTTCGTGAGGGAAGTTTGGGTGGACGCTTATGTCCCTGCCGATGCTCCAGCGAAGCGATTCGTAAAGTACGTAACTCACCCACGATCTGGTCAATCTCCAGATAGGTGCTTCTTAGCTGGAGATCGCTAATTCTATTCACATTCGTCACTCTATATTCAATCCTTGTTCATTGAACATACCCTCAAAGAGCATACTACTCAAATAGCGCTCCCCGGAATCTGGTAAAACGACAACGATTGTCTTTCCTGTATTTTCCAGTCGCTTTGCATGCCGCAGAGCTGCAGCTACCGCAGCCCCGCTGGATATACCCGAAATAATCCCTTCTTCACGAGCGAGGCGGCGTGCAAACGATATGGCCTCCTCATTGCTTACCTGCTCAACCTCATCCACTAAAGAAAGATCAAGATTCTCTGGTACAAAACCTGCACCGATTCCTTGAATCTTATGGGGTCCTGGAACCAAAGGTTGACCTGACCGCTGCTGAGTAATGACGGGACTCGCTGTGGGCTCTACTGCAACAGATGTCATCGTTTTTCCTTTGGTACGCTTGATATAACGGGATACCCCTGTCATCGTACCGCCCGTTCCGATCCCTGCGACAAAAATATCGACTGCACCATCGGTATCTTGCCAAATTTCAGGGCCTGTCGTTTGTTCATGGATTGCTGGATTAGCCGGATTCTTAAATTGTTGTAACAATACATAACGTGTTGGATCCGAGGCTACGATTTCATTCGCTTTGGCAATCGCTCCGCTCATACCACGAGCCCCTTCAGTGAGAACGAGATTGGCGCCAAAAGCAACCAACAACTTTCTGCGCTCGATACTCATCGTTTCCGGCATTGTCAATGTGAGCGGGATGCCACGCGCGGCAGCGACAAAAGCCAGTGCAATGCCGGTGTTCCCGCTCGTTGGCTCTACCAATGTTTTGCCTGGGACAAGCAATCCACGACGCCCTGCATCCTCGACCATCGCCACTCCGATACGACATTTGACCGAGTACGCAGGATTACGTCCTTCTATCTTAGCGAGTACGGTCGCGACTGCTCCCTCCGTGATGCGATTGAGCCGAACCAACGGGGTACGCCCAATCGATTGGGTATTATCGGAAAACCAATTTGGCATAAAACGTTCCTTTTTCTGGTTGGCTTAACACTTTGCTCATCTGAACAAAAAATATATTCAATATACTTTCTACTTTCCTACGCTAGTGAGCGCTTTTGAAATTTAAATGACATAAAATCAGACTCTAATACTATAATGCGGTTTCTGCCAATCTATTGATAACTATGGAATTCAAAAGGATGGTTTTATGCATTGATATCGATTAGCGCACATGAATGTAATTATAGGTAGTCAGTGTAACGATATGTTATCAGAGGATGACACGGTTTTGTGCCTGCGTAGCGGACATTTATCGATCTGATCCACCACAATTCGGCTATTACACTCTTTCTAGTCGCAGTAAATCCTGATATGAAATCATTCTCCTTTACATCTTTTACATTGTCACGATCTTTGGCTCTCCGCATTTTCGCATTGGCCACCGTATATTTTTTGGCAGGCTCTTTTGGTTTGAGTATGCCTTATATAGGCTCGAATATTACATTACTCTGGCCACCCTCCGGTATTGCACTGGTAGCGGTATTAGTATGGGGGACCGTATGTTGGCCAGGTATTTTCCTCGGTTCTTTGTTGATTAATTTATCTGCAGGAGCGCTCCCCCTTGGGGCTGCGCTTACTATCGCATTCGGCAATACCCTCGCTCCGTTACTCGGCGCACTCATTCTAAAAAAAAGTATCTCTTTCGATCACATTTTCACGCATGGAAAGGATGTCGTCGTATTTATCCTAGTTGCGTCCTGCATCATGGTATTGAGCGCAACCAATGGCATATTGTCGCTTTATGTGAGCGAATTGTTGCCAGGTGAGTTAATTCTGAGTGCGTGGCTAGTTTGGTGGCTAGGCGATACGATTGGCGTCATGATTTTTGCACCTCCCCTGCTTGCATGGGCAAGCTATCAGGCAACATCAGGACATCGGCATGTTCACCGTCGCTTTGAACTTATATTAGTGATGGGCTGCTGTATTGCGATGACATGGCTCGTTTTCGGCGATACCCTCTCACTCGGCCATCTTAAACTCTCGCTTGCCTTTCTGGTATTTCCCCCATTGATTTGGGCGGGGCTGCGTTTTGATGTCCTCGGCGCTTCCATTGCCGCTTTATCGATTACTTTACTTGCCGTTTGGGGAACCTCTCAAAATCTTGGTCCGTTTGCTCGAGGCAACTTCCACATCGACCAACTAACTTTATCTCTGTTCATCGCAACGACAGTGCTTATCTCGTACATGATGATCGGCATTCAGGCAGGAAGACGGCTCGCCATACAAAATTTGCGCGACAGTGAATCTCGTCTCCGCATGGCGCTGATTGCATCAAATCAAGGTTTTTTTGATCTAAATGTGCAAACCGGATCGACAACCGTTAGCCCCGAATATGCCCAGATGCTGGGATACGATCCACAAACTTTCGAGGAAACCCACAACCGCTGGCGTGACCGCATGCACCCGGAAGATCGAGAAGCCGTTTGTCGACTCTACCAGGACTACCTACAGGGCCAATGCGATGACTACCGGGTAGAATTTCGCCAATTAACCCAGCAAGGTGATTGGAAGTGGATCTTTTCGACGGGTAAGATTGTTGAGCGGGATGAGCGCAATCACCCACTACGCATGTTAGGCATACATACGGATATCAGTGACCGGAAAGCTAAGGAGCTGGCGTTACGTAAAAGTGAAGAAGCACTGCGCCGCGCACAATCTCTTGCCAAGCTGGGCAGCTGGCATTTAGATTTAAAAAATAACGTGCTGACGTGGTCTGAGGAAACCTTTCAAATCTTCGGTTTTAAAGAATGTACACCTCTGGATTATGCACACTTCCTTACCTACGTTGTACCAGAAGATCGCAGTCTGGTTGAGAATGCTTGGCAAGCCGCTTTGCGGGGCGAACCTTATGATATCGAGCACCGGATTCATATTAGCGGGAAAATCAAATGGGTCAAAGAACAGGCTGAAGTTACTTTTGACAATAGCGGCAAGCCTATCGAAGCACTCGGTACTGTTCAAGATATCAGCGAACGAAAGTTTGCTGAAGAAGCCATCAAACACGCAAAATCATTACTGCGCACAGTAATTGACGCAACCCCAGATTGGATATTCGTTAAAGATAAGCTACATCGTTTTATGCTGGTCAATCAAGCGTTGGCCAATAGCCAAGGCATTGATCCAGAAGGAATGATCGGAAAACCCGATTCTGATTTTTGGCCGCAGCATTTGTGTGTGGGCGATCCGGCTCAGGGCATAAAGGGGTTTCATGCCGATGACAATGAGGCACTCTCCGGAAAAACCATACATAATCCTGCTGACCCGGCGACACTCGCAAATGGGCAGCTACGCTGGTTCGACACCTTAAAGCTACCCTTACGGGATACCAGCGGAGAAATCATTGGTGTCCTGGGATATGCGCGAGACGTAACTGATCGGATGCAAGTGGAATCGAAATACCGAACGCTGATTGAGCAAATTCCCGCTGTCACCTATATCGTCGATATCAATCCGATTGCACACATTTTTTATGTTAGCCCACAAATAGAAACTCAGTTTGGCTTTAGTGTGCAGGAATGGCTTAACGATCCCCATCTATGGGTTAAACAGATACACGATGATGATCGAGAACGAATTTTCGATAGCTTTTCTGCGAGCCTTGCGACAGGCGAATCCTATAACAGGGAATATCGTATGATCAAGAAAGATGGCACAGTCGCTTGGGTGAGGGATGAAGCCACCTGGTTGAAAGACAGTGCAGGGAAGCCCATTTTGCTTCAAGGCGTCGTTTTTGATATCACGATGCAAAGACAAGCAGAAGAAAAATTAAATTCAGTCATCGAAGAGCTGCGTATTTCTGAAAAGCATCAGCGTGAACTGCGTACGTTTGCGGAACGAGAACAGAGCCGCATGAGTGCGCTATTATCCGCAATGAACATCGGCATTCTGTTTGAGGACGAAAAACAATGCATCGAATATCTCAATCCCGCATTTCTGCGGATGTGGGGAATCAGTGAACGAGAAAACTTACTGAATCTGTCAACCCGCACGTTACTTGAGCACGCTACTAAGCATTATGTTCAACCTCCTCATGCCGCAAGCTACGTACTTGCCGAACTGGATGCACATGAAATCAGTGAACGATTTGAGATCGAGCTCAACGATGGACGCATTCTGACGCAATTGTCCTACCCGGTTTACGATATCAAAAATCGCGCTATTGGCAGGCTTTGGATCTATGAAGACGTTACCCAAGAAAGGCAAACGGCACAACAGCTCATTTACCTGGCCGAACGCGACCCCCTGACGGGGCTATATAATCGTCACCGTTTCCAGGAAGAACTGGATGACTTGATCGCAGTCTCTTTGCGCAATCAAAGCAAATTTGCCTTGCTCTATTTTGACTTGGATGATTTCAAATACATCAATGACACCTTTGGTCATCGGGCGGGAGATACGGTATTGGTTCGAACGGCTGGCGAAATTTCCACCATAGTCCGGCAAATCGATATATTTGCGCGCTTGGGGGGCGATGAATTTGCCATTTTGAGTCAACTCCAGCCTAAAGATGACATCACTGCCCTGCCAGCGCGTATTGTTGGAACGGTTGCCTCAATTCCGATGCGCTTCCGGGAGACAAACCTTCGCCTGACCAGTAGTGTCGGGGTCGCCGTCTTTCCTGAACATGGCGAAACAGCGGAAGATCTCATCGCGCATGCCGATGCCGCAATGTATCAAGCCAAGAATAAAGGCAAGAATACCTGGGCCGTGTACGATCCGACACGCGACGCTTCTGAGGCCATGGTACACCGCATGACTTGGTATAACCGAATCGCACAAGCCCTTGAGCAAGATCTTTTTGAAATTCACTTTCAAGGTGTCTATGAAACAAATCAAGGATCGCTAGCCCACCTAGAAGCCCTTGTCAGGATGCGAGACCTCGATGCACCCGATAATTTGATCATGCCAGGCCAATTCATTCCAATTGCAGAAAAAAATGGACAGATCGTCAATATAGACCGATGGGTGATAAAGCAGTGTATTTTGCTGCTCAGCCAGCGTACGGATATGCCGTCGATAGCGATTAATATTTCGGGCCGTACCTTCGATGATCCAGCAATACCTCATTATATCCGCGGGTTATTAACCGAATTCAAGGTCGATCCCAGACGTCTCATCATCGAACTCACTGAGACCGCAGCCGTATCCGATATTCAAGACGCTCAACGCTTCATTGAAGCCGTTCATCAAGCAGGGTGCCGTGTGTGCCTGGATGATTTTGGCAGTGGGTTTTCTACCTTCAGCTATCTGAAGTATCTCGGTGTTGAAATACTCAAAATAGACGGCTCATTCATTCATGATCTTCCCAGTAACCGGGACAATCAGATTTTTGTCAAAGCTATGGTAGAAGTTGCTCGTGGATTGGGAAAAGCAACGGTTGCTGAATTTGTCGAAGATGCTGCCACCATGAAAATGATAAAAAGCCTGGGCGTCAACCTTGCCCAAGGCTATTACCTTGGGCGTCCAGGAGCGGCCATTCCCTGTTCATCATAAATCCTAGATACCGAAATCAATGATAGAATCCATCCATCTTCAGCAAATGGGAGTATCTTGCGATGAATCGATCAGGAATAGGTATTACCATTTTATTCTTAAGCGCATGCACGACTCAACCGCACCATCGCGATATACTGCCGTTAGCCCCTGTTAATACCGAATCAAAATCAGCTCAGGATGCAGAGCTTCCTGTAGAAAGCGGTTATCCGTTACCTAACACACCGGAAAAATTAGACGAGGAAACCCATCTAATATCAGCACCTCCCCTAGACAATGCTCCTCAAACAGAGCACTGGCCCTCAGAAACCGGTATGGCCACTTACTATGCATCGGATATGGAAGGGCGGCTCACCTCGAGTGGCGAGCCCTACGATCCCAGACAATTAACCGCAGCGCATAGAACATTACCCCTAGGAAGCCAGATACGCGTAACCAATCTCAAAAACCAGCAGCATATCATCGTAAGGATTAATGACCGTTGGGGTGGGGGTGGGAACCGAATCATCAATTTGTCAAAACAAGCCGCCCTACACCTTAATTTTGGTTCGGCCGGCATGATTCCTGTTCGTCTCGATATGGAATCTCTGCCTTCTGACTTCACTGCTGTCCCAGACGAACCCATCCCGCGATTACCTGCACGCCAGAGGAACGATACAACAACCCACCCACGCTTTCGCCAATGCCAAAACGAAGCCAGTATTCTTGGTTTGACAGGCTCATTTTTCCGCAATCATGTCATTGCCTGCCTATCCCGTAGCAAGTAAACGCACCCCTCTACACTGGACACTAACGGGCAAATTTTCGTACCACGGTCATAAGCTCGTCGATCGCCGCTTCACCATTTCCGGATTGAATGGCATGATGCACACAGCCATGAGCATGGTTTTCAAGCAATCGTATCGCTACCGCATCCAATGCTGACTGCAAGGCGGAAACCTGATTCAGGATATCCACACAATAGCGGTCCTCAGTGATCATTTTAGCAACGCCTCTTACTTGGCCTTCGATCCGGTTAAGACGCTTTATCAGCGCTTCCTTATCAGGCTGTATCACTCGATTGGGCGTATGGCAAGGTTGATTACTAGGTAATGACTTCAAATCCTGCATCCTCTATAGTATGTTTAAAATGGTCTATCCCTGTGCGCGATTCGTCAAACTCGATTCTTACCTGTGCATCTTCTAATGACACTTCAGCATGGCTCACACCCGGTATTTTTTCCAATACGGCTTTAATACTGCTTACGCATCCCATGCAAGTCATACCCTTAATATTGATGACCGTCGTTTGCATATCGATATCCTTTTTAGTATGAATAAATTTGATTAACTGCCTGCCTGCCAACGCTTGAGCAATAGCGAATTACTCACGACCGATACAGAGCTCATCGCCATCGCGGCGCCGGCGATAATCGGGTTGAGCATACCGATCGCCGCTAACGGTATGCCTAGCACATTGTAAATAAAAGCAAAGAACAAGTTTTGACGAATCTTGCGCAGTGTTGCCCGGGAAAGCGAGATAGCGTCGGCCACACTCATTAAATCATTATGCATCAGCGTAATATCTGCTGCTTCGATTGCGACATCGGAACCCGTTCCCATAGCGAAACTCACGTCAGCCGCAGCCAGTGCAGGCGCATCGTTAATACCATCTCCAACCATGCCGGTGAATTCTCCATTGCCCTTAATTTTGTTTACTTCAGCCGCTTTTTCTTGTGGCAAGATTTCTGCATGGTAGTGCATTACCCCTGCCTGCTTGGCAATCGCCGCAGCTGTGGCTGAATTATCGCCCGTTAGCATGATGACTTGTATACCCATCGCTTGGAGTCGTTTAACTGCTTGCTCCGAGGTAGTACGCAACCGGTCGGCAATAGCCAGATAGCCTAGCACTTGGCTTAAACTTCCTGATTTCGCGGCTACCCCCACTACGGTTTTGCCTTCCGCTTGAAGTGACGCAATGAGCGATTCGTCTATGACGGCACCTTGTGACTGTAGAAATTTGGGTGAACCAAGTACATACTCGACATCTTGTACTTTTGCCATGATTCCACTGCCGGTCACCGCTTTGAAATCGCTCATCGGTAGGGAACGAATACGCAAGTGTGCGGCATATTCCAGTACGGCTTTAGCGAGCGGGTGTTCTGAGCCTTGTTCCAATGTCATCGCAATTTGTAACAGAGTGTGTTCAGCGATCGATGCTTCCGGAACGATATCCGTGACAACAGGTTTACCTTCTGTAAGCGTGCCTGTTTTATCTACGATTAAAGTTCTAATTTTCTCCGCATGTTCGAGTGCCGTCGCATTTTTTACAAGTACACCGACTTGCGCACCGCGCCCTGTACCGACCATGATAGCTGTCGGTGTGGCTAATCCCAATGCGCAGGGGCAAGCAATCACCAGCACAGCCACCGCATTGATCAGTGAGAGAACGAAATTTTCTGTCAACCACCAGGTTAAAATCAAAGTCAAGAGGCTGATACCAACGACAACGGGTACAAATAGGGCTGCAATCGCATCTGCTGTCCGCTGAATGGGCGCTTTGGAACCTTGAGCTTCTTCTACCAAACGTATGATAGCTGCGAGTTGTGTCTGAGCCCCGACGCGGGTTGCTTGACATTTCAATAACCCCTCCTGATTCTGAGTCGCTGCGAACACCTTTGCACCTGCACGTTTTGTTACAGGTAGACTTTCGCCCGTCAACATCGACTCGTTCACGCTGGACACCCCTTCGATCACCTCTCCATCTACAGGCAAACGTTCTCCTGGGCGTACGATAAAAATATCGCCTTGCTTGAGGGTGTTCACATCGACTTCGATAATCTGGCCATCACGTTCGATTCTTGCTGTTTTAGGCTGTAATTTGATGAGCTCCTCGATAGCTGCTGAAGTCTTGCTTTTAGCTCGTGCCTCCATTAATTTGCCCAATAATACCAGCGTAATGATGGCAGCACTCGCTTCGAAATAAACATGCTGATCAAGTGCAAAAAGCGTAACAGCGGCACTAAAAAAATAGGCCATACTGGTTCCCAATGCGATCAATACGTCCATGTTGGCGCCACCCCCTCGCAAAGCATGCCAAGCTCCGCTATAGAAACGCCTACCTACCCAAAATTGAATCGGGGTCGCCAATAACCACTGTAACCACCGAGGCAACCAATCTGTATGGTCTCCGCTAAGCATGACCCCCATTTGCAACATAAAGGGTAATGTAAGGGCAGCCGAGATCAGAAACATACGAAATTCTGCCTGATAAGCGGCTAGTCGCCTTGCTTTTTCTTCATTACGATTTACCGCATTCATCACTGTTGCACCATAGCCTGCCTTTTCCACGGCCACAATGAGATCGCCTACCGTAGTTGTCCCTGGTATGAAAGTCACACTGGCAATTTCTGTCGCTAGATTGATGTTAGCGGTAACGCCCGCCATTTTAGTCAAAGCTTTTTCGATACGGCTGCTGCAAGCAGCACAAGTCATGCCGCTGATTTGCAATTGAACCGAATGAGGTACGACATTGAAACCGGTTTTCTCGATCGAATGAATTAACGTTTGAGGTGGGGTTGCCATCTCGTCAAACGTTATCGTCGCCTTCTCGCTGGCAAAATTGACTGCTGCTTTAACACCAGGCAATTTATTGAGATTTTTTTCTATACGCGCCGCACATGCTGCACAAGTCATCCCTTCTATCGGGAGTTCAATATGTTTAGAGGCCAATACATTCATTGTGGTGCTCCTTATTTCAATAATAAAGCTGCAGCGATCATATACCCCATAAGGGTATTAGTCAATACCTATAAGGGGTATATTCTGCTTACACAAGCGATATCTCTTTTCTGTTACAACGGCTTCAGGCATAGTACGTTTTCAGCATATCGAATGAGACCATTACCTATGGCGCAGAACCACTTTTTTAAAGCAAATTTTGCCTTGATCATCGGCCTCGCGCTGCCTGTCATATTAGTTCTAGGGTTTTTAGTTGCGAGCCATTTACCCCAAAAGCTTGGAGCACCTCCACAGCATGAATTGATTTTCAGCAGCTCACGCTATGACCTGCATGCACCGATGCATGTCGATTTCATCATCAAAAACAAAAAGTTGTATATGAAGCTTGTACCTAAAAAAGAACAAGAAGCTGTCTACCTCAAAGAATTATTTGTTTTTAACGGACAGAAGGGAAGCGTACGTAAAATTCATTATCAAATACCGAGCGATATAGATCATGCTGGCGACAACGAAATACTGGTCGCTGAATTCAAGGATGTCCTCATCGATAACAATAGTAAATCTCCTGATGGCTACCAATTCGTACCCGGTCAATATCGCTCACGTGGTCTTTGGTTAGAACTCTTCGGCGGCCATTCCGGACGCTATGTTCCACGCATAAAAAAAGAGGGCGGTGCAAGTTATGTCATTCCCGACTACGGTAACGCCTATTCTTACGGTAACTTCAATTTTATTGGATGGATGATCAATTCAGATCAAAACGGATCGCTAAACTATGGCCAATAAGCAGGAAGCATTACAGGAAATCATTACCATTGCGCAAAATCATCGCTTGTCTGTGGATGAAGTTGTGGCGGCCATGAGGGACAGTCAAGCCATTGCTGTTCAACAATCGCACGGTATTCTTTCTCGCATGTTTGGCTACATCGGCAGTATTCTGGTCTTTGCGGGAATCTGTATCTTGATCGGGATGCAATGGGATCAGCTTAGCTCAGGAGAACGTGTGGCGATCACGCTCGGTTCAGGATTCATTGCCTTTTTGCTAGGGCTTGCCACCATGGATCATCCTAAATATGACCGTGCAGCGACACCTTTCTTGTTGATGGCCGCATTATTCCAACCGACTGGGATCGTTGTCATGCTTGATGAATATTCGCGAGGAGGTGATCCGTTGTACGGAGTTCTGTTTATGTCGATCATCATGCTCATTCAGCAAGGTGCTATATTTTGCTACAAGCAACGCACGACGCTCGCATTCACAACAATTTTTTTCGGTTGCAGCTTTTTTTTCACTGCAATGTCCCTCCTGGAAATAGACGGAAACCTCATCGCTCTAGCTGTTGGAACATCACTGATGTGCATCTCATGGGCGCTCAGTAATTCTCCTCATCGCGCCATCGCTGCATTTTGGTATTTAATCGGTTCTAGTCTGTTGCTAATTTCCGCTTTTGATTTGCTACAAGATAGTCCTTTTGAAGTGCTTTATTTGGGTTTGAGCGCAACGCTAATCTATATCAGCACCACTACCCGCAGCCGGGTTCTATTGCTGATCGGTACAGTATCCATGCTGGCTTATATCAGCTATTTCACCTATGAGCATTTCAGTAATACGCTTGGCTGGCCATTGGTGTTAATCATATGCGGAATTGCCTTTATCGCTATTGGCTCAGTCGCTATGAAAATCAATAATCGTTATCTCCGTGAATCAAGATAAAGGGAAGTTATCCTATTGACTCGCACACAATTTACTTTCTAGCTCTTCGGCTGTTAACGGTTCGCTAAAATAAAACCCCTGATAGCGGTTACATCCTTGTTGCGTCAAAAAAGTCACCTGTTCTTGCGTTTCTACGCCCTCGGCGATGACCGCCACTTTCAGTGTCTTAGCCATGGCAAGAATAGCCGCAATGATCGCTGCATCATTTGGTTCTGAAACGATATTCTGTATGAATGAACGATCGATTTTAAGTATATTGATCGGATAAAACTTCAGATAACCTAAGCTTGAATAACCCGTACCAAAATCATCGATTGATAGCTCAAACCCCATTAATCTCAGCTGGGTAAGAATCTCAACGGCTTCATCGACATTTTGGATCAACATACTTTCGGTAATTTCCAGTGTCAAGCTACTAGGTGAAACCCCCGTTTCATTTAAAATACGTGTAATATCGGCGACGAGCGTTTTACACCGGAATTGCCTGGCAGATAAATTGATCGCGACACGCGGCACCTGATAACCCCGTTCCTGCCACGCTTTGATCTGCAAGCAAGCCTCTTTCAATACCCACTCGCCAATAGATATGATCATGCCGGTCTCCTCTGCCAGCAAAATAAATTTGGAAGGCGGAACCGACCCTAGCTTAGGGTGCTTCCAGCGTAGCAATGCTTCCATGCTTTTCAGTTTCTGCTCAGGCATATCGATAACAGGCTGAAAATACAACTGAAACTCTTTACGCTCTGCCGCGCGACGCAAATCTGTTTCCAGCAAATGCCTTTCCATGATTTGCTGATTCATATCCGCAGTAAAAAACTGATAATTGTTTCGCCCGATTTCCTTGGCATGATACATTGCGATATCACTGTTTTTCAGCAGGATATCGGCGTTTTCACCATCATCCGGAAAAACCGCAATGCCAATGCTACACCCGATATGTAGTTTCTTACCACCAATCGGATAAGGTTGCTTGATCGCTTCCAATATCTTTTTCGCTACCGCTCCCGCGCTTTGATGATCTGAAATGCCTTGCAATAGCACGACAAATTCATCCCCGCCTTGACGGGCGACCGTATCTTCAGCACGCACACACGATCTGAGCCGGATACCGGTTTCTTTTAGCAATAAATCACCCATTTCATGCCCGAGTGAATCATTAATGATCTTGAATCGATCCAGATCGATGAACAAAATCGCTGCCCGCTTTCGATGACGGCCTGCATGGGCAATCGCTTGCGCGATACGATCCTGAAGCAAATGCCAGTTTGGCAAACCGGTTAAATTATCATGTGTCGCCAGATAGCTGATACGCTGATCTGCCAGTTTGCGCTCATACCATCGGCCCAGATCATTGGCAATGATATCGATGAGATTCTGTTCTTCTGGGAGCCAAAAAAGCTTGCTTTCAAGGTAGCCTAATTGCAATTCCCCTATGTTGTTACCATTAACGATGATTTCCGCACTTAATCGTTGCGCAAAGACTTCAACATAATTATCAGTAACGAACTGCTCACCTGCCAACTCAATTTTAGCGGAAGCAATTTCTGGATATTGCACAGCAGCGGTTAAGTGCGCCAAAATGTGCTGGCATAGCTTGCTCACCGATAGCTCTGAATCCATAGCTTGACGAATTAACTGGAGGCAGTTACTTTCCTTGAGCTGTTGACATAACGACAACTCTTTTTGTTTACGAGCACTAATATCGACACGCACCGAAAGATACCGGTAAATCCTCCCGCTACTGTCCCTCAGCGGGACAATGGTCGTGTCAACCCAATAAAGCTCTCCTCCCTTGGTGCGATTACAGACTTCCGCATGCCAAGTATCGCCAAGAGAGACCGTTCTCCACATCTCAGTCCAGAAAACCTTGGGATGGATACCAGAATTGAGAATACGGTGATCCTGTCCGATTAATTCCTCTTCATTGTATCCGCTCACTTCACAAAACTTGCTGTTAGCTTGAATAATGAGTCCCTTCTGATCGGCGACAGAAACAAGTGCGAGTTTACCAACCGCTTCGTTATAATGTGTCAATTCAGAAAGATTACGTTCAATAATTTCCTTGGATCTATGCAAATTGGCATTGACTTTCTCTATTTCTTGCTCTGATCTGACAAGCTTACGCACTAACGGCATCAGTTGCCAATTGAGCAACAGCAAAGCCATGACCATCAATAAAATGATATAGAAAAATATTTCTTTTGCCCGCGCAGTAATAGGTTGATATAACTCTTCTTCGTCAATCTTGACGACTAAACCGAGTCCTTACTCACCGACAGGAGTATGGGCTGCGACAACGCGTATCTGACGATAATCGCCAGTTGTCACCACACCGGATTCTCCTCTCAACGCATAGTCCATGGGCAAAGCTTTATCGGCCAACACACGGGATAAACGCCGAAACTGCACGCCAGCAGCGTTCATCAAGAAGCATTCCATCTTTAATCTATCTTCCCTCCAGGGAGTACAAAGCATAAACTCACCACTTTCACCAATTGCTCCTATTTCGTACAAAGATTGTGTGAGTAAAGATTGATTTTTTTCCGTGACGATATACCCAATTTGTTGGCCATTGTGGTCGAATACTTCCATCTGGATGCGCTGTATATAACGCTCATTCCACCAGAGCGTTATCATCGCGCTTTCGAGCTCAAAAGAAAGGGATTCGGTCAATTCCTGGCTGGTTGGGCCGGCCTGGACGACGTTATTACCGGCATAATCATAAATTGATATGGAGTTAAAGCCATTATGCAACAATGCATTTACATATTGCTCCAGCTTTTCAATAGCATCTGTTTCACCTTGTTGGCTATTTATTTGCTGTAAAGCATCAATCAATGAAAAGCGAGCACTTATCGATTTCGTATCGCTGACCATCGCCTGAATCTGGCTATTTAGCAATTGTGCTTCTTGCTGCGACAGCGTTTCAAGACTCATATCCAAGAGGCGCACGCTCTGACGATGCATCGTTGTATATACAAAAATACCCGTGACCAAGATGAGGGTTATGAGAATCAAGCTCCCCACTAAATTTATTCGTCGGTCATACTGGGTTAAAAACAATTTTGCTTTCATGCCTTTTTGAATAGAAACTGTCACTTGTAAGAGGAGGTAACGACTATGCAATGTATTTCATTTATGATTTACACAGATCTCCTGTAAACCAGAAAAGAAGTCATTTCAGGATTACGAACCATGCTGCATACAACGACTAAATTCTGAGGAACTTGATACCAAATTGGTTACAAACTATACAATCACCTGATTTAGCGGCTAGCTGCTCATAATGGATAAAGTTGACAATTTTTTAGCACAAGTGTCATTTACACAACTAGGAGGATGTAACCAACAAAGAAAAATCTTTGTTATTAATCAGGTGAAAAGTGAAGACAGGTAGCAAATTACTGAAAATTTGCGTCGTTCGAAATGTTGCATTTCGAAGCTTTATCTATGGAAGGTACAGAAATTAAGGATAATGAGATGTAGGCAGTTAGATACTTCCACCTCGTATGCCTATCAGCAACTATGAAGAACACGTAGTAAGCAGGATTGAAACGGCAATGCGCTAAAACTAAGCCTTGGTGAAAAGAATTAGCATGAATCTGAAAAACTGCGAGAGCACATCATCACAGTAACGATAATATTCGCCTGTGAAAATAGCCTAACTATCGTCATGGTTCATCTATGAACCATGACGATAGATTAGTCAAATCTATCTACTGATTTAGTGACCGCGTTTTCTAAGTTTCTGAATCGCTGTTAGTTGAGCAGCCGCTTCCATCAGTTCAGCTTGCGCTCGGGCGTATTCAATCTCGGATGTTTTATTTTTCATAGCCTCTTCCGCCCTTTTCTTGGCTTCCAAAGCTTTAGCTTCATCGAGATCTTCACCCCTTATCGCAGTATCGGCAAGAATCGTGACTATATCAGGCTGTACTTCAAGCATACCCCCCGACACATAAACTGATTCTTCATCTTTTAACGGTGCCTTAATACGCACCATCCCCGACCTAATCCGCGTTAGCATCGGTGTGTGATGAGGGTAAATCCCAACTTCGCCCATCAGTGCAGGCGCAACCATGAACTCAGCAGGCCCAGAATAGATTGATTCCTCAGCACTAACAATATCCAGATGAAATATTGTGCCCATTTTATCCACTATAGTGATTAATTATTGAATCGTTTTTGCTTTTTCAATGACTTCTTCTATGCCACCAACCATATAGAAAGCTTGCTCTGGAATATCATCATATTCACCATTAACGATACCTTTAAATCCTTTGATGGTTTCTTTAAGAGGCACATATTTACCAGGCGAACCTGTGAAGACTTCCGCAACGAAGAACGGCTGTGACAAGAACCGCTGAATTTTACGCGCTCTACTTACAGTGAGCTTATCTTCAGGTGACAACTCATCCATTCCGAGAATGGCGATAATGTCCCTCAGTTCTTTATAACGTTGCAGTGTTTGCTGTACTTCTCGGGCCGTGTTGTAATGATCCTCACCGACAACCATAGGATCTAATTGTCTAGAGGTGGAATCAAGTGGATCAACCGCAGGGTAAATACCCAGCGATGCGATATCACGTGACAATACCACTGTTGCATCAAGGTGGCCAAACGTGGTAGCAGGAGAGGGATCGGTTAAGTCATCAGCAGGGACATAGACCGCTTGTATGGAGGTAATTGAACCCGTTTTGGATGAAGTGATGCGCTCTTGCAATCGACCCATTTCTTCTGCTAACGTCGGTTGATAACCCACTGCTGAAGGCATACGGCCCAATAGTGCGGATACTTCAGTTCCTGCAAGTGTATAGCGATAAATGTTATCTACGAAAAATAGAACATCACGACCTTCATCACGGAAAGCTTCTGCCATGGTTAAACCGGTCAAAGCTACACGCAGACGATTTCCAGGCGGCTCATTCATCTGACCATACACCAAAGCAACTTTATCCAATACATTGGAATCTTTCATTTCATGGTAGAAGTCATTGCCTTCCCGAGTGCGTTCACCAACACCTGCAAACACAGAATAGCCACTGTGTTCTATCGCGATATTCCGGATCAACTCCATCATATTCACGGTTTTACCAACACCCGCACCACCGAATAAACCGATTTTACCGCCCTTAGCGAAGGGACAGATCAAATCAATCACTTTGATACCCGTTTCCAACAATTCGGTAGAAGCCGAAAGCTCATCAAAGGCGGGTGCTGCTCGGTGGATTGGCATACTTTTATCAGCACCGATATCACCCATTTCATCAATAGGTCTACCTAATACATCCATAATACGGCCAAGCGTTTTCGTTCCTACCGGGACCGTGATTTGCTTCTTCGTATTATCAACCATCATTCCTCTGCGCAAACCATCAGAGGAACCAAGCGCAATAGTTCTTACAATCCCATCGCCTAGCTGTTGCTGCACTTCCAGTGTCAATCCTGCGCCTTCCATTACCAGCGCATCATAAACGTTTGGAATACTATCCCGCTCAAATTCTACGTCAATGACCGCCCCGATACATTGAACAATTTTACCTTGGCTCATTATTGTTCCCTAATACTAAAATATTGATTAAACAGCGGCTGCGCCACCTACGATTTCTGATAATTCCTTAGTAATAGCAGCTTGACGAGATTTGTTGTAAATCAGAGTCAATTCGTCGATTAAATTACCCGCATTATCTGAAGCTGCTTTCATCGCAACCATCCTCGCAGATTGCTCCGATGCCATATTCTCAGTCACAGCCTGGTAAATCAACGCTTCCACATATCTGACCATGATGTCATCGATAATAGGCTTCGCTTCAGGCTCATATAAGTAATCCCACAACTTATTCTGACTCGCGTCATTTTCTTCGCCACTCATGCGCTCATCAGATAGCGGCAACAACTGTTCCATCGTTGGTTCTTGCTTCATTGTATTAACAAAGCGATTATAAAATATGTAAACCCGATCGAAACGATCTGCCGTATATCCATCAAGGACAATTTTGATCGCACCTATCAATCTTTCGATATTAGGTGTATCACCCAGCCCCGTTACCTGCGAAATAACATTTGCTCCAATTCGGCTCATGAAGCCCAAGCCCTTATTGCCTATGCAACAAACTTCGATTTGTTCTCCTTCCGCTTCCCAGGCACGCATTTGATTTAATGCCTTACGCAGTACATTTGTGTTCAATCCGCCACATAAGCCTTTATCAGAAGTAATCACAATTACGCCGATCCGCTTCACAGTATCGCGTTCAACCAGAAAAGGGTGGTGATATTCGGTACTTGCTCGACTCATATGTGCAGCCACATTACGAATTTTCTCGCCATAAGGCCGCGCCTTTCTCATACGATCCTGAGCCTTACGCATTTTTGATGCAGCTACCATTTCCATGGCGCGAGTAATCTTCTGCGTATTCTTTATGCTTCTGATTTTATTGCGTATTTCCCTGCTTCCAGCCATCGGTTAATAGGTCCCGTTTTTCTTAAAATCTTCGATAGCTTCTGCCAATGCTTGCTCAGTTGCTTCATCCAGATTTTTAGTTGTCTCAATTTTATCCATGATTGCAGCATGCTGGCTTCGCATATAACTTCTTAGTGCAGATTCAAACGCCAAACCTCGCTTGACATCGACATCGTCCAAATAGCCTTTGTTCAAGGCAAATAGCGTAAGCGCCATCTCTGAAACACTGAGGGTGGCAAACTGTGATTGTTTCATCAACTCCGTCGCCATTTTTCCTCGATCCAATTGTTTACGTGTCGCTTCATCCAAATCTGATGCAAACTGTGCAAAAGCTGCAAGCTCTCGATACTGCGCCAATGCCAGGCGAATACCGCCCCCCAATTTTTTGATCACTTTGGTTTGCGCTGCACCACCGACCCGTGACACGGATATACCTGCATTAATTGCTGGACGAATACCTGCATTAAATAAATCAGTCTCCAAGAATATCTGACCATCCGTAATGGAAATCACGTTTGTTGGTACAAATGCGGTTACGTCACCGGCCTGCGTTTCAATAATGGGTAGTGCTGTCAGCGAGCCAGTCTTGCCTTTTACTTTGCCATTGGTATGTTTCTCTACATACTCTGGATTTACCCTGGCAGCCCGCTCAAGTAAACGGGAGTGCAAATAAAAGACATCCCCTGGGTACGCTTCCCTTCCAGGAGGGCGTCGTAGAAGCAGCGATATTTGACGGTACGCCCAAGCTTGCTTGGTCAAATCATCATAAACTATGAGTGCATCTTGACCATTATCACGAAAATACTCACCCATGGTGCACCCTGAATAGGGTGCGATAAATTGCATTGCAGCAGATTCTGAAGCAGAAGCGACAACAACGATGGTGTACTCCATCGCACCATGTTCTTCAAGCTTACGAACCACGTTTGCTATCGATGAGGCCTTTTGTCCAATGGCCACATAGATGCAAATCATATTCTCACCTTTTTGATTAATGATTGCATCTATCGCAACAGCTGTTTTTCCCGTTTGACGATCACCGATAATTAATTCTCGCTGGCCACGACCTACTGGCACCATGGAATCAATAGCTTTCAATCCAGTTTGAACAGGTTGATCTACAGATTGACGCCAGATCACGCCGGGTGCAATTTTCTCTATCGGTTCCGTTCCCTGAGCAGTTATCGGTCCTTTGCCATCGATAGGTTGTCCCAGCGCATTAACGACACGCCCTAATAATCCTTCTCCCACCGGCACTTCCAAGATACGCCCTGTACACTTGACCGTATCCCCTTCTGTAAGGTGCTCATAAGCGCCCAGAATAACCGCACCCACCGAATCTCTTTCCAAATTCAGAGCGAGACCATAGGTATTGCCCGGAAACTCAAGCATTTCACCTTGCATGACATCTGATAGACCATGTATACGGACAATTCCATCTGTTATCGATACGATAGTCCCCTGAGTACGAATCTCCGAGGAAATAGAAAGTCCTTCAATCCTAGTTTTAATCAGCTCACTGATTTCTGATGGATTTAACTGCATTTTTAATAACTCCTAGCTTTTGAGGGCAACAGACATGGTTTCGAGTTTACCGCGTACGGAGCTATCAATAACTTCATCGCCTATTACAACTTTTACTCCGCCTATTAACTCTGGATCAATATTCACTTTCGCTTTGATTTTACATTTAAACTTTTTTTCAAGCACTGAAACTAATTTCTCTAGTTGCTTTTCGGAAATTGCATAGGCCGAAGCGATGTTAGCCTCTAGTACCCCTTCCTGCTGCGCCTTCAATTGTTCATATAAATCGCTTAATTGAGGTAGTACTTCTATGCGATTGTTTTCAATCAACAAAGCAACTAAATTTTTACCTTCATCATTTAGATTGTTTCCACAGATATCTAAAATTATTGCCAATAATTTATCTGCAGTAATGCCTGGATTAGAAACAAGGGCCTGTACCTGCTCAAATGACGTGACTTGTGAAATCACTTTCAGCATATCTGACCACGCTGATAGCGCATCCTTTTCTTTTGCTAGCTTAAATACTGCTTCAGCATAAGGCCTAGCAATGGTTATTTGCTCGGCCATTACTTCAATTCTTCCTCTATAGATGCAAGTAAATCGGCATGCACTTTGGCATCGACCTCACGACGTAAAATCTTGGTAGCGCCCGCTAAAGCCAAATCTGCAATTTGTCGACGCAATGCTTCTTTTGCTGCAAAAACCTCATGGTCGATTTCTGCTTTTGCGCCTACAAGAATCCGATCTCCTTCGATTTTTGCATTTTCCTTAGCTTCCTCGACAATCTCGGCAGCACGTTTTTCGGCTTGCGTAATGATCTCTGTTGCACGCTGCTTGGCTTCTTTCAAAACTTCTGAAGACCTGTGACTTGCCAGCTCCAGTTCTTTTTTACCGCGTTCACCTGCTGCTAAACCATCAGCAATCTGTTTTTGCCGCTCTTCAATTGCGCGTAGCAGTGGCGGCCATACAAATTTGACTGTAAACCAGATAAATACCGAAAAGGCTACTGCTTGTGATATGAGAGTGAAATTAATATTCATAGCCAGCTTCGTGTAAGTTTTATTAATACAAAATGGATTTTATTGAACGACTGCTAATAGCGGATTACCAAAAGCAAATAGCATTGCTAAACCAACTGCGATAATAAAGGAAGCATCAGTTAAACCTAACAATAAGAATACTTTACCTTGTAAGGTAGGAATCATTTCAGGCTGACGAGCAGCACCTTCAAGAAAACGGCTACACATGATACCCACACCAATACATGCGCCAGCTGCACCCAATCCAATCATCAAGCCAATGCCAATCCCGGTATAAGCTTGTATCATCGCGAGAAACTGCAAATTTTCCATTTTTTCCTTCCTTTTATATATTTATGTTAAAAAACTCTTATCCAATCAATGAGATTCATGTGCCATCGAAAGATAAACCACAGATAGCATCATAAAAATAAACGCTTGCAACGTTACTATAAGTATATGGAAAATTGCCCATCCCGCACCTAGAATAGCGCTGAAAAAAGATCCTGCAACACCTGTTGCAGCCCACATACCTAGCAATAGAAAAATAATTTCACCAGCGTAGATGTTACCGAAAAGCCGTAAAGAGTGAGAAAGGGGTTTCGATACATACTCAATTACGTTGAACAATAAATTCAACGGCCACAAAATCGGGTTCTTACCAAATGGTGTGCAAAATAATTCAAAAAGCCACCCCCCCAACCCTTTGACCTTGAGGTTGAAAAATATCATCAAGAACCATATTGACAACGCTAATGCGAAAGTTGTATTGACATCCGTCGTCGGCACGTTACGCCAATTATGTATACCGAATACATTTTCATATACCCAAGCCATAATATCGATGGGTAATAAATCCATTGTATTCAGCAACAATACCCATACAAAAATGGTGAGTGCTGCGGGCGCTACGAAAGTATGCCTGTTTCCGTGGAACGTGTTTTTTACCTGTGTATCGATAAATTCAATAAGCAATTCCACAAATGCTTGCCGCTTTGTTGGAACACCGGGTGTTGCCTTTCGAACCACCAGCCACAAAGATCCCATTCCCAAAATACCGAGAATAACCGACATCACAAGGGTATCCACATGCAATACCCAAAAAGGTCCTTCTCCTACCGATGTAGTTAGATTTGTGAGGTGATGGGTGATATACGAGTTTGGAGTAAGCTCAAGATCTGATGCCATTATTGGTGAATTTGTTATCGAAAAATGATGTTATTTATGTTATTTCATTTAGTGTTATCTTTAGCGTCATTCGGCACGAACAAAGCCATACTAAAGATAATAACCGCCATGATAAAAACGCCGATAAATGCAACCGGAACAACTTCTGTATACGCTGCGAACACTGCCCAGAGGGAAAATATTATGATGACTATTTTTACCGCTTCTGCTCTCAAGGCCGTTCTAACCGCGCTACCCGCTGTATATCCTTTATGACGAGAAACCATCATTGCATATGCTAGGGAAGAGATCACACTTACCATTCCTCCCAAAAATGCGGAAAATGCACCGTGTATTCCCGTAATCCATCCACATAGCAATGCCATGAATAGGGTAAATAGCACTTGCCAGCGTATCACCACGTATAGTGATCTGTTTCTTATCCAAGTCATCAAAACGATTATTCTTTTACTTAGAATCGAAAAAATCCGTCTACACGCTTGTATAAAAGAACGCGGATTCTAACCTGCTTAAGCCCATGAGTCAACGCGGAATGAATCAATTTTCTCGAGAGCATCCTACTGGTTGTGCAAATTATTAGGGTGTAAAGCGAAATATTTGTTGTGAAATTCAACAAAATACCCTTTCTAGAAATATATAGGCTGTTATACATCCAGATTAGTTACCCTTAGGGCATTTTTTTCAATGAATTCTCTGCGCGGCTCTACGACATCTCCCATGAGCGTTGTAAAAATTTCATCGGTGAGTATGCTATCCTCGATTTGAGCGCGTAACAATCGACGATTATTGGGATCCATCGTGGTTTCCCATAACTGCTCTGGGTTCATTTCACCTAATCCTTTGTAGCGTTGGATATCGACCCTTTTTTTAGCCTCTTCCAGCAACCAATCGAGCGCTTCCTTGAACTCTTTTATAGGCTTAGTTTCTTCTCCCCGCTGGACGAACGCTTGTTCGCCTATCAAACCATCGAGTACTTGTGCAGTTTTTTTGATTTGCTGAAAATCACCGCTTTGCAGAAAATCTTGATTGAGATAACTGATTTGAACGTTGCCGTGATGAACCCGTGTTACTTTAAGACGGAATTGCTCAAAAACATCATCGTATTCAGCAACGATAGCAACATCATGCAATAAAGAAGAAAGTTTCATCGCGCTCTCCGACGCTGATTCCTTGCTACTGAGATCGATGTTCGGCTGTTTGAACAAGGCATACATCACTTCGCTATCAACTAGCCTGCTCATGCGTTCGATAACGGCCTCGGAGAGTAAATATTCGTGCGCAATATTCGCGAGCGTTTCGCCCGCTAAGGGTGGTTCATCCTTTTGGGTATGGATTTCCGCGTTTGTCAGTGCTAACCCCAGCATATACTGCTTTAGCTCATAATCATCCTTGACATAACGTTCTTGTTTGCCGTGCTTAATTTTATAAAGTGGAGGTTGCGCAATGTAAATATGTCCTCGCTCAATCAGCTCAGGCATTTGTCGATAGAAAAACGTCAATAAAAGCGTACGGATATGCGAGCCATCGACATCAGCGTCTGTCATGATGATAATGCGATGATAACGAAGTTTTTCAGGGTTGAATTCATCTTTCCCAATACCTGTTCCGAGTGCGGTGATGAGCGCGATGATTTCCTGTGAAGAGATTAATTTATCGAAACGGGATTTTTCCACATTCAATATTTTTCCCTTAAGCGGCATGATCGCTTGAAATTTACGATCCCGTCCCTGTTTAGCAGAGCCACCTGCCGAATCACCTTCCACCAGATAAAGTTCACATAACGCAGGATCCTTCTCTTGACAGTCGGCAAGTTTGCCAGGAAGACCCATACTATCGAGCACCCCTTTACGACGGGTCAATTCGCGTGCTTTTCGAGCGGCTTCTCTTGCTCTAGCGGCATCGATAATTTTACTGCAAATAGTTTTAGCATCGTTGGGATGCTCCAATAAAAATTCTGAAAACTTTTGTGCTACGATCTCTTCTACGACCGGACGCACTTCTGAAGACACGAGTTTTTCCTTCGTTTGTGACGAAAACTTGGGTTCAAATAACTTGACCGATAACACACAGGTTAATCCTTCCCGCATATCATCACCTGTCGTATCCACTTTTGCCTTTTTGGCCAATTCATTTTTTTCGATATAGCTATTGAGGGTACGCGTCATCGCTGCGCGTAGACCGGTCAAATGCGTACCCCCATCTTTTTGAGGAATATTATTCGTGAAACATAAAACTTGTTCGGTATAACTATCGTTCCATTGCATCGAAATTTCCACGGTAATATTTTCTTTCACACCACTTGCATAAAAAATATTGGGATGCAGAATTGTTTTGGTTCGATTGATATATTCGACAAAATTACGAATACCTCCTGAGAAGGCAAAAACTTCTTCCTTGTCATTACGTTGATCAATTAACTTGATTTTTATTCCATTATTAAGAAAAGATAGTTCTCGTAAACGTTTAGCAAAAATATCGTAGTGGTAGCTAATATCACCAAAAATTTCCTTGTTTGCTAAAAAATGGACTTCAGTTCCATGTTTTTCTGTTTCCCCCGTTACTGTGAGAGGTGCAACAGGCACGCCATGTCGGAACTCCATTTGATGGATTTTTCCTTCACGTCGAATAGTCAAGCGTAACCATTCCGATAAAGCGTTGACCACGGAGACACCTACGCCGTGTAACCCTCCAGACACCTTATAGGAATTGTCATCGAATTTCCCACCCGCGTGTAATTCGGTCATCACAATTTCCGCGGCTGATCGCTTTAGCTCGTCATCCTGCTTGATACCAGTGGGAATACCCCGCCCATTGTCATGGACACTAACTGAGTTATCATGATGAATAATTACGGAAATTTCATCACAATGTCCTGCTAAAGCTTCGTCTATCGCGTTATCGACAACTTCGAATACCATGTGATGTAGCCCGGTACCGTCACTGGTATCGCCAATATACATTCCAGGCCGTTTGCGGACTGCGTCTAATCCCTTCAAAATTTTTATGCTGTCGGAATCGTAATTACGGGGTTGTTGCGTTAATTTTTCATTCATGAGGATATGATTGATTACCTTTGAGAAATGCCGGTTTAAAAATACTTTTAGAGGATTTGAAGAAATGGTTACAACCGCATTGGCATGACGATATATTTGAAATGATCGTCATCGGGTAGGGAGAATAAGGTACTACTATCGGTGTTTTCAAAAGCACATTGAACACTATCATTATTCAAGTTGTTCAATACGTCCAGCAGATAGGTAATATTGAAACTGATATCGGTTGTTTCTTGGTCATACTCAATTTCAAGTTCTTCTTGCGCTTCTTCCTGCTCTTTGTTTTTGCAAATAATGCTTAACATATTTTTCGAAACGACCAGCCGAACCCCACGGAATTTATCGCTCGTATCAGATAACACAGCTACACGCTGTAAACCTTGTAAAAAATTGAGACGATCTATACGAAATTGCTTGCTATTTGTCTTGGCAACAATCTGATTGAAACTCGGAAATTTTCCTTCTATGACCTTGGAAAGCAGTGTTACTTCTGAAAATTTGAATCGTATTTTTTTGGGAAAAATTTCGATTGTAACGAGTTTTTCACTATCATCGAGTAGTTTTGAAAGTTCCAGGATTGTTTTTCTAGGAATGATTGTTTCCCTTTTCGAATACTGATTTTCCAACTCAACAGAAGCGTAGGCTAAGCGGTGACCATCGGACGTTATTACTTTTAAATCCCGGTCTTCTACCACTAGCAGTAGGCCATTAAAATAATAACGGATATCTTGCTGAGCCATCGCATATTGAACTAAATTCAAAAGATTTTTTAATACATTCTGTGCCAAATTTACGGTGATCTCGGGTTGATCCTCTATCGCCATCCTTGGAAAGTCTTCTGCCGGAAGCATTTGTAGGCTAAAGCGACTTTTTCCGGCATTAATTAGCAAGCGACTATCTGACTTAATCAGCGTGACCTCAAGATCAGTAGGAAAAGTACGCAAAATATCCAGCAGCTTTTTAGCAGAAACGGTTATTGCAGGGTAGGCTAGTTCTGTTGCGCTATTTTCATGTTCTTGCGAATGAATCCCAATTTCGATTTCCGAATCGGTCGTAACGAAAAGGGTTTTTCCATTTTCTCTTTGAATCAATACATTGGAAAGTATTGGTAACGTATGGCGTCTCTCGACAATACCACTGACCATTTGCAAAGGCCTAAGTAGGAAATCGCGGTTCGCTTTAAATAGAATCATAGTTGTTATAAAACTCTAGTAATAATAGATAAAAGAGGGCTAATTCCGGTATATCTCTAAAAATTCATTAATTATCAATTGTATGGTTAATTTTTTTAGAGGGTATAAACTGTCTGTTAAGCTTGGATAAATTGTGGATAAAATGCCATAGCTAAATTTTTTTCAAGTTATCCACAATTTATTCAGATGATTTCCAAATTAACAGCATCAACCGCGCAGAATATGCAGCAAAGCGTTGTAATCGCGGCTAATAGTAGGATCGGAAGCTCTTAGTTCCGTTATTTTCCGGTATGCATGTAGAACCGTTGTATGATCTCTTCCCCCAAAAGCTTCACCAATATCCGGCAAACTTAATTGAGTCAACTCTTTAGCGACTGCCATTGCTATCTGCCTTGGTCTTGCCACCACACGCGTGCGTTTTTTTGAATACATTTCAGCGACTTTGATTTTGTAATAATCTGCGACTGTTTTTTGTATATTTTCGATGGAAATTTGTCTGTTTTGTACTGCCAGCAAATCTTTCAACGCTTCTTTTGCAAGTTCGAGTGTAATGGAATGGCCAGTGAACCGAGAATAGGCCAGAATACGCTTTAAGGCACCTTCTAGTTCACGAACATTGGAGCGGATATGTTTGGCGATAAAAAAAGCGACATGTTCGTCTAAAACGATTTTATCTATAAGTGCTTTCTTTAGCAGGATAGCCACCCGCATCTCAAGCTCAGGGGGTTCGACGGCTACCGTTAAGCCCCAACCGAATCGGGACACGAGCCGCTCTTCCAACCCTGAAATTTCCTTAGGATAGCAATCGCAGGTAATGATAACTTGTTTATGGGCTTCTATCAGCGTGTTGAAAGCATAAAAAAATTCTTCTTGCGTGCGATTTTTTCCGCCAAAAAATTGAACATCATCAACGAGAAGGACATCCAGGGAATGGTAATATAGTTTGAATTTATCGAATGATTTGTGCTGGTATGCACTGACGACGTCCGAGACATACTTTTCAGCGTGGACATAGCGGACCTTTGCTTCTTCATTATGCTCAAGAACATAATTACCGATCGCTTGGATCAGATGCGTTTTACCTAGCCCGACGCCGCCATAAATAAAAAGAGGGTTATAGGCGATGCCAGGACGTTCAGCGACCTGGATCGCACCTGCACGGGCGAGCTGATTGGCTTTGCCTGTTACGAAGCTGTCAAACGTAAAATTAGGATTGAGCTGGCTCACATTCTTTTTCTTGGAAGCAGGCTTGACTGAAACAGCTGGAATGGCTTGCTCGCTCATGTTCCGAATATTATTTTCACCATTGATGGTTTTCGCCTCAACCGAATTTCCCAGTATCAACTGAAAATGAATTTCTCTAGCAAAGTGCTGCTGAGCCATCACTTCAATATGAGGGATGAAATTTTCCTTCACCCATTGCAAAACGAATCGATTGGGCGCAATCAGTACCGGACTGTTGTCATCACATTGTGAAAGATCCAACTGTAACGGCTTAATCCAAGTATTGAATTGTTGGGCATTGAGTGCATTCTCGAAATGCTTTAGACAGGAGTACCAGAAAGTTTCTATTGCCTGCATAGGTGGAAGATTCTTGTTAAGGTTATCTCAAACTACAATTTTCCCACCAGGTATTCTACACTGATGTGAGAAAACGCGCGGATCCCTCATCAATAAAATTATAAAAATTGATCTTTTTCAAAAAAATCAATCGATTATTATCGATCAGTATTTTTGCGTATAACGATAGTATAATGATAGGTAACTTGCAATCCTGTTTTTATGTGTGGTTACTAACAAACCTCTTCCTAAGTATCTTGTTTATCAAAAATGGATTTTTTTACCGCCTTTTGCCGGTAGTGCTCATAAGCAATCGAACCTAAGGAATTATCGATAAGCATGGAAGTTGGTCAAATCTCAGCCCCCCTGCATTCTGCCATTCGCATTCAAAATCTAGGTAAATGCTATCAGCTATACGCACAGCCTAAAGATCGTTTAAAACAATTCCTATGGCGCGGGAAGAGGCAGTTTTACCAAGAACTTTGGGCTTTGCGGGAAATCAATCTGCAAGTCATGCCAGGTGAAGTAATCGGTATCGTCGGCCGAAACGGTTCGGGAAAATCAACATTATTGCAGCTTATCTGCGGCACTCTGACGCCCACGTGTGGAGAAATACAAGTCAAGGGGCGTCTAGCAGCTTTATTAGAGCTGGGGGCTGGATTTAATCCAGAATTTACCGGACGAGAAAATATTTGGCTAAATGCAGCCATCATGGGCTTATCTCAAGACGAAATTGCCGAACGTATTGAGCAGATTATCGATTTTTCTGAAATTAGAGATTTTATTGATCAACCGGTCAAGACCTACTCGAGTGGTATGTATGTGCGATTGGCTTTTTCAGTGGCTGTCAGCGTCGATCCGGATATTTTGATTATCGATGAAGCGCTTTCTGTGGGAGATGGCTCGTTTGCAAGAAAATCTTTTAATCGTATTATGCAGCTAAAGGACAATGGTAGAACGATATTGTTTTGTTCTCACTCTCTTTTTCAGATTGAATCATTGTGCACTCGGGTGCTTTGGATCAATCAAGGCAGGCTGATGGCAGAGGGTGATGCAAAAGATGTCGTTTCTGCTTATCAGACATTTTTGGATAAAAGTGTATTGATTGCTACGGAGCCTGTTGCTGCCGAAGATGAAGCCGTCGAATCGGTTTCAATCAATTCACCTGTTGCGACTGGATACGTTCCTGGTCATGCGCGACTCGATAAGGTTGACGTCCTTGTCGATGGTGAGACGAGTAGCGATGCGGTTGTCAAAAGTAGTTGTTCAACGGTCAGTGTGACAGTTTCATTCGCTTCAGATCCTGCAGTACCTTGTCCAACGGTTGCGATTACTCTTCATGCCATGGATGGGCGGATGCTGACCAGCGCAGCGACCTGGGAGGATCATGTTGTGTTGAAGCGAACTGGGGAAGGAACTGGGCAAACGACCGTTATTTTTGATCAGCTACCTTTACTCAAAGGAGAGTATCTCGTAAGCGTTTATCTGCTTTGTGAGAAGGGTATCCATCTCTATGACTCTGTAAATGGCGTGTCGAAGTTGCGCGTGCAGCAAGAAGGAAGACTGCAAGGCTACTTTACAGTGCCCCATCGCTGGGAAGCTGGAAATGAAATTTAAGCAACCCTCCTCGGGACAGTTACCGTTTATAGACAGGGCGCTGACACATTCAATGGCAGCTCATGGTCACAATATCCTACAACAAGAAAGGCAAGCAGAACATTTGTCTGATGGGCCGATTCAACAAAAAAAAACCGATTCGGTGACGCTACAACAGTATTCAACAACGTTACTGATGGGTCGCTTGCCTGCCCCTCCTTGTCGTATCCTGGGGGTAGGTACGGGTTTGACTGCAATCTGCGCTTCGCTAGATCAGAAGGGTTATCAAGTATGTAGCCTCCTGCAGGAAGAGCAGAACACTGATCAACCCAATGATCGGATCGAAGCCCAACCCCGTGACGCGTTTCAGCGCCTAGAGGATTTAGCAGCGGTTCGAAATAATTTCGATGTCCTTCTGTTTCAAGAGTCTGTACGGGCTATTGAGCCGCTCTCCCTTTTTAATAAAGGGCTTGATTTGTTGCCTGTAGGAGGAAGTTTGCTCATCATGGATGAATTCAGTTCATGCAGACAGCCTGGTCCGTTTCAGGCAGGATTGCATTTGCTGGAAGATTTTCTGGCATTGGCTAAGCGGATGGGGTTTGAATTAGTTGAACAGTTGGATCTATCCGTTAAAGAAACACTCGTACCAGATCATCAAGAAAAATATGAATCAGGCCAGTCGTGTTATGTATTCCTATATTTCGTAAAACAGCAGCTGCCTACTTGGCGTTTGCAACTGCTGGGAGAAAACCATATCCCTGATATGCTCGTTCTGTTTGAACAGACATTTGGTCATAGTATGTCGCCTGCTATGTGGCGATGGAAGTATGGTGCGGGGCGAGGCCATGCAATTGGCGCATGGCGCGAGGGTCGTTTGATTGCTCATTATGGTGGAATGGTACGAAAAATTTTGTATTTTGGCCAACCCCAAACAGCCGTCCAGATCGGCGATGTCATGGTTGACAAAGCAGAGCGCGGCACACTGACTAAAAAAGGCCCTTTTTTTCTGATGGCAGCAACATTTCTGGAACGTTACATAGGTTATGGCAAGCCCTATTTATTGGGATTCGGATTTCCCAATGAAAGAGCGATGAAAGTGGCTGAGCGATTGCATTTGTACGCTGAAGTAGGTCACATGGTCGAACTCGAGTGGCCGCCTTTGGCTAAAACCCCTCATTGGCAAACACGATTACAGGTAATCGATAAAGCCAGTGCTGAACAAACTTGGGTGGCAACCGCTATCGATCAATGCTGGCGGGATATGAGCGTATCTTTGCGTGAAGGAATCGTGGGTATTCGGGATTGGCGCTATTTGCAGAAACGCTATCTCCACCATCCCCATCACCAATATCAGGTTGTGCTGGTGATCAATCGCTTTGGTGGAAAAGTGCGAGGAGTATTGGTGCTCCGGCATGATTCAAATGGATGTGAAATCGTTGATTTAGTTGCACCTTTGAATGAAATTCCCTTACTGGTAATACATGCAAGAAGAGTTACAGGTATCAGCGGTGATTATCGGTTATTTTGTCGTATCACGGAAAGATTTATTGCACATTTCACAGCAACAGGTGGAATTCGGCAGACATTGGATATTCATATCCCTACTAATATTTGGAGTGCAGGGCCGACACCGACGATGTTGCGTGATCATTGGTGGTTGATGAGTGGAGATACCGATTTTCGTTGATTTAAGCTGTGATTTTGATTTGATAAGCCATCATTTATTAATTGTTGCTGATAATTCTCACACATACGATAGAGAAAAGAAGCAATGAAAATTCTAATGGTCACTCGTGAAACTCAGGCTGAAAAGCGTTATGGACTCGGGCGGAGTTTAATGCCTTTAATTTTGGAGTTCCGACAACGTGGTATTACTGTCGATTATATTTGCCAAACTAATTTGGGGGCTCGGTCAGTTTTATGGCAGCACCGTATTCATCGTTTTTTCACCGGATTGGCTCAAATTGTAAAATTTGAAACTGATTTCTCAGTACTTCTTCAAGTTCTACTTGAACGTATCAATATGGGGCGGCTAGCTGTCAAATTCGTTGTAAGGCATGGATACACTCACGTTCATTGCCATGATCCTATCATTGCAACTGGTTTTCGGTTTTTTGCAGGATTTAATTTGCGATGTAATGCTGTATGGGGAATAACAGAACATGGTTTTGGTTGCTACACTCAAGCCATTTCTAAAGATGGTGTTAAGCTTGGAAAATTTGTAATGCGCTTGATGCAGTACTTGGAAGTGAGTACGCTGCTTTCTGCTAACTGGGTAATCGCACCTACTAACATAGGAATTAAACAGATCGCTGATGATTTAAAAATATCTAAACTTCCAACAAACTGGCATTGTGTAGTCCATGCTCGGCCAGTAATTAATCATTATAGTAAGGAGGAAGCGCGGAAACGTCTTGGATGGGACGACAGCGTAGCTTATATACTTGGTGTTGGCCGCATTGCACCGGTAAAACAGTTTCCACTGTTATTAGAAGCCTGTGCCAGATTGAAAATTAAGAAAAACTTTCAATTAGTTATCCTGGGTGAGGGAGATTACAATAATCTAAAGATAGTAGCAAAGCAACTTAAATTCGCACAGGAAATACAGTTTGCAATTACCGATGATATTGGCTTATATCTTTGTGCTGCTGATTTATACGTCAGTGTTTCTGCTTCAGAATCTTTTGGTTTAGCTAATCTGGAAGCTCTGACTTCCGGTACGGCAGCAATATGCACCGCGGTAGGGGGTGTACCTGAGGTAGTAGGTAATGGAGCGATACTGATCGATTCAACCTTAGATTCGCTGATAACGGCGATTCAATGTTTATTAGAAGATGATGAATTACGTCAATTAATTGCACAAAAAGGACGCGCAAGAGCTGCGGAATGGCCAAATATTGTTCAGGTTACAGATGCTTATGAAGCGATTTATCGAAAAGCTACAAATAACTAAGATAAACCAGCTTAGGCTTTGCCCACTTCCGATTCCATTGATACCTATTGAGGATGGAAGAATATTAGTCTTTGCACCCCATGCAGATGATGAAGTATTAGGATGCGGGGGCACACTTGCTCTCCTTCAAAAGAAAAAGTGTGCAATAAAGGTTGTTTTTATTACTAATAGTGCAGGCGCTGGTAGTCTAAGTGAAGATGCGCCTTTAGTTAGACGTCAGGAAGCAAAAGAAGCCCTGTCTGTACTTGGAATAGACGACATTAATTTTCTTGATGAGCCTGATGGCAGCTTTCGTAATTCAGCTCATATCCAAAATGAGATTTACAGTCTATTGCAACAATTTAACCCAGACTGGATTTTTCTACCTTCAGTGCTTGATTACCACCGTGACCATGTAGCTATTAGTCATACTATTTTATCGTGCTGGCAGAGCTGGACTGGCGCTGGACGTGCATTCTTTTATGAGATTTGGTGCCCATTACCAGCCACCTTAGTGGTAGATGTTAGTAGTGTGATTGATCTCAAGAAACTTGCCATTTCAAAGTATATATTGCCACTTTCTCATTGTGATTATTTTTCCGCTAGTATTGGATTAGCTAAATACCGTGGCCTTTACTTACTAAAACAACAAAAGCCTAGCTATGCTGAAGCTTTTGTCGAAGCTGAAAAGAAGGATAGTTGGAAAAGTTTACAGCAAACAATGCTAAATTTGCGGTTCTATCTGGAAAGTTTTTTGAGGAACTGAGTTAGCTAGTTTCTTAAGCTTTTATTACTTATTACAAAAAAATGCCTGAGAAAAACGAAGCTACTCTTCCTTTAGTAAGTATCATCATTCGCAGCATGGATCGTCCCACGCTCTCCGATGCTTTGGATTCGATCGCGTTGCAAACGTATTCGAATATCGAAGTGGTGGTCGTCAATGCCAAGGGGGGCCGCCATACCGAACTTGACGAGAAGCACTTTCACGTCATCTTGAAATTGATCAATCAAGGAGGACGTGGATTATCACGTGTCAGAGCGGCAAACATCGGTCTTGATGCGGCGCAAGGAGAATGGTTGCTGTTTCTTGACGATGATGACACGATCGATCCCGATCATATTCATCGATTGATACATGGCGCACAGACATCCCTCGCTCGTGTAGTTTACACTGGTGTCAGAATTGTCGATCAGCATTTTCGAGAACGCTATCACTTGGACGAGGAATGGGATCGTATACGATTATGGCAAGCCAATTTCATGCCGATTCATGCGGTACTTTTCCAGCGTAGCCTACTTGCTTCTGGTGCCAAATTCGATGAGCGATTCGATGTTTATGAGGATTGGGATTTTTGGGCTCAGCTTGCGCTCGAGACACCGTTTATACATATTCCCGGTCTATCCGCGACTTATCGTCTTGCTGGAAATTCAGGGCTTTCAAACGATTCGGATAGTCATTTTGTACTGCAGGCGAGAAGTGTTTTTTATGAAAAATGGCGGTCCAAGATCCCACCTCATGAGCTCGCAACCGCTTTTGCACGCGCTGAGGAGGCGAGAACTTTAAACAATAAATTACAGATGTTGGATAAGGATTATCAAATGTCCCGCTCTTCTCTTGCGAAGATGAAGGCCGACTTTCAGGGACTGCAAGATGCTTATGGCATTTTAGAACGCGATAGAGCTGCTTTGTTGGCTTCAACATCGTGGCGTGTCACGGCACCATTGCGTTGGATAATGACAAAGTTGCGAAAATCGGGTTTTCTCAGGCGTTCTATTTTTAGAGCTTGCCGTGCAATTTATCATGCATTGCCTATCAATAGCACGTTGCGCATCCGTTTGCGCAGTTATGCTTTGCGATCACCCATGGGGCGGATTTTACAAAAATTGTGGGGAGGAGGGTTGATCTCAGGTGGTCAATATAGCGAGACACTCTCGATCGACAAGGAAAAAGTACGCGCTGAAAGTCATGCCGCTTTGATGAAATTCCTCGAGTCGAACCAGAAATTGCATCTCCCCTCATCCGCCAGTCCCGTCGTGTCCATTCTGCTCGTGTTATACAACCAAGCGGGTTTGACCTATCGCTGCCTCAAGGCCTTGTCTGAAGAGCGCGGTGTGACGTTTGAAACCCTTATTGTTGACAATGCTTCAGAAGATGCAACACATTCGCTGTTAGACCGTATCGAAGGCGCACGGATTATTCGTAATCAAGAAAATGAAGGTTTTCTTTTGGCCTGTAACCGTGCAGCTAAAATTGCTACAGGCGAGTTTTTGCTTTTTCTCAATAATGATGCGGTATTGTTACCCGGCGCCTTATCCGCAGCAGTTACGCGCCTGCAGAATACACCGGATGCAGGGGCCGTGGGCGGGAAAATTCTTTTATGGAGTGGCAGGTTGCAAGAGGCTGGCAGCATTATCTGGCAAGATGGTAGCTGCGTGGGGTATGGTCGTGACGAAGATCCTGATGATTCAATTTTCAGCCATGTCAGGGATGTCGATTATTGTTCGGGTGCTTTTTTGCTGACACGCCGAGCCTTGTTCGAGTCGATGGGACGATTCGATATCGATTACGCACCTGCATATTACGAAGAAAGTGATTATTGTGTCAGGTTGTGGCAATCGGGTTATCGTGTTATTTACGACCCGGCTATTCGTATCCGCCATTTCGAATTTGCCAGCTCGGACGCCAAATCGGAACGCGCGTTTAATCTGCAGAAAAAAAATCGATCGGTATTTATTTCGAAACAACAAGCTTTTCTGCAATCCCAATGGGAACCGTCCGCTGCCAATGTGCTGCTAGCGCGGCAACGTTTCAAAAAAGGGTGTCGGCGTGTTCTGTTTATCGATGATCGACTACCACGGCGAGACTTGGGAAGCGGCTTTCCACGCGCGCTTGAGTTTATCGAATCATTGGTCGAAGCGGGTTGTTTCGTGACGCATTACCCTTTGCAGTTTCCACATGAACTTTGGGAAGAGGCACGACAGTTTTTGCCGGAGACGGTGGAGATCGCAGCCAACCGAGGTGTTTTCGAGTTGCAGGATTTCCTTGAAGCGCGACAGGATTTTTATCATGCCATCATTGTCAGCCGTCCGCATAACATGGTTGTCCTCAACAGCATCGTTTCTTGCCATTCCGAATGGTTTTCTAGAAAATCGCTGATTTATGACGCAGAAGCCATGTTTTCCCTGCGAGAAATCATCCAAGCGGAAGTGAATGGAAAACCCTTTACACCCGAAAAAAGCGATCAGCTGATTCGTGAGGAACTGGCGATCACCAAATATGCAAACCGTATTATTACGGTTTCGCAGGCCGAGGCAGATCATTTTCTTCGCTATGGCAAGAAAAATGTGTTCGTTCTCGGTCATGCACTCGATATTGCACATAAAACACCTGGCTTCCAGGAGCGGACAGGCTATTTGTTCGTTGGCGCGATGCCGTCGGACGCTTCGCCGAACGCAGACAGCTTGATTTGGTTTCTGCGCCATGTGTGGCCGATAATTTCTGCACAAGGTGCCGCCCATCTTGATATTGTCGGGTTATGCGATGCACCAACCGTAATGGGGTTTGCATCCGATAGCGTGCATATCAATGGCCGAGTGGACAACGTCACATCGTTTTATGCAAATGCTCGGCTATTTATCGTTCCTACTAGGTTTGCGGCCGGTATTCCTCATAAAGCCCATGAAGCAGCTGCTCAAGGACTGCCGATGGTGGTTACTCCATTGATCGCGTCTCAATTGGGATGGGAGGAGGAAGTCGTGATAGGAGAGAGTCCTTCAAGCTTTGCCAAAGCTTGTCTAGCCCTTTATAACGATCCCATTCTTTGGGAAACAAAGCGTGCATCGGCATTGAAAGCGGTCGAGCGTGATTGTAACCGGCAGCATTTTCAAAAGACGGTGGAGCTGATTTTGGCTGACCCGCAAGTGATCGAGCAGAACAGAGAATGAATCCACAACTGAGCGTTTCCATTGTAACAGTCAATCATAATGCGGGTGCGCTGCTCGCCGATTGCATCGATGCAGCGTTGAAGCAAGCGCAACAAATTATCGTTGTCGACAACGCCTCGACGGATTCCAGCCTGTTTGTGCTAGAAAAGCGTTTTCCGGCTGAATCTCGCTTAAATGTAATTCGACTCGAAAAAAATGTTGGGTTTGCGGCTGGCTGTAATATCGGTTTAAACGCGGCGACCTCGCCATTTATTTTGTTTTTGAATCCGGACTGTATGTTACCTGCAGGCGCTGTGGATCGATTGTTACAAGTGATAACAGAGAAGAATCATGTAGGTATGGTCGGCGGACAACTACTCAATCCAGATGGGAGCGAACAAGGTGGGAGCCGACGGGCGATTCCAACGCCGTGGCGCGCGCTTGTGCGTGCGCTGGGGTTGTATCGTTTGGAAAAGGTATGGCCACGGCTTTTTTATGATTTTCATAGGCATCACCAGCCGTTGCCGGATAAACCTATCGAGGTTGAAGCCATATCCGGTGCGCTAATGTTGGTGAGACGAGAGGCGATCGAACAGGTAGGTACTTGGGATGAAGGCTACTTTCTTCATTGCGAGGATTTGGACTGGTGTATGCGCTTTCGGCAAAAGGGCTGGAAGATCTTGTTTGTTCCCGATGTGCAGGTATTGCACTATAAAGGTGTCTGTAGCCAGGCACGTCCTATTTTTGTGGCTTGGCATAAACACAAGGGGATGATGCGCTTTTACCAAAAATTTTTTGGTGATTGTTATCCTAAACTATTGATGGGGCTAGTCGCCATCGGTATTTGGATGCGCTTCGCTGCAACGATGGGCTTATATGCTTTTCGCTATCTATTTAGCCTGACAGGATTGCGGCGTGGTTGATCCCTGTGTGGGTGTGTTTGGTGCCACCAGCTCGGTTGGGAAAGGCTTGCTATCGTTGCTGGTGCAGCGCGGTCAGCCAATCGTCGCTTTTACGCGTCAGCCGATTGATGCCGGAATACAGTCTATTTGCCCCTCCGTGACTTGGCGTCAACTCAAAGATGAAGATTCGGGGAAAAAGTGGGCGACTGTCAGCGACAAGATCACTTCGTGGTTCTATTTGGCACCTATTTGGACATTACCCACTTACTTCGATTTTTTTGCTGCGCATGGTGCTCGCAGAATCATAGCTTTGTCTTCTACAAGCATTTTTACCAAAGGCAATTCTTCGGATGAAGGGGAGCAATTAATCGCTCAACGTCTTGCGGAAGGAGAAGCTTATTTCCGTGCCTGGGCTGAGCGCAATCATGTCACATGGGTTATTTTGCGTCCGACGCTTATTTATGGGCAGGGGCGCGATAAAAACATCACTGAAATCGCACACTTTATAAGGCGGTTTAAATTTTTTCCATTGTTTGGATGTGCCAGGGGGTTGCGTCAGCCGGTTCATCGGGATGATGTCGCTATGGCCTGTTTTTCAGCATTTTTTACCAGTAGCGTGGCTAATCGGGCCTATAATATCAATGGTGGTGAAACACTTACCTATCGTGAGATGATCGAACGGATCTTCACGGCATTAAATCAACCGCCTATTTTAATAACGATACCTCGATGGTTTTTTCGCTTGGCTGTCAATATTATGCGGAGATTGCCCCGTTACCGCCACTGGACTGTTGCGATGGCAGAACGAATGAATCGTGATCTGGTGTTCGATGCTTCAGAAGCAACGCGTGATTTTCGCTATCTTCCCCGTCCTTTTCAGCTGATGAAAGAAGATTTGCCTGAATGACCCGTTGCGAAAACGTTTTTTCTCAAAGGGTGGTTGTACAAATGCTAGTTTGATTTTATGGTCAGGCAAAGTAATATTTCGGCAACTAGTCAATATAGAATCATTTTTATGATTGGCTGTGCAAGATTTGATCTTCTCAAATTAAGATGGCTCGTTAAAATTTTTAGATGAAAGCAAAAAATACGCCTCAAAACGAAATCGCAGAAATACTAAGCAGCTTCAGGCGCGCGTTCTATACGGTAGGAATGTTCAGTGCAGTCATCAATTTGCTAATGTTGATGCCCGCCCTTTATATGCTGCAGCTTTATGACAGCGTTTTGACCAGTCGCAACGAAATGACTTTGTTGATGTTGACGCTGATCATGCTGGGTGCTTACATTTTCATGGGAGCACTGGAATATGTCCGCAGTTTCGTTCTGATTAGAGTCGGTGCGCAATTTGATTTGAAGATGAACAAACGTGTCTATACCGCAGCGTTTGAACAATGTTTGCGACAAGGGAACAGCAATGCAGGCCAGGCATTGCAAGATTTGACCAATTTGCGCCAGTTTTTGACCGGTAATGCGCTGTTTGCTTTTTTTGATGCACCATGGTTCCCGATCTATATTCTGGTTATTTTTATGTTTCATGTCTGGCTGGGGGTCTTCGCGTTGTTTGGTACGGTGATTTTGGTGGTACTTGCCTATATCAATGAAAAGCTATCCCACAAACCGCTTGCGGAAGCCAATGCTGTCGCCGTAGCCTCGACAACATTGGCTTCCAATAACTTACGCAATGCCGAAGTGATCGAAGCGATGGGTATGCTTCCCAATTTACAGGCGCGCTGGTACAAGCTTCATAGCCGTTTTCTCAATTTACAAGCCGAAGCAAGTGAAAAATCGGGGGTCGTAAGCGCTTTCAGCAAAGCAACCTCTGTCGCATTGCAATCGTTGATGTTGGGATTAGGCGCGCTGTTGGTTTTGGAAGACAGCATTTCACCTGGGATGATGATCGCGGGTTCAATTTTGCTGGGTAAGGCGATCGGTCCAGTACAGTTGCTGATCAGTGTTTGGCGGCAATTTGGTAATACTCGAAGCGCTTACGAAAGGTTGACAAGCCTATTGGAAGAAAACCCTGACCGTAAGCCTGGCATGGCACTCCCTAAGCCGAAAGGCATGGTATCCGTCGAGAATGTCATCGCTGCACCACCTGGCTCGAAAGTACCGGTTCTCAAAGGATTGACGTTTGCGATCACGGCCGGAGATGTCCTGGGAATTATCGGGCCCAGTGGTTCAGGTAAATCGACATTGGCAAGATTATTGGTGGGCGTTTGGTCGACCACGGCGGGAAAGGTAAGACTGGATGGCGCAGATGTGTACCAATGGAATAAAGATGAGCTGGGACCTCATATCGGTTATCTCCCTCAGGATATCGAGTTGTTTGCGGGTTCTATCAGCGAAAATATCGCGCGCTTTGGCGAAATCGATCCGGATAAAGTTATTTTGGCAGCCAAGCGCGCGGGCGTACACGAGATGATATTGAGCATGCCAAATGGCTACGATACATTGCTGGGCGATGGTGGCGGAGGCTTATCGGGCGGGCAAAAACAGCGCATTGGTCTCGCGCGGGCAATGTATGGGGATCCTTCCTTAATCGTGCTGGATGAACCGAATTCCAATTTGGACGATGTTGGCGAACAAGCCTTGCTGGCGGCGATCATCGATTTGCGTAAACGCGGCAAAACAATTGTCGTGATTACACATCGCACGAGCATAATTACGGCGACCAACAAGCTGCTGCTGTTGCGCGAAGGTACGCTTCAGATGTTTGGGCCGACCCAGCAGGTACTGGCCGATTTAAGTAAACAACGGCAGTCGCTCAGGCGAGGGAACGAGCAAACAGCGCAACTTGTGCAACAAGGTGCGGCATCCTCTGGTGGAGAATCAGCGCCGGCTGCGTCATAAACACCTACCATCAACACTTAGAAAATTTATGAGTCATAAAGATGCAACCGTACTTGGGAATGCTATAGCAGAAGATCCAGGAAACGTTAAAACAGATGAGACCCGCCATGCCCGGCTTGGCTGGTGGATTGTCCTCGTAGGGGTGGGGGGGTTTTTTCTGTGGGCGACCTTTGCGCCACTGGATAAAGGTGTCCCTTTATCAGGATCGGTGATGGTCGCTACCAACCGTAAGGCTGTTCAACATCAGACCGGTGGAATCGTAGAGGACATTCTTGTGAAGGAAGGGGATTTGGTCAAGGAAGGCCAAGTGCTCGTAAAGATGAATGATATTCAGGTCAAGGCACAAGCTGAGATCACCCGTGGTCAGCTGATTGCAGCAAGAGCGATCGAGGCGCGTTTGATCGCTGAACGGGATAATAAGCCCGAAATCGATTTCCCGCCTTTTCTGCAGTCTGTAGCAGATGACCCACGCGTTATTGGCAGTATTTCTTTGCAGAAACAATTATTTGTTTCGCGTCAATCCGTTCTGAAACACGAACTGGCTGCACTGGATGAAAACATTGCAGGTCTGACAGTTCAATTACGTGGCCTGGAATCATCCCGTACAAGTAAGCTGCAGCAATTGGAATTTTTGAAAGAGCAGCTCGATAACATGCGGGTATTGGCCCAGGATGGTTATGTGCCACGGAATCGTGTACTTGAGTTGGAGCGTACCCACGCGCAATTGACGGGGGATATTTCTGAGGATACCGGGAATATCGGCCGTATCCAGCGGCAAATTTCAGAGCTCAATTTACGCCGAGTCCAACGTCTCGAAGAGCATCAAAAGGAAGTACGGCAGCAATTGACGGATGTACAACGAGAAGCTGAGGCGCTCAATAGCCGGTTGCTGGCACAAGATTTTGAGTTGGCTAATGTGTTAGTAAAAGCACCAGTGGACGGCATTGTGGTCGGAATCAATATTTTCACCCGCGGCGGCGTTATCGGTCCTGGATTTCGCATGATGGATATCGTGCCCTCGGAAGACATGCTGGTCATAGAAGGGCAGGTGCCGGTCCATCTTATCGACAAGGTACATGCGGGCCTGGATGTGGATTTTATTTTTACTGCGTTTAATCAAAATAAAATCCCGCGAGTACCTGGTATCGTCACGAATGTGTCAGCCGATCGGTTGACTGATGAGCGCACCGGTGTACCCTATTATCAATTGAAAGCCAAGGTAACACCGGAAGGCATGAAAATACTGACAGATTGGCAAATACGGGCAGGGATGCCTGTTGAAATTTTTGTGAAAACAGGTGAACGTTCGCTCATGAATTACTTGTTGAAACCTATTCTCGATCGGATTCATACCTCACTGGTGGAAGATTAGCCGTGACATTCCGTTTGTTTAAGCCATTTTCATCGATGATGCTGATCGTTGCCGTGCAGTGCATACCGGGTATGGCTGACGGAATGGGGTTGCTGGAGGCGTATGAATCCGCACTGATGAATGATCCTACTTTCCGCGCAGCCATTCACGAAAATGAAGCGGGCCAACAAGCCATTGCCCTGGGGCGAGCTGGGTTGTTGCCGTCGTTGACGATCACTCATTTACAGGGATTGAGTCGAGGGACACAAAGAACACCTGACAATAATCCCTTAACACCCGACAGAACCTCTCTGCATTTTAATAGTGAAGTCACGACACTGACGTTGCGGCAGCCTCTTTTGAATATGGAAGCCTTAGCGGGTTACGACCAGGGGCATGCACGCGCCAATTCCAGCCAAGCCAAATTTTTAGGGCAAAGCTACGAGCTCATCGTCAGACTGGTGGAGGCTTATGTTAAAACCTTGCTGGCGCAGGATCGCTTTTTCTTGGCAAATGCGCAGCTCAAGGCGCTAGAGGAACTGAAGCTCGTCAATGAGAATATGCTGAGACGAGGGGAAGGGACCCGCACCGATGTGCTGGAGACGCAATCCAGGCATGCTTTGGCACAGGCGCAAGTGATCGAAGCGCAGGACGAGTTAGATGTCGCGCGCCTCGCTTTAGAAGCGATTGTTGGCCAAGAAGTCGCTCAACTGGATTCGTTGTCGGGTACCTTCAAAGCGCAACCCATTCATCCTCCCGATTTTGAAAGCTGGCGACAGATGGCTTTGGAGCGCAATGCAGAACTCGTCACACAGCGGCATGTTGTCACCACCAACCAGCTCGAAGTGAAAAAAAGCCTGGCAGGTCATGCGCCTCGTGTGGATCTCGTAGCCAGTCTGAACAGGCAGAATTCGGCATCATTTCTTTTTCCTGATCGTGATGCCACGTTTGCCAGTGTTGGGGTCGAAGTCAATTTACCGCTTTACGCTGGAGGGCGAGTCGTTGCAACCACCAACCAGGCGCAGGCAAATAAGGCGCGGGCTGAGGCGGATCTGAATGCAATGAGCGATAAAGTGCTGGTTGAATTGCGCCGACAATTTCAATTGTTACAAAGTAGCATCAAACGAATCGAGTCACTTGAATTGGCCGTTGATTCAGCACTTTTACTCGTACAGGCGACTGAAAAAAGTATCAAAGGCGGCGTACGAATCAATCTTGATTTGTTAGATGCGCAAAGCCAGCTTTTTTCGGCACAGGTCAATCTAGCGGAAGCACGTTATAGCTATTTGTTGTCCTATTTAAAATTGCGGCTGGCAGCGGGTTCGTTGATACTGGAAGATCTGGAAAAAGTCGCCAGCTATTTTGTTGCAAAACCTTGATCAGCAGATCTCCCCTTGTTTAGGGCGAGACGATTGTTCACCCAATATTGCCAATTGCGATGAGCAGCCCTATTTCGTAACAAATCAATGCAGTATAGCCCATTAATATGAAGTAGATCAGATGCTTTACCTGTATTTTTTTTGTCAGTTGGACCTGATGGTGGATGACGAGAAAGATCGCAGAGAAGGCCGTCAGCGCAAGCTTGAAGTAAACAAACTTTTCAGCGCTGTCTTCTATCAAGATCGCCATAAAGTTGTTGAGTTCTATACCTCCATTGGCGAGGATATTGAGTGTCATGAAGGCATCCATCGCGCTGAGAAACACGATTGCGGCCGTGGCGAGCATGAGATGATCTGCGTAGCAATCAACATACGCAGCGCCTGCTCCTGAGCGCCGGTTATCCATACGCCGCCCCTGTTTGATTCCTAAGTGGTAAAGGCAGAAAAAGGGTGTGCCTACCCGTCGATCCCGGAATCGTTGATCGGCAGGGCGAATATTTGTGTCTGTCATCGCGTCTCCATTCCTGAAAAGTGTGTATCAACAACAAGCTGTTTGATTTAGCCCTTGATCCACGCAGTCGCCCGGGCTAAACAATAGCTGCTTTCACTGTAGTGATTATTTGTCTGAGGAAGATCATGTGCAACTGTACTAGCGTACAGATATCACCATGAAAATAGTGGGAATTCTCCCAGTTTTCCGGGCCGCATCTTGAAATTTAGGTTGACATCGATACCCATAACAGGTTGTAATACGCGGTTCTATTGGGACGATATTTATCCATAAACTAATTAATAATCCATAACATAAAAAATGAAACGCACATACCAACCGTCTGTTATTCGCAGGAAACGTACGCATGGTTTCCTAGTACGCATGAGAACCCGCAGTGGTGCGGCCATCATTCGAGCGCGCAGGGCTAAAGGCCGGACTCGTCTGAGTGTCTGATATGCGGTTCGATAACCAAAGACTCGCGCTATGATCGAAAGGTTAGGTGAGGAACTATTCATTACCTAAAGCACGTCGGTTGCATAAGGCAGCAGAGTTTCGGTCAGTTATTCGTTTTAAACGCTCGGTAAGTGGTCAATTTCTTCAGTTTTTCATCAAACCGAGTCATCTGGATTACCCACGGTTAGGCTTGATTGTCGCAAAAAAACTGGAACGGCAAGCAGTGAAGCGAAACCGATTAAAGCGTGTGCTGAGAGAAATATTTCGTATACATCAGCTAGAACTGGACAAAGTAGATTGTGTATTTCGGTTACAGCGTTCAACGGACCAAGCGGATATTGCTCGCTTCAGACAGGAAGCTGAAATGCTCATATTTAGGATGAAACGCCATGTCACGATTGATCATAAAACTGATTAAGTTTTATCAATACTGTATCGGGCCTTTTTTTCCTCCTTCCTGTCGTTTTAGCCCTACCTGCTCGAATTATGCAAGTGAAGCGCTGAGAAAATACGGATTTATCAAGGGTATGGCTTTGAGCATAGGACGTGTTTTACGTTGTCATCCATGGAATCGGGGTGGATACGATCCTGTTCCTTAAATATTATTAAAGAAAGAGTACCTCTAAAAATTCTGAGTTTTAAACACAAGACGAGGCGAGTGCAATAAATGTTGACGCAACCTATGATTGATAGGTAAGGAAGCATTTTTTGTAAACAACGATGTATTGTGACGAAATAGGAATTTTTAGGGGTACTCGAAAGATTATCGCTATAACTCGTTTGGCTAGGTCAAGATGGACACAAAAAAATTTGTATTGATCATCATTTTTAGCACGTCATTGTTGTTTCTTTGGGATGCTTGGGTTACCGAGCGGGGAAGGCTGGATAAATTAGCATCGGAATCGGTTTCCACGGCAGCTGGTAGCACACCACAACAAGGCCATGAGGCGCTCCCCGTTCCAGGTGATGCACTGACAGCTTCGCAAGCTGAAAATGGTCAAGCAGCAGGCATAGACGGCGCGCCTACGACCGTGACGCCACGTATGTTGGCAACGGGCGAGCAAATCAAAGTTGTTACCGATATGGTTATCGCAGAGATTGATACTGCGGGTGGCGATTTGCGCCGGCTAGAATTACTTAAGCACCCTTCTAGTGAGGATAAGGAGATTCCTTATGCGTTGTTACAAAGTCAGTCACGTATTGCTGTTGCCCAAGCAGGTCTGATCGGTGATGGTCTGCCCAACCACAAGACAGAATTTACGCTGGATTCAAGTACGCGTAATTTTGAATTGACAAGTGATCAAGACAAAATAGTCGTTCGCTTACTGGCGCCAGAAGTCAATGGCGTACAAGTAGCGAAAATCTATACCTTTCATCGTGGCAGCTATGTGATCGATGTCCAATTCGAGGTGCAGAATCATGGAGAAGCCATGATTCGTCCGTTCGCTTATTTCCAGATGTTACGGGACAATGTTGCGCCGCCTGGCTCGACCATGATGATCCCGACTTATCTAGGTGCAGCTATTTACACCGAGGATGAAAAGTTTCAAAAAATACATTTTTCCGATCTAGATAAAAATAAAGCGGATTATCCGCAAAATGCGGACAATGGCTGGATTGCCATGCTGGAGCATTATTTTGTTTCTGCTTGGTTGCCGGAGCAGGGCAAACCACGCGAATTTTTCGCCAAAAGAATTGGAGACAATTTATATACGGCGGGGATCATTGTACCGGTAGGCGGGATTTCTCCCGGTGACACCGCGCGTGTCACTATGCCACTTTATGCCGGGCCGCAGGAGCAGGATAAGCTTGCTGAACTTTCGCCGGGTCTTGAATTGACGGTCGATTATGGCTGGCTGACCGTCATTGCCGCCCCCTTGTTTTGGCTGCTTTCGTTCTATCATGAATGGGTGGGTAACTGGGGGGTTGCGATCATTCTGTTAACAATGACCGTCAAGCTTCTATTTTTCCCCCTCTCGGCTGCAGGCTATCGGTCGATGGCTAAACTCAGGCTGGTTACGCCTAAATTGCAACGTATTCAGGAGCAATACAAAAGCGATCGCCCGAGGATGCATCAGGCGATGATGGAACTCTACAAAGAAGAGAAAATCAACCCAATGGGCGGGTGCTTGCCGATTCTGGTGCAAATTCCGGTATTTATTGCGCTCTTCTGGACACTGCTTGCGGCGGTCGAGTTGCGCTATGCGCCGTTTGCGCTGTGGATCACCGACTTGTCTTCGCCCGACCCCTACTATGTACTGCCGGTTCTGATGGGGATATCGATGTTCATTCAATTTAAATTGAACCCTAAGCCCACCGATCCTCTACAGGCTCGCGTCATGCAAATCATGCCGATCGCGTTCAGTATTTTCTTCTTCTTCTTTCCGGCTGGGCTCGTGCTGTATTCATTGGTCAACAATATTCTGTCTATATTGCAGCAATGGCAAATTACCCGCTTATACGGCCAACCTGCGGAAGAAAAGGGAAGCAAAGTTAAACCCAAAGAAAAAGCGAAAGAAAAAAGAAAATCTTGACGTTTTTAATGTTGTTGGCAAGGCAAGCGTTGATTGATTCGGTAGACGCTTGCCAATGTTTATAGTGGCAATCGATTTCAATGTACGTTCTTCACCCTACTAGGTTTAAAACCTGATCTGTCAAAATCGTATGCAAGGCAATGACATCATTGCTGCTGTCGCAACCCCTCCTGGCCGGGGGGGTATCGGAATCGTCCGAGTTTCCGGTAAAAACTTACAGTCGATTGCGCAAGCCGTTATCGGCTCAGTTCCCTCCCCCCGCGTGGCCCAATTGAGCCACTTTCTCGACGAAAATAGAGATCCAATCGATCAAGGAATCGCCATTTATTATCCATCGCCCCATTCTTATACGGGCGAAGACGTCCTCGAATTACAGGGTCATGGCGGACCTGCGGTCATCAATTTATTATTGTCACGCTGTTTGCAATTGGGCGCACGTTTGGCGGAACCCGGTGAATTTACCCTGCGCGCTTTTCTGAACAACAAGCTCGACCTGGTGCAAGCAGAAAGCGTGGCGGATCTGATCGACGCCAGCACTTCAGGCGCAGCCCGCTGTGCAATACGCTCTTTGCAGGGAGCCTTTTCTGCCAAGATTCACGCATTGGTCCGCGCGGTGATTGATTTGCGCATGTTGGTTGAAGCAACCCTGGATTTTCCGGAAGAAGAAATCGATTATCTGGAATCGGCTCATGCCGCCCGCCAATTGCAAATTATCCGAGAAAAACTGGAGTGCGTGCTGATTGCTTCCCGTCAAGGTAGCCTATTGCAAGAAGGGATCATAGTCGTGCTGGTCGGGCAACCCAATGTCGGCAAATCCAGTCTGATGAACCAGCTGGCAGGCGATGATGTCGCGATTGTGACGGAAATACCGGGTACGACTCGTGACACGATCCAGCAATTGGTTCAAATGGAAAGTATACCGGTGCACATCATCGACACGGCGGGTTTGAGAGAAACCACTGATATCGTCGAAAAAAGCGGCATTGCGCGCACACATGCCGCAATCAAAAAAGCAGACCTTGCGCTGTTATTGATCGATAGCCGAGCAGGCCTGACTGCCGCTGACCAGCAGGTTTTGCAAAGCCTGCCTGCTGATTTGCCGCTGCTGACGGTCTATAACAAAATCGATCTTTCGAGTGAGTCAGCACGACTCGAAGAAGTATCCGGCCGACCGCGCGTATACCTTTCCGCCAAAACTGGCGCAGGGATCGAGCTGTTGCGCAAGAAACTGCTCGAAATGATCGGATGGCAAGCCAATGTTGCTGGTGAAGGTATGTTCATGGCGCGTCAGCGGCACCTGCAAGCGTTGAACCAAGCCAAAACACATCTGGATCAAGCCGGTCCCTGGGTGCAAAGCGGCATGCAGCTGGAGCTGCTGGCGGAAGAACTGCGGTTGGCACAACGAGCATTGTCATCGATTACCGGAGAATTCACGGCCGATGATTTATTAGGAGAAATATTTTCGAGATTTTGTATTGGCAAATGACCGTATTGATTACGTTTTTAAAAAGATGAATATCACTTACTGCGATATTCGCCGACGACAATGAATTTATCGGATTTGAAACCGATACATCAGAACGGTGAGTGAATGCTTATTTGGTACACACTCATTTATGTCAAAACTAGGATTGAGTAAGAATAACAACGAATTGCTCCGATAGTATTTTCCCAAGAATAGAAATTTGACTGATTGACTGAAGAATAACTGCAACGATCAATTGATCATCTTGTTCCTCAATTACATAAAGCACTTGGATTTAGAATCGCCGTGAGATATTCTTCAAGGTATCGGTAAGTTGCATCAAGTGCCCACCAAGAACTGAACCTCCTATTTGGATTTACGAGTGCATGATTAATCGGCAAAAACCGCTTATCGTCATAACGGGAGCTTCCGGTAATATCGGAAGTACGCTTTGTGAAGTCTTAAAGAAGAACTACCATGTAATTGGACTTGATATCAAGCCATGTGAAAAAGCAGATGACAATGTCAATTGTGACCTGGCATATGAAGATTCCATAGAATCAGCATTAAACAATATACGAGTCAGGTATGGGCAAAAAATTGCTGCTATTATCCATTTAGCTGCTTATTTTGATTTTACTGGTGCATCCAATCCGCTTTATCAGAGGATTACAGTTGAAGGCACCCGGTATTTACTTAAAATTTTGCAGGATTTTGAGGTTGAGCGTTTTATTTATTCCAGCAGCATGCTGGTGCATGAATCCACGGTTCCAGGCCAAAAAATCAACGAAGATTCTCCTCTCAAACCGCGGTGGGCTTATCCGCAATCCAAAGCCGCGGCAGAAAAAGTCATAATGCAGCAACATGGCCATATCCCTTTTACCATTTTGCGATTAGCAGGCGTATATGATAACGATAGTGCGGTACCAACGTTGTCTCACCAGATTGCGCGGATTTACGAACGTGACTTTAAAAGTCATCTTTATGCTGGCGATGTGATGGCCGGTCAGGCTCTCATCCATAAAGAAGACATGGTCAATCTTTTCCTGCGCGTAGTGGATCGCCGCAAGAAACTGCCAAAGACCAACATCATACTCGCGGGCGAGAGTGAAGTGATGAGCTATCGGGAATTGCAAAATCGGATCGGTCATCTGATTTTTGGCAAGAAAGAGTGGCAAACGATCGATATTCCGAAATTTGTTGCAAAGTCTGGCGCGTGGCTAGAGGCGCAAGTTGAACCAATCATTCCTGATGCAATTGATCATGGTGAAAAGCCTTTCATCAGGCCATTCATGATAGATCTTGCTTCCGATCATTACGATCTCGACATCAGTCGAGCGAGAGAATTACTGGATTGGCAACCCAAGCATAATATCTACGATGGATTAAAAAATCTCATTGCCAGCCTAAAAAAAGACCCCGCTGCTTGGTATAAAAGGAACGGCATTCCATTGCCGGATTGGGTACTAACGGCGAAGGAAAAGCATAAAAACGCTGATCAAATCAGGTCTCGACATGAAATAGCATATCGCCGTCAACATTATGAAAATCTTTGGGCGCATTTCCTCAATATGGGCCTAGCCTTTTGGCTCATAACGGCCCCTTTTACGTTGGCGTATGAGTCGCAAGCCATGGTGTGGAGCGATGTTGTTTCTGGTTTCACCCTACTGGTATTGTCATTCATATCCCTGTCATGGCGCTTTGGTCTGGTTCGCTGGCTTTGTGGGGCTGTGGGGCTCTGGTTATTGTGCGCACCATTAATCTTTTGGGCACCTACTGCAGCTGGTTATCTTAACGACACGATTGTCGGGATGTTGGTCATTGGATTTGCAGTGTTAACTCGACCAGAACCAGGTGTTGCAGCAGTTGCTGCGCAAACCGGTCCGACAATTCCGCCGGGTTGGGCATATTCACCTTCCGGCTGGTTTCAACGTTTGCCAATCATCATTCTAGCATTTGTAGGTTTTTTTATATCCCGCTACCTCTGCGCTTATCAGCTTGGTCATATCGAGGGAGTATGGGAGCCATTTTTTGCAGGCTCACTGGAAGACCCGCGAAATGGAACGGAAGAAATTATCACTTCGTCTATTTCTAAAGCTTGGCCGGTACCGGATGCTGGACTGGGGGCGCTGACCTATGCATTGGAAATTCTGATCGGCATCATAGGCTCAGCAAGGCGTTGGCGCACGATGCCGTGGCTGGTGATATTGTTCGGTATCATGATTGTGCCATTGGGCATTGTTTCCATTTTCTTTATCATTATTCAGCCTATCTTGCTCGGGACGTGGTGTACATTATGTTTGATTGCTGCCGCGGCCATGCTGCTACAAATTCCCTATTCCATCGATGAATTGGTCGCAACAAGTCAATTTTTATATCGCCGCAAAAAACAAGGGCGTTCTCTCTTGCGTGTTTTCTTTCAAGGTGATACAGACGAAGGAAAATGGGAGGCCATCGAAGATGATTTTGCACAAAGGCCGTCAAAAATTTTTAAGGAAATACTGGGGGGCGGCGTGACTCTGCCCTGGAATTTGGTGTTGTGTATCCCCATAGGGATTTGGTTGATGTTTACCCGTGTTACCCTCGATGCTGGAACGAGCATGGCCAATGCAGATCATTTGATTGGCGCACTTGTTCTGACGGTGACCATCACGGCGCTGGCCGAATCAGCCCGCGCCAGCCGCTTTTTTATCATACCCCTTGGCACTGCTTTATTAGTTACCCCTTTCTTTTATGATACTAGCATGATGTCACTCATTTCCAGCATCCTATGTGGATTACTTTTAATTGCATTTTGTTTGCCTCGAGGTACCATTCACAATCATTATGGAACATGGGACCGATTTATTGTTTGAAATTTTTAGCCTGATCCTTCAGAGGTTCATGCAATGATTAAACGGAATTTTATTGATAGCTAAGTATTATAGCGTATAGGGGTATATGGCCAGGCTCAGCGCAAGCAGGTAATTGATGCCGACATCGATTTATGAGGTATTCACCAGTAAAAACAGTATGCTATCTACAATGAGCCCAAATCAGAGCTACGTTTTACCATTTTTCCAGGAGAAAGAAGGCCATGAAACGATCAATCATGCTGCTGGCCGTATTGTTGTCCGCGTGCGTCAGTCTTAGCGAGCAGAAAGAGAGGCCCTTGATCTATGAAGACCAGATCGTCGAGAATCATGCAAGGCTGGCGCGTTGCGTCATGAGTCGGCTGCAGGCAGACAGTCGCTGGTCGTTTCGCTTGCTGCGATTCAGTCACCGTGTGTACCCCGACATTGGAACTGCCGAGATCGTTGCGCATGACATGAGATTACTGCCTGGCGTTTATGCGCGTAATTCCCCAACCAATCCGGATGCCGTTTTGGATCCCCCTGGACCGAATCCAGAAATTCGTTCTTCCGTGCAAAAAAATAGTGAAGCTGAGCCACCTTACGTATTCAACCTGCTGATCGAGCAGCGGGATGAAATTCATGTGCAGGTGACGCTGCGAGGGGAGCGCAATCGAGGTGAGCGCGCGTGGCGGTATGTGCAGGCCTGTGCGTCAACACCCAAACGGGGTGCGAATGACCGTGTTGATCGTCGATTCTACGTATAGGTGGGACGTATAAGGAATGCGGTTATGGAGGGAATCTTGCCACATTCAAAAAATCTTCCTAAACGTGCATCGCTGACAAATCCCCTGCCTTGGATTACTGAACCCCGCAAAAATGTCTCAAACCTACGATGTGATCATTATCGGAGCCGGTGCGGCTGGGCTGATGTGTGCAATCGAAGCCGGAAAACGTGGGCGGCGCGTATGGCTGATCGATCATATGGCAAAGATTGCTGAGAAAATACGTATATCTGGCGGCGGACGCTGCAATTTCACCAATCTGCATGCGCAGCCGCAATACTATCTCTCGCAAAACCCGCATTTCTGCAAATCTGCACTCAAGCAATATACGCCGCAGGATTTCATCGCGCGGGTACGACACCACGGCATCGCCTTCCACGAAAAAAAACTGGGGCAGTTGTTTTGCGATGGCTCATCTAAGCAGATTATCGATATGTTGTTGACGGAAGCACGTGAGGCGGGAGTTAAATTGGAGACCGCCACGCGCGTGCATGAGATCACGGCCATAGCGGGCGGCTACCAAGTTAAAACAAATCAGGGTGAGCAGACATGCCGCTCGCTGGTAATCGCAACGGGCGGGCTATCCATCCCGAAAATCGGTGCGACAAATTTTGGCTATGAAACAGCCAAGAAATTCGGCCTGAACGTTATCCGGCCACGGGCCGGGCTGGTTCCGCTGACGTTCGGCGGTACATTGCTGGAGCGGTGCAAGGCCTTGAGCGGCTTGTCAGTCGAAGCGGAAGTACGCTACGGTAAACAGGTTTTTGCCGAAGGACTGCTGTTCACGCATCGTGGATTGAGCGGCCCTTCCATCTTGCAGATTTCGTCTTATTGGCAGGAAGGCGGTGCCCTCATCATCGACCTTGCGCCAGGGATCGATGTTTTCATGCATTGCAAAGAGAAGAAACGCAGTCAGCCCAAGCAGCATGTCAACAATAGGCTTACCGAGATATTGCCCAAGCGGCTGGCGCTGAGTATCTGTGATGATCAGGCGTGCGATGGGCCGTTGGGGTCATTGTCCGACCAAAAGCTCGCTAATTTGGCGCGTGCAATCAATGAATGGCAAGTTTGGCCGACGGGCACGGAAGGTTACCGGACCGCGGAAGTGACCGTGGGTGGGGTCGATACCCGGGCGCTTTCTTCACAGACTATGGAGGCCAAGCAATGCCCCGGTCTGTTTTTTATCGGCGAAGTCGTCGATGTGACCGGTCACCTCGGCGGTTTTAATTTCCAGTGGGCTTGGTCTTCGGGCCATGTGGCTGGACAGGTGGTGTAACGCAGGCCTGGATCAGGCAGTCGATGGAACTAGAATTTGGGTTTGGTTTTCGCTGAATTATAACGCTTTACTCCCGACATGATTTCAGCTTTGGCTTGGTCTGGGCCGCCCCAGCCTTCAATTTTGACCCATTTACCCTTTTCGAGGTCTTTGTAATGTGCGAAGAAGTGTGCAATTTGCGACCGCATGAATTCAGGCAGGTCCTCCAGCGTTTTGATATGGGTATACAGGCTGCAGAGCTTATCGATGGGTACGGCGATCAGCTTGATATCTTCACCGGCTTCATCCGTCATCTGCAGTACGCCGAGCGGCCGGCAGCGTACTACCACACCGGTGATCAAAGGTACGGGGGAAATCACCAGTACGTCGACCGGATCTTTATCTTCAGATAAGGTATGCGGAATATAGCCATAATTGCAGGGATAATGCATGGAGGTCGACATAAAGCGATCGACAAACATCGCGCCAGTTTTTTTATCCATCTCATACTTGATGGGATCGGAATTCATAGGGATTTCGATGATTACATTGAAATCATTGGGGAGATCATGGCCGGAATCGACGCGATCTAAATTCATGGGTAGTCCTGGAGATAAATAAAGCGGTATTATAGCGAGAGGTGCGGATGATCTGGGATACGATGCAGGCTTACCAATTAATTTTTTTTACTTTAGGATGCTCGCTCAGCTTGAACATGATAAGGATGCTATTTAATACGGTTATTTTTATCGCAATGGGCTACATCGCATTGCTGTTGCTGGTATTTTTTACACAATCGAGCCTGCTCTATTTTCCGCAAGTGGAGCGCGAGCTGGTGGCGACGCCAGCAGACGATGGGCTGTCCTATGAGTCGGTGACATTGACCACTACCGATAACGAATCCTTGCATGGCTGGTTTATACCGGCAGCTTCATCGGCAAAGGCAACCATTCTTTTTTTTCATGGCAATGCGGGCAATATTTCCCACCGCATGTATTATTTACTGACGTTCTACCGATTGGGCTATAACACGTTTATTTTCGATTACCGGGGGTATGGCAAAAGCAGCGGCGCGCCCTCGGAAGCAGGTACTTATCAGGATGCGGTTGCAGCATGGCAGTATTTGATCGAGGAAAAAGCGATTCGCTCTACGGATATCGTGCTATTCGGCGAGTCGCTGGGAGGTGCGGTCGCTGCTTGGCTAGCTGCGCAGCATGAACCGCGCGCCTTGGTGCTGGCTTCTACGTTTACTTCCGTACCCGATCTGGCAGCCGAATTGTATCCTTTTTTGCCTGTTCGTCTATTGTCGCGCTTTCAGTACAGTACGATCGATTACTTGCAGTCGATTAACTGCCCGGTATTGATTGCGCACAGCCCACAGGATGAGATTGTTCCTTTTTCACACGGACAAGCACTGTTCGAAGCGGCTTCCGAACCTAAGCAATTCATTAAATTGCAAGGCGGGCACAATGTGGGCTTCATTTATAGCCGGAAAGAATGGGCACTGGCGATGGATGAATTTATTCAGACCAGAGGGGGTGCAGGGAATAACGATCGACCCGGGCATGCCGTGAGCCAAGACGATCACGTGGAATAGGCTGTTTTTATGGGGTGCGATAAACTCACGACATGCTTTATCTTTCGGAAGTTCATGGTCAATTTAGTTAACTATAGATGACAGGAGAAACCGATGATACTTCGTCAATTAATCGTTATGGTTTGTTTGCTTATAGTTAGCAGCAGCACATTCGCTTATCGCTGCACAATCGATATGAGAAAAATTGACGAAGCAATGGCAAAAAAACCAGCGATCACTCAGTCTCAGGAGATTGAAGTCAGAAAGTTGCGAACGGAAGGGGAAGCTTTGCATAAAAAAGGAAAACACAAAGAATCGATAGAGGCCCTGCATAAGGCCCTGGAAATCCTGGATGTTCAATAAATTCCGAAATAGCGAAATGGCACTGGCGCAACCCGTGTCCATTCAAGAAAAAAGAGGAAATCAATGAGCGAAACCTATTTTGATCACAATGCCACTACCCCGGTCGATGAGGAAGTATTGGAGGTCATGTTACCCTATTTCCGGGAAAGCTATGGCAACGCTTCCAGCCGACATGCGTATGGAATGGTTGCACGCCGTGCGATCAATCAGGCGCGAGAGCAGGTGGCGCAAGCAGTCGGCGTACAGCCATCACAAATTATCTTTACTAGTGGCGGATCGGAAGCCAATAATCTATTCATACGCGGTGTGGCAGACTATTTGAAACCATCCAGCGTGGTTATTAGCGCGATCGAACATCCTTGCATCAAGCGTCCTGCGCAGGAATTGGCGAGGAGAAGCAGTGAGCGCTGGCAATTGCGCACATTAGCTGTCGATGAATTGGGGCAGGTGAAATTGGATGATGCTGAGCAGGTACTGGCAGAGCGGCCTGGTATGGTCTCCGTGATGACAGCAAACAATGAAACCGGTGTAATTCAAGACGTTACCACAATCGCCGACATGGCCCGAGCACAGGGGGCTTGGGTGCATACCGATGCGGTTCAGGCGTTCGGCAAAATCCCAGTCGATTTTAACGAGCTGAATGTGCATGCGATGACACTTTCGGCGCATAAGATATACGGGCCGAAAGGTGCGGCTGCCTTGATCGTCGACAAGCGATTGCTGCTTAAGCCACTTATTTATGGGGGAGGACATGAACATGGCTTACGCTCGGGTACTGAAAACGTGCCGGCGATTGTCGGTTTTGGTGCGGCTTGTCAACTGGCCTGGTCGCGCATGCAGGAGTTGTCCTCTCGTGTGACGGTCTTGCGTGACAGGCTCGAGCGTGGGTTAATAGCAATGGGGGCGACTATTTTCGGTCTGGGCGCGCCTCGCCTGCCGAATACTTGTTATTTTGCATTACCGGAAATCGAAGGCGATACCTTGGTCATCCGTCTGGATAAAGCCGGTTTTGCCGTTGCGAGCGGCGCAGCCTGTTCCAGCGTCACGCCGGGGCAGAGCCATGTGCTGGAGGCAATGGGTGTTGCGCCCATGTTGGCACGGTGTGCAGTCAGAGTGAGTCTGGGGCACGACAATACCGAAGAAGAGGTTGATGGATTTTTGAAAGCGACCCGTAAAATCGCTGAGGAGTTGAAGCGTTTGAATGGGATACTGATTTGATTGAGGAAACCGAGATGTTTTCAAGTAGAATAACTTCTTAAAATCAATTTCGAAACAGTTTGTATTGCCTCCGGAAGGTAAATCATTTGACCAAGAAGTTATGACTGACAATTTAAAGGCGTGCCCTGCAAAAGCGATTATTTTAAGTGCTGGACAAGGCCGGCGGCTGCTTCCTCTGACTGAAAATACCCCCAAGTGCCTGTTGCCGGTTTTTGGCACGCCTGTAATCGCTTGGCAAATCGATGCTTTATTGCAGGCCGGTATCGAAGAAGTGATCGTCATCGCGGGTTTTCAAGTGGCGAAGGTGGAGAACCTGCTGACCGAGCGCTATGCACGGTATCCACGTATCAGAACACTGTTCAATCCATTTTACGAAGTGGCGGATAACCTGGCCAGTTGCTGGATTGCACGTCACGAGATGACTGAGGATTTCCTGCTACTCAATGGCGATACCCTGTTTGATGCGGGGCTATTGTCGCGCGTGTTTGCAACGGAGAAAGTCCCCATTACATTGTGCGTTGATTTCAAGAATGCCTACGATGAAGACGACATGAAAGTGCAATTGGATGCCGAAGGATGGGTGCGGCATGTCAGCAAGGTGCTGACTGCCGGCCAAACGGATGCCGAATCGATTGGCTTGATTTATTTTCGTGAACAAGGGGTGTCACTTTTCCGTCATGCGGTCGAACAAGCTTTGCGTGACCCCGCCAAACTTAAATCCTGGTATCTCACGATCATCGATATGCTCGCCCAGCAGCGCGTAGTGAATTCATGCTCGGTACAAGGCTACAATTGGTGCGAAATTGACTTTATCGATGACCTACGCAGAACTGAAACACTGTTTGCTTTACAAGGCAGTACCTTGAAGGATGCGAGTAAACTGGCAAGCACAGTGCATAGTAATGTTTTACCTACTTCGATCTAGCATATGGCAATCACTGTTTATAATGGCACGATGCAAAAGTTCGGTGCGCCAGACACGGTCATCCACCAGTATGACCATTGGAGTGTGCTGCTGCGTCCTGCGCAATTGACCTTGGGCGCTTTGGTTTTGGTTGCGCACGAACCCGTTCATGCCTTTTCTGAATTGAGCCCTGCGAGCTTCGTGGAATTGCATCAGGTGACAGGTCAGATCGAGTCAGCTCTGCAAAAAGCGTTCCAATACGACAAATTGAATTATCTGATGCTGATGATGGTCGATCCGGATGTGCATTTTCACGTAATCCCACGGTATGCCCAAGCGATATCATTCAATGATCGAGCCTTTGTCGATGCAGGCTGGCCAGCAGTGCCGAATTTCGGCCAGATCAATGATACCGATAGCGCCACTCGCCAACTGATCATCGAGCGCATTAAAGCCTGCTGGGAGCACGGTACTTAAGATGTCTGATAACAATACATCGGTTGATTTTCCGCTGCACGAAGCGCATGCGCTCGTGCGCGATCTGATGACACCCAATCCCTGGATATACTGGTGCGATTTTCTATTTCATATCACCTTAAGTTGGGTGGCCTTCGTGACAGCGTTGCATAGTCCGTTTTTATCGATTTGGCAGGTACTTGCTTGTGGCGTAGCGGTTTTGACTTTTTATCGATCGGCAATTTTTATCCATGAACTGGCCCATCTCAAAAAAGGAACCTTTAAAGTTTTTCGTTTGGTATGGAACCTGCTTTGCGGGATTCCACTGATGATTCCGTCGTTTACTTATGATGGTGTTCATAACGACCATCATAAGCGTGATGTGTACGGCACGAGCAAGGATGGAGAATATTTGCCATTTGCCATCCAGCGGCCCAGTGAGATGGTTCGTTACGTGCTGCTGTCATTCCTGTTGCCGCTTTTGCTGGTCGCGCGTTTCTTGCTGTTGACACCGCTATCCTATCTGATTCCTCCCTTGCGCAGGCTCGTTTGGGAACGGGCTTCATCCTTGACGATCAATCCACATTACAAGCGTGCACCGAACGCAGTGCGTAACGATCACAACTGGCGCTTGCAAGAATGCGCGACCTTCTTGTTTGCATCGATGGTCGTTGCCGGCGTGGTCGTTGGGATACTCTCCCCCGCAGTGCTGGTACTCTGGTATGTCATTGCTGTGTTGATCTTTATTTTGAATTCGCTGCGCACCCTGGCTGCACATGCTTACCGCAATCCAGGGGATCGCACGCTGGGCTTGGCTGAGCAATACCTCGATTCGATCAATATTCCAGGTAATTTCGTTACCGGCCTGTGGGCCCCGGTAGGTCTGCGTTATCACGCGACACATCATCTTTTCATGAGTCTGCCCTATCACAATCTCGGCAAAGCGCAGAGGCGGCTGGTTAATGGCTTGAGCGACAATACGCTTTATCTGCAAACAGTCCGTAAAGGACTGTGGGACGCATTGGCGCGCATATGGAAAGAAGCTTCCCTATCGTCGTCACGGTGATAGTGCCAAGGATTATCCCTATGAACGCTATAGTACAATTGGTGTTGCTGCGCCACGGGCAGAGCATCTGGAACAAGGATAAGCATTTTACCGGTTGGAGCGATGTGCCGTTGAGTGCAAAAGGTGAACAAGAAGCGGAACGCGCAGGCCGCGTACTCAGGGACGCAGGCTATACTTTCGATATCTGCTATACCTCAGAACTACAGCGCGCGGCAGATACCCTTAGGATTGTATTGGCTACAATGGGTTTAGAAGGAATAGTCATTAGAAAAGACTGGCGATTGAATGAACGTCATTATGGCGCGTTGGAAGGGTTGGGTCGTTGGCAAGCTATTCGGCAATTTGGCATCTGGCCTGTATTGAGCACCCAGATTCGTTTTGCAGCTTCACCCCCTGCCCTGGATGTGAGCGATGTGCGATTTCCAGGTAATCAAGCACGCTATGCCGAGATTGATAAAGTCGTACTACCGCAGGCGGAAAGCATTGAACAAACGGTGGAGCGTGTACTTCCTTTCTGGCAGCATACAATTTTGCCAGAAATACGGTGTGGCAAGCGCGTGCTAATCGTTTCACATAAAAATCTGTTACGTGGCTTGATGATGCTGCTTGCCAACCTGTCACAAAAGCAAGTGATGAAGCTTTCCATCGCCACTGCCCAGCCACTGTGTTTTGAGCTCGATCACCAGCTTAATTTGGTGCGGTATTATTACGTACAGCGGGGAAAGGGGTGAATCCAATTTGAGATACCCTTGATGTGCTTAATTTCGAGAGTTTCTCTACCATGCTGAAAAATCAACGCAACAATCTTCATCTATATATTGCCTTGACTTAGGGGCTGGCGCAAATTACTTGCTAGTATACGGCTCCTTATTCTCAATGCGCCGATACCAAGCTTCGTACACCTCGTCTGACCACAATGATTTGATCCAGACGAGAATATCATCGATCTCTTGCTCAGTCAGTACACCTTCCCATCCCGGCATGCGCCCCTCGCCCGGTGGCCCTCCGTTCAAAATAAAGCGCTTTAATTCTTCCGTTGAATGGTGCCAGGCATGCGCACTGTCATCTAATGGTGGTGGGGGGTATCTTCCATTTTCTAACGGTTTTCTCCAATCAGGTGTGGCTTCGCCGTTTGGGCCATGACAAACGGAACAATTTTTCAGATAGGTTGCATAGCCTCGTTCGATCTGTGCCGCATCGAAGTTTCTAACTATTTCTTGATCGGGCTGAATTTGCTGCAGAATTTTGGTAATGGTCGAGACAGGATCCGTACAGCCCGATATTAAAACCACACCTATTATCGATAGTGGTAAAAGGATAGGGAATTTTTTATCAAGCTGCATAGGAATTAAAAAAGCGCGTTCGCCAAGTAATCGTTTTTTACTTAAATCTTATTTGTTCCGGGGTATTGTAGCTGCTGTAAATCGAAGCATCTCGGCGCTGGTCCCCCTTCTGCTTGACAAGCAGTACATCGTAGGGGTCATTTCGCTTCCCTTCCATGCCTGGCGAGCCATGTGGCATATCTGGCACAGCCAGTCCTACTGCCTTAGGTTGTTCTCTGAGAAGGCGCTTGATATCGCGCGCAGGCACATGTCCTTCAATGGCATAACCGCCAACAAGCGCAGTATGACATGATCCGAGAGAAGGCGATATGCCAGCTCGCGCTCGTGCTTCTTTGTTACCAACGTCATGCTCATTAACTTTGAAGCCATGATCCTTTAGATGATCAACCCATTTCGAGCAACAACCGCATGTTGGGCTTTTATAGACTTCAACTGTTTCGGAAGCAGAAGCTGAAAATACCATGGATGCCAACACACCCGCTACGATCGATTTCATAAAAATTTTGTAATTCATTGTTCTCATTTTTTCTCCACATATATTTTCCCGCGCATCTTTTTGAAGTGACCAGGATAACCGCATGCAAAATCGACTATACTGCTTTCTGTGAAGTGCCATATGAGTTCTTTTTGCTCGCGCGGCAATACGTCGACATGGTTAGGTTTATCACTGATATAAGCGGGATCAGAACGCATCAATTTGGCGTGTTTTTTTAAATTTTCCAACGTATCAATCACCATTTCATGGCGTCTTAAACCTTCATTTTTTATGATGAATTTGATAGTCTCATCTTGCATCACAGTGATTTTGGAAGGCAAAAAACGATTATCGATTACTTTGATTTCTATGGTGCGTGTGACATTGGCAGGATCGCCGGGTTTACCAATCCTCGAAGCGTTCGTACCATCGTGCTGAGAATTCATCTCAGTTGAAACACTAACCGGCCAGAACATTAAAATCAAGAAGAATATCGAAAAACACTTCTTCATTACATTCTGTTCCTTTTGGGTTATGGTACAAATCAGCTTTTTTAGATTCATCTGTTAGAGCACATTACGGTTTTATTGTTCCAGCTGCTAAACTATTTAATTTGTGGCAGCTATTGCAGTATAAAAGAATAAGATATTTATCATTTTAAGGTCTATGGCATTTGCATGATGGAAACATTATCCAGAAAAATACAATATAACACTAACAAACTTCGTAAAAGATTGCGTCGCCTTGTTGGCACCGCTATTGCCGACTTTAATATGATCGAAGCGGGCGATCGCGTTATGGTATGTTTATCGGGTGGAAAAGATAGCTATACCTTGCTTGATATTTTACGTAACCTCCAAGCCCATGCACCGTTGGATTTTGAATTGATCGCTGTCAATCTTGACCAGAAACAACCCGGTTTCCCTGAGCAAGTTTTGCCGGATTATCTCACTCAAATTGGCATACCCTTTCGCATCGTCGAGCAAGATACCTACAGTGTCGTCAAACGGGTTATTGCTGAAGGAAAAACAACGTGCAGTCTATGTTCCCGCTTGCGCCGCGGAGTGCTTTACCGTGTTGCTTCGGAGCTAGGCGCGACGAAAATAGCCTTAGGGCATCATAGAGATGACATACTCGAAACATTCTTTCTCAATATGTTTTATGGGGGTAAGCTCAAAGCCATGCCACCTAAATTAATCAGTGACGATGGCCGCCATATCGTGATTCGCCCACTGGCCTATTGCAAAGAAAAAGATTTGGCTGCTTACGCCGAAATCGAGAATTTCCCGATTATTCCTTGTAATCTATGCGGCTCGCAACCCAATATGCAACGGCAAGTAATCAAAGAAATGATGCAACAATGGGACAAAAAATTTCCCGGAAGATTAGAGACGATGTTCACGGCGTTGCAAAATGTCAAACTTTCCCACCTAGCCGACACTAGTCTTTACGATTTTCAAGGTCTTAAGCCAAACGGGACGGCTATCGCTGATGGGGATATGGCATTTGATGAAGAAATTTTTGAGCCTCCGATTACGGAACTTCTCCCATTCCCTGCTCGTATACAAGGTGAAGAAAGTGACGAAACTGCGCATCATTGATGCTTGCTTTCTGATTTTTCGGCAATCGCTGGAGGAACCCATTTGAACGTCAGGATGACCAACATAGCAAATAGCCCATAAATTGCTGTTAATACGCTTTCAGGGAAATCATAGTACAACACGCGATGCAGCCAGTATTGAATAAAACTTTGATCCGACTCAATTTCCCGTAATTCATGCTCCCATCTTGTCAATGGACACACCTTGCCTAGCAGGGATTCTCCGACAACAAACAGTATCGCTGCTAGGTGAGCAAAACGGAATAGACGATTCCGCACAAATTTCAGATGCATCCACGCGCCAATCCAGATTAGAGGCAGACTACCGACAACGAATAAAACGAACATAAAATGTATGATCAATACGATATCGGCTAACAGCATGCTTTAAAAATTAAAGCAAGGATTTCAGTATTTTTTCGACTTTATCTATGTGAATTCGCCCCAAATGTGAATCCACAATCTCGCCATCTCGATTGATCATTACGGTATAAGGTAGGGCTCCTTGCGGATTCCCCATTACTTCAGCCAACGAGAAGGCATCGATATCACCAACCACTATCGGATAATTAATGCCAAATTCGTTACTGAACATTTCCACCCTTTCTTTCTGATCAATCGCAATTCCCACTAGAACGACACCCCGATCACGGTATTTTTCCTGCGCATCGATGAATTCGGGTATTTCCTCTCGGCAAGGGGCACACCAAGTAGCCCAGAAATTAACCAGCAATACATTGCCGCGCCATTGGGAAAAGGGTTGCATATTTCCTGCAATATCGGGCAGGCTTGTTGCAAAAAACGCTTCTGCCCCTGCTTTCTTTTCTGTACTGCTCAGTCGAGTACCATCGATTTGTTTTACTTTATAAACAATCCCAGCGGAAACGGCCAATAGGGCAACGACCGCATAGAGCAATATCTGGCTTAATTTTGACATGTAACCTTCCTTGGATTGGAATAACTGCGTTTTCAAGCTGTGGATTAACAACCCACCCCTATTCTAGCTATGCGCTGAAATAAATACGCAGAGTAAAAGTTGAACAAGATTTTGGAACTAAATCAACACTGCATCCAACACGGAAAGGAAATCTTCCTTATTGAGATAGCCAATGATTTTGATGTTCGGTATATCACGTCCTTGACGGTCGAGAAATAAAATACCTGGTGGGCCAAATAACTTGAAGCGCTTCAACAGTGCGGCATCATCAGGTGTTCCGGCAGTGACATCGACTTGTAGCAAAACGACATCTTTCAACCGATCATGTATTCTAGGATCGGTGAAGGTAAACCGTTCCATCTCTTTGCAAGAAATACACCAGTCGGCGTAAAAATCTACCATGATGTATTTATTTCTTGATTGTTGAATGACCTCATCTAGTTCAGCAATGGTTTTTATCCGCTGAAATGGCAAATGTCCACCTTGGTCGGAGATTCCCGGCTGAACCATTTCACTGTTGCTGATACCGACAATACTCAACTTCGAAAGCGGCTGCAGGACATCCCGGCTACCAGACAGCACGCCAATCAACAGCGCAACACCCACCAATAGTGAAATTACCCCGACACCTTTGAGAAACTTGCGGAATCCAGAAGCCCGTTCTGGTAAAGGATCGATCGCATGCAGATAAATTGCCGAGATGATGAGCAAGGCTGCCCAGAGCAACATGTAGATGACTTCGGTTACTACAGGTGAAATCAACCAGATCGCGACCGCCAATAACAGTACGCCGAAAAATTGCTTGATCGATTCCATCCATGGGCCAGATTTAGGAAGTAGCGCGCCCGCGGACGCACCCAATAGTAATAGCGGCACGCCCATGCCGAGTGCCATAACGAATAATGCTGACCCTCCCAGCAAGACATCTCGCGTCTGGCTGATATAGAGCAAGGCACCTGCAAGGGGTGCTGCTACGCATGGGCTGACGATTAATGCAGACAAGGCACCCATTCCAAATACGCCGGTCAATCTTCCACCCTTTAGCTGCCCTGCTTCTTCAGTAAGCTTACTTTGGAGAAACCCGGGTAACTGCAAATCGTAAAAACCGAACATTGAAAAAGCCAGCATGACAAAAACCAAAGCAAATGTTCCAAGAACCCACGCATTTTGAAGTGCGGCCGATAACATTGCTCCCGATAATCCGGCAGCAATGCCGGCAATCGCATAGGCAATTGCCATACCCAAAACATAGGCCAACGCGAGTACAAACCCGCGCCACTTGGTCAGATGTTGACTGCGATTTGCGATAATGCCTGATAATATTGGAAACATGGGAAAGACGCATGGCGTGAATGCAAGCAGCAGACCGATGCCAAAAAAGCCCGTCAAGATCAACCCGAAGCTGCCGCTGGCAAACATCTGCTCGATTTTATACGATTCGGTTTCAATCGCCGGCGATGAGGGTGTCTGAAACAACTCTGCGGTCGCGTCGACACGCGCTGCGGAAGCGTTACTGCTGATTGTTTCGGCCACTGCATTTACCGCAGCCTGGATTGCTGGCAGAGTGAGATTGCTTTCTTTCTTGATGGGTGCATAACAGACACCGACAGGTTCATTGCAACCCTGATAGGTTGCGGTAAGCGATAGCTGGTCTGTGGCAGATGGATCGCGTTTCAGTGAAATGATAGCTTGGACTGGCTGATAATAAACCTCAGTTTGACCAAAAGTCAGGTCATTCTTCATTTTTCCTTGAGGGAGAACGACTTTTTCTATGTGAATGCCATCACTTTTCGGCTCAAAAGCAATTTTGTCGCGATAAAGATAGTAATCTTTTGCCGGCGTTAAATTGGCGATGAGGGTATGCTCATCACGTACCTGAATGGAGAATTTGAACGCTTCATCAGGAGGGAGCAACTCTTGCTCCGCTTGCCCAAAACTTGCGCCCAGCTTCTGTAAAATCGACAGTACACTCGTGCCACTCGTGCTTGTGGAAGGCTTACCCTCTTCTGCTAAAACATTTGTGCTAGTAAAGCAAACCAAAATCAGGAAAAAATGAATTAAACGCATAGCTTACTCAAATTTATTTTTAATATTTTGTTAATTCACAGGCCAGACACTTCATCGGACACCCACTGCAAGTAGGCGGGTAATCCCATCTTTACAGGGACAGCGATAATCTCAGGGAGTTCATAAGGATGGAGGCTTTTGACAACCTTTTCCACCTGTCCATAATTTTCCGCCACCGTTTTGATAATTAGAGGGGTTTCATTGGTGGTTTCAATCTTTGCCTGCCAACGATATACCGAGGTAGATTCAGCCAGTATATTAACGCACGCGGCCAATCGATCCTCAATGAGTTGTTGTGCGACTTTGAGTGCACTGGCTTTGTCAGGAAAATTTGTAATGATCAGTATGATTTCCATTTACAAATAATGTTGCAATTTATTTACTTACTCGCTGAAAGATTCAAAAGTTCTGTATTCTTTTTTATACTAAGCTCAAACGTATGTTGGCGGAATAACTAATTGCCAATTTTCTATGATGAGCCACTGCAATGATTATGGGAGCTAACACTATGATTAAAAAACTATTTATTTTGCTACAAATCCTCGCCTTAATCGCACCGGTCGGTATCTTTTTTATGTACATCATTATGGATGAAGGTGACCAGTTTACCTATGAGCATTATTGGGTAACGGCGATGAGCTTCATTCCTTTCTTATTTGTCTTGTTACTAAAAAGCTTATTTTTGGGGTTGAGTAAAAAATGATAACAAATTTCTTCCCAGACACGCTCGAATCATCTTATTTTTATAAAGATCGAGACGGCTACCAGTTTGCTTAATTAAAAATTATCAGTGCAAGCAAACGCAACGCTATGACAATGTTACTGCAAAGAGTAATTTCTGATTTTCTATGATCGATATTGGGTTGTCTTCACATATTTTTTAGGTTTTATCATGTACTTTATGCCTAAATACAGAAAGGCGATAACAGTATAGCGGGTAGAGAGGTTTGTTTAATGCAAAGAATTTTGTTAGCGGGGTTTATGTGGATAGTCATGGCAATCTGGCCTCATCTGGTTATCGCGAGTCCTTACTCCACCGAAAATGACGCTTGTATTGACGTTAGTATGCCAAGCAATGCCGAAGATCGGGATTCAAGAAATCAATGTGTTTCTCATCTTAGTGCATCCGGTATATTGGTACTTCCTACCGAAGCCTTGAGTAAGCTCAAGATCGACGCTGGATTTGGCTGGGGTATTTTTAATGGCAGTATTTATAATGGCAACGATGATTATGCTATCGAGCGCATAACTGTCAAACTGATTCCTTCACAAATTCCTGGAACAACTACTGAAGAACCCCTCGAAACAAAAGAATACATTATCGATGTTGCCGTGCCGCCGTTATCTAAGGGTGCGCTTTCGATGTTTATAAATTCGGATGGCACACAAGAATTTGAGTGGCATTTAATCAATGCCTTCGGACGTAAAATAGCTGTAAACCAGTAGCATTATGTTGTTTCCTCAGTTTCTAAACCAACCCAGTAATTTTTATTTAAGGAGGACTCTATGCTTAAAGCGCTTATGGCCATCGGCTTGAGTATGGCTTTTTCGACAGTAGTAGCTTCAGAAACACCCCCTGCAACGCCGACACATCAAGACTCAGCAACAACGACCGAAACACGCCAACAGCCAAAAAAACTGGAAGCCAATCAACCGTCAACGGAAAACAAATCTTCGGCCAAGCAACCTTCCAATACTGAGAAAAAACCGAGTATGGCCGATTATTGTAGAAAACATCCTTGCTAAATTTGATCAAAGGAATAGTCGCAATTATGAAAATTAAAACTATTTTTACTGGAACAATTGCTAGCTGCTTGTTTGCCGTAACGCCGCTAATGACGGCGGAAGCCGTTGAGTGGTCTTATCATGAACAAGAAGAATGGGGGGCGATTCATGATCCATCTCAAACAGTCGCTCCTCATATGTATCCCTATGCCGTCTGCGGCCTCGGTCAGCATCAATCACCTGTCGATCTGGCATCAGCAAATCCTTCAAGACTGCTGAACAAGCTAAAAATACACTATCCGGCCGATACCGTGAATTTCTATAACAGTGGTCATGGCGTGCAAGTCAATTTTTCCGAAGGCTATCAGGGGCAGCTATTAATTGGTGGTGAAGCCTATCCGCTGATACAGTTCCACTTCCATGAGCCAAGCGAACACGTAATTGGCGACCGTACTTTCCCTGCCGAACTGCATTTTGTGCACGTGCGCGATGACGGAAAAATCGCTGTGCTAGGGGTTCTCATTGAAATTGGTCAAGAAAATGAAGTATTCCAGACCGTTCTGGATAATACCCCGTATACCGGAAAAGATTCCAATCAGAACCCAGGCACATCAATAAACCCGGTATTACTGCTTCCTCGTGACAAACGGCATTTTTATACATTGGCTGGTTCATTAACGACCCCACCTTGTAGTGAGGGTGTTAACTGGTATGTTCTGGCTAATCCGATCACCATATCGGAAGCACAGCTTGCTCAGTTGAAAAGCTTTTATTCCGATAATGCTAGATTGCCACAAGATTTGAACAATCGTGTAGTGGCTGAGACCCCTTGATTGGGGCCGGCAGCCGGCACGCCGGCTGCCGGTTTTATGCTTGCTGTTATGTTATAGTCAAATGTTCGATACCTGAGTTGAGATCTACGTGTTTAGCTTCCGAACCATGTAACTTGATTTGCAAACGGAGCTCATTCATGGAGTCAGCATTTCTCAGCGCATCCTCATAGCTGATTAACCCAGCTTCATAAAGCTCAAAGAGAGCGGTATCGAAAGTTTGCATGCCTAGCTCTCTTGATTTTTTCATGATTTCCTTGATCTCATGCACTTCACCTTTAAAAATCAAATCGGATATCAATGGAGAATTCAGCATCACCTCAATTGCCGCAACGCGCCCTTTCTCTTCTTTCTTTGGAATCAAACGTTGTGCAATCAATGCTCTCAAATTGAGTGATAAATCCATCAAAAGTTGAGCACGCCGTTCTTCCGGAAAAAAATTAATGATACGATCGAGTGCCTGATTAGCACTATTTGCATGCAGCGTTCCCATGCATAAGTGGCCCGTTTCAGCAAAAGCGATCGCGTGCTCCATTGTTTCGCGGTCACGAATTTCACCAATCAAAATAAGATCCGGCGCCTGTCGCAGGGTGTTCTTTAGTGCGGCTTCCCAAGATTCCGTATCTACACCGACTTCCCGCTGGGTTACGACACAATTTATATGCTCGTGTACATATTCCACCGGATCTTCGATCGTGATGATATGGCCATAACTGTTCTGGTTGCGATGACCAATCAATGCTGCCAACGAGGTCGATTTACCGGAGCCGGTGCCCCCGACGAAAATGACCAAGCCACGTTTACTCATTACCACCTCTTTGAGGACAGGCGGCAGGCCTAAATCATCAAATTTTGGAATTTGTGTGGTGATTGTGCGAAGCACGAGTCCAACACGCTGCTGCTGAACAAATGCATTGACACGGAATCGCCCAATACCGTGAGGATGAATAGCAAAATTGCATTCCTTGCTCGCATCAAATTCGGCTGCCTGTTTTTCATTCATGATGGCGCGCGCAAGTTCTGCCGTATGCTGTGGTGAAAGTTGCTGCTGCGATACTGGCGTCATTTTGCCGTCGATTTTAAACGCAGGTGGATAGCCCGCTGTGATAAACAAATCGGATGCTTTTTTACTGAGCATCAAACGCAACAGATCGTGCATGAATTTGATTGCTTGTTCTCGTTCCATGATTCCTTTCCTCGTTCTATTATCGGTATATCAACCTGCAAAATTATCTTTATTCATGGCCTTAGCTCTTGCCTCGGCAACAGAGACGACATTGCGCTTGACTAAATCGGCCAAATTTTGATCGAGCGTTTGCATGCCCACTGCTTGGCTGGTTTGTATGGTTGAGTACATTTGTGCGATCTTGCCTTCTCGAATCAAATTACGAATGGCTGGTGTACCGATCATGATTTCATGGGCGGCTACGCGGCCTGATCCATCTTTTGTTTTCAGCAGAGCCTGGGAAATGACTGCCCGGAGAGATTCAGATAGCATAGCGCGCACCATTTCTTTTTCCTCAGCAGGGAACACGTCAATGATACGATCGATCGTTTTTGCCGCCGAGCTCGTATGTAATGTGCCAAATACCAAGTGACCCGTTTCTGCTGCGGTCATTGCCAAACGAATCGTCTCCAGATCACGCATTTCACCCACCAAGATGATGTCCGGATCTTCCCGCAAAGCCGCGCGTAATGCATTGGCGAAACTGTGCGTATCTCTCCCGACTTCACGTTGGTTGATGAGACATTTCTTACTTTCATGAACGAACTCGATCGGGTCTTCAAGTGTTAAGATATGTCCATATTGATTTTCATTGATGTCATTGATCATGGCCGCCAATGTCGTTGATTTACCTGAACCTGTCGGTCCTGTCACCAAAACCACGCCACGAGGCTGTTGAGCAATTTCAGCAAAAATTTTAGGTGCTTTGATTTGCTCCAGCGTTAACACTTTTGATGGGATTGTCCGCATAACCGAGGCCGCGCCGCGATGAGTGTTGAATGCATTTACCCGGAAGCGGGCCAGATTGGGAATGGCAAAAGAAAAATCGCATTCCAGGTGTTCTTCGTAGAATTTTCGTTGACCATCATTCATGATGTCATACACCATATCATGTACGTCTTTATGTTCCATCGCTGGCAGATTGATGCGCCTGATCTCGCCGTGCACGCGAATCATCGGAGGCATTCCTGCAGATAAGTGCAAGTCAGAAGCATTATTCTTGACCACAAAAGCAAGTAGTTCTACTATGTTCATTTAAGTAAATTTCCTGAAGTTTATGGATTAGTAAGCGTCGAGCGTCCTCGCGCAATCCGTACCCAAAATAAAAGCTTATTTACTTATCAACGGTAGAGAAAAATAAAAATTGAGAAGATGTTGGGCAGCTAATTATTATTTACCCTGATCACTCGAAAGTTTTCCCTCGAAAAGAACGCCATTTCACTCATAGCTTTTCATTTCTATTCATAAACCATGACAACAATTGCCACACGCCTGCAAACGGTCAAATCCCGTATTGCAGAAGCTGCAAGAAACGCAGGCCGATCTCCAGATGACATCCTATTATTAGCAGCAAGTAAAACCAATCCACCTGAAAAACTGAGGGAAGCCTGGGAGGCAGGACAAACTGTTTTTGGGGAAAATTATTTACAAGAAGGGTTGATAAAAATTCGCGCACTCTCTGATTTGCCCATTGAGTGGCATTTCATTGGCCCGATCCAAAGTAATAAAACAAAACCCATCGCAGAAAACTTTTCCTGGGTGCACAGCATAGACCGGGAAAAGATCGCGACACGGCTATCCAGTGCTCGACCCGAATCATTGCCGCCTTTGCAGGTTTGCGTGCAGGTCAATGTCAGTGGTGAAGTCACTAAAAGCGGTGTTGACCCTGAGCAAGCGGTTGAGCTGGCTGCTTTTGTCAGCCAGTTGCCGCGTCTCAAATTACGCGGGTTGATGGCCGTTCCAGAACTGACATCAGCAACAGCACTCCAGCGTGAGCAGTTTCAAGTCATGCGCGCTATTTTTGAGCAGCTCAAACGGGATGGATTCGATGTCGATACGCTGTCGATGGGGATGTCCGAGGATATGGATATGGCGATTGCAGAAGGGGCGACCATCGTACGCGTAGGAACAGCAATTTTCGGGCCAAGGCGCTACGCTATTCCTGAGGAGCTCGCTCCGCGCCAGTAATCAATGCATGGTATTTCGCCAGCAATTGTTCACGATTCTCGATTCTATCCGGATCAGTGACGATGCAATTCACCGGGCAAACCTCGACACATTGGGGCACATCATAGTGCCCCACGCATTCTGTGCATGAATTAGGATCGATGACATAAATTTCCTCACCTTGCGAAATCGCGCCATTCGGGCACTCGGGTTCGCATACGTCACAATTGATACATTCGTCAGTAATGATTAGTGCCATAACAACCTCAAAAAATCAATTTTTCATTTTTTTACGTAATTGTTCTGCAACGATGGGATGCACGAATTGATCTGCATCCCCGCCCAACCGGGCGATTTCCCGGACGATTGTTGCGGATATAAACATGTATTGTTCGGAAGGCGTCAAGAAAACAGTCTCTACCTCGGGAAAAAGACAACGATTCATTCCTGCCAGCTGAAATTCATATTCAAAATCAGATACGGCGCGTAACCCTCTCAAAATGACGCGCGCATTTTGTTGCTGCAGAAATGTGGTCAATAAGCCTGAAAAACCGACAACCTCCACATTTGAACAATCGCTCAGCACGGCTTGCGCCATCTCGATACGATCGTTCAATGTGAAAAAGGGTGTTTTAGCGCTGTCCGCAGCAACGGCCACCACGACTTTATCAAACAATTTTGCTGCACGGCGTACGAGATCTTCGTGACCGCGCGTCATGGGATCGAAAGTTCCGGGGTAGACTGCCTTATCCATTTTTATTCAATTTCAGTAATTGATAGTACACCTTGCCGGCTCGCCCACTTCGCCACACGAGCCACTGCTCATCCAAATCGACCTTATTGTCACTTTCCATATAGACTAATCCTGCATCAGTCATTCGCGAGGGAAGATGGCGCAGTAATTGGGGCATTAGATCAGACTGGAAAGGAGGGTCCAAAAAAATGACATCATACTGCCTCCTGTCTGCAGCGATGAATGCCAATGCATTCATCGCCACCAATTCAACCTGCGTTGCGTCTAGTTTTTTCTGGCTGGCTTGGAGTCCACGCAAAATGTTTTTATTCGATTCCACTATCACGACCTGGGTCGCTCCGCGGGATGCCGCCTCGAAACCCATGGCCCCGCTTCCTGCAAACAAATCCAAACAATGTAACCCGGTTAGATCCTGACCCAGCCAATTAAATACCGTTTCTCGCACCCGATCGGGGGTTGGCCGCAAGAATTTGTCACTGGGAAACAAAATTACGCGGCTACGCCATTTTCCTCCTATAATCCGGACCTTTCCCTCACGTAACATAAATAAGTCGGTTACACTCGATACCAATACTGTTTTCTCGTTTGTAATTATACTGAAGACTGGATGCGCTTACTGTAATTTGACATAAATTGCCGCCTCCCAAGGAAATTTCCTATCACTCTACATGCAGGTTCATTAAAATACCGTGTATATCCATACTTATATTCAGGAATATTATTCGTGTCACCCTATGAACTGTTAATCGGCTTGCGTTACACGCGCGCAAAACGTCGCAATCATTTTATCTCTTTTATTTCCCTTATTTCTTTGCTTGGAATCACGCTTGGTATGACCGCGCTGATCACCGTCATGTCGGTAATGAACGGTTTTCATAAAGAGGTCCGAACACGAATCCTGGGGGTGGCCTCACACATTCAGATCAGTAGCCTCAATGGCATTTTGACGGATTGGCAACAGGTCGCAGACATCGTCATCAAGCATCCCCAAGTGATGGCCGCCGCACCGTACGTCAATGCGCAGGGTATGCTCTCACATAATCAAGTGGTGCGCGGTGTAATCGTACGTGGAATTCTGCCTGAAGCTGAGAACAAGGTAGCCGATTTTGCACAGATGATGGTGATGGGTGAGCTCTACCAGTTAAATGAGGGGGAATTCGGTATTGTCATCGGTTTGGAGTTGGCGCGGAGTCTCGGTACTTTTCCTGGCGACAAAATTGTCCTGATTTCCCCGCAAGGCCAAGTTACCCCAGCCGGAATACTCCCTCGACTCAAACAGTTTACTGTTGTCGGTGTATTTGAGGCGGGGCACTATGAATACGATTCCGGTTTGGCGCTGATTCACATGGCAGATGCACAGAAGCTCTATCGTATGGAGCCTAGCCAGGTTTCGGGCGTTCGGTTGAAATTGCACGATTTGTTCGATGCCCCCACTGTCGTTCGCGATTTGTCGTCCATGGTTTCGGCTGATCATTATCTCAGCGACTGGACACACCAGCATGCTAATTATTTCCGTGCGATCCAAATCGAAAAACGCATGCTGTCTCTGATACTCGCGCTGATCATTGCCGTTGCTGCGTTTAACATCGTTTCTACCTTAGTCATGGCGGTTACCGACAAACAATCGGATATCGCCATTCTCCGCACCCTGGGCGCCAGCCCAGGCAGCATTATGAAAATTTTTATTGTTCAAGGTACCCTCATCGGTGTGTTTGGTACTGTATTGGGCGTCATCGGCGGCACGCTCCTCGCATACAATGTCAGCGATGTCGTTGTCTTTATCGAACAATTGTTCAGCGTTCAGTTTCTCTCGCAGGAGGTCTACTACATCAGTGAGATCCCCTCCGATCCACACCTTGAAGACATCGTTACCGTGGCGACCGTATCTTTCTTCCTGACGCTGTTGGCAACACTTTACCCCAGTTACCGAGCATCAAAAGTCAACCCGGCGGAGGCGCTCCGTTATGAATAACGTCGTCATTTCCTGTAAGAATCTCTATAAAAGTTACTATCAGGGCAAACTGGAAGTACCTGTGCTTCATGGTGTCAACCTGACGCTGAATAAAGGGGAAATGATTTCGATAGTCGGCGCTTCTGGCTCGGGGAAAAGTACGCTGCTGCATTTACTGGGCGGACTGGATATCCCAACTAAAGGAGAAATTCTCCTGCTGGGACAGGATATCACTCGGATCAGCGAACAAGAAAAATGTCGGCTGCGCAACCAATCACTCGGTTTTATTTATCAATTCCACCATTTACTTCCCGAATTCAGCGCTCAGGAAAATGTGGCTATGCCGCTGCTTATCCGCCGAACGAATAGGCTGGAAGCCATGGAACGCGCAGCTGACATGCTTGAGCATGTGGGGTTGGGGCATCGCCTTACGCACACACCCGCTGAATTGTCTGGCGGCGAGCGTCAACGTGCAGCCGTCGCACGCGCGTTGGTCACTCAGCCTGCTTGCGTGCTGGCTGATGAGCCAACCGGCAATCTGGATCGCCACACTGCCGAAGGTGTATTTAATTCAATGCTGGAACTTAATCGTAAAGTCAATGCTAGCCTCATTATTGTCACGCATGATACGCAACTTGCCAACCAAGCAGAGCGGGTGCTGCAGTTGATCGATGGTGTGCTGGTATAGTCACAGATCATTTTCTGCTCAGATATAGCCCATGGCAAGCCAGCCGACTTGCCATTTCGCGGGGTGGGGTCTTCTATTTCGCCTCATCAGTATACTTCTTTCCCGCTACAATCTAAAAGGCTGTCCGAGAATAGCGATCGTAGCGAGGGTGAGTTTGGTTGAGTTGGCTTTTTCGATCATTTGAGGCGAATAGTCGTTCTGTTTAACGAAAAGAACCGGAAAATCCAGTCAACCAAGCCCGTCTGCAGGAGATCGGTCTCTCGGATAGCCTAGGTTAAAGAAAATAATGGCGCGCCAATTCTGAAGTGATCAAATAATAACCGCTACCATGGACGTCACCTTTTTTAATGAGCTCTACCGCGACGGCATGAATACGAGGCGCATATACTTTGTATGCATCCATGGCACCCTCTGGTAAATCTGTCATTCCAAAACAATCAGCGATCGCTGCTTGCGTAATGCCACAAAAAAATTGTGTCGTATCGCTCATGGCCATGAAGGCGATTAATGAATCGCCACAATTATTTGCGTGTGGTGTCCACGATGGTTCGGAAAATTCCCAGTCAGAGCATAAAGTTTTTTTATCCATACGACCAACCAAAATCTTTAAAGATAAAAAATAATCGGTATAGAAAACACTAAACTTGAGCGTGATTCAGATCTTTTCCTATATAAATTTTTAAACCTGCGTCCCGCAGAGGCAATTTTCGTTTTTTTGCATCAAAATATGAGACCAATCGGGCCGCCCCTTCCTCACGAGAAATCATTTCTTGCTAAATTTAAATGTGATTTAGCACCTAGATACGCTAATATTTTTAATACGGCATTAAAGAATGAAAAATTCATCACAGGGAGAAGAAAATGAAGGACAGAAGAAATCCGGACAAGATTATCGCTTTTGTGATGGCAGGAGGAGAAGGAAAACGTTTAAACCCGCTATCAGCGGATCGTTGTAAACCTGCAGTACCATTTGGTGCACGCTACCGGATCGTAGATTTCGTTTTGAGTAATCTGATCAATTCCGGGATAAGTTCGGTTTACCTTTTGGTCCAATATAAAGCACAAGAGCTCATTGAACACATCCGCAAAGCTTGGGTGATTTCGCCCTTGCTTCCGAGCCAGTTTGTCACAGTGGTACCGCCGGAAATGCATAAGGAAACGCTGCAATTTAAAGGCACATCGGATGCGGTTTATCAAAGCCTTAGGCTGATCGAACTACATCAGCCTAATATTGTTGCAGTGTTTGGTGCCGATCATATCTACCGGATGGATATCAACCAAATGGTCTGGTTTCACAAAGAACAACGCGCTGATGTCACCATTGCAGCCTTACCCGTGCCCTTGGAGCAGGCATCGAGTTTTGGCATCATTGATACTGAAGCGGATGGAAAAGTACGCGAGTTTCAAGAAAAACCGCAATCTCCCAAACCGATGCCGACTGATCCCAGCCGAGCCTATGCATCCATGGGCAACTATCTGTTCAATACCGAAGTTTTGGTGGAAGCATTGTATGAAGCCCATCGCCTCGGCGAGACTGATTTCGGCAACCATGTGCTCCCACGCCTGATAGCCAGCAGACGCTTATATGCCTATGATTTTTCCAATAACGAAATACCTGGTATCAAGCCTTACGAAGAAGTAGGCTACTGGCGTGATGTTGGTACTATCGATGCTTATTTCGACGCCCATAAAGATGTACTGGGTGAAAACCCCCGTTTCGATGCATTTAATCCACAATGGCCCATTTATTCCAGCAATTATCAAGGACCGGTTGCAAAGATTCTGGGTGGTGAAATCGAAAACAGTTTATTTGGCGCGGCCTGCGTTATTCACAAAAACACGCGTCTTCATAATTGCATTGTGCGTCGTGAAGCTGTAGTTGAAGAAGGTGCCGAATTGGAGGATTGCATCATTATGGACTATGTTCGCATCGGGCGTAATGCTCGGCTGCGACGCGTCATTGTTGACCGCCACAATGTGATCGAAGCCAACGTACAGCTCGGCTATGACCGCGTGGCTGATGCCCAGAAATACATTGTAACTGATGGGGGCATCGTGGTGGTGCCCATGGGTAAGATCAACTTTTTTGCACGCGATTCGCGTGGTCATGGACCCGGTTATGCTGAATGACATCAAGAGGCGTGATCCTCGGATGAATAGATACTATCGATTAGTCAAGGGTACTGCAGAATAGGGCGATCGATGCCGTCCTAATTGAATCAGTGGCGCGCCCAACACGATTCGAACGTGTGACCCCCGCCTTCGGAGGGCGGTACTCTATCCACTGAGCTATGAGCGCGTAAGGTTTACAACTATCCAATAAGGTGTGCTGATGCGAAGCCATTTAAACGCATAATATTCGATGACATACCTTATTCTGGTTTTGGCAAAGCTGGATAAATGCGCACAACTTTGACTGCTTGGTTTTTAGTCTGGATGATCTCCATTGGGTATCCCGCTATATTTAACCCTATGCCAGCTTCTGGAATATCTTGAAAATGCTCAAGAATTAACCCGTTCAATGTCTTGGGTCCATCCAGAGGTAAATGCAATCCAAGCTTTCGGTTAAGATCACGTAGTAAAACACTTCCCTCGACAATTATACTACCATCTGGTTGTTGCATGAATGTGCTGGCTTGAGAGGGTGAGTGCGTGGTGAATTCACCGATAATTTCTTCGAGAATATCTTCTAATGTCACCAATCCTATCCACTCGCCATATTCATCGACGACCAGACCGATCCGTTTCCGGTTTTCCTGAAAAAATTGCAATTGAGAAAATAAGGGCGTGCCGGAAGGAATGAAGTAAGGTGCTTGCATCGTTTTTTCGATTATCGATGCCGTAATTTTACCTCCCCTCATTTGATTAAATATCTTGCGTATATGAATGATCCCGACGACGTTATCGAGATGTCCTCTAAAAACGGGTAATCGCGTATGGTGACAAGTTAGCAATTGGTCGTAAATGATGTCATCGTCCGCTTCTAAATCGATTGCCTCGATCTGGCCTCTTGGAACGATTACATCGTCAACGGTAACTGATTCAAGATCAACAAGGTTAACTAGAACACTCTGGTGTTTTTTTTGAATAAAGTGGCCGGCTTCCAATACCAGTGTTTTAAGCTCTTCTGGGCTGATTTTATGCGTTGTATGATCTTGCGGTTTTAAACGAAAAAGGATAAGCAGTCCCTGCACGAACAGATTGACGAACCAAACAACAGGGTAAAAAATCTTTAGTAGGGGAGTCAGCACGTAACTCGCTGTCAGTGCGATTTTTTCTGGGTAGGCGGCAGCGATGACTTTGGGTGTAATCTCGCTGAAAATCAATATCGCGAGGGTTACACAAATCGTTCCGATAAGTAATGCAAATTCGTTGTGTGCGAAAAATGAAGAAATAATCACCGCAACTAATGTTGCAGCTGCCGTGTTGAGCAAATTATTGCCTAGCAAGATAACGCCCAACAACCTGTCAGTGTTAGCGAGCAATTGTGTCGTCAATCGTGCGCCACGATGTCCTTGTTTAGCGAGATGCTTTAACCGATAGCGATTGATCGCCATCATGCTGGTTTCGGAAAGCGAGAAAAACCCCGACAAAATCAACAATAAAACTAATGCAATAAGTAATATATGTAATGGAATATCTTCCAAATGGTGTTACCTTCGTAAGTTTCTTCGATCAGCGCACAAAATGACAAACCTGAATCATAACGTAATAAAATATAGGATTTGGTTGCTATCGAACTTATAGGGTTCGATAGCAATGGCTATTACTATTAATCTTTATCCAGCCAATCGAAATAAACATAACCTTTTTGCGGCTCTTTTGATTCCTTAAAACGTTTAAGTTCTTCTTGATTTACCTTCTTATCCCACCAAATAGCACGTGCTTCTTTTTGTTGCTCGTATAAATGGGGTCTTTTCTCGAAAAGCTCGCGCATAAATTTAGTATGTTCGGATTCGTACATGTCTTCCATAGTAGGTTTGCCCATCCCATTAATAATTTGTAAACTTAAAGGTTTTAGTCTGTATACACACTCTTGATGCGAACATTCGGCCTCTCGGTACGAAATGTATCGTCAACGGCGGCCGTTTCAAGATATAGAGTGATTGCTCAAGATTACTTCATACGTGTAGATTATAAATGAAGAAAAGTTATAGATAAAAGATAAAGCTAATGGTCAACGATGAAAAATTATTTAAATTTAACGGAAAATTTATATTTATTGGTTTCGGAAGCGTGGGGCAGGGGTTTCTCCCATTATTGTTCAGACACGTTGAGATCTCTCCGCACCAGATTAGAGTAATCGCAGCAGATGAGAGAGGAAAGGCTCAAGCTGAGAACTTCGATATCCCATTCGAAGTTAAACCACTCAATCCAGAGAATTATCGTCAGGTACTCGATCCATTATTAGCCCCTGGCGATTTTTTGCTCAATGTCTCAGTAAATGTCTCGAGCTGCGCTTTGATTGAATTCTGTCATGCACGCGGAGTGCTTTATCTCGATACTTGTATCGAACCTTGGGTGGGTGGGTATGCGGATGCTAATCGTTCGCTTTCTGAAAGATCTAACTACGGGCTACGAGAAGAAGCATTAAGACTGCGGGAAAAATTAGGCAACGGTCCCACGGCTATGCTTTGTCATGGCGTCAATCCCGGATTGGTTTCGCATTGGGTAAAACAAGCGCTACTCAACATTGCTAATGATGTCGGTATTTGCCCACAAATACCCAGGACGCGTGAGCAGTGGGCGAAGCTAGCATCGCTGTTAAAAGTGGCTGTCATTCAGTGTGCAGAGCGCGATACACAGGTTATTGATCCACCCAAAAAGATCGATGAATTTGTCAATACCTGGTCTATAGATGGCTTCGTTTCTGAAGGAATTCAGCCAGCGGAGTTAGGCTGGGGAAGTCATGAAAAACAAATGCCGGTCGATGGAAGACGCCATGAATATGGGTGTGATGCTTCTATTTATCTAACACAACCGGGCGTACAAACACAAGTTTATGGCTGGACACCGCGGGAAGGATCCTATCGTGGATTTTTAATTACGCATAGTGAATCGATATCGTTGGCCAACTATTTAACGGTTAAGGAAGGGGGCAATATTAGCTATCGCCCGACGGTTTATTATGCATATCATCCCTGTGATGCGGCAGTCCTTTCAATTCATGAGCTGAATGGAAAATGTTTAGCATTGCAATCGAAAACACGCCTAGCGATGGATGATATTTATGATGGTGTCGATGAGTTGGGTGTGTTACTGATGGGGCACGCAAAAGGTGTCTATTGGTATGGTTCTGTTTTATCTATTCAAGCAGCACGAAAACTTGCTCCCTGTAATAATGCAACCAGTCTACAAGTCGCAGCGGGCGTTTTGGGTGGGGTTGTATGGGCTTTAAACAATCCGCGGGCTGGGATAGTCGAGCCTGACGAAGTGCCTTTTGATGAAGTGCAGAAAGTGGCGGCGCTATACTTGGGGGAAATGGTCGGACAATATAGTGATTGGACACCTCTTCAAGGCCGTGGAGTATTGTTCGAGGAAGATTTGGATCGATCTGATCCGTGGCAATTCAAGAATTTTCGGGTAACTTAAAATCATAAAAATAATTTCTTTCGATTCGTGCTGTGATGATCCGGTAAATTTTGATGGGTGGTTAATTGACGATGTTTCACGTGAAACATTCCATAAAAAACCAAATTTTTGTGAATAATAAGTGCTGAATAGCTTAGAATAAAGAGGATAGATTAACTTATTATTGATATGCCTTTATGAGATTCTCGGAAACATTTGATGTTATCGTGGTGGGAGGTGGCCATGCAGGAACTGAAGCTGCCATGGCTGCTGCGCGCATGGGGCAAAAAACGCTTTTGTTGACGCATAATCTTGAAACATTAGGGCAAATGTCCTGTAACCCCTCTATCGGTGGAATTGGCAAAGGTCATCTGGTCAAGGAGATCGATGCGCTTGGTGGTGTAATGGCTGAGGCGATCGATGAGGCGGGGATTCAATTTAGAGTGCTTAATTCCAGTAAGGGTCCTGCCGTACGCGCGACGCGTGCTCAGGCGGATCGCGTACTCTATCGACAAGCTATTCGCAGACGACTGGAAAACCAACCCCATCTCTGGCTGATTCAACAGGCAGTAGATGATCTGGTTTTGCAAGGGGACCGAATTGCCGGTGTAGTTACCCAGCTAGGCGTTAAATTTTCTGCACACACCGTTATTTTGACGACAGGGACATTTTTGGCGGGTTTGGCGCATGTTGGAAACAATAATTTTCAAGCTGGCAGAGCAGGCGATCCCCCCTCGATCAGTTTGGCACAAAGATTACGTGAAATGAATCTGCCTGTCGGACGCTTGAAAACGGGAACACCTCCACGAATTGACGGGCGCAGCATCAATTATTCCTTGCTACAAGAGCAACCGGGTGACGATCCCGTGCCGGTATTTTCATTTCTAGGTAGCGTTGCGCAGCATCCCCGTCAGATAGCATGCTGGATTACGCGGACGAATCGCCGCACGCACGATGTTATTCGGGATGGTTTGGATAGATCGCCTTTGTTCACGGGAAAAATTGAAGGGATTGGGCCCCGTTATTGCCCCTCGATCGAAGACAAGATCATGCGTTTTTCTGATAGAGATTCTCATACCATCTTTCTCGAACCTGAAGGACTGGATACGCATGAGGTCTACCCCAACGGTATTTCAACCAGCTTACCTTACGATGTGCAAATCGATCTGGTGCGTTCTATCCGCGGATTGGAAAATGCGCATATCACCCGGCCTGGCTATGCGATTGAATATGATTATTTTGACCCACGTGCGCTGACGCGTTCTCTGGAAACGCGTGCGATCGAGGGCCTATTTTTTGCGGGGCAGATCAATGGCACCACAGGGTATGAAGAAGCTGCAGCACAAGGATTATTGGCTGGCCTGAATGCCAGTCTAAAAGTACAGGGGCGTGATGCATGGTGTCCACGTCGCGATGAGGCTTATCTGGGGGTGCTCATCGATGATCTGATCACACGCGGCGTGACGGAGCCCTACCGCATGTTTACTAGCCGGGCAGAGTACCGATTGCAGTTACGCGAAGATAATGCTGATATGCGGTTGACAGAGATGGGTTACCGATTGGGCGTAGTGAATGAATCACGCTGGCAGGCATTTGTTGCCAAGCGCGAGGCAATCGAAACCGAACAACAAAGGTTGCGTAAGCTATGGTTACGCCCAGGTATGCTGCCGGAGGCTGATCTAGTCAATGTGTTAGGTAAAACGATAGAAAAAGAGTATTCGCTGTATGAATTACTGCGTAGACCGGATGTGACCTATGCCAGACTTATGTCATTGCCCGGTATCGAACAGGGGTTGGTCGATGAGAGAATTGCCGAGCAAGTGGAAATTAATGTTAAGTACGAAGGTTATATCGAACGGCAAAAGCAGGAAGTGGCTCGGCACACAGCTTATGAAATGACGAGCTTACCTAAGGATATCGATTATCGGAATGTACGTGGGCTTTCTAGCGAAGTTCAACAAAAGTTGAATCAATTTAAACCTGAGACAATTGGACATGCAGCCCGCATTTCGGGTATTACGCCAGCTGCAATTTCCTTGCTGTTAGTGCATTTGAAACGCGGTTTCGAATTGTCAGAAATCAAATAATATTAAAAATGAGTCTAGAAAATCAATTGCTGGATGGCCTTGAAAAACTGGCATGTGGGCTGCCTGAGGAAAGAAAAAGGCTCGCAGCTCGACTGCAGCAATATATTCTTTTCCTCGATAAATGGAATCGGGTGCATAATCTGACTGCCGTACGGAAACCAGAAGAAATGGTGACCAAACATATACTCGACAGTTTGACACTGTTACCCACTCTTAATGGTAAAAGGCATGCCGATGTCGGCAGCGGTGCTGGATTGCCTGGAATTCCGCTGGCGCTTGTCCGGCCTGACTGGCACATGACGCTGATAGAGAGCAATCAAAAAAAATGTGCATTCTTAACACAAGCATGTGTTGAGTTAGCGTTGAAGAATGTCAAAATTGTTTGTGAGCGTGTAGAAAATTTTTTTCCCTCTGAAAAATTCGATACGGTAATTTCACGCGCATTTGCCGATTTGAGTGCGTTTGTAGCCTCCGCTGTGCATTTATGTGCCGACTCTGAAGAAAGTCGGTTGGTTGCCATGAAAGGCAAATTTCCTGATGCGGAATTGATGCAGTTACCCCCGCAATATGAGGTGGAAAAAGTGTTACGAGTTATGGCGCCAGGCCTTAGAGCAGCACGACATTTGATCGTTATTAAACCTGGATCTGAACGTTCGAATTGATTGTGGTTACCTTGATTCACCCCGATTAAGGAGTGGGAGTAGTGGTAAAAATACTTGCGATTGCCAATCAGAAAGGAGGCGTCGGTAAAACAACTACCGGAATCAATTTGGCGGCAAGCCTGGCCATTGCTGGAAAACGTACCCTTTTAGTCGATTTGGATCCACAAGGCAACACGACGATGGGAAGTGGGGTTGATAAACGTATTTTGCGCTACACCGTTTATCATGCCTTGCTTGGCGAACAATCTATTACCGATGTCCGGATTACAGCCACGGCGGGTAAATATGATTTAATTCCGGCTAATCAGGATTTAGCAGGTGCCGAGGTGGAGATGGTCAGTCTAGCACAGAGAGAGACCCGTCTTAAAGTTGCACTGCAAACGGTAAAGGACGATTATGATTTTATCTTAATGGACTGCCCGCCCGCGCTTAATTTACTTACCCTCAATGGTTTATGTGCTGCGCAAGCCGTCATGATACCGATGCAGTGTGAATACTTCGCCCTGGAAGGCTTGAGTGATCTCGTCAATACGATCAAAAGGGTACGTGCCAATTTCAACCCTACCCTTAAAATTGAAGGTCTGCTGCGCACTATGTTCGATCCGCGCAATGTATTGGCCAAACAAGTTTCAGACCAACTGCAACAACATTTTGGGGATAAAGTCTATCGAACCGTGATTCCACGCAATATCCGGCTGGCTGAAGCGCCGGGATTTGGTGTTCCTGCCCTGTTCCATGATAAATTTTCAAAAGGTGCACAAGCCTATCTTGCACTGGCCAAAGAGATTATGGAAGCTGCAGCATAATATGGATTTACAAACTGACTATAACAGCGAATGACGAAATTAAAAGGTTTAGGAAGAGGGCTTGATGCATTGCTGTCGAACGATAGCGACCATGCATTTTCTGAATCCCTGCAACATTTGGAAATCAAGCTGCTGCAACCGGGTAAATATCAACCGCGTACCAGCATGGATCAAGCATCCTTAATGGAGTTGGCTGAATCGATCAAGGCGCAAGGGGTCATGCAACCCATTCTGGTACGCCCGATCGGCGCCGATCTTTATGAAATCATCGCTGGAGAGCGCCGCTGGCGCGCTGCACAATTGGCTGGATTAACCCAGGTTCCCACTATCATTCGCGAAGTGCCCGATGAATCCGCGTTAGCGATGTCGCTCATTGAAAATATCCAACGAGAAAATCTAAATCCTTTGGAAACAGCGATGGGCATTCAACGGCTCATCAAAGAATTCGGGATGACGCACCAGACAGCAGGTGAAGCGCTGGGCAGCTCTCGCAGTGCCATATCGAATTTATTGCGATTGCTTAATCTGGCGACACCTGTGCAGGAATTGATGATGCAAGGAAAAATCGATATGGGGCATGGGCGTGCCCTCCTCCCGCTCTCTGCCGCAAAACAAGTTGAAATTGCTAACTTAATTGCGCATAAGCAACTTTCAGTAAGAGAAACTGAAAAGCTGATCAAGCGGATCGAACAAGCACCAACAAGAAGAACAATCATGCAAGATCGCGACTTACTGCGTTTACAAGAAGATATTTCATCCAAACTGGGTGCGAATGTCACGATTAAGCCTGGAAAACGCGGTACTGGCAATTTGGTCATTCACTATACGAGCTTAGAACAGCTGGATGATATTCTTTCCAAATTTTAAGATTAGCAGCAGCGCTACGCTGAAATACCCAGTTACTATTCTGGGTAAATTTTCTTATTTGGTTGGATTGTTTGTCCTGACACTTGTGCTGAACAACTTTACTCTCGCAATTGTTGCTTAAGGGTGACTCTAACAATTCATAGTTTTAAACAAGCCGAGGGGAACACAAAAAATGTTGACACAGGCCTATGCTTGATAAGTAAGGAAACATTTTTTGTGCAACAATGTATTGTGACGACATAGGGGTTTTTAGAAGCACCTTTAAAGTTGAGCATAAATAGTTTGAAAATGGTCTTCATGAATGATTTATCAAAATAAAATACTCATTTGAACGCTATCAATGAATACACATATTCTGACCCATCCTAACGTTGCGGCCATTCTCGGTGCACTGGTCGCAGATGCAGCTTCTCTAGGCCTGCACTGGCTTTATGACCCTGCGCGAATTGCCGAAATCGAAACAAATGCGGATATCGTATTTCGCCATCCCGATCCGGCCGATTATGCTGGAACAAGCGGTTTTTTTGCACATGGCAGCAAACTGGCAGGAGAATCAAGCGGATACGGTGAAGCCTGTTTGTTAATGCTTAAGCACATGGCAAAACACGGAAAATTTACAAGAGCTGCCTACCAACTCGAATTCCGTACACACTATGGCCCCGGTGGAGAATATACCGGCTATATCGACTCGCCTACTCGTCAAACTGTGCGTGTACTTCTACCCCTTGATACTGAAAATTTTCCGGAAATATCAGGGGCCGATGACGATCAAATGCTTGCACTTGCTACGATCCCTGTACTGGTCGCCACTCACGAGGATTCACATGCAGTGCTCATGAAACGTGTCGAGGAAGTCGTGCGCATAACCAATCACAATGATATCGCCGTTTCCGCAGCATGTTGCGCTGCTACAGCGCTGCAAAGCCTATTAGAAGGTAAATCGATGGCACAAGCTTTGACCAATGCCATGGAAGTTTCGGGCGATATATTGAAACCATCGTTAATGGCAGCGCTCGCAACCGACAAGCTGGATAGCGTATCTGCCGCTAGCCACTTTGGCTCCGCATGTCATGTAACTGAAGGGCTACCCATCGTTTTTCATATCGCTAAACATGCGCCGGATTATACGACTGCGATCAAAGCCAACATTCGAGCCGGTGGGGATAGCTGCGGCCGTGCCATTATTCTTGGTGCGTTAGTGGCAGCACATCATGCCAAGCAGCAAAATATGGCTTCTTCCATTCCATTATCATGGATCGCACGGTATCGTAAACTTGCAGCAGTTGCTGAAGCTTGTGAGAGAATCTGATGTCGCTCTCTTTCTCACCCCGGATGAACTACAATTGGTAATAAATATGACCGTACCACCAGCAGGTTGTAGCTCCCTCTCTCACCCCGGATGAACTACAATTTCTGCTGACCGCGCCTTATTGGCTGATCGGTTGTAGCTCCCTCTCTCACCCCGGATGAACTACAATTCGAATTCAATAGAAAAACTTTGACTCATAGTTGTAGCTCCCTCTCTCACCCCGGATGAACTACAATTCGACGCGATAGTTAATTTCGTCAAAATTTGTTGTAGCTCCCTCTCTCACCCCGGATGAACTACAATCACAATATGTAGCGAGTAGTCTGTTTTTGTGTTGTAGCTCCCTCTCTCACCCCGGATGAACTACAATTCATTATTCGACTTCTCCGTCATCCAATTTGTTGTAGCTCCCTCTCTCACCCCGGATGAACTACAATCTTTTCCGGCAGATTGCCACACATCGCACAGTTGTAGCTCCCTCTCTCACCCCGGATGAACTACAATGTGTACCCCGATGCTTCCGGTAAGTCTGGCGTTGTAGCTCCCTCTCTCACCCCGGATGAACTACAATAGACAGTTCACATACCGCGCTATAAATTTGGTTGTAGCTCCCTCTCTCACCCCGGATGAACTACAATAATGAAGAGATAGACGATTCATGTATTTACGTTGTAGCTCCCTCTCTCACCCCGGATGAACTACAATGAGATTGTTTTACTGGCGGCAGAGTAAGAAGTTGTAGCTCCCTCTCTCACCCCGGATGAACTACAATCGCGACACCCGCCAGCCGGCGGAGCAGCCGGTTGTAGCTCCCTCTCTCACCCCGGATGAACTACAATCCGCGAGCGGAGAGGTAATACTCGGCAGTGGTTGTAGCTCCCTCTCTCACCCCGGATGAACTACAATGCCATTCCTTGATCACTTCCGGGTATTCGCGTTGTAGCTCCCTCTCTCACCCCGGATGAACTACAATAATAGATTTTATAGACATAGAAATTTATTGGTTGTAGCTCCCTCTCTCACCCCGGATGAACTACAATGTGGCCACAGGCATCAATTACCTGGCATTCGTTGTAGCTCCCTCTCTCACCCCGGATGAACTACAATAAAAATGCATGAACACATGTACATACAGGTGTTGTAGCTCCCTCTCTCACCCCGGATGAACTACAATTGCGCATGACAACTTCTCTACCGTTTCGACGTTGTAGCTCCCTCTCTCACCCCGGATGAACTACAATAGACCTTACAGAAACACCCTTCCCACTTACATGTGAAGGGTGTTTTGAGTAAAAAAAATTGCTTAGAACAGCAGTAATTGTTGAGGATTGACTTTTTTTTCTTGAAAAAGAGGGAGACCGACAAGCAATTTCATACTAGCAAATTGTTTTTCAGTGACACTTAAACAGCGTACCGATCCATCCGGCGGCAAGTTGTCGATTAAGCGCTTCATATGCTTCTCTAATGCATCGTTTCCATTGAGAATCCGTCCATATACCGAGAACTGGATCATATCATAGCCATCATTGAGCAAAAAACGTCGAAAAATGGTATAAGCGCGACGATCCGCTTTAGTTACAACCGGGAGATCAAAGAAAACAAGTAAGCGCATATATCTCCGAGTCTCCTTACTCACAATTTAATACTCCAGCTGATGGGATGCTAATCCGATCAAACTAGGCAACTCTAGACAGGCCTTATCGTTTCTCTCATAGAGACGCGCAATGCTCTCGACTGATTGCTCAATGGCAGAAAGTACAGACATTTTTCCCCGTGGCATGAATACATCCACATTGAGCAAATTAATCAATGCAGCTTTGATGTCAGGTTGCAATATTTCATCATCGGGTATAGCGAGATTGACGGCGAATAGATCAACGAGTGGGCGAAAGGGCTCAATGATGTCGTCAGCCAAGTTGAAGGCATTTTGCTCACTGGCATGAAACAAACCTAATGAGGGTAATAATCCATGTGAAACCAGCGCGCGGGCAATAGCACCACGCATCACTGCATAGCCATAATCCAACGCAGCATTGACAAAATGAATCTGATTACGGCGAAAATCCTTGCCAAAAAGTCGTGCGAAATAGAAGGCTGCGGCCTGTCCTTCCAGATTATCGCTATCACCAGAACGTACTCGTTGTTCGTAAGATTTTAGACGGTCAATACCTTCTCTGTTGGCGAGTTGTAGGCATGCTGCTTGATTAGCTATTTTTTTGCGTACAATGGTGGCCCAAGCTTGTTTGGCAACAGGACGTGGCAAATTTAACTGCAACCGCATCCAGCGGGTCGCACGAGAGTGAGGAAGAAAGGGCAGAAATACTCCACTCGGATGATGTGTCGTTCCTGTGGCAAACAGGCTGATACCATATTCACCGCAAGCTGAGAGCACCGGATGGGTAAGCGTAATCTCTGGGTGGTTGAGTACGATGACCGCAATATCCTCAAAAGGAACAAATGCAGTTTGTTCCTGCTCGACCGCCAGCGAATAATGCTCACGTCGTAATCTGGCAGGACGCGAAATCATAATACTACGCCAGACCACAGCGTTTTTCCTTGGGAGCAGGAAAAATATGACCTAACACATCTACATGGAATTTTTCAATCGATAGTGCAGTTTTGGCACCAATCCCACGAATCAATCCATCCTTACCAACGTTCTGACTACGATCATGCGCCCATAATTGGATAGCGCCTGTCGAGCGATCACATCCTGCAAAATATCCGAATTGCGTTTCCTTTTTTAGCTTTATTTTAAGCAAATCATTCGGGTAAAGTGAGAAGCAGAATGTAAAGCTATCGTCGATCAATGACCATTCATTCTCATCTTTAAATGCCACAATTGCTCGGTTAGGAAGTTCCTTGGCGACCTTATGATGAACATAAACTGGTACAAGATGAAATTTACCTGCTTTGGTAAAGATGTCCACGCGCAGCATGGTGTCGTTCTTAGCGATACCACCTCGCACCGGAATACCCGTCAATTTGTCGACGAGTTTGACGCTGCGCACAACCGGGCCGTTCAAATCACCCTTTCGCCCAGGCTTGCGCAATGGCTTGTCAGGGGGAAACGCTTTGTCGCCCTTGCCACCATGTTGTTCAAGCCGGGTGCGAATGGCCGTGTAGAGTTTTTCGTTGCGATGCGGATCGATCAATTTATCCATGTCGCTCAGTGTTAGGCTGCTCAATGGCACTTTTTGGGCTGCGCGCCCAATTTCCTGTAGCTGTTTGGGTTGGCTATAGATGGTATCTTTATGCGCTGCTCCACCGTTCCTTCGTTGCGGCGCGCGTGATACAAATAGAGGACGCAATGTTGTAAGCGCCTCCGGTGGATAAGTCGCAAATTTTTCTATTTCTTTTCTTAGCAGTGATGGATCATCTACCTGTAATCGTAATTTCAACTCTTCACGGAAATGTGGCCAGGGACTGGGGAAATGCGCTTCCAGTTTTCGCAGCATAGCCGAATCAACCACTTCTCCCGTTGCTATATCAATAAAACCTGCACGCACTTGATCGAGCTCCCGATTGCGCGAATAGTCAGCCAATCTCTTGACCATGCCGTGGCTGCATGCAGCGACGACTGCTGCGTCCAGCGCATGGTGGCGATCGCTCTCTTGACGTGATTTATTAAGTCCCCAGCGTGCACGTAAAAACGCAGTCAATTGTCCGTTTACGACAACACAGCGTTTGGCTTCGCTGTCCTCGTGCAGTTGCAAATAACGCTCGATATAGTTCTTGAAGAAGCGGCTGATGTAGCGTGTGTCATTCAAATTCCGCTCCCTGAAATCTTTTGCATCCTCCTCACCGAAATCCTTCTTGAGCAGCCGATTACGCTTAGCCTGGCGGTAAGCCTTGTTCGATTCGACGAAAGCTACAAACTGCCGCCAGCGTTCACTGTTGTTCTTACCGTCCAGGTATTCGTAGGGGGTCATATTGCCCTTGTTGCGGTTTTCGCGGGACAGTACCAGTACCCGATTGTTTTTGCTATCATCGAAGCTGCGTGAATAAGGTAGGGCATGGTCGATCTCGGCATAGCCTTGCTCGAAGAGAGCACGATGAATATCTAGGGGTTCCTGCGAATAAGCGCACTTGCCTTGCTGTTCCCGATAAAGCTGATATTTCTCGAATTCTTTGCCTTTAGGTGTGCTAACAAAATTGAATTCCTCGGTGAATTGAGCTTTATCTTTATCATTGCGTTCGCGAAATTCACCTTGGGCCTTTTCAATTTTTTTGCGCTCATTGAAAGGTTTGGATAGATCGCGTGCCATTTCGATATGGACTGAATGCAGCAAGCCATATTTGCGGATAATTGCGTTGACGACCTTGCGTGCCTGATTCAGGGCACGTAGTACCACCGGATTGCGCGGGACATCCCTATCTTTGTTGAAAATCATGCGGCCATCTTTGGTTCTGCCAGCATAAAAGGGAGGTAAATATTTATCTTTAATTACCGCGGGTAATTGGCTGTGGTGGTAACCTGCTTGTTCACAGGCTTGATCATAGCGTAGCCCCGTTTCCATGAGAGGTACGATCTTGTAGAGCGCTTTTAGCGATAAGGCATGAAATTCTTTAAAGCTGATCTCGCTCAATGCTTCGATCATTCTGGTTTTGTTGGGTAGATCGAGCTTTTCTAATTCGCCGCTGATTTCTTGTTCTTCCTTGTACACGCTGAGAACACGGGCAATTTGATCAAGCAGCTCGGGGTGTCCCTCCAGCGCCGCTGTCGAAATTTGCTGCCATTCTGCTTCCAATCCTTCATCTTTAAGTACTTTTTTTAATGTTTGCCAAGCTGGCAGTCTAATCAACTTTTCATCTTCTGGGTTTTTAGCTTTTCCATCACCTTTCTGCTTTTCACTTGGATAAGCGAGACCCGCATATCGAAATGAATCTGACAAACCAATTTTCTGCAACGCATTGCGCAATTGTTTGTAGGTAAAATCACTCGTTTGCTGATAAGGCAGCAGTAATACGGCCGTGCGTTCCTGTAAATTCAACGGTCGAATAACCCCATCCAATATAATGCGTAAATTGTTCAAACGTGTCAGCCAGACATGGCGCTCCGCGGTAAAGCTTGCTCTGGGAGCACGGTATTCCATTTTTTCGAGAGTGCAGCATCCGAGCATTTTCAACAAGGCGTCTCCAGCTAATGCGGGATTCTGCTGCCAGAACAAACCGCTCTTTTGATCACCATTACCTAAAATTTTGGTCTCCAATTCAATGCTGGAATAAGGGTTGCCAAGTTTTCTCTGGCATCTAAAAAGCATCTTCAGTTCATCCGCAAGAAGAGTTCGTGATAGGGCTTTCCCGTAATCTCCCGCTTTATTACGCTGCGCTCCAGGGAATTCTGTTAGCACCATTTCGGCTGCAGTGCGATAGCCCTTTTCTTGCGTCAATTGCTTGGTTTTGGCAAGACCCCGCTTGACTTTCCCGCCTTCCCCCTTGCTATCACTTTCTAATGCTTTTTCCTCTGCACGGCTGATCCAATGAAAACCACGATGTTTGCAGAGATGGTATATGACTCGTGCCCATTCTTCATTGCTAAGCAAGCGATCCAACCCCTGTACACGAAGTTGCCAGAGAGATTGGGTAAACGGCTGTTGCGTTTTGAATAATTTAATGTCAGGAATTAATCCTTCTTGTTTCAATAGTCTAGCAAGCTTAGTCAATCTCCAGGCACGGCGCTGCAGACGGCGGCGCATGAGACGCGCATCCCGTCGAACTTTGTTGAGTGATTCGCCTTCTTTCGCTGTTTCTGCTTTATCGAATGCTCGTACCCCTAAATCCACGATTCGGTCAGGCGCTAGCACTGCCCACCCAACCGAAGCCATACCGATATCCAGCCCGAGAGTGAGCGGAACAGAATTAATTTCGTCGTGATACTTGTCTGACATTTCATTCTCCCTGATAATATCGCTGTTGTAGCTCATCCGGGGTGAGAGCCGTTGCTACAATAAGCTGAATCGAAAGATTCGAGTCGTATCCGCCCGGTAGGGGACTACCGGGCATTATTATTTTTAGAACAGTAAATTAATAATATCGACTATCTTCATCGTTACGGTTCTGATTACCACTAGAATTTTTGCTTTATTTTTTATTTAAGTTATCTATTTATTCTGCTTATTACTTTTTTGTTTCTCGATTGGAACATACAAACATATGTAAAAGTTTGTTTAAGAGGGAGGGACAATACAAGAGAGACTGCACTAAGTAAAATTTAGAAGATGCATCTGTAATATAGATATATGGCGGCAATGATATTGTCCGTGAAGGTACCGGGGCGGTCATGTCATAGTAATGCTGGCGCAGGAACTAACCAATATTCCTCAATGATTTATTCAGGAAGTGAGCAATATTTCCTTAACGAATCTCCACAAGTACGCCTGGTTTTAACCATTTACTCAATTTATCAAGTTGTTCGTTGGTCAGTGCGATGCACCCGTTAGTCCAGTTGAACTGTTCGTGTACCTTCCGGTCGCCCTTGCCTATGCCATGGATGCCTAGATAACCGCCCAGAGGCGTGTTTTGTGGAGGGATTCTTCCTGCTTCGATAGCGTTGATGATCGTTTGCCATGTGTCTTTATCGATCCGGTTTTCCGCGAGTGCAAGATCCGCAACTTCTCGCGTAGGATAGTTGAAACCATAAAATCGGTAATACTGACTTTTTTCTTTTATCCACCCAATACGGAAACTGCCCAGCGGGGTTCTGTCATCGTTTTTCATCCGGGCTTTGCTTGCGCCAAAGCGACCGATTGCGATATTGTCGAATACGACTTCGATCGCTTCTCCATTCATGACGGCAAGTGTCAGATTTTCTGTATCCACATTAATCCAGATATCTTGATGTGCGCTCGATGGGAGAGAAAAAAATAGAAAAACTATCAGTATTAGTAATTTTCTGTACATAGAAAAAAATGATGGGTTAATGTTTGTATTAAAATCTAGCAAACGCAATTGAATCACGTTACCATGCTTTATTGAAGCTGTTCTATCGATATTTCGGCTGAACGGCCGCTTCTTCTCATAACGGTACTTTTGCCGGATGATTTAATTTTCTTATGTGTCTAGCTATCCCTGCTTGTGTCGAAGAAATTGTCTCGGAAGATTGTGCGATCGTCAATCTAAGTGGCATACGTCGGGAAGTTTCGCTTGCATTGATGGAGAACGTTGAAATTGGTGATTACGTCATCGTGCATGTGGGTTTCGCCCTACAAAAAATAGATCCGCTTGAGGCACAACAAACCTTAGCGATGTTCGCCAAAATGCAAAATGAGGATGATCCTTTTGCGGATAATTGAATGATATGAAGTATATAGATGAGTTCCGCGACGGCACCTTAGCAAAAAAAATAGCCTCCGCTATTAAGAATGAAGTAAATCCTAACCGGCGCTATCAATTGATGGAATTTTGCGGCGGCCATACGCATGCCATTTCCCGCTATGGTATTCCTGACTTGCTTCCAGGTAATGTACGCATGATACATGGGCCTGGTTGTCCGGTTTGTGTGCTTCCCGTCGGGCGAATAGAAAATGCCATCCGTTTAGCGCAACAACCCGGGGTGATCTTGTGCAGTTACGGAGATATGCTGCGGGTGCCGACTGATCATGGCATGAGTCTCCTGAAAATCAAAGCACAAGGTGCCGATGTGCGCATGGTGTATTCAAGTATCGATGCAGTCCGGATCGCTCAGGAAAATCCGCAGCATCAAGTGGTCTTTTTTGCTATCGGATTTGAAACGACCACTCCTCCTACTGCAATTGCCATCAAGCAGGCACAAGCGATGGGTCTGAACAACTTCACCGTATTCTGCAACCACGTTTTAACGCCTCCGGCCATTTCCCACATTTTGCAGTCTCCTGAAGTGCGTCAACTTGGCTGGGTACCCTTGGATGGCTTTATCGGCCCCGCCCATGTATCCACTATCATAGGCAGTCATCCCTATGAATATTTCGCTGAAGAATTTCAGAAACCGGTTGTTATTGCCGGCTTCGAACCACTGGACGTGATGCAGGCGATATTGATGCTTATCCAGCAGATCAATCAAGGGCGTGCAGACGTGGAAAACGAATTCACCCGCGCGGTTACGCGCGAAGGTAATCTCAAAGCACAATATCTGGTCGCTGAAGTTTTCGAGTTGCGGCGTGTCTTTGAATGGCGTGGGCTGGGCTGGGTACCCTACAGTGCGTTGCGGATCAAGGCTGCGTTTGCTGATTTCGATGCAGAAAAACGCTTTCAGATTCCGGCGCTATCCATTGCTGACCATAAGGCATGCGAATGTGGCGCGATTCTACGGGGAATCAAGCAACCGCAGGATTGCAAAATTTTTGGTACGGTCTGTACGCCCGACAATCCGGTGGGCTCTTGCATGGTTTCATCTGAGGGTGCTTGTGCGGCTCACTACAGCTATGGACGTTTTCGCCAAACCGCATGAAATCGACGGGAAAATCCGTTATCGCCGGTAATGCCGCTTATGTCCGCCCTATTGATTTCAAAAAAGGCAGGGTAGAGATGGGGCATGGTGGAGGGGGACGCATGACGATGCAACTGATCGATACGCTCTTCCTGACTGCATTCGATAACGATATTTTGCGTCAAATGAACGATCAAGCTTGTTTTTCCGTACCAGCAGGAAGGATGGTGATGTCTACCGATAGCCACGTGGTATCGCCTTTGTTCTTCCCGGGAGGGGATATCGGGAGCCTGTCCGTCAATGGCACGATTAATGATGTGGCCATGTCGGGTGCCAGGCCGCACTATTTGTCTGCCAGCTTTATCCTGGAAGAAGGGTTTCCCTTGTCCGATCTCAAGCGCATCGTCGAATCGATGGCAAAAGCAGCACACAGTGCAGGGGTGCCTATCATTACTGGTGATACCAAAGTTGTGGAAAAGGGAAAAGGTGATGGTGTATTCATCACGACCACGGGGGTCGGTAGCGTTCCTGACGGTATCCATATTTCTTCTGAACTTGCTCGGCCGGGTGACAAAATCCTGCTATCAGGTACGCTGGGCGATCATGGGATTGCCATTTTATCTCTGCGCGAAAATCTAACGTTTCATACCTCTGTCCAATCAGATACTGCAGCCTTGCATGAATTGGTTGCCAGCATGATCCAAGCCGTCCCTGCGATACATGTACTACGCGATCCGACTCGTGGTGGACTTGCTACGGCGCTGAACGAAATCGCACGCCAATCTGGCGTTGGTATCAAGCTGCGTGAAGATAAGCTGCCGATACACGAACAGGTCAGAGCAGCCTGTGAATTTCTGGGATTCGATCCGCTTTATGTGGCCAATGAAGGTAAGTTGATTGCCATTTGTGAGCCTGACCTAGCTGATAAATTACTGCAAACGATGCAAGCTTCACCACTAGGAAGGGATGCAGCGATCATTGGAGAGGTTATCGCAGATCCTCATTGTTTTGTGCAAATGGAAACGATTTTTGGAGGGCAGCGGGTCGTGGATTGGCTCAGTGGCGAGCAGTTACCACGTATCTGCTGATTTGTATGGGTGTTGCTGAAAATAAAAAACCCCGGTTATCCGGGGTTTTGCACGTACTTAAACGATTTGATACACTTACTGTGGCACGATATTCGAAGCCTGTTTACCTTTCGGTCCAGTCGTGACTTCAAAGGTTACGCGTTGTGCTTCGCGTAATGTCTTGAAACCATTCGCGTTGATTGCAGAAAAATGTGCAAATAGATCTTCTCCGCCATTGTCCGGGGTAATAAAGCCAAAACCCTTAGCGTCATTGAACCATTTTACAATACCTGTTGCCATGTTCTATTTCCTTAATGATAAATTAATGATTACGGTTATCCGTATGTTGCCATCGAATATCAAGGAAAAAAGGACAACCAACGGTATCGCATTTAACAACTTGAATCCAAAAGACCTATCTAAGATACACGTTTTAATGGAAAGTTCAAGTATTTATTTCGGTAATGAAACGATGTTGAGTGGAGGGAGTAGCTTTATTACATTTAGTTATATGATATTTCCGGGTAATACCTTTCGAGCGCGACTTAAATTTACCCACAGCATCCCCTTCGTTAATTTTATCAGTGGTAACTTAGCGTGAATATTTTATTTCTCACCCATAGCTTCAACAGCCTGGCGCAGCGGTTATTCATTGAATTGACACGCTGTGGTCATGATGTCTCAGTTGAATTCGACATTAGTGATGCGGTGACGGAACAAGCGGTCGAGCTTTGCTGTCCGGATATCATCGTTGCGCCTTTTCTCAAACGGGCCATTCCTGAAACGGTATGGCGTCACGTGACGTGTTTCGTGGTGCATCCTGGCATCGTCGGCGATCGTGGCCCTTCTGCGTTGGATTGGGCTATCCTGCGTGAAGAGCGCGAGTGGGGGGTGACGGTGCTGCAAGCCAACGGCGAAATGGACGCAGGGGATATCTGGGCGACGGAAATGTTTCCGATGCGCTTTGCCAGTAAAAGTAGTCTGTATCGTCAGGAAGTGACTGAAGCAGCGGTCAGGGCTGTGTTGACTGCAATTAGCCGCTACCTGTCCGGTTCATATCAAGCGGTCCCGCTAGACTACACATGCCACGATGTAAGGGGGCGATTGCATGTGCCGATACGCCAGTCCGACCGTGCCATTGACTGGCAGCATGATGATATGCGCACCGTATTGAAAAAAATATATGCAGCGGATAGCTATCCCGGCGTACTTGATAGGCTCTATGGTGCATCTTTTTATTTGTTCGATGCCTGTACAGAAACAGAATTGCAGGGCCCGCCGGGGGCAATCATCGCGCGCTGCCATGGTGCCCTATGCCGCGCAACAACCGATGGCGCAGTATGGATTGGCCATATGAAGCAAAAAAACGATGCAGAACCGGCTTTTAAATTACCCGCCACGGTCGTCTTGGGCGAATACGTTAAGAATGTGCCTGAAATCCCTTCCCCACTGCTGCGTGCCCGCTCGCCAGTCTGCCGCCTTACCAACCGCGATATCTGGTTCGAGCAGAAGGATCGCGTTGGTTATCTGCATTTTGTCTTTTATAACGGTGCAATGAGCACCCAACAGTGTGAGCGACTGCGTGAGGCCTATCAAATGGCTTGCCTGAGTGGTGTGCGCGTGATCGTATTGATGGGGGGGGCTGATTTCTGGTCGAATGGGATCCATCTCAATCTGATCGAACAGGCGGAGAGTCCGGCAGATGAATCTTGGCGCAATATCCAGGCCATGAATGATCTGGTGCACGCCATCATTACCAATACCGATCAGCTAATTTTGGCAGCTTTGCAAGGTAATGCGGGTGCCGGAGGTGTCTTTCTCGCGCTAGCAGCCGATAGGATTTATGCACGAAAGAGCGTGATATTGAATCCGCACTACAAGAGCATGGGCAATCTGTATGGCTCGGAATACTGGACCTACTTACTACCTAAACGAGTGGGTGAGCGTAAAGCGCGGGAGTTGACGCATAACCGCTTGCCGATCGACGCATTGGCCGCGCAGGATATGGGACTCATCGATGGTTGTTTTGCACTGGATCATGTCGATTTTTATAAACAAATCGAACAGATCGCAGAAGACATGGCGAGGTATGAAAATTATGACCGGTTACGCATAAGCAAACGCTTGCAACGTGAGCAAGATGAACGGGAAAAACCGCTCGCACAATACCGATCCGCGGAATTACGTCAGATGCAGCTCAATTTTTATGGTTTTGATCCAAGCTATCATGTGGCACGGTATCATTTCGTGCACAAAATTCCGCATGCTTGGACACCGCTTTATCTTGCCCGTCATAGACAGCTACTGAAAACAAAATCTGCGTAATGATTAGGGCGCACAAAATACACGAAAATTCGGCAGCCGGTTTTCAGCTCGAAAATTCATGTGATAAGCTGAGAGTCGTTGAACCATTTCCGAAATCGAATGGAGGATTAAACAGATGCTAGGTTTTTACTCTTGCCCCCGCCCCCGCATTTCTTGGTTGATGACAATTTTACTGGCGATGTCAGTGATAGGGTTGCTTCCTAAGCCATTCATTATGCCAACTGCGTCGGCTGCGGAATCAAGCCATACTTTCCCGCTTCAACAGTTTCTTGATCTCGAGATAGAAGGAATTTCTCTCAGTGCGCCGCCAGAAAAAATTCAAGCTCAGTTGGAAGATGCAGGCTATCACCAGATCGCCGATGGTATTTTTATCAAGGAAGCGCCCATCCCGGGCGGACGAAAATCAACTTACCGGCTCGAAGTGGAGGAGACTGTTGAATTGCGCAGCATCACTTATGTTCGTGGTGAAATTGGGGGAAGAAACAAAAGCCCGGTCGAAAAAAACCGGCCTATTCCGGCTAATGAGGTAGCCTGGGTTAAAACGCTGTACGAGTTGGTCTGCTCGAGAGTTCCGGATAAGGTCAAAAGTGAGCGTGCATGTCAGCCATTGCTCGATTGGCAGGCGCGTTTTGGTGAAGGGGAGGTGCTACGTATTTCAGATCAGGCGGGTGCCCGGCTCGATGCTTCAGGAGCGAGTACAACGCTAGCCCTCATCTATTTCAAAAAATAATTCAATATTGCGTGACTAGAATCCATAGCTTTACCCCGGTCGCGGATGAGCGAGCGAGAATCCTCATCCTCGGCAGTATGCCGGGGTCCGCTTCACTTGCCGCAGGGCAGTATTACGCGCATAAGCAGAATGCTTTCTGGCGCATCATGGCCGAATTGCTCGCATTCGATTACGGCATAGCGTATGCAGACAAGCTCGCCATGTTAAGATCAGCGCATATTGCGTTATGGGACGTGCTCCACTCCTGTAAAAGAATCGGTAGCTTGGATACGATGATCGAGGCCGAAACACAGTTAGCCAACGATTTCGTATCCTTTTTCCACCGTCATCGTGCGATCACCCATATTTACTTTAATGGCAGCAAAGCCGAGGCCTGCTTCAAGCAACTCGTCATGCCCAATATCGAGTGCGATACGTTTCACTACCAACGCTTGCCTTCAACCAGCCCGGCAAATGCTACCATTCCTTTTATGAAAAAACTCGAAGCATGGCGTGCTATTCTCAAGCCACTGCACGATGAATCGATCCCGCATTCAATTCATGGCGTTGCGCTTAAGAAAGAATACCGCTTGCGTTAAAACGTGCTTCCCAAGAGTTGTTTTTTCTGAATGCGAGAATCTCGTATCGATGGTATTTGTGGACCATGGCGATCGTGACTTGGTATGTCAAGTCGGAATCAGCATCGGTGATAAATACGCCTGCCTGTCCCTGTCGCCGGGTCATTTCACCAAAGTAGGTCGAGAGGATGGGCAAGCCGAGTGCGCGATATTCATAGTATTTGATGGGGTCGATCGAAGCAGTCAAGTCGCTACGATTGAATGGAATCAATCCAACCGAGAAGGATTGCATCAAGCTGATTGCCGTTGCGTGATCGCATGCGGGTAACAGTCTGATATTGAAAGGCAGGGGCTCAGGAAGCGGGGTATAAAGCGGCCCAATCAAATGAATGCTCAGCGCTGAATTAGCCTGAGCCAGAGCAAGGACAAATGGCCAGTCAAACCAATGGCCTATCGTGCCAAGATAGCCGAGTACGAGCTCGCCGGAGTGTTTCCTGATTGCATTGACAGGTGGGAGTGAATCGACCGTACAAGCATTATGGACGATAGTGAGTTTTGAGTGGTAGGTAGAGAATCGCTCTGCCAATGCGGTTGAAGAGACCGATATACGCGAGACATTATTGGCGATCACCTGCTCCCGTCGGGCCATGGCGCTTCGTGATAGTCCCTGGTAAAAAGCCGGAAAATCATCCATGGCGTCATAAAAAGAAGGGATGGAAGGATGTCGAGCGAGAACCTGCAGCGCCAGCTCAGAAGGTTTACCAATACCCAGTAGTGTTTCATCCTGCTGTATAAATCGATCGATAGTGCGCAGAATATCCCGCCATAACCAGCGCGAAACCCAATTAGCGCCCGCTAACGGCTCTATCGGCAATCGATGGGGGCGAACCACCGTTAACCAGTCCGGTATATCTGCATTTGTCGCTAGCGGATCCGGAAAGAGCCTTGCATTTTTGATTCTTCTGAAATCTGCCCACATGGGCAGCCGCGTTGGATAAGGATCTATCCACAGCACCCTTCCTCCCCGCTTGCTATGAAACCATTCCACAAATTTGTGGGGGCGCTGCGCAAAGCTATTCCAAGGCAAAGGAGATAGATAGACCAGTTGCATCAGGATAAATACTCCCTCATCACGGCGATAATACGTTGAGCGGCATGGCCGTCCCCATAAGGGGAGATACCCTTTACCATGGACTGGTATGCAGTATGATCATCTAGAAGAAGCTGTGTTGCTGCTATGATTTGTTCATATTGGGTGCCAACCAGTTTTGCGACACCGTGCTCGATCGCTTCAGAGCGTTCCGTTTCGTTGCGGAGCACCAAGACCGGCTTTCCCAAAGCCGGTGCCTCTTCCTGTATTCCCCCTGAATCGGTCAAGATTAGATAAGATCGCTTGATGGCTGAGACAAAATGGACATAGTTCAAAGGAGACGAAAGGATGATGTTCGGTCGATCTGCCAGCAGGCCGTTGACGGTATCTTGCACGTTGGGATTGGGATGAACTGGATAAAGAAATACCACTTCCGGATTGTTTTGTGCCAACGTACGTATGGCCTGACAAATATTGCGTAATGGCTCACCAAAATTCTCCCGGCGGTGAGCGGTGATCAACACGAGGCGTTTATCGGGAGCGACCGGAATGGGTAGTGCGATATCTTGCGCTGCCACAGTCAGGAGTGCATCGATGACGGTATTACCGGTAATAAAAATTTTTTCATCCGCTATACCTTCATGCAGCAAATTCTGGCGGGAACATTCAGTCGGGACGAAATGCCAGTGTGCTAATTTTCCGGTAATGACACGATTTGCTTCTTCCGGGAAGGGATTGCGCATATCTCGGGTACGTAAGCCAGCTTCGACATGACCGATTGGAATGTCTTGATAAAAACAGGCCAGCGCAACAGCCATCACGGTGGTCGTGTCTCCTTGCACTAAGACAGCAGCAGGTTTTTCAATGTATAGCACATTTTCCAATTCGAGAAGTAATCGCGCAGTCAACGCTGTCAACGTTTGGTTGGAGCGCATGATGTTCAAATCGATATCGGGCGCGATGTTGAAAAGATTTAACACTTGATCGAGCAAATGGCGGTGCTGGGCTGTGGCGAGTATCCGCACATCTGCCCATGACTGAGTCTGTAATCCTTGAATGACCGGCGCCATTTTAATTGCCTCGGGACGGGTGCCCACCACACAGATGATCTTATTTGTGGCGATATTCATGAGGTTCCCATTTGCCCCATTTTGATTCATAGTAGGCTTTGTTTTTTTCAAACAACGCACGTTTCTCGGCATCGTGGATTTTGTTAAACGATGCAGAAAGATGGTGGTGAATAAAGACATCTTCGGCACAGGCGATACGCAAACCAAGTCGCTCGATTCGCCGGCAATAATCGTCATCCTCAAAAAAACCACGGCCAAAATTTTCGTCTAGTAGCCCAACTTGTTCAAAGACTTTCCTGGGAATCATTACGCAGAAGAATGCAGCCGTTCGTAGTAGCCTATGCTGGCCTATGTGAGCTGTCGTATAAGTGAACGCGGCAGGCAGCATTTCATCTGGCCCTTGGTATGCGATCTCGATCTTGGCTTCATTGCCAATGTTGTTGGTCACCGCGCCGATCAGCCCAATCGTGGGGTCGGCTTGCAAATGTCTCAGCATGGTTAAAAGCCAGCCCGGCGTGACGATAGTGTCATTGTTGAGCACTACCAGGAAATCACCTGTTGCTGTTCGCAAGCCGATATTATTACCTTTGGCAAAACCATGGTTTTGCTCGTTCAGTACCAACTGAACGATTGGTTCTTTTTGTTGTAATTCCCTCAGGTAGTCAGGCGTGCCATCGGTCGAGGCATTATCAACTACTATCACTTCGATGCTGGGATAGTCGCTCCAGTGTAACAAGCTATTCAAGCAAAGCTTGGTGAGTTCAAGATTATTATAGGTCAGTACAACTATGCTGATTTTGGGAAGCGAGATCGCTTGAATGGCTTCAGTGAGCGTACTGACGCGGTGATTCCAAGTTTGTTCGCGTGCAAACTCCTGGCGTTGCTGAAATACGGTGTTGTCCACCGCAGTCACGGAATGCAGGCAGTTGGATACTATGCGTATAAATGAATCGTGTGTAGCTGCACGGTATACTAGGTCGCCAAATTGGGCAATTTCAGGAAGATCCGTGCAAACGACCGGTTTACCAGCAGCCAGATACTCGTAAACTTTGACAGGATTGGTTGCCAGCGTTAGTGGCGAAACGCGAAACGGTAGCAGACACACGTCAAACGCATGTAGATAATAAGGTAAGCGGTGATAAGGGACTTCCCCGGTAAAGACGATATTAGGAATGGTTTTTACCACTTCGGCCGCAGCGATGGTGTCATTCCCTACCAGCAGGATCAGGGCGTCAGGTTCTGCTTGAGCGATGCCGCGAATTAAATCGAGATCGAACCACTCTGCAATCGCACCGTAGTAGCCTATGATTTTACTCCCTCGGCTATCGCTGAAACATTCAGGAGGCGGTGCCGCAAAATGATCGAATTCACTCGCATTCCGAATCACGGTGCAATTACGGTTGTAATTACACGCGTAATTTTCTAACCAAGTAGAGGTCACGACCACGAGATCGGATTCGCGCAGCATCTTTTTTTCGATTTCAATCAGTTTTTCAGGCACGTTGCCAAAACCTTCGTGATGATCCATGCAGTCGTAAATGCGTAAGCTATTGGGTAAGCGCGTTACCAATGGATACCAATAAGCGTGCTGTACGATCGATACGCTCGAAATTACGGCAAAATCCATTAAAAATTGCACCATACCCTGTTCTATCATCGCCAGGTGATGCCTAGTCGGTGGGGAAAAGTAAATCGCGGGCGCACCTGCTACGTGAAGTTTAATCTGATAAAGCTCATCCACTGAGTCCAACCGCTCGATGGCATAACCCGGCTGAGTGGCATCAATGAAATGATTGCTAAAGAAAAAAGTGCGCTTGCCAGATTTAGCCAAGTATTTCGATAACTGCTGCGGGCGCTGAATACGGAAATGCCAGTCGATAATGGAAAAAATGAGGAAATCTCGTCTGCTGTGGACCGAATCTCCCTTGATCAATGCGGCCAAATTGGCAGGCAACGGTTTATCCGATGGATACTGCCGGTTTACTTTTTTTGCCTGAGTTACAGACAACCTGATCCCGAAACGATCCTTATTATTAAGGGATTCTAAAGAATAGATATAAATCAATCTATTACATGAGTTAGCAGAGGGAGTGGAAAAATTAGCAGCCAAACAGTCTGGATTTTGCGAAGATACGACTTTTTGAGATGGGCTTTACACAGAAATTGTTTGCGAGGGATTCCTGATGCCAC
>NZ_QAOO01000007.1 GCF_003051105.1 Nitrosomonas nitrosa | reverse complement strand
GATGGTGTCTTTGTAGGTGAACCTAAATTCAAATTCCACGACGAATTTCAGGCGAATGCCAAAGTAGCTGAAAAAGACGACAAAAAAGGAAAAGAGTAAATCACTTGCTTCATACTCATTTTTCATGCTTTGCCTGGAGAAAGAAGCCGATTTCTCCAGGCAGTATTCATCCCGCTTCTATCGTTATTTCTCAAAAGAGAGTAGAAGGTTAAAGTGCTTTGTACATGTTATAGCTATGGGCGAGAGGTACAAAGAAACTGCAATGCTCGTCTGAATTGGTGAGCTTTTATCTCAGTGAGTAAGAGAATGCTTCGTTATTTTCCAGCACCTGATGTCGCTTATGTTCATAGGAAACGCGATTATTTTATTGCGGGGTTCACATTTTTTTGTGTTGCGGTAAGCCTTGTCATTGACGCACATGCTAGCTTGACCATACAAAATATATTAGGCGTTATTGCCTGGATATTCCTGATTGGGTTGTTAGTTGGCGAAAATAAGGAAATCAGAATTCAAGTGGCAATTGCAGTCGCATTTGCGACAGCAGGTGAGCATTTTGCTTCAGTTTATATGGGGGGGTATACCTATCGTTTTGAAAACGTACCCTTATATGTTCCACCAGGCCATGGAATGGTTTATTTAACCGCTGTTGCGCTTGCGAGATCAGGTTTCTTTCTTCGGTATGCCAGGAAAATTGCAGCATTTGTCGTAATCGTTTGTGGGTTGTGGTCACTTTGGGGGATTAGTGGCCTACCCGAGCAAGGTGATCAGGTAGGTGCTATCCTTTTTTGCGTGTTCCTTATCTATCTATTCAAAGGTAGATCGCCCATGGTCTACTTGGCAGCTTTCTTTATAACAACCTGGCTGGAATTGATCGGCACGGCAGCCGGAACATGGTACTGGGCAAAACTTGAACCGATATTCGGGCTATCCCAGGGAAACCCGCCAAGTGGCGTGGCTGCTTGGTATTGCCTCGTTGATGCAGTCGCTATTGGCGGTGCTCCCATCGTTCTAAATGCAATGAATAAATTCAGCGAATGGTTGAGATTCGATAAAACTAAACGGACTATTCAACAGGAGACAAAGTAATCGAAAAATATTTAAACCCAGTCAATGAGACTGAACAACTTATGAGTCATGGCACTACATTTGATCAGTTAAACTTATCAGAACAACTTCTTCGGGCAATAACCGATCAAGGTTATATCAAACCGACGCCTATCCAAAGCCAGGTTATCCCGCATATACTTGCAGGCAAAGATATCATGGGCAGCGCTGAAACAGGCACGGGTAAAACTGCCAGTTTCACGTTACCGCTGTTGCATCGCTTACAGCCCTACGAGAATTCAAGTACGTCACCCGCAAAACACCCTATCCGAGCATTGATACTCGCGCCAACGCGTGAACTTGCTACGCAGATACATGATAATGTAAAGAACTATGCAAAATACACGCAATTGAGAAGTACTGTTATTTTTGGTGGCGTTAGTATTGATCCTCAGATCAAAGACTTACGTGCAGGTGTAGAAATACTGGTGGCGACGCCAGGTCGCTTGCTTGACCATCTTGAACAGAAAACGGTCAATCTCTCTAATGTGGCAATTTTAGTGCTCGATGAAGCAGACCGAATGCTTGATATGGGTTTTTTGCCGGACATTAAGCGTATTCTCATGCAACTCCCTCCTCAGCGGCAAAGTTTGATTTTCTCGGCAACGTTTTCTGAAGAAATCAAACAACTTGCAGATAAATTGCTGAAGCAACCCATTTTAGTCGAAGCAGCAAAACGGAATGCTATCAATGAATCAATTTCCCATGTTGTCCATATCGTGGCTGCTGAACGAAAACACGAACTGCTGGTGCAGCTTATTCAACAAAATGATTTGAAACAAGTGCTGGTGTTTGTTAGAACCAAACAGGGTGCAGATCGTTTGGTCAAGCAGCTTACGCAGTCTAAGATTTCAGCAACGGCAATTCATGGAGATAAAAACCAGCAGCAACGTACTCAGGCACTGAATGAATTCAAGGAAGGTAAAATTCAGGTGCTAGTCGCAACCGATGTGGCTGCACGTGGATTGGATATAGAAAATCTCGCCTATGTGATTAATTTTGAACTGCCAACTGTTCCAGAAGATTACATTCATCGAATTGGACGAACCGGAAGGGCAGGAAGTAAAGGTAATGCTATTTCATTGGTGAGCAACAATGAAAAAGAATTTCTCGCAGGTATTGAGAAGCTGCTTAAGACAAAGCTGATTGTGAAAAATGTAGGAGGATTTGAAGTTGGAGAAGGTGGTTTGCCAAGAGCTAATGACCGCAAACGATCTGATGATAAAGCAACATTCAATAAAACCGGTATTGATAAACGAAGTGGTAAAATCGCGAGATCACACCCAGGCACATATGGCAGAAATAAATCCTCGCAACCGGTTGACCCGATCTTTAGCCAGCCTTACGTGCCTATGGCATTAGTAAAGAAAGCTGACGTGGCCGAGAATATTTCCCGCTCAATTTTTAAATCGAACAAAAAGCCTATTCCTGCTTTATTTGCGCCACCTATTGTCAATAATAAGTCGGATCAAGATTAATCAAGCTTACCCTCTAATTTTAAATGCACGACTTCCAGCCCCTCTCCACACTGCCAGCATAATTGGAAATTTCGCGGATTCTGTTCGTTGCATGCAGGGCAATATACATAACCTTCCTCGATCGGTGAGTTTTCGTAGATGTGAATAACAGCCTGCGCTTTTTCGAGATCATCGTCATGCATAATCCATATTTCAGGGTAGGCATGCGTGAATGGTAACTCGCCTACTGCCCCCTGAGCATGGATATTAAATAACTTTGCGGGTACGTAAGCTTGTCCAAGCAGATTGATAATTAATTGTGCTTCGATTAGATTATTGGCAGTATAGAGCTTTTTCATGCCTTTTTGCTAATTCACCAATGCATGGGCAAATAAACCAAATGAGCTTGATTGCATCACCGAAATGGGTGGAAGTTAATAATCGAGCTATTCTCTTTTTTTAGTTATTTTTGGTTTTTATTAGTTCGGAAACTATCAACAATCAGTAATATTGCACCAATAAAAATGGCTGAATCGGCGATATTAAAAGCCGGCCAGTGATAGTTGCCGATATAAAAATCCAGAAAATCAACGACGTGTCCAAGCGTGATGCGATCCCATAGATTCCCAAGTGCTCCGCCCAATACCAAACTCAGCGCAAGACAGAACAGCGTGTTTTCTGGATACTTGCGAAGCAAAATGATAATTATAATTGAGGCCGTTAGCGCGATACCGCTCAGGAACCAACGTTGCCAGCCTGATGCATCACTCAGAAAGCTGAAGGCTGCGCCAGCATTATAAGTAAGTACCAAATTAAAAAAGGAAGTGATTGGAATCTGCTGACCATAATTCAAACTGGATTCAACCCAGTATTTTGTAGCTAGATCTATGACCAGAACGATGAATGCAATTACCAGGCAATGTGAAAGTTTCATAACTGAGTTGTCGTGATTGTCATTGGATTAGAAAGATGGAGATAAGGATCGGCGCATTCATCTTAATGTTATGGCCTATGAGTAGAGATACTGACATGGGTTTCCTTAGGCATGATGGCGCTGCTCTCCAGCTCCATATAAATTTGAAAGGCATCGACTGCACAGTGTTGGGTGGTTGACATCACTACCAACATCTTTTCGATAGTGCCAACAGCGCTCACATTTAGCATGGGGGCTTGCTGTCACCAAAATGTTTTCATCTGATTCAGAAGATATTTCTTGCAAATGAACTTCGGAAGTAATCATGACGAAGCGTAGATCTTCTCCAAGTGAACTCAGCAATGTGTAATTCTCTGCAGTTGTACAAATTGTAATATTAGCCGCCAAAGATGAACCAATGAGTCCTTGCGTACGTGCCTCTTCCAGTTTTTTTTGTACGTGCGAACGCAGTTGACGCAGCCGATTCCAGCGGGATATCAGTTTAGAGACTTCCTCAGTCGATTGATGGGAAGGTAAACGATGCCATGTGTGCAGAAACACGCTGTCATCTGGAACAGCTGCCAACTGTTCCCAGGCTTCTTCAGCAGTGAAGCTGAGAATGGGGGCAAACAAACGGACTAGGCTATGGGTGATATGGTATAACGCACTCTGCGCTGAGCGGCGTGCTTTGCTTTGTGCTGCGGTGGTATACAGCCTATCTTTCAGGATATCCAAATAGAATCCACCTAAATCTTCGGAGCAGAAGTTATGCAAAGTATGCACGATTTGATGGAATTCATAGCGTTGGTAAAGTGCCGTGACATGATTTTGCAGCTCTTGAGTATGGGCGAGCATATATTGATCGATTTCTAACCAATTCTCCATCGGCAAACTGTCTGTCTTGGGACTAAAGTCAGCTAGATTGGCTAATAGAAAGCGCAAGGTATTACGGATACGTCGATAGGTTTCAACAATGCGTTTGAGGATTTCATCGGAAATGAATAGCTCACCGGAGTAGTCAGTCGAAGCCACCCAAAGGCGCAAGATGTCCGCTCCCAAGGTATCGACGATTTTCTGCGGTGCAATTACGTTACCCTTGGATTTACTCATTTTGTGACCTTGACCATCCACGACGAAGCCATGAGTGAGTAAAGCATGATAGGGGGCGCGTCCATCCATGGCGCAGCCTGTCAACAGCGAGGATTGAAACCAACCGCGATGCTGATCGGAGCCTTCAAGATAGAGATCGGCAGGATGACTAAGTTGAGAATCATTTTTGAGTACAGTGGCATGAGTCGTGCCTGAATCGAACCAGACATCGAGTGTATCGCTTAGCTTATGATAATGGTCAGCTTCTTTCCCCAATAAGGTGGTAGTCTCGAGCTTGAACCATGCTTCGATACCCTGTTTTTCTACCTCGCAGGCAACGGCTTCCAACAATGCCGGTGTGCGGGGGTGGAGTGTTTGTGTTTCTTTGTGGATAAAGAAGGTCATGGGTACGCCCCAGTTACGCTGGCGTGAGATACACCAATCTGGGCGATTTTTGATCATCGCTTCCAATCGTGCACGCCCCCAAGCGGGAAAGAACGTTGTTGCATCAACGGCTTTCTTGGCAAGTTCACGCAGCGACGCGCCTTTTTTGGAAGAATCTCCGCTGTGCAATGCATTCATACCAATAAACCACTGTGGGGTGGAACGGAAAATGATCGGTGTTTTGTGTCGCCAGCAATGCGGATAACTATGTTCTATTTTTTCTACATACAACAAGTGCTGGCTAGCACTTAATGCATCGATGATGACATCATTTGCTTTCCAGACAAACAATCCGCCTACGAGCGGAGTGGTATCAATGAATTTACCCTCCCCATTGACTGGGCTGTCGCTGGCTAACCCATATTGTTGACCAATAAAATAATCATCCAGACCATGTGCCGGTGCGGTATGGACTAAACCCGTGCCAGCTTCCAACGTGACATGTTTACCACAAATGATGCTGACCGTGCGCGCATCGAACGGATGATGAAGCTGGAGATGTTCCAAGTCATGCCCTTTGCAGGTTGCCAATGTTTCACCGGAAATATGGTAGCGAGTCAAACAGGCTTGCTTGAGTCCAGCTGCTAGAATCAATAATCCTCTTTGGGTGTTGACCAATTCATAATCAAAATCTGGATGGACGCACACAGCTTGGTTGGCGGGCAGGGTCCAGGGGGTTGTTGTCCAGATAACCACAAAGGCCGTTTTGTTTTCAGGTATCGATATTGCGAAGGGTTTAGCGAGTGGGTGGGTGGCATCAGGGTCGTGAACAACTGCAAAGCCAACATCGATAGCTGGCGAAGTTTTGTTTTCATAGTCGACTTCAGCTTCTGCTAAAGCTGAACCACAATCAATGCACCAGTTGACTGGTTTTTGCCCTTGATAGAGATAGCCATTTTCGTATATTTTGCCAAGTGCCCGAATAATATCTGCTTCGGTCTGATAATTCATGGTGAGATAAGGGTGTTCCCAGTCAGCTAATACACCTAAACGGATGAAATCAGCTTTTTGCCGCTCGACTTGTTCCTGGGCGAAAGTACGGCAAAGTTCACGCACTTGCTCTGCTGGCAGGCGCTTGCCATATTTTTTCTCGATTTGGTGTTCAATAGGTAACCCATGACAATCCCAACCTGGAACATAGGGGGCATCAAAGCCCGCCAGGGTTTTACTCTTGATGATGATGTCCTTGAGAATTTTATTGACAGCATGGCCAATGTGAATATCTCCATTGGCGTAGGGAGGGCCATCATGCAAGATGAATTTGGGGCGACCATGGCAAGTGGCGCGAATTTTTTCATAAAGCTGTTTTTCATGCCAAGCTTTGAGCATCCCCGGCTCCCGTTTAGCAAGATCACCGCGCATCGGAAAGGGCGTGTCGGGCAAATTGAGTGTCTTTTTATAATCGGTCATGGCGTATCAAGTTGGGTTGTGCTATGAAACAGGATCGTCATTATCTCAGAGCGTGTGAACATGCGTCTACTAAGAGGTTGTGAATAAATCTACTACGGATTTCAATCACTGGGTTGGATAGCCGGGCGCTCACTACCTATCTCTTTGATATGTTACATCTCTGCGCTTAGAGCGCTCCCTATGATTTTTTAAGAATGCTACCAAAACTTAAAAACGAAGTTTGAATCGTGATCGCAAAATGGACATTTTTGCTACTAAATTAACAACGGGAATCCAGGAGCGGGTACTGGGACTTCTTCACGAGGCATGAGGGAAGAATTAGGAGGCTGTCTGAGAATAGCGATGGTAGCGAGGGTAAGATTGATTGAGTTGGATTTTTCGATCATTTGAGGCGAATAGTCGTTCTATTTAACGAAAAGGATCGGAAAATCCGGCCAACCAGGCCCGTTTGCAGTAGATCAGTCTCGGACAGCCTCTAGGCAGTTACCGTCGTCAAAAAATAGTGCTTTGCGTTTGCGATATCCTGTTCTATTTGTTTTATTAGTGTCTCCAAATCAGGGTATTTTTCTTCATCTCTAAGCTTATGCAAAAAATGTACACGCAGGTGATGCCCGTATATCTCCTTGCAGAAATCAAACAGATGTACTTCCAGTATGGGTTGATTATTTGTATGCGTAGTCGGACGGATACCCAGGCTCGCGACACCCCGCATCGAGGCGGGTAAGGCTGTATGAGTTGCGCTAGTCACTTCGACAACAAAAATCCCTGTCAAGGGAGGACGATTATGCTTTAATTGTATATTAGCGGTCGGAAAACCTATTTTCTTTCCTAACTTATCACCATTGACGACACGTCCACTAATGCTGTAAGGACGCCCCAATAGCTGTTCGGCGAGCACGAGATCGCCACGAACCAATGCTTCACGTATGGCAGTGCTCGAAACACGTAAACCATCCACATTAAAGCCCGGCATGACTTCCACTTCAAAAATACCGGATTGTCGAGAGAATTTACTGAGCATTTCTACGTCACCCGTCCGTTTTGCGCCGAAGCGGAAATCATCCCCTACTAGAAGCCAGCGTACTGCCAACTCTTGTTGAAGAATATCAGTGATGAATGAAGTCGCATCGATTTTGGAAAAATCACGGTTGAAGGGGTAAATCTGAACACGATCGATACCCGATTCTGCCAATAGCTCTAATTTTTCACGTAAACTCGTCAGACGAGTGGGCGCCTGCTGTGGCGTAAGAAACTCGCGTGGATGTGGTTCAAACGTTAGTACGCAAGACGCAATGTGTAGCTGTCTGGCAACTTGTTTTAACCGCGCAAGCATTGCCTGGTGACCGAGGTGGACGCCATCGAAATTGCCTATTGTCAAGGCTATCGGTGTTTTGGGTCCCGATGAAGCCTTTCTGCAAACCAGCATGATATTGGCTGTAGCGTATCTTAACAGAATCGGGTGTCGATATTGAGACTTCAGAGTCCAGCTAAGTGCGCTTGACTGAGTTAATGTGTGTCAGCAAAAAGTTCAGTGGGGTGACGCTCCGGGTAATTACCCATCTGATAACCAAGCCAGAGTCTGCCAGCAATAAACGTGGCGACTGTATCTGCATGATGTTTCAATGCAGGATTACCTAATTCATGCGTAGTTTCTTTGAATAAATGTAGCCAGCGTTTAAATAGATCTGAGTTCAGTTCTGGAAGTGCAATATGCTTAGGCATAGGAGCGCCCCGAAAACGGCTGGTGCCGCGTAGTTGAGCGGACCAGAAATTGGTCATTTGCACGAAATGGGCATCCCAATCGATCACATGTTCTTCGAAAATAGGGCCAAGCCCCGGATCTTTTCTCGCTTTGGCGTAAAAATTGTGAACGAGTTGGGAAATCTCTTCTTCGGTATAAAGATCCGGGTTCGGTGTTGGTATGGAATGTGTTGTCATAGTGATATTTTATATTTATTGTTGGTTGAACATTATTATGCAACAGTACGTAACTTAAGCTTCTAGTCTCGACGTATGCTGCAATACATGTGATGATAACTTAGTCGTTTTGTTCCTATTCATCGCAATTATAACAAAAGTCGTGCAAGGTAATTTTAAACGCTTTACCTGTCTTATACTCTTGAGAAGGCAATCTAAATGAAGTTATTGCGAGGCAAATCATTGCTGGATGATCCAGCTCAGAACAAATCAACCGCGTTTTCTCGTGAAGAGAGAAATCGACTTGGTTTGCGAGGTTTACTACCCTATAAGATAGCCGACATTCAAACGCAACAAAAGCGCGTTTTAGGTAATCTGCGCCGAAAAAATAGTGATATCGAAAAATATATTTTTCTGAACAGCTTGTTAGAGCGTAATCAGCGATTATTTTACCGAACGATGATCGATCATATCGATGAGATTTTGCCGTTGGTGTATACGCCGACTGTGGGGGAAGCTTGCAAGGAATTTGCTCACATCTACCGTAATCCGCAGGGTTTTTATATCACACCGGAAGATCGAGGTGAAATTGCGTCAATTCTGGATAATTGGCATGAGAAAGATATACGGATCATCGTAGTTACGGATGGAGAACGCATTTTGGGATTGGGCGATCTCGGCGCTAATGGCATGGGAATCTCGATAGGCAAGACGGCTTTGTATGTGGCTTGTGCGGGTATTTACCCGTCGCAATGCCTGCCGGTAATGCTTGATGTGGGTACGAATAATCAAGCTTTGCGGGAAGATTTACTCTATTTAGGTTATCCCTATCCTCGTTTGACAGGAGAGGCTTATTTTTCACTAGTAGATGAATTCGTGCACGCGGTTCAAGAAAAGTTTCCCAATGCCCTGCTTCAGTTTGAAGATTTTCAGAGCCAACATGCGTTCGAGCTACTCGATCGCTACCGAAATCAGGTGCGGTGCTTTAATGATGATATCCAAGGTACGGCTGCTGTCACGCTTGCCGGTGTGTATTCTTCCTGTCGTATTACGCATAAACGGTTCGCCGATTTGAGAATAATGCTGCTCGGAACGGGTTCTGCTGCAAGTGGAATCGGAGAGTTGATGGTATCTGCATTTTGTGCTGCGGGTCTGAGTGAGCAAGATGCTAGATCACGGCTATGGTTCGTGGACAGACAAGGGTTAGTCGTATCGAGCCGTGAGCATATCAAACCACGGATACGACCTTTTGCCCATGACCATGCTTGTGTAAGTTTTGTTGAGGCTATCGAGCGTGTTCGACCGGATGTGCTAATCGGAGCAACGGGAGTAGCGGGTACATTCGATGAAACCATCGTCAAAAAAATGGCGGAATGTCATGAGCGTCCAGTTATTATTGCGCTGTCTAACCCTACATCTCATACTGAATGTACCGCTGAAGAAGCCTATCGATGGAGTAATGGGCGGGTAATTTTTGCCAGTGGTAGTCCATTTCCTGTTTGCAGGCTGGGAGAAAGCGTGTTTAAACCGGCTCAAGGGAATAACGCGTATATTTTTCCTGGGGTGGGCCTTGGAATTGTCGCGAGTCATGCGCGTTTGGTTACCGATAGGATGTTTCTAACCGCAGCAAAAGTGCTTGCTGATATGGTGTTGCAAGAGGAGATCGAAGTCGGTGCAATATATCCTTCACTTAATCGGGTTCGAACCGTTTCTCATGCGATCGCTATTGCGGTATGTCAGGTTGCGCAACAAGAGGGGCTTGCAACGCATGAACTTCCTCAAGATCTAGCAGCCTACGTTCGTTCGTTGATGTATGAACCCGGATATTAAGCTTTATTGCAGTTATTGGTCGAGAAAATTAATCTTTGATTTGATTTTTACCTTTCAAGCTATTTATTTTGTTTGAAGTAAATCATATTTCAGCCATATGATGACGTAATCTTGGAAGGCCTAATTCTTAAGGCCGTTGATAAATGTGCAGTGTTGCCACTGCATCAAACAAACAGGCTCGAAATACTTTTTTATCAAGCTGAAAATCCGTTTTTGTTATTTTTCTGGTTCCTGTGCCGCTCATCGGGAAAGTATATTCGGTGAACTATTGAGGCGAGTTATTCAAGATAGAGATTAGCGATTCGATAAATACAGTCATCCGAAGTTATTTTAAAGCTTTCTCTTTTTATAACGGAAAGCGGGCTCCATGATCAGATGATTCAGATTAACTTGCTGGCAGAGTGGATTCGATATGATAAAAAGGCGAGAAAAATGGTTATTACATTTATGGTTCATCATCATGCTTTTTCCGATTAGGGCTGATGCATCAGAATCAATATTGACTGCCTCGCTTTCCTGGGATTTTTTCTTTAAAGAAACCCAGGTAATTCACTTGCAACGACCCGTTTGCGCTTCACCTTTGGAGTCCGATCACGATAAACAAAGCCTTCTTTTTGGCGGGCTGTCATCACTGGAATTGCCGATGATTTCTGTGCAGAGTGATGTTGCTTTAGGGAAGATGGATCGTTTTGCTCACTATGAGTCTGCCCAGGAAGAGGAAGTTTATTTTCCACCATTTATCGAGAAGGGGTTGGGAGACTGGATCTTGTCTGCCCTGGTGGTGTTATGTTTTGCCGCCGTGCTATTGATAATCGGCTGGTCAGGGCTCTACTGCTTTCATCGTCTATCTTCACTATCCTTGATCGTACTTACGTTAGCGGTTAGCTGGTTTTTAGTGGCTTTGTACCGGAATAGCGAAATAAACGAACAAAAGTATCTGGTATCGAGTACGCTGGTTAAATTGCGTTCACAGCTGGAGAATTCTATTAACAGCAATATTACATTGTTAAAAGGGTTACTTGCACACATTCAACTTAACCCCTATTTGACCCAGGCTGAATTTGAACAAATAGCCAAAAAACTTATCGATGGGAATCCCAACATTCGGAATATTGCAGCGGCGCCTGATCTTGTGATTCGTATGCTATACCCTTTTGAAGAAAATCAGCAAGCGATCAACCTTGATTACCGTCGGTTGCCTGATCAATTGCCTGCTGTGTTGAAAGCTAAGGAGCAGAATCAAATTATACTGGCAGGACCGGTTAAACTGGTTCAAGGAGGGTTGGGGCTCATTGGCAGATTGGCCGTCCATACTGAGAATGAATTAGGCCAGCAAGAGTTCTGGGGGTTAGTTTCTAGCGTAATCCATGCCGAGGCGGTTTATCAAGCTGCGGGCTTGTACGATCCAGCCGTCGGTTTAAAATTGGCCATTCGTGGAAAGGACGGAACAGGGAGCAAAGGTGAAGTGTTTTTTGGCGATCCCAGTGTATTCAATGAGCAAGCAGTTATCATGAATATCTCTGTGCCGGGTGGTTCCTGGCAAATAGGGGCGATTCCTATTGATGGCTGGGCGTCTGAAATAAAACCCGTTTGGATCATTTCCTTACTTGGATTGATCAATATCATTTTGATCGTTGTTTTTTATCGCATTCATAAAAACTATAAAGAAGAACAGGAGAGAAATAAGCAATATATTTCTCACCTCGCTTATCACGATAGTCTGACGGGTTTATCCAATCGTGCGCAGTTTATGGATGCACTTAAGCGCGAGATCGCTTATGCAAAACGTAATCACACTATTATCGCGGTTCTCATGTTGGATCTGGATTACTTCAAACAGATCAACGATACGTTAGGTCACTTGGAGGGTGACCGGCTGCTGAAAGAAGTTGCGCAGCGGCTTAGAAGCCGTGTACGCAAAGAAGATTTAGTGGCGCGATTGGGAGGCGACGAGTTTGCTATCTTACAGCGTAACCTGCGCTCACTGGACGATGCTTCCATATTGAGCCAGAAACTGATTGAAATTGTGTCGCAGCCCTATATCATCAACCAAGCTAAAGTTCAGGTAGGTGCAAGCATTGGAATTGCGCATTGGCAACCTGGACTTTCAACTGAGATAGATTTGCTCGAGCAGGCCGATACCGCGCTATACAAATCTAAAGATAAGGGACGGGGATGCTTTACGTTTCACACCAGCGAGATGACCAATGAGATACGCCGCCGCCTTGCGTTGCATCAAGATCTGAAGGAAGCACTCAACGCAGATAATCTTTTTCTTGTTTATCAGCCTAAAATCAATACGGTGAATAAGCAAATTATGGGTGTCGAAGCACTGCTTCGCTGGAATCACCCTACGCAAGGTTTTATTTCACCAGCCGAATTTATCCCTATTGCAGAAACCCATGGCATGATGCATCGCCTTGGTTTTAGGATATTGGAACAGGCATGTGCAACCATGAACCGATTACATAACCAAGGCATCGATCTGGGCGTGATGTCTGTCAATATTTCGCCGCTGCAACTGGATGGTGATAAATTTCAGGAAAGGCTGATCGATTTATTGAATACCTATTCTTTGTCAGGAGATGTGCTGGAGTTGGAGTTGACTGAGCGTATTATGGTTGAACCAAGAACGAATATCGACCAGGTATTAAATGGTTTGGCGCAACAAGGAATCAAATTTTCGCTTGATGATTTCGGGACAGGGTATTCATCGTTGCTTAGGCTGAAACATTGGCCATTTCATCAGCTTAAGATCGCGCAAGAGTTTGTCCGTGATATGCTGATTGATTCCAATGATCAAGAGATCGTCAAGGCAACGATTGCGCTTGCCAAGAATCTCGAGCTAGAGGTCATCGCAGAAGGGGTAGAAAAAAACGAGCAATTAGCGTTTCTTCAGCAACATGGTTGTTACTTGGTACAGGGCTATTTGCTGGCGTATCCGATGACGGAAACAGATTTGCTTTTGTGGCTAAAAGAATATAGTTAGGTTAATAAGCGGTAGATAAACTGATAATGCTGTTATTCTGGCCATGAAGGAACCCCCATTGCTGGGGGTACTCTGAAATACCTGAAATAAAATAACGAGAGATTATTTCAGATCATTGATACTTGCGCCAAAATTGATATGGAAAGCAGCGCCATCCATAACAAGTGCGGGAACAGATTTAACGCCAGCTGCCTCAGCTTCTCCAATACGGGATTTATCAGTACCTAAGTGCACAATTTCAACATCATATTTTGAGCGATCGATCGCATTAGCAACAGTCTGTTCTGCTGCAACACAAACTGGGCAACCTGCATGATAAAAAATAGCTTTTGCTGCCATATAAAACTCCTTTTCAATATTAGTCATACAAATGGCTTGCGCATTTTATCACATAGGCTCATTGATAATAATGAGAATTATTGATGATATTAATAGGCCGGAGGAGCGGGGGGTGGATTGCCGGGTGGCGGCGGAGGAATGCTTCTTGTTGAGGGCTGTGCTGGTGTGTTCATAGTTTGTCCTTGACTCGCGTAAGGGTCACTCGAGAACTGGCCGACTATCGGTACACGGTGGCCATTCGCGTACATGCATTGAATATACGACATATCATATCGCTGCTGACTAATACTGCCGGAAGTCTGCGAGGAGCTGCTCCCGCTCAAACCACCCGCAAGTAAACCGCTTCCTGCACCGATTGCGGCACCTCGTCCACCACCAAATGCAGCGCCTGCTGCTGCACCAAGGGCTGCGCCAACAGCGGCGCTTTCCATGCCACTGGATATCGTCGCTTGTCTCGGTGTTTGGTGATCACTTTGCTGGAGAGCATATTGCCTACATAAGAAATCGTCACTGCGGAACTGGTCGAATGTTTTACCCGCGCCGGGCAGAACCATGACGCTTGGGCCTGTGGGAATATGGACACAAGCTGCAAGCGAAAGTAACAATAAGAGATAACAAATCGATCTTGGAAAATTTAGCATGGATAACTCCTTGAATTATTCTGCTGGCTGAGGAGCAACTTTTAACCATCCGCCTGGGCATTTCTTGACATAAGGATAATAGCCCGCCGGATTTTCACAATAATGCCAGTAGTTTGTTTCTGGCGGAGGCGATGGCGGCTGTGCACTAGGCTGCTGAATATATACAGGCGGCGTCGCGGGGACGACAACCACAGGTGGGTAATAAGAATAAGAAGGAAAGGGCATATAGCCATATCCACCGTAATAAGGTCTGGAATAATACGGAACGTAAGGAACACCAAAAGAATAGCTACCATAAAATCCACTACGGCGGCTACCATAGCCATAATAATTACGATAACCCAAGGTGGTAAAACCGTAGCCCGTTCCAAACCCTAATCCGATGTTATGGCCGCTGGGAAAATAGCCAGAGCCAAGGAAATGATTATAAGGGCGGTGTGCCCATGCTGCATCTGGCAGTATCAAGGCGAAAATAGCAACAATGACCCCATAAAGTAAGCTTATTTTTCTCATGGAAAAACCTCCATCTGGCAAACCAAAGTTAACTTACGTTTCATTTTCAGCCGGTGATTGATACTGCTGATATAACCAAAATTGGATGAATCGGTTTGATTAAAGTTTCGGAGCAGGATAGAAAAAGTATGCAACATCTATGTGATAGGTTGGTAAATCATATTTTTACTTTAGTTCTGCATGTGGGATTGAAATACCAAGCCAGCATGCTCTCGCATCTTGTGAAAGCGGATAGCTGGCCAGTTTTCTTGGGCAACACTTAGTTCTGCTGCGAAGGAAGCTAGAAAAGTGGGTGCGTCGACAGCGTCATAAGCAATGCGGTGTGCATTCGAATCGATGAAACGCTGAAGTTCAGTGGGATCATCGGCAGTGACCCAGCGAGCCAGCTGGTACTTGGCGGACGCTATACGCGCATCCACACCATATTCGTGTTGCAGCCTATGAGTAACGACTTCAAATTGCAGGTTTCCCACGGCACCTAGCAGCAAGGTGCTACCGATATGTGGACGAAAAACCTGGATGGCACCTTCTTCACCCAGTTGTGTAAGTCCTAACTTCAGTTGTTTGCTGCGCATGGGGTCGGCAATTTCGACTGTCTGAAAAATTTCGGGAGCAAAGAAGGGCAAGCCGGTAAAATGAAGCGCTTCTCCTTCAGTAAGGGTGTCCCCCAGTTGCAGCGTGCCATGATTGGGTATGCCGATAATATCTCCTGCATAGGCAACATCAAGTAATTCTCTTCGCTGTGAAAGAAAGGAAACGACGGTATTGGTCCGTATTTCTTTGCCATTCCGAACTACCTTGAGACTCATTCCACGTTTAAATTCTCCAGAGCAGACGCGCACAAATGCAATTCGATCGCGATGAGCAGGATTCATATTTGCTTGGATCTTAAAAACCACACCGGAGAACTTGGGTTCGATTGGAGGTACTTCGCGTTGAAGAGAACGGCGCGCTCCAGGAGGCGGAGCGAGATCGACTAAAGCATCTAGAATTTCGCGCACACCGAAGTTATTGATCGCCGAACCAAAAAATACGGGTGTTTGTTCGCCTGCAAGGAAAGCAGCGCGATCAAATTCTGGTATGACACCTTGAATCAAGTCAATTTCTTGTCGCGCTTCGGTAAAATTTTGGCCAAAACGACTTGCAAGCGCATCATCATTTAAGTTTTGGATGATTTCACCTTCTTGTTCAATACGATCAGACCCGGGGCGGAATACACGCATGCTATGATGTCGTAAATCGAACACGCCATGAAACTGTTTTCCCATTCCGATGGGCCAGGTAAAAGGGATCGTTGCCATATTCAGTGTGCGCTCAATCTCGTCAATAAGATCGAGCGGGTTACGAACCTCGCGGTCCATCTTATTGATGAAGGTAAGAATGGGCGTATTTCGCGCGCGGCACACTTCAAGCAAGCGCAGAGTCTGTGCCTCGACGCCATTGGCGGCATCGATAACCATCAGCGCGGCATCTACTGCCGTAAGGACACGGTAAGTATCCTCGGAGAAATCTTGGTGGCCAGGGGTGTCAAGTAAATTGATGACATGGCCCCGATATTCCATCTGCATGACTGAGCTGGCGACCGAGATCCCACGCTGCTTTTCGATTTCCATCCAGTCAGAGGTAGCATAGCGACTTGCTTTGCGGGCCTTGACGCTCCCTGCTATATGGATTGCACCTGCAAACATGAGTAATTTTTCGGTTAATGTGGTTTTACCGGCATCTGGATGAGAAATGATGGCGAAAGTGCGGCGTCGTTGTACTTCTTGGTCGATCATGATCGAAAATCCTTAAAACTAATTGGTGTTTGTTTGCGAGCTATCTTTATCTTGTGGATAAAGATAGCAATGTGCACTGTGTGTCGTGCTGAATGTGCTTTTTTCTGGATAAGTTTCTCGGCAGATAGGCATCACATGCGGGCAACGGGGGTGAAAATAACAGCCTGATGGTGTATTGGCAGGAGAAGGCAATTCACCCGAAAGGTGGGTACTTACGCGTTTGGATGTTGATTCAATTGTAGGGACCGAAGCAAGCAGGGCTTGCGTATAAGGATGTTTGGGTGTGTTCAATACCTCATCGACATGGCCTTTTTCCACTATTCTGCCCAGATACATGACTGCGACCTCATCGGCAAGATATTCGACTACCGATATATTGTGAGTAATAAATAAATAAGCAAGACCTAGGTTTTGTTGTAAAGTTCTGAGTAAATTTAGAATTTGTGCTTGTACAGAAACATCGAGTGCACTGGTTGGCTCATCGCAAATTAGTAATTTGGGATTAACCGCCAGGGCACGTGCAATCGCTATGCGCTGGCGCTGACCACCAGAAAATTCATGCGGGTAACGCCATTTCGCTTCTATTGGTAAACCAACGCGTTGCAAAAGCGTATCGACCTGATTCTCTGTGGAAGTGGATTGCGACGTTTGCTTTGACGAACTTTTATCCGAACCGGGATTTAACGCGTTGATGCCTTCTTCAATGATATCCGTGACGCGCATTTTAGGATTGAGAGAAGAGTATGGGTCTTGAAAAATGATCTGGAATTCAGCTCGTTTTTTGCGTAGTTGAGAGCGTGCTAGCCCAATGAGTTCTGTGCCATTCAATAGTACGCTTCCCGCCGTAATCGGGATAAGCTGACAAATGGCTTTGCCAACTGTCGTTTTGCCGCAGCCGGACTCGCCTACCAAAGCAAGGGTTTTACCTGGGGCGATAGTGAGTGAAACGCCATCCACCGCTTTGACATGACCAACAGTATGTTTGAGCAGTCCTTTTTGGATGGGAAAAAAAATTTTGAGATCAGTAATCTTGAGAAGCTCAGATTCTTGATCTGCCATTACCTTTTTAGAGTCGGCTGGCAAATTTCCAGGCATCTCTGCTGCTGATGCTGACCGTAAAGATGGTGCTTGCTGATCGAATAAGTGGCATCTTACACGATGGTTCGGAGCAATCTCGATCCATTCGGGGATGGTATGGCGGCACAATGCCCACGCATGAGGGCAGCGATCTGCGAAGCGGCAGCCATGGAATTCTTGGGATAGCGGCGGGACTTGTCCGCTGATGACAGCCAAACCTTGATTTCTTTTGTGTCTTGTCGGGAGTGCAGCAAATAATTTCTGGGAGTAGGGATGAGCTGGCTGTTGAAAGAAATGTTCGCGTGGCGCTGTCTCGATGATCTCACCTGCATACATTACGGCAACACGATGCGCCATTTCAGCGACCACTCCAAGGTCATGGGTAATCAGCAGAATCGCCATATGAGTACGCTGCTGAAGATCGCGCATAAGATCAAGTACCTGAGCCTGAATGGTCACATCTAACGCGGTCGTTGGTTCATCCGCAATCAATAATTCTGGATTGCCTGCAAGCGCCATGGCGATCATTACCCTTTGTTTCATACCTCCTGAAAACTGAAAAGGATATTCATTCATGCGGCGTGCTGCATCCGATATTCCTACTTGCTGCAAGATGGCCTTTATTCGTTCCTGAGCAAGGCCCGCATGCAGATCAAAGTGTTGATTTAATACTTCTTCAATTTGCGCTGCAATCGTCATAACGGGATTCAAGCTGAGCATCGGTTCCTGAAAAATCATGCTGATGCGTTTACCCCGTACTTTTCGCATCTCGGCTTCTGGTAACTGAAGCAAGTCGCAGCCATCAATCTTAATCTGGCCATCTACAATCTCGGCCGCTTCAGGCAGCAAGCGCATAATGGAGAGTGCTGACATGGATTTACCACAGCCTGATTCTCCAAGAAGAGCAAAGGTTTCTCCTTTTGAAATAGAGAGCTCCAGACCATCAACCGCGCGGACAGGTTCTAGACCTGTATGCAGCATCGTTCTGAGATTTTTGATGTCGAGTAGTGGTGTCATGGGTGTGCCGTGTCCTTTGCATTAGGCGCGAGGGGGGAAGATGCCGCCTGAGGTGTTGGTAAAGTAGGCGCAGCCTTATGGTGTGATGATTGGATCACTTTTCCCGGTAATGTTCTGATTCTTGGGTTAAACGCGTTTTGCACGGCGTCAGCGAAGAGGTTCGCGCTCAATACCAGCATGAACATAAATCCAAATGCAGCCATCAACGTCCACCATACCATCGGTTCTCTTGCCATTTCCAGTCTGGCGGCATTGATCATCGTGCCAAAACTGATCATGGATGGATCCACACCCACACCTACATAGGAGAGCACAGCTTCCGCCAGCACCAAACCACTGAAATCCATGACAATGGCAATTAAAACGATATGCATGACATTGGGTAAAATGTGCCGGCTGATAATGCGCCAATGTGAAACAGCAAAGGCATGAGCAGCCTGGATATACTCCATTTCACGCAATTTTAGCGTTTCTCCGCGTAATAAACGACAAAGCCCTGTCCAACTGGTGATGCCAAGAATAATGCAAAGGAACAGTAAGCGTAGGTCAGCGCGTGCTGAAATGGTATCGAACATTTCAGGGTGGGTTTCAATATATACCTGCATCATGAGTACTGCAGCGGCAATGAGTAAAACACTTGGGATCGAACTTAATGTCGTGTAGATGTACTGGATGACATCATCGATCCAGCCGCGGAAATAACCGGCAGCGATACCGAGCAGTAATGCAAAGGGCAGCATGATCAGAGTCGTCAATGTGCCGATCACGAGACCGGTACGAATACTCTTAAGAGCTTGGTATAACACATCTTGCCCGACTTTATCGGTACCCAGGACATGGTAATGAGACGACAAAGCAACTACCATGCCGAGCAATACGCAGCCTAATGCAAGCGTGATCAAGATGACACGCCACGGTATTTCAGTGGCACCACGCCAAATCAAGGTCTGCGTATGCAAAAAATGGGTATGGTTGCGATTGGCTAACCCCCAACTTAACCCAATTACGATGAGACTCCAAGCGAATAACCCCCAGCCCCCCCCCTTGATAGCTCGTTGAATAACATCATCCACACGTTGCGTTTCCGGGTCTGCCAAGTGTGCACCACCGTACTTCAGTCGCGTAAATTCACGTACCTGACTCCCATCAGGCAGCTCCACGGTTTCTTTAGCATAGAGATAGGCCGATAAGGGAGCTGAGTATGTTTTTTCGACGCGTGTACGCAAAGGCGTGGCTATGATATCAAACAGACTCAGTACTTCTACGCTATATACTTTTTTTCCCGCCTGCTCGCTAGCATCTGCTAACAAAGGGCGAAAGTGGATCGTATCTAACACCCCAATCAAAATAAAAAAAGCCAAGATGGTAAGCGCAGCCATGCCGCTTGCACTGTGCGTTACCCGGCGCCAGGGTGCACGTAAATGTGGGGAGCGGCGTATGTACCAACCAACTATGATTACAATGCCTACGAGTAGGTAGACAAGTGCATCAGTCCAAAGAATGATCGGGTCGAAAGGCATGATGATTTAAATTCTCTAAAATTACCAATATATTGGATAGCGTATTGTAGTGTATTTATCCGTGAGTTCTGCAATTGCGGGTATAACTTTTACTGAATCGTTAAACCTGTCCATGAGTAGGCAAGAAAGATCGCAACTGATAAGATCAAAGCGCATACAGTTATAGCTTAGTATTTGCGAATTGCCGAAACCTATTTTTAATCAATACATCATCTAATCATGGTCGATAAACTCACTATTGCGCAGACAGAAAGTGTGGCGCTTGATTTGTTACTTCCAATGGCCAGTCGACACGGTTTCATTGCGGGCGCCACTGGCACGGGCAAAACTGTGACCTTACAGCGCCTAGCTGAGCAATTTTCATTGGCAGGCGTACCCGTATTCATGGCGGATATCAAAGGTGATTTATCAGGTTTGGGCCAGGCCGGCGGTGGTAACGCGAAAGTAGAGCTGCGTGCTAAGGAGCTTGGGATATTACCCATTGAGTATGTCGGGTTTCCCGTAGTCTTTTGGGATGTTTATGGCAAAAAAGGACACCCCCTGCGTGCGACCATCACGGATATGGGGCCCTTATTGCTATCGCGTGTCCTGGATCTTAACGATACGCAAGCAGGTGTCTTGACAGCACTTTTCAAAGCTGCCGATAACCATGGCTGGCTCCTGCTGGATCTAAAGGATTTGCGAGCGATGCTCCAGTATGCTTCCTTGAATTCACAACAACTGGCAATCGAGTACGGCAATATCTCAGCGGCGACACTGGGCGCTATTCAACGTAAATTACTACAGCTTGAGCATGAGGGAGGCGAATATCTGTTTGGAGAGCCAATGCTCAATCTCACTGATCTTATGCAAATCGATACAGCGGGACGGGGGGTGATTAATATACTTTCGGCTGAGGTACTGCATCAAAATCCTAGATTGTACGCAACATTGTTACTTTGGCTTCTTTCCGAACTTTATGAGAATCTTGCCGAGGCGGGGGATCTCGATAAACCTAAGCTCGTGTTTTTCTTCGATGAAGCTCATTTGCTATTCAATGATGCGCCTAAAGCATTATTGGATAAAATCGAGCAGGTAGCCCGTTTGATCCGTTCAAAGGCCGTTGGCATTTATTTTGTAAGCCAAAACCCGCTGGATATTCCCGACATCGTTCTTGGACAGCTAGGCAACCGTATTCAGCATGCGTTACGTGCATTTACTCCCCGAGACCAGAAATTGGTTAAAGCTGCTGCACAGACCTTTCGTTCAAATCCTCGTGTCAATGTTGAGGAAGCCATTACGGAACTAGGGGTAGGTGAAGCCTTGGTTTCTTTTTTAGATGAGAAAGGGCGTCCCCAACCAGTGGAGATAGGCAAAATCTTACCACCTAGGAGCCGTATCGGGGCTATATCCGATCAAGAGCGGCAAGAAATAATCCATGATTCGGCTTTCTATGGTTATTATGAGGAAATGGTTGATCGCGAATCTGCTTATGAGATTCTGAAAAAGCAGGTCGAAATGAAAGTGGGAGAGGAGAGCGGGGCTGGAATTGATCGTGAATTTGATTGGCGCGAGATATTCAGTAATAAAACCGATACTCGACGTTCGAGACGTCAACCGCAAGGTCTTATCGAAACAGTAGCTAAAAGTGCTGCAAGAACTGTAGGGACTGAACTTGGCCGTCAAATTTTACGGGGTGTACTCGGTTCTATCTTGGGGAAGTCTCGTCGTTGATCGTGGTATTTATTGTGAAGTTGGCTGAACCCCTGGATAGACGCTAGCAGTACCTGTCTTTTTCCTTTTTCTTGTATTTCATAATAAAAAAGGACACCTAGAGGTGTCCTTTTTGTCGGTTACAGACTAGATTAGAAGTCGTGACGTAAGCCTACTGAGTAAACATTACGATCGGTATCACCTACTACATTTTTATCTTTAACCCAAACGCGTTGGTAACCACCGAAAAGGCTGGAACGTCTGCTCAAATTGTGAATAACACCAACGGTGATATTTTCGACATCTTTACTAGCAGCGCCACCAGCGAGGCTTTTCGCTCTGCTCATACCGCCTTGTGCGACCAACATGGTGTTTCCAATCGTGTAATCCGCGCCTGCGAACCAGAGATAGCCATCACCATTGGCATTCATGGCTGAATTACATTGACCGCGACCATCAAGTGACCCTGAGGTTTGACCACCAAAGAATGCATTAGTAGCTGCTTGCCCAAAAGCTGCAGCAGAAGTACAGGAAGCTGCGCCACCTAATGGATTGGCATTGTTGATATATTCATACTGTCCGCGAATACGTAGATCAGCAACTGAGATCAATGCGCCACCACGCCATATTTCCTCGTCATCTCTTATACCAGCCAATGATTTCATGCGATCACTGACGTTATCACGTGAATAACCGCCAAAAATGTCAAGTCCGATCGCATCGAATTGCCCGCTATACTTACCTGCGACCTGGAAATCCCACTCACCATCTTCACCGCCAGAGTAGCTATTGTTGCCGAAAATTGGATCCAGTTTTCTGGCATCACCCGGCATCAACAAAGCAGACATCGAGAATCCTTCGACCACTTGCGAATCGTAACGGACTGCACTGTTAACGAAGCTGTTATCGCCTGAACCTAAGCCATTTTCTGAAGCCACCATCAAGCCACCGCTACCATTGGCATGTAAACTGGTATAGGCAAAAGGATCTATCGTGTGTCCACCAGCAAAGTCTTTGAAGGGTGATTGAACCCGGCCAAATTTGATTTCACCCCAATGATCACCACCTAATCCAACCCATTGTTCCCGAGAGGTCTGGGTGGTGCCTGCACCAGGATTGAAGCCAAACTCGACACGCCCTAAAGCTCTGAGGCCCATTCCTAAATCTTCAGCAACTTGCAAACCCCAACGAGATTGTGCCGCATCGTCCAGGACGCCAGTTTGAGCGCCAAAACGATCGATATCGACAGTAGCGTATTCACCTTGGATACGACCAAAGATGGTGACATGTGTACCTGATGCCGAGGCAACTATCGGTGCTGCCAGTGCGCCTGCTACTACTAACGCAACCAGTTTCTTTTTCATTTGAAACTCTCCTTTAAAATTAAAACGACAGGGATCGTCATGCTTACAGTCTATCAATTTCATTCTTATCGAACGTTTTTCATTATCCAGACCTTTCGAACTGGAAAGGTTAGGCAGATTGTGCCCAACACCAATCTGAGACGCAACAAAAAACCACTTTTTTCTCTATTTCAAGCAACATTATGTTGTTTTTGTGCAACATAAAAATCATTTCTTTATAAAAGGATAGGTAAAAGCATTTCTGTTTGCATAATTACTATCCCAGACGTAATTCTTTTTTCAATGAATGAAGTTCGTTTGAGGAAAGCTTTGATCGAAAATCTAGCGTCTACTTGTTCCGCTGCGTGTTTATTCCTGATTTCTGAAACGCTCTATTTCGCGCCTGTCGCGTTTGGTGGGTCTACCTTTGGTATAAAATTGCTGCGATTGCACTTTGATTTGCTCTGTAAGTTTCTCGCGTGCTTTACGGCTTTCATCGGTTTCTTGATATAGTTTCTGCGCTTCCGTTGCTGAGCTTCGCTTATTGGACAATGCCAGCACTTCGATCTCGTACTGGTAGGGTCCAATCCGTATCATGAGCTTATCTCCTGTCGCCACGGTTTTGGAAGGCTTGACGCGCATTCCATTGATTTGTACCTTGCCACGTTCTACAGCATCCGCCGCAAGCGATCGAGTCTTGAAAAAACGGGCTGCATGAAGCCATTTGTCGATACGGAATTTCTCAACATCGTTTTTCGTCATCATTTGCTTTTGAGTGTCAATATGTTGCCTGATCGATTATCCAAATAGTCTCGGTACGATCAAGTAAGATATTCCCGTCAGTACGGCAATGCCAATCAGATTTAATTTAAAGCCGGCATGCGCCATCTGAGCAATAGCTACATGGCCAGTTGCGTATACCACGGCGTTGGGTGCTGTCGCTATAGGCAGCATAAAGGCACAACTTGCAGCGAGAGCGGCAGGTGCAATCAATAGCATCGGCTCGATTCCGTGTGTCATTGCCAGTGCGCCGAGAATAGGGAGCAGCGTCGCGGTAGTGGCTGTATTGCTGGTAAGCTCGGTGAGAAAGATGACCAGTGTAACGAGCCCCAGCATAATAAGAAATAACTCGAGGTTGGCTAAAGCAGCCAAACTGTTACTTAGCCAGCCAGCCAAACCTGTTTTCTCGATAGCGGCAGCGAGACTTAGTCCTGCGCCAAAGAGTAATAATACACCCCAAGGGATTTTATTCGCACTTTCCCAATCCAGTAGAGCAGATGTTTTTTGTTGTGCGTGGCCAGAAGGAATGAGAAACAGCATGACTGCACCGCCAATGGCAATCATGGCATCATCCAGCCAAAGAAAAATACCAAAGTGCTGCTGCACGGGAATGCGGAAGATCCATGCAATGGCAACCAACAGAAAGACGATAGTGAGTCGTTTTTCAGGTTGTGTGAATTTGCCCATTTTGTCCAATTCATCAGTGATGATGCGCTGCGATAGATGAATGTTTTTTCCGTCGAAAGGATAGGCCCACTTAGTCAGCATCCACCAAGTCAGCGTGATCATGATTAAGACAACCGGAATTCCCAGCAGCATCCATTCTAGGAAACTGATTTCTATACCATAGGTTTGCTTCATGTAACCCACCACTAGTAAATTGGGTGGCGTGCCGATAATGGTTCCTAGCCCACCAATGCTGGCTGCATACGCGATCCCTAAAATCAAGCATAAAAGGAACTTTTCGTGTTCCTTGGTTTTTGTGATGTCTGAGGCTAAGGAAAGTGCAATGGGCATCATCATGATAGCGCTTGCGGTATTGCTGATCCACATGGAAAGGAGGGCTGTTGCTCCCATAAAACCCGCTATGATTGCCTGTGGGCTCGTTCCAATGCGGGACAAGATTTTTAACGCCAAGCGCCTGTGCAGATTCCACTTTGTCAACCCAGTCGCAATGATAAAGCCGCCAAATAATAAAAAAATAATTGGCGCAGCGTAAGGTGCGGTGCTTTCTCCCGTCGTCAAGATACCGAAAGCAGGAAAGAGTAAGATGGGTAGCAGTGATGTAATCGGTATGGGTAAAACTTCCGTGGCCCACCATGCTGCAAGCAGCATTGCAATACCGGCGGTGTGCCATGCAAATACAGTCATGTCGGTGGGCGCAGGCAAAATAACGGTCATCATCAAGCAACCGAGGCCAACAGTAAAACCGATACGTTTGGGTATCGTCGAAAAAGGGTTGCCAGTATATTTTTTCATCACAATGACAAAATTACAGGATTCTTTCTTTATAATTAGCGAATCATTGGAACTGCAGTTTGAATATTAATTTTTGATGAGCTGAAGAAGAAGTGGAGCAAACGAATAGGGATGCTACCACTTGCTAATTTACCTTGCTTGAAACAAACGTTCCAGGAAAAATATGTTGGGTATGAGTCTGGGCAGTGCTGCCTAAGCATAGTAAGCGACGGAATCCGCGACTTGCGTCTCGTACAGATGCCGTGCTTCCCGACATTCTACTACACAAATTTTCTTAACCCGCTTTCACAAACCATAATGCCTGTCTGGAGATAACAATGGTGGTAGCAGATGTTTTAAAAAAGATTCAAGACCATGAAGTTAAATTTGTAGATCTGCGTTTTACCGATACGAATGGCAAGGAGCATCATGTGACGGTGCCTGCACATGCGTTTGATGCGGACAAATTCGAGGATGGACACGCGTTTGATGGTTCTTCGATTGCTGGATGGAAAGGGATTCACGCCTCGGATATGTTGCTAATGCCAGATCCCGATACCGCGACTATGGATCCATTTATGGATGAAGCTACCTTATTTCTGACCTGCGATGTCGTTGATCCTTCAGATGGGCAGGGTTATAACCGTGATCCTCGTTCGTTGGCTAAGCGGGGTGAAGTTTATCTCAAATCGACGGGTGTGGGCGATGTTGCTTATTTTGGTCCTGAGCTAGAGTTCTTCATTTTCGATTCTGTTCGTTGGCAAGTTAACATGTCCGGCTGTTTCTTGGAAATCGAGTCTGAGGAAGCGGCCTGGAGTTCAAAAAAGAAATATGAAAATGGCAATATTGGCCACAGACCCGCCGTCAAAGGGGGGTATTTTCCAGTGCCTCCCGTCGATTCATTGCATGATATTCGTTCGGCAATGTGCCTCGTTCTGGAAGAAATAGGAATTCCGGTAGAAGTTCATCACCATGAAGTTGCCAATGCAGGGCAATGTGAAATTGGCACCCGATTTAATAGCTTGGTGAAGCGCGCTGACTGGAATCAGATACTGAAATATGTGGTGCACAACGTTTCGCATTCCTATGGTAAAACAGCTACATTCATGCCTAAGCCCATCGTCGGTGACAATGGCTCTGGCATGCATGTGCATCAATCAATCTGGAAAGATGGCAAGAACCTGTTTGCGGGAAACGGTTATGCAGGCATGTCAGAGACCGCGTTATACTACATTGGCGGTGTTATCAAGCATGCCAAGGCATTGAACGCGATTACCAATCCCGGGACCAACTCCTATAAAAGACTTGTAGCCGGTTTCGAAGCACCGGTCAATATTGCTTATTCAGCAAGCAACCGTTCCGCTGCTGTGCGAATTCCTTATGCCAGCAACCCGAAACAACGACGCATCGAGATACGATTTCCCGATCCGATCGCCAATCCCTATCTGGCTTTTACTGCATTGCTGATGGCGGGGCTTGATGGCATACAGAACAAAATTCATCCTGGCGATCCTATGGATAAAAATCTGTATGATCTTCCTCCCGAAGAAGCCTCTAAAGTCCCTAATACCTGCAGCTCTCTGGAAGAAGCATTGGAAAATTTGGATAAGGACCGGGAATTTCTAACCCGGGGGGGCGTATTTTCAAATGACATGATCGATGCGTATATCGCACTGAAAATGGAAGAAGCCATGCTTTATCGCACTACAACTCATCCGATCGAGTTTTCCATGTATTACAGTTTGTAAAAAACGGCAAATTTTAGTCGCTTATTTCTTAATTGAATCAACGGTAATTAACCGAAAATCTAGTTTACCGTCATTTTCTTTGGTAGTAGTTAGATTGATTAGTTGGGAGATTAACGATGAGGCAGAGAGATTTCATACTTTCCGCGCTTACGGCGATTACTGCATTGCTGGCTTTGTTAGCGGTTACAACAGATGTGAGAGCGGGAATTTATAAATTGGTGGATGAAGATGGCCGTGTGACTTATACCAATACGCCTGCAAGAGGTGCGCAGAAACTCCAGTTTGGTGCACCAGAAGCGTTTGGGTCAAGAGCCGCTGTAAAAGCTGTGGTGACAACACCTCCAACCTCAATGGGAAATTTTCCTAAAGTAAGCGCTATTCAGCAAAAACGGCGGGATGACCAGCGCCGTCAAATTCTCGAAAATGAATTAGCCGAAGAAACGAAACGCTTGCTTGAAATGCAACGCGCACTAGATGATGCAAAAAGAAGCTTGCAGGTACAGGCTGATTCAACCATGGCGGGTTCTTTATCCGATGATGAACGAATCACGCAATTACGTAAACAAGTTGCATCGCATGAACGCAACGTGATGGCACTTCGTACCGAATTAGAGAAGCTTTAGTGAACAATGAAAAAAGTCATTTTATTCTTCGTATTTATTCTGTCTAGTTTTGTCTGCTCTGCACAATCAGAGGTTTATAAGCGAGTAGATCAAGATGGCCATATTATATATTCCGATATACAGTCAAAAGGAGCGGACCCAATTGAATTACCTGAGCTAACTGTATTGCCTGCACAAAGTACTGAAGTTTTATCGGCTAAAAGCGAAACGATCGCTGCGGAACGGCAACATGAAATTATCGACAAGACAGGCGATGTGGCTACAGATCAAATGATGGGTAGCGGAGCAGCTCAATTGGACCACACAACTCAGGCAACAACATCGCAAATGAGCGATTATGACCGCGTGCAACAGCTCATAGAAGATATAGAGCTGTATGAGGATAATATCGAAGCGCTTGAAATAGAGCTTTATAATTTAGGAGGTGGTTATTGAGCGATGTTGAAACAGACACCCTGTAAGCATAAAGCAATTTATCGTTTTGTAATTTTTTCGTTTTAATGCAATATCAGCTTAAAACCCATGAGCAGCAAGCTTGAACTCAAAATTCCACCCCTTGTCGTACTGGGGCTGAATGGTGTCTTTATGTGGTTGGTTGCTGATTATGTTCCTGAGTGGACCTGGATAATTCCGGAAGGGACTGTCATCGCGATAGCTCTAGGCGTAGCGGGGACAGCGCTCATTTTGGCAGGGGCTATTGCGTTTAGGGCAGCCAAAACGACTGTCAATCCCCTGCAACCCAGCAATGCTACCGCTGTTGTTACCAAAGGAGTCTATGCAATCAGCCGTAATCCCATGTATTTGGGGTTCTTGCTGATTTTATTATCTTGGGCAGTCTATTTATCAAATGCGATTTCTTTTGCAGGATTGTTTGCATTTGTTTGGTATATGAACCGTTATCAGATCTTCCCCGAGGAGCGAGCATTGCTTGCAAAATTTGGCGAGGAATACGCAATTTACAAGAGAAATGTGCGTCGGTGGTTGTAGTCGATCAGATAGATCACATTCGAGCCTATTTTAGGCTCCTCGAATTCATTATTCGTAGTTTAGAGGACCTCGCTACGCTGCAACCATCGGGGACAACCCCATCATTCTGAAAGGAAACGCCATGGCATGGGGCATTCTTATATTGGCTGGTTTGTTTGAAGTGGGATGGGCGATCGGATTGAAGTATACCGAAGGATTTACCCGTTTCTGGCCATCTCTTTGGACGGTACTCGCGATCGTTGCAAGCCTATGGCTGTTGAGTGTCGCAATGAAATTTCTTCCAGTGGGAACAGCCTATACTATCTGGGTGGGCGTAGGTGCAGTGGGGACAGTTATCCTAGGCATCGTGTTGTTTGATGAACCTATCAATACGTTGAGAATAGTCAGCATCGTGTTGATCGTGGCAGGTATCATCGGCCTCAAGTTAGCTTGAGAAGTATTCCTCATTGATCAAGCACCCAAAAATACCCAACGGGCAGTATTGCCTGGTGAAAGGTAAAGTTCTCGTATGTTCCTGACGACATTTTAAATTTGACAGAAGCTATAACCGCTCTCGTTATCAAAGGGTAGTCCACGCGTAACATTTTAGACATGCTCAGCAAATGAAAACGACTGCTTATTCTATTACGTTTGGGCGATACCTTTATTTAGGAAATATCGGTAATAACGAATCTTGGGTCGGTAACTTCTTTGTGCAGCATTTACTTGTTTTCTACATATTTGACAACATATAGGGTGTTCAGTACATTTCATCTGAACGCGGGAAGATGGTGCAGATGAAGATTCACTTCTTATTTCCCTTATGGAGAAACTGATCATGGAACAGCCAGCCATAGCCAAGTTCGAATTGCCCGAAGATGTTATCGCGCTCATCCCCATGCGTAACGTGGTACTTTTTCCGCACGTTCTCATGCCGATAACTGTTGGACGGGTTAAATCAATCGCTGCGATTGAACATGTGCTGCAATCGAACTCTCCTGTCGGTATCGTATTGCAGCGGGATCCTTCGGTTGATGATCCGGACTTAGCCGAGCTGTGTTTGACTGGCACGATGGCCAGGATCGTTCGTCATATCACTTCAGCGGATGGAACACAGCATGCCGTTTGCCAAGGAATAGAGCGTTTCCAAATCAAGGAATTGGTCGAAGGTTATCCTTTTTTGGCTGCGCGCATAAGTCATATCGAAGAAACCACTCAACCCTCCACGCAAGCGGAAGCGCTTGCCGTACAAGTACGTGAACGGGCAACTGAAATTCTATCGCTATTGCCGGGTATCCCAGCAGAACTGGGACATGCATTACAAACGACACGGGCACCCTCGCAGCTTGCCGATATTACCGCCAGTTTGCTCGATACAGAAGTCAGCGAAAAACAGGCACTGCTTGAAACGATCAAAATCGAAGAACGGCTGCAAAAGGTTCTCGAGATTTTATCTCACCGGATTGAAGTTCTGCGGTTATCGAAAGAAATCAGCGAACGAACGAAAGAGCAGATGGAGGATCGCGAACGCAAGTATCTTTTGCGCGAACAATTAAAGGCGATCCAGAAAGAGCTGGGTGAAGATGGTGATAACGATCAGGAAATTGCTCAGCTAGATGAAGCGATCACCAAAGCAGGCATGCCTGAAGAGATCGAAACTCAAGTCCGGAAGGAACTTCAGCGATTACGTCGTATGCCCAGTGCATCAAGCGAGTATTCGATGTTGCATACTTATCTGGACTTGATCACAGAACTACCCTGGCAGCTACCGGATGAATCACCGATCGATCTCAATGCTGCACGTGATATTCTTGAAGCGGATCACTTCGGTTTGGAACGCGTAAAGCAACGTATTATCGAGTTCCTGGCAGTACAAAAATTGAAACCTCAAGGGCGTGCACCTATTCTATGCTTTGTCGGCCCGCCAGGCGTAGGCAAGACATCGTTGGGACAGAGTATCGCCCGTGCCTTACAGCGGCCTTTTGTGCGTGTGTCGTTGGGTGGAGTGCACGATGAAGCGGAGATGCGCGGTCATCGCCGTACCTATGTGGGCGCCATGCCTGGTAATATTATTCAAGGATTGCGTAAGGCAGGTGCACGTAATTGCGTCATGATGCTCGATGAAATCGATAAGATGACAGCCAGTGCACACGGTGATCCTTCGGCTGCATTACTCGAAATCCTGGATCCGGAGCAAAATTCGACTTTTCGTGATAATTACCTCGGCGTGCCGTTTGATTTAAGTAGGGTGATTTTCATCGCTACCGCCAATGTAATCGATCATGTCTCACCACCGGTTCGCGATCGTATGGAGATCATCGATTTGCCTGGCTATACGCGTGAAGAGAAACTTCAGATCGCACTGCGTTATTTGGTGCAACGCCAGCGAGAAGCCAATGGTCTGCGCGAGGATCAATGTGAGATGACAGTCGACGCGCTGGATAGCCTTATTGCCAACTATACGCGAGAAGCGGGCGTGCGCCAGCTTGAACGTGAAATCGGTCGTATCATGCGTCATGTCGCCTTGCGAGTAGCAGAAAACACACACCTGCAAGTGCGAATCGATGCTCCCAATCTAGATGCCATCTTGGGGCCTGCTAAATATGAGTATGAAGTCGCCTCGCGTACCAGTCTACCTGGCGTTGCGACCGGCCTGGCATGGACGCCGGTGGGAGGCGATATCCTGTTTATAGAGGCGACGCGTGTGAGTGGGAGTGGACGCTTGATCCTTACTGGGCAACTTGGTGACGTTATGAAGGAAAGTGCACAGGCGGCTTTGACTTTAGTCAAGGCGCGCGCCAATGAACTGAATATTTCAGCATCAATGTTTGAAGGGATCGATGTGCACTTGCATGTCCCGGCGGGCGCGATTCCAAAAGATGGACCCAGTGCAGGAGTGGCAATGTTCGTAGCGCTGGCTTCTTTGTTTACCAATCGACCGGTGCATCATGAAGTCGCAATGACCGGTGAAATTAGTCTGCGGGGATTGGTGCTGCCTGTCGGGGGCATTAAGGAAAAAGTGCTTGCAGCACAAAGGGCAGGGTTAAAGAGCGTGCTTCTACCAGCCCGTAACCAGAAGGATTTGCGCGATGTGCCTGAAGCAGCCAAATCTGCCATCCAGTTCATTTTTTTGGAAACTGCGGATGATGCTATTCAAGCCGCGCTTGCACAGACTGGGCAGCATACAAATTCAGAACTGAAGCTGGTTTGATGTTAAAACATGCCCTAAGTTGTTATCCCGATCTACTTAAAATGAGGTGGAGATCAAGTTTTATGAATTTTTGGTTTGAAAGATTATCTTATGATTAATACTTGAATTACGGAATACACAAATGAATATAAGCCATTTGGATTTGTGTATCGATTTGACAGTGGGGCGGAGGAGGGGACACGCGTGGAGTCTTTGGTACTTTGGAAATATCTCGATAATGTATGGATATTGGCTGGCTTAGCATTAGTCATATTAGTCTGTTTATTAAAGTTGCTCTCGGTTGGTAACCTAAGCGATCAAAAAACAAGGCGGCAAGCATTCAAGGGGATTAATTATTTATTCGTATTGGGTATTACCGGTATGGCACTTGGTACGCTGTTTTCACAGTACGGTGGCTTTGCCCCTTCTCAGCAAACCAATGCCGATTTATTCGGTACACAAACTATACCTAACCAAGAGTTGATCGATGCCCAATCCCAATCAATCAGCCACGATACGGGTAGTGCATCAGGCGCTGAAGGGTTTAATCCGCTGTTTCACTCACTTCCTGACCGTACGCGATCGGAGCGCCCCCACCCTTCCAAACAGAAAACCCATGAGGACCTTGAGAGCATGGCCGATATTAGCAATGAAACGCCTTATTATGAAGAATAATAGCAACAAAGCGAGTAAGACAGCCTATGAGAGCGCTTTTCCAATCGTCTGTCGGTAGATGGCAAGTCGATCCCGACTGGTGAATCGATGTAACTCAGAATAACCAAGGGTATATCAACAAAACATAACCGATTCCAGTGAGTGAAGCGACGCCAAGCGTGAGAATCATATTCCACTTTAGTTTGAACATTGCAAAGAAAGCACCCAAGGCAATCACAATCGAAGCATAGTCAGCGCTTGCCCACTCAGGAAGCAGCAGACGCAAACCAAATCCGCGCCATTCTTCCACATGGCCGAACGCGACATGCGCCGCAAACCATATCGCCAGATTGAGCACAACACCGACAACGGCCGCAGTAATCGCCGAGAGTCCGGCGGAAAGCAGTTTATTGTCGCGCAGCCGTTCAATATAAGGTGCACCGAGTAATATCCACAGAAAACATGGAACAAACGTGACCCAGGTGGTGATAACCGATGCCATGGTGGCTGCCATGAGAGGGTCGAACGGGTCGGGATTACGATAGGCCCCCATGAAGCCTACGAACTGAACGACCTGAATCAACGGGCCAGGTGTCGTTTCGGCCATGCCAAGTCCATCCAGCATTTCGCCTGGCTGTAGCCAGCCATATACTTCTACGGCCTGTTGAGCCATGTAAGCAAGGACGGCATAGGCGCCTCCAAAGGTGACGACCGCAGCCTTGCTGAAAAAAAGGCTTTCGACAAACAGCACGTGGCCAGAGCCTAACCAGGCAAACAGCAAAGCAATGGGTACAAACCAGATTGCAAGCCAGAGGGCAGTAACGCGGATAGCCCGCCCCCAAGTCGGTTGCGTGTGGTTTATCTGGTGATCATGAATCACGCTATTTCGCTCTTCTGTGGCTGCCTCGTGACCGTGAATCACGCAAAAGTGCTTTGGCTGGGCATGGCCACCGATGAGCCCAATCAGGCCAGCTGCCAGCACGATCAGTGGGAACGGTAATTCAAGGAAAAATATCCCGACGAAAGCGCAGGCAGCGAGAATCACCATGGTGCGATTTTTGAGCACCTTCCGTCCAATACGGAACACGGCTTCCACCACGATGGCGAGTGTGGCGGCTTTTAAACCGAAGAACAGCGCCGTAACCAACTCCGTTTGCTGGTAAAGTGCATAAAGAAGGGAAAGCACGAAAATCGACAGAAATCCTGGTAAGACGAACAAGGTGCCAGCAACGACGCCCCCGCGCCAACCGTGTAGCAACCATCCAATGTAGATGGTAAGCTGCTGCGCTTCAGGCCCCGGTATGAGCATGCAGTAGTTGAGCGCATGTAAGAACCTGCTTTCACTGATCCAGCGTTTCTCCTCTACCAGGATGCGGTGCATGATGGCAATCTGGCCGGCCGGCCCACCGAAGCTCAGCAAGCCAATTTTCAACCAGGTATGAAACGCTTCTTGGTAACTTATGCGATGGGAGCGAGCGCTTGGCATTGATGGGGTGAGGTATGTTGGGCCTGGTTTATGGACAGTTTTCTATTGCTATACAATGTCTTACAAATTTGTCTCGGAACTGCGTGAGCGTTTGAAGGGACGCGGTCTCTTTAAATTTGAGTAAAAAAATAGACCAATTGCAAACTGCATAAACATAACCACGGCTCTGAAAAGCTTGTGCCTTGTCTGCAAGCGGATTGGCCTAGCACCTTAACGGCATCGAGTTGATAAATCACTATTTTTCCATTGTGCTGATAAATGCATTGGCTTCATTAATGGATTTTTCCATCGAGGCAATCAGAGAAGAAACATCAGATTGGAGTGTGCCAAGTTCGCCCTTTAGCGACGCAACCGCTTGGGCATTCAGGTTATGTTTGAGGAACATCACTTGGTCTTTGAATACAGTCAGTACTGGCTGGATTTTGGCCTCAGCAGTTTTCATGGTACTGATCAGCTGTTTGTAATGCGCACGGGTGGCGGTCAGTTTTTGTTGACTGCTGCTTTTGAGCGCAGCATTCGAATACTGAGTGATTTCTTGTTCCCACTCAGTGAACAAGGCTTGTGAAACATCTTCGATTGCCGCAATACGATCACTGACTTCCTCTGCTTTTGCGACACTGGCTTCGTATTCGTTATTCAGTTTATTATAAACCGCTTCCAGATCACCTCCTCTGAAATTGGTGACCGCGGTAAACTGCTCCAGGGCCGATTTGAACTGTTCTTTGGTTTCTTCCTGGGTGTCGCGTGCTTTTTCGACCCGATGGACAAGTACATCCCGTTTAGGGATGCCGATTTTTTCAAGCCCGCTGTAGTACATGGTGGAGCAAGCGGTTAGAAAAAACAGCCATAAAAAAGCTGAGAAAATGAAAAAGCGAGATAAAAGAGTCATCAGATTCTCCTGAAAATGAAATTAATCAATACATCCTATCAACGCAATACTCCTCGCCGCAATAGTTGCCACATGACCTTAAAACCCCACAAAATTGGATGACGCCGCAGCATCGGAGTGATTTCAACATGAATACCGCTATGGCGCTCGATTTTCCAAGCAGCGTAATCGAGGCAATCGCGAAAGGTCAGCGTAGCTTTACAGAGACGCAGAATCGAGAGGAGCCGTCCTTGCCAGCGGCGGAGACGCCAATGGAAGCGAGCGCGACGGTTATCCGTTGGCGTGGTATGGCACAGATATTGTTCATCCGATTGCGCTGTCAATAACCCATCTAGAGCGGGCAAAGCGGCAGTGGTCAGAAGGGTATAATTTTGCAAGCTTTGCTGGGCCAAGTGGCGTGCGCGTGTTTCACGTTCGGCCCGCAGCTCGGCTGCATAGGTCAACATCAATCCCTGTGTCCAGATCTCTTCGGCATCCAACGTCTGCGATTCAAGCGTAAGCAGGCTGGATTTCAAGAATTTAATGACTGCTTGCGCCATGGCGACATGGATACGCAAGCGTATGTTGTCGTCACGTGCATAAAGTAGCCGCGCGGGCTGGGCGAAACGTGCCCAGAGATAAGGATGAAACCAGAATTGGTTGCCATATTCGAAGTCGGCGGTGGAAACGACAGCATACTTGGCGCGAAGTATTTGTTCACGATGAACAACCTCCAGGTAAAATACGTTGGGTGGCAGCCAAGCATTCAAGTAAGCCAGATATCGTTGTTTGGGGTAAGCGGCGCGGTAATCGTTGACCAGTACATAAAAATCGGCGATACCTTCGGTCAGGTCACTGGTATGCAAGCATGACCCATACAGAATGACCGCATCCAAGGATGTACTAAAGTGTTGCGTGATTGCCTCGACTAGCGGCGCAAAATCTGATGAGACCGATTGAGTATTTTGCCAAGCGATCGTATCTATCAGCGTGCTGGGCACCGTTTGAGCTAGCGAAGGGATGTTGTTTTTCATTGTTGGGCACGCATTACAGTACCAGAAATGTGAGCGGGCCACTGGCCGATATACGAAGAGGTCCATGTTGCAGCGAGGCATGGAACAATTCCCCATCCACGATATAGTCATCATCCAGCGATAGCTCCAGCAAAGGCGTATTGTAACTGACATAACCGTGCTCTTCTCGGAGCGTATGACCACGACCCGTTATCAACGGCCAGATCGCATACCAAAATCGTTTACTTTGCTGCCTGACAAAAGTTACATGCAAGGGTGCTCGTTCTATTCCCCAATATGGACGGATACCCATCAGGAGATGCTCTAAAGCGCTGACAAGAACGAATAAGTAGTTTTCCCGGTGCGTTGCGCCCGTTTCATCGACAGTTGCAATGTTTACAGGTGCCCATTCAGGATGGGGACGACCCATAAAGGTACCGATAATTGAGCGCAATACGATCAAGGCAGTAAACAAATTACCCGTCACACCAATTTGCTTGATACGGCTGCGTGAGAATTTTACGCCGCGTGCAATCAATCCTAACCCAAGAAACATCCCGTAAATGTTTTCTTGTCCAGTTTGAGTGATGCACAGCACGGGACGTTCAACGCGTAAAGGGGCGGGGCGTGGAGCAGGCTGATGCAAATAGTGTTTCAAGCGTTTTAGCATTTGATCCGGTTTGTCGCGACTACCCAGATCCAGGGCAGTCATATTGGTGGTTCCACCCGGGATAACGGTCAGAAGTGGCCAGTTTTCCGAAGACAGTTTGCCAAGTAATCGATTGAGTATGCCTTGGACAGTCCCGTCACCACCAAGAATGATCAACCAGTCAAGTTGGGATTCGATTGCAGCTGTTACGGCGAAGTCAAAGTCTTGTACGCACGTGATTTGCCATTGAAGAATTTGCGGCATATCAGACAATAGTTGTTTGATGGCATGTAGACGTTTGCGTGCCTGCCCGCCTAAGGGGTTGAGAATCAGACCAACGCGCGCTGTGCCTGTGGTCAGACTATGAATGTGTGTCGGTACGCGCATTTTGCACATTTTGTTCAGCGAGCGGGACGCGAGTAAATACTCTGACGGCCAGTTGTTGTCTGTCATGAAGCGGGTCGATCCCCTCCATCCAGGAAGTTAGACTGCCTTCGCGTCGGCGAGTTAACCAGGCCAAGATCACGCGCCATGCCAGGAAAAGTGTCGATACGGCATGCCAACCTACCACGAGCAAAAGGCCGATATCTGGTCGACCGGCTAACCAGCACGATGTCATTAAAATGAGATTCGGATTGCGTCGTGCGGTAATCAGGCGATTGAACGAATCAATACGCTGCCAAATAAACAAAGTGAAGGGAGCAAGCCAAAATTCAAATAGCCCTTCGCAAATACGCCCCCCGACATAACCTACAAACATCAGCCAAGCCAAAAATTCCAGATCGGCCAGCGGGTATGCGGTTGTCGCCAGCCCTACCCCCCAGGCTAAATACCATAATGGAGGATGAATGATATCCAAGCCATGATCCATTACGTCACCCAGGCGGCTCGATGTAAGCGTCACGCGCGCCAGTTTGCCATCGACGGTATCAAGAAACGTCATCAGCCATCCCATGACCAGGCCGCTTGCATAATGGCCATACCAAAAAGCCCACCCAGCGAGAACAGCCAGTAACAAACTGAGAAATGTTACCTGATTGGGTGTGATTTTCCAGCGAACACAAAGGTGTGTCACCCAAAATGCAGGGACAGGCCATAGCCACTTGGTGACCAGATCAGTCACCCCTTTGTAGGAGCCGGCGAACAATTCCCATTCCAGCGCTTTGCGCTGGGCGGCGTTGATGGGTAGTACAAAAGGCGATTCTTTCTTTTTGAGCGTTTGTTGGATGCCGACTTGTAAATCTTGCAGCGTGTATTGTTGTATGCCGGAAAGCGCAGAGATGTTCGCGTTGCGCATTGATTCAAGCAAGGTGGGTAAGTTTTTGCCGGTGGAACGTAACGCCACTGGAATAGCAGTCTGGCTCATGAGCAACATTTCTTCCTGTAACTGAACCAAAGCCGTGATGACCCTGGCATCGTACAGATGATCTGCACGCAACAGCAATGCGGGCGCATCCGCTGGGATGGCTGCCGGATTATCGATCAGGCAGACTTGTTTGAGTGAAGCAACTATCCGTTGTAGCCGTTCGCGGCCGCTTAATCCCCAGAGACTGATTTCGCTCTCGCCAAGGATAAAAATATAGGTTGTCGACATGAGTAATGGAGATATATTTAAACGATTGAAAGATTAGAAAATTCGCCGTAACCAAAGAATAGCAAGGGTAATGAGCGTCAGACTGGGAAGAAGGGAAATCAACACCGGATTCAAGTGTAACAATAAAGCGGCATTAGCGATGATCTGGTCGAGCAGGTAAACGCTTACGCCCACGATAGAGGCCAGTACCAACTTATTTCCCAGTCCCTCGCGTGCTAATCCAAAGATAAAGGGAATAGCGAGCAAAATCATCGCTAAGGTCATCAGTGCACTACCTACTTTACGCCATATGGCCATCAGGTAAGCATCCGCTTTCTGACCAGTCGCTTGCAGAAACGCAGCATGCCGTACCAATTCGAGCGGCGAGAGGCTTTCGGGCGGTTTGGTCAACGTGGCGATATCTTCCGCTCTCAGGAAAGACTGCCACTCTACGCTGCTGGCGCTGGTCAGCGCAATATTTTTTTCAGTGAAAGTTCGGACTGTGACGTTATGCAGCTTCCATAATTGTTCGTCGACGATTTCAGCATATTCAGCATGACTGTGCATTGCTAAGAAGCCTTGTTTATCGAAATGCATGATCTCGATATCGATCGCTCGATTAGGGGGCAGCATTTCTCCAATACGCAAAATATTACGCTCATTCCGTGTCCAGATACCCAGTCCTTTGCCGAGTTCCGCCGTTTTATCCAGTGCGACTGCACGGCTGGTGATGGCTTGTTGCTGAAGCTGCGGGGCAATAAATTGTTCCAGCAACGCAATGCCGATAAGCATCGTAATGCCGATTGCGATCGGCGCCATACTGATTTGAATCGGCGAGAGACCGGCAACCCGTAAAGCGACTAACTCTAAATTGACCGCTAATTTTCCTAATGCACCCACTGTTCCTAAGAGCGCGATAAACGGTGCTAACTGTATAAAGCGGCGTGGCATCAGCAAGAAAGTATATAAGAAAGCATCGCTAGTCTGATAAGTGCCCTTGCCGACGTCATCAAGTTGATCCAATAAGTCAAAGAAGCTGAACAAGGGCAAAAGTACGACCGTTGCGATGACCATACCCATCACAACCTGCTTGATGATATAACGAGTTGCGGTTTTCATGTCTTGCTAAACAAACGATGCCTCATTCCAGGCAGTAATAGGACGGCGAAAATGAAAAGCAATAGATAAAGCCACCAGACGCCGGGCATGGAAGGAATCACACCTTGTTCCACCCATGTCTGGGCCAGACCTGTGAGATTGTAATAGACAGCGAATATTACCGCGGCGAGTAGCAGAGTTTTATCGCTTTTATCCTGACGGGGTGAGACGCGTGTGAAAGAGACGGCTATGAGGGCAAGCAGAATGGTTGCAACCGGCCGGGAGAGCCGCCACTGCAGCTCAGCGATATCGCGAGGTTGGTCAGATTCCCACAATGCACGCGTTGAAGCCGCCTTACGCCGATAATTCGTTACCAATTCGTTCTCATTATAGTAGATCATTTTTTCATATCGAATCGCGCTGTCTTTCCCTTCTGGATAGGCTAAGCGATAAATGAAACCATTAAATAATTCGGTATGCGGTCGCTGATCGAGCGAGAGTTGCTGTTGCTGAATAGCGTCCTTGGCGACGACAATTTCGCTGATACCGTCCTTCTTGATAAAGTGGAAAATTTCTTTCATGCGCATGCCGGAATCGTCCTTTGCTTGCACGAAGATAACCCGGCCGCTTTTTTCACTTCCGTAGAAACGGCCCGCTTGGAAACGATTGGCATTTAATTCAGCCTGGGCTTGTGCGTCGAGAATATAGCTTTCTGCATAGGCCCAGGGACGCGCATAAAGTGAGAGTGTGCCACTTACGATGCTGACAGGAATGACAATCAACAGCACGGTGTAGAGGATACGGTTATCGCCAAAGCCGACAGCACGCAGGATATTCATTTCTTGATCCCTGCTGAGCCTGCTGAGCCCATAAATGATTGCTACATAGAACGAGATCGGTACCAGAACTTCTAGTGCGATGATCGTTTTTAGCATGACCAGTTGGAGCATGGCGACCATGCCAAGTGTTTCGGTTACCGCGCTAGCAAGGATGCGTGCTGTACTGAAGCTGACAAACAGTCCGACAAGTATGCTGGTCACAGCGAAAAATGGGATAAGCAATTCGCGAGTGATGTATTTTTCGATGGTTTTCATTAATCGCTGTGGCTTTATTCGTTAGCTGTATCAGCTTGTGCGTTTTTCGAGTCCAATGCAGACTTTTCTAGAAGCGATTCTACCAGCAGTAAATCATCTACTTTGTCGACATCGATTCCCGCATGAGGAAAGGGCAGGAAAACTGAGCGCACGCGTATGCCCGTTTGGGCTGAAATAGCGTCTAGTGCTTGCGTTAATGTCAGTGAGCCAATTAGGTAGCGTATTACGGTTTTCCAGCCTAGAGCAAGGCTGATCAGACGCCAGGGGCGCTTGCGTTGTGCTTCGGCACGTTGCCAGAATGAAACAAGTTCACGGCCTCCATGATTGAAAGTGAACAAATTGCAGCCGCAAAATCCACCATCACGGAGGCGTATAACCGTGCGTTGACTGCTAGGAAATGCAGCTAGCATCATATCATGACGGACTATTCCCACTGTGGCATCGCAATCCATAGCACGAGAAGCGAGTAGAAAATGATCAATGATTTTCGATGTGAGCAAGGCATGATCAGCGGTAGTCAAGAGTATTCGGGCGGTTGCGTCCACTTGTTTAAGGCTATGCTCAGCGCTGCGACTTGGTGAATCTTGATTTTCCGTCCAGATGACTTGCCCATTTTCAATACGTTGCATGAGTTCGGGGCATTGGGGCAGAAGTGCTTTAGGCGGCCCGCACAATAGGGTTGTTTTTATTGTGCTGCTTGCAGCCAAGGCATCCAGGACGCGAATGATCATCGGTTTGCCGCCCACCGGTGCAAAAGCTTTACAGGCGACACCAGTTTTACTGGCAACGGGATCATTCGCGGTGCGATCCGCGGCAAGCACCAAGGCAACATAACGATCATCCTGGCGCATGGGAACTCCTGAAGAAAATAAGGCGATTCGAGCGCTGAATAGGCCGTTTGTGCGCAGTGATCACCGTATTGCAGGGAAGGATGCTATGTCTGTTAAAGTGTTTTCTCATAAAGTCGATATCGCTTGTATTCTCTGCTGCCGATACTTTTGAGGATGCTGCGCATTGCTTGATTATCTTCCAGAATCCAGGACATTTCGACTTCTTTGATACCTCTGGCCAATCCTGCTTGCCGCGGTGCATCGATGACCATGAATGCCAGCGCCATGCCAAGCGAGGTATGATGAAATTGTTTGCGCACGCCCATCAGAGGTATGCGGGCGGTACGGATACTTTTGGATTTGAGTCGTTTAATCAAGTGAAACCAACCAAATGGGAGCAAACGACCATTGAGCTCAGCAAACACTTCATTGAGATTGGGTAGGGCAGCCATGAATGCGACCGGTTTTCCGCCCACTTCCGCAATTTGAATAAATTCGATGGGGACGAGCCAGCGCAAGCTGTTACCGAGTTCGGCAAATTCAGCTTGCGTGAAGGGTACAAATCCCCAGTTGTCCGACCACGCATCGTTGAAGATATCCCGTAAAATTTCCATTTCTTCATCGAAGCGATCGTGTCGCAACGTTCTGAGTTTAATTTGATTTGCGTGCTTCTGTGTGATCGTACGCATGACCCGGGGGGGCGTGAAGTCTACTTCCACCCAATATGCCAGCAGGTCTTTGGCAGGCCGGTAACCGCATTGCTGGAGAAAGGTATCGTACCATCTAGGAGAGTGTGGCATCATGACAACGGGTGGCGTATCGAATCCTTCCACTAATACCCCGCATTCCTGATTGATCGATAAATTAAACGGTCCACTTACTCGATGAGTACCCTGTGTAGTGAGCCATTGCTCCGCAGTTTGTATAAGCTCGGCAAAGACCGTTACATCCTGGATACATTCCAGCGAACCGAAATGACCGGTATCGGCTCCGTAACGTTGCCGGTGGAGTGCATCGATTTGTGCACTGATTCTACCAACTGCTCGGCCATTTTTATAAGCAATCCACGCCTGCCATTTTGCATGTGCGAAAAAGGGATTGAATTTTGAATAATGCAAGCGCCGCTCTAAACGTAAGGGAGGGATCCACATGGGGTCGTCAGCGTATATTTGCCATGGAAGATCAATGAATGTGCTCATGTCACGATAAGAGGTGACGGGATGGATATGAATCACTTTTCTTATCTGCGACGAATTATTCATGAGTTGTGATGAAGAGATGGCTTAATTCGATACATCCGAGAGGATCATCTTGTCATGGGCTGGCAAAAAAGCCACTGTTGAGCCATTACCCATGCAATGCACGATTTTTTGGCGTACCTACCTAAATACGCTTCAAGTTCAAGTTGGCGTTTTGCTATTCGATACAAATAGCATCAAAGCGGGGAGTGTCTATGCCTAGCGCTTGAACTGCTCAGTAAATGCTAGAAGCTCAGTGACTAATTGATGAAATACTTGCTTGGGGTCAGGCTCTGTGCTATCTGGTGATGTTTCTCCCGCTTGATTTTCGCTGATTGCACCATTCGATCGGCAAAAATCATAGAAATTGCTCCAAGCAAGATTGTAATCATACAACTGCTTTTGAGGAATGAACCCTCTCAAGTTTTCAAAAGCGTCACGCATGAGTGGAAAGCTTGCTTTAAGATGAAGCGCAAGATCTTCTGGCCAGTTTGTTGGATTAGGGTATAAGCCAGCGAGTTCAGTTCGGAATGTCGTGTCATAATAATCCACAGCATCCGCTCGCCGACGGCGGTTGATTAACTCGACGCCAAGGGCAAATACGATAACAACCCCCAATAAAACGAACGGCCATGTAGGCACTTCCGTGAAATACAGGCTCAATTGATCAAAAAAACTAATAGTGTTTTCCGTATTTTCCAAAATTACCTCGTCTTATCACGTAATGGTTAAGTAAATTGAAATTGTAAAACAAATTAAAAGAGAAGCATCATAAATAAATTAAGCGATTAATTTTGTTATGCAAACTCATGATTGATATTGCCATAGGTTAAGCTGTGGATCAATAAAAGGGTGATACCTTGGGTGCCTTGTATGAATTTTTATAAAAAGTCATACTGAGGCAAGGATGCCTAAAAAAAATTCAGCAATTTAAACAAGACGAGGTGAGAGCAAAAAATGTTGGTGCAGCCTACGATTTAGAGGTCAGAAAACATTTTTTTGTGAACAACGATGTATTGTGACGAACAAGAGATTCTTAGCGGTACCCGCAAACGCAAGCGATTGGCATCTCGGGTAGATGTGGTGGTGTAATCGAAATAGTTAAGAATCCGAAAAGAAGTAAGAAAAGTAAACGTATAACCTAGTTATTTGATTAATTCGGTATCTAAGAGATCAAGGAAAGGTTAAAATAAGATTGACCAATTTATAGAGATTGCGATATTTTTGATCGCTTTAAGTAAATAAAAATTAATAAGCCTGAATCTATTCTGTTTCTCCGTTGCTCGCCTGAATCTTCCAAGAAAAACTATACAGCATGAAAAAGAAATCCAATGACTCATTAACGGTCGATCTATCATCTCAACCGGAAAGTTTTGAAGCGGCAACAGCAGAGCTAGAGCGTATCGTAACAACCATGGAAGCAGGCCAAATGACGCTGGAAGCATCGCTTTCAGCCTATAAGCGTGGAGTGGAATTGCTACACTATTGTCAAACAACCTTACAAAATGCACAGCAGCAAGTACGCATTCTTGAGGCAGATATGTTGAAAGATTTTTCTGCATCGGGTGCCGATGAACGCTGATTTTCAAGGCTGGTTAAAAAACCGCCAATCACAAATTGAATCGTATCTGGAAAACCGACTTCCTGCCGATAATTGTGCGCCAGAGCGTTTGCATGAGGCGATGCGCTATGTAGTACTTGGAGGTGGAAAACGAATTCGGCCATTACTCTCTTTTGCTGCCGGTGAACTAAGTGGGGCGGAAGATGAAAGCGTCGTAGTAGCAGCGGCAGCAGTGGAGCTCATACATGCTTATTCGTTGGTGCATGATGATCTTCCCTGCATGGACGACGATACTCTGCGGAGAGGTAAGCCGACCTGTCATGTAAAATACGATGAAGCGACAGCCCTGCTTGTGGGCGATAGTCTGCAAAGTCTGGCTTTTCAGTTGATGGCAGAATTTCCTTTGACTGACCACCCGCACAAGCAATTGGAAATGATTAAACAATTAGCTCAAGCGGCTGGTTCGCGGGGCATGGCGGGTGGACAGGCGATTGATCTGGCAAGCGTGGGTAAGTTACTCACTTTACCAGAACTTGAATTCATGCATATTCACAAGACTGGTGCGCTTATACGTGCTGCAGTCATGTTAGGTGCACGCTGCGGTGAAGGATTAAATGACGAACAATTAAGTCATTTAGATCATTTTGCTAAATGTATTGGCCTTGCATTTCAAGTAGTTGACGATGTGCTCGATGCTGAAGCGACTACTGCAGCATTAGGTAAAACGGCTGGCAAAGATGCCGAACAGAATAAACCAACTTATGTCAGCATCTTGGGTGTGAAGCAGGCTCGAGAGTTGGCTGAAGATCTACAAAAAGATGCTTATCGAGCACTTGATCACTTAGGGGTGGCTGCCCCTCGTTTACTGCAAGTGACAGATTTCATCGTTCAGCGTGAGTTTTGATCCAAGTATTTTTCATTTTTATCTATCAGCTAAAAATTTTCTGAGTTTGCATGTACTCCTTACTTGAACGCGTTAATACACCTGCCGAGTTAAGAAAACTCGAACGCAAGCAGCTTCCACAAATCGCCGATGAATTACGTCAATTTCTGATTGAATCGGTGGCAAAAACAGGTGGACATTTATCTTCAAATCTCGGTACTGTCGAATTGACCATCGCTTTGCATTATGTTTTCAATACCCCCTATGACCGATTAGTATGGGATGTCGGGCATCAGACTTATGCGCATAAGATACTGACAGGGCGGCGCGAGGGGATGATCAAGTTGCGCATGCATGGAGGGATTGCCGGATTTCCGCGGCGTGACGAAAGTGAATATGATGCATTTGGTACAGCGCACTCGAGCACTTCTATCAGTGCCGCTTTGGGTATGGCGATCGCTGCGCAGTTGAGCGGCATAAAACGGCGAGCCATTGCTGTAATCGGTGATGGGGCCATGAGTGCTGGCATGGCGTTTGAGGCGCTGAACAACGCGGGGGTGATGGACAGCAATCTGTTGGTGATCTTGAATGATAACGATATGTCGATTTCCCCTCCCGTGGGTGCGCTCAATAACTATCTTGCCAAATTGATGTCTGGCAAATTTTATGCTACGGCCCGCCGTGCGGGGGAAAAGATGCTGGGTGTAGTGCCCCCTGTTTTGGAACTGGCGCGCCGCGCAGAGGAACATGTTAAGGGCATGATGACACCGGGGACACTATTCGAGGAATTTGGCTTCAATTATATCGGGCCAATCGATGGACATGATTTGGATGTATTGTTGACGACACTGAACAATATCAAACACCTTGATGGGCCCCAGTTCTTACATGTTGTTACACGTAAGGGCGCGGGTTATAAGTTGGCTGAGGAAGATCCAATTCTTTATCACGGTGTCGGAAAATTTGATCCTGCTCAAGGTATTATTTCCAAGCCAGCTAGTAAACCGACATACAATCAAGTATTTGGTGATTGGTTATGTGATATGGCCGCTAAAGATCCTCGCTTGATCGGTATTACACCTGCAATGCGAGAAGGGTCGGGACTCGTCAGATTTTCTCAAGAATACCCTGATCGTTACTTCGATGTTGGAATTGCAGAGCAACACGCGGTGACGTTCGCTGCCGGAGCGGCATGTGATGGATTAAAACCGGTGGTGGCCATCTATTCAACATTCTTACAGCGTGCTTACGACCAGTTGATACATGATGTTGCTATTCAAAATTTGCCTGTCGTGTTCGCTATTGATCGTGCGGGGCTGGTGGGTGCAGATGGACCGACGCATGCGGGTAGCTTCGATTTGACCTATCTGCGCTGTATTCCGAATATCACGGTGATGGCGCCTGCCGATGAAAACGAATGTCGCCAAATGCTCTATACAGCTTATCAAATGAATACACCGACAGCCGTGAGATATCCACGAGGCACCGGAGTGGGCGTGAGTGTCCAAAAGGAAATGCACACGCTGCCGTTAGGGCGGGGTGAGATACGCCGTACGGGCGATAGGGTCGCTTTGCTCGCTTTTGGCACGATGTTGGCGCCTTGCCTGGAAGCGGCGGAAGTGTTGGGTGCAACCGTTGCTAATATGCGGTTCGTAAAGCCACTTGATGATGATTTGGTGGCAGAACTTGCGTCAAACCATGAGTTGCTGGTCACGGTTGAGGAAAATACGGTGATGGGTGGAGCTGGGAGCGCCGTGATGGAATCATTGGCAAACAGAGGAATTCTGGTTAAGCTGCTTTTGTTGGGCTTGCCCGATTATTTTATCGACCAGGGTGACCCGGCACAAATGTTGGCAGACTGTGGGTTAGACAAAAATGGCATCATCAAATCAGTGCAAAACAAATTATCAGGGTAATGCATGAAGCGGCAGAAAGGGTTTGTTTGATTAAGGCATGCTCTGAGTCCTGTGCTTCTAGAACCATCCATATTGTCAAAGGTCTGATTAAGAAACGTTTATTTAGTCAGGTGCGGATGAGGCTGCCTATCTGATAAATTATCATCTCTGGGGGCTTGTAATAGTAAAACATATAGCCGCCATCTTTCCAGAAGGAATCACCATGAACAAACAAACCGATTTACCGATCGCCGATGTGCAGAGTACGTTGGATACCCGGCGGATTGCAATTGATAGAGTAGGTATCAAAGCCATCCGTCATCCTGTCCGAGTGGCGGATAAAGATGGGGGCGTACAACATACAGTCGCTGTTTTCAATATGTACGTCAATCTGCCCCATAACTTTAAGGGAACGCATATGTCGCGATTTGTCGAAATCTTGAATAGCCATGAACGCGAGATTTCTGTTGAATCATTTGAGGATATCTTGCGCGCGATGGTTACAAGGCTGGAATCAGAGTCGGGTCACATCGAAATGACTTTTCCTTATTTTGTTAATAAGTCAGCACCAATTTCTGGTGTCCAAAGTTTGCTGGATTATGAAGTGACTTTTGCCGGTGAAATTAAAAAAAGTCAGTATGAATTCACCATGAAAGTGGTCGTGCCCGTAACGAGTCTTTGCCCATGTTCGAAGAAAATTTCGGATTATGGAGCCCATAACCAGCGCTCCCATGTCACAGTATCCGTTCGTACCAACAGCTTTGTTTGGATTGAAGATATTATCAGAATTGCGGAAGACCAGGCTTCTTGCGAGCTTTATGGTTTACTTAAACGGCCAGATGAGAAATTTGTGACAGAGAGGGCGTATGATAATCCGAAATTTGTCGAAGATATCGTGCGTGATGTTGCGGAAGTATTGAACAAAGATGACCGCATTGATGCCTATGTGGTCGAATCAGAGAACTTCGAGTCGATTCATAATCATTCTGCATATGCATTGATTGAACGAGACAAGCGGAAGGCAGCGCCCCATTCTTAGATAAACAGCGCTTTGATTTTACGCTTCACCATGCCGAGAAAAATCGCTTAAGCGAAATCCTAAAGACCATAAGGTGGCAAAGTAGGCGATCGCTCCCAGAAAAACGACTTGCGTCAGGCGTAAAGCTCGCTCCTGCGCGGTGTACTGCAGCCATGATACGTCACTGCCAGCTGCGAACCATAACACGCCTCCCATTACGGTTAACGCCGCTAAAATTTTCAGCATAAAAACTGTCCAGCCTGGTTGCGGTTGATAAATAGCATAGTGACGAAGCTTGTAGTAGAGTAATCCGGCGTTAAGACAGGCACCGAGGCCAATAGCTAAAGCTAGGCCAGCGTGTTGCAATGGAAAGATAAAGGCAAGATTCATCAGTTGAGTTGCGATGAGCGTGACGATAGCAATTTTGACGGGGGTTTTTATGTTTTGCCGGGCATAAAATCCAGGGGCAAGCACTTTCACGAGAATTAATCCCAGCAATCCTACGCTATAGGCGATAAGCGCTTGGCGTGTCATCCAAACATCTTCCTCTGTAAATACGCCATAGTAAAAGAGTGTTGTGATAAGCGGTGTTGCGAGCATAGCCAATGCGATGGCGGCTGGCAGTGTCAGCATGACAGTTAACCGCAGCCCCCAATCTAGCAGGCGCGAATAGTGGTCGTTATTCTGACTGGTATAGTGGCGAGATAAAGAGGGGAGTAAGATCGTGCCTAGAGCGACACCGAGTAATCCTGCCGGAAACTCCATCAATCGATCGGCATAATAAAGCCAGGAAACACTGCCGGTGACAAGCAAGGAAGCGAATATCGTGTTGATCAGCATACTGATCTGCCCAATAGATACGCCAAAAACTGCTGGCCCCATCAACTTGAGTACGCGCCATGCGCCCGTATCCTTGGATTTGAATCGTAGGCGCGGCATCCGTTTGATGCGAATCAGAAATGGTATTTGAAACGCAAATTGCAACACCCCTCCGATAAAAACGGCCCATGCCAAGGCGAGTACCGGGGGGTCAAGTAAAGGTGCTAACCATAAGGCGCAACCGATAAATGATAGATTCAGTAATACAGGCGTGAATGCGGGAATTGAAAATTTACTATAGGTATTAAGTATGCCGCCTGCGAGCGCCACGAAAGAAATAAACAGTATGTAAGGAAAGGTGATACGAAGAAGTTCGATCGTCAGTGTGAATTTTTCCTGATCGGCAGAAAACCCTGGGGCGCTAACGTAAATGATCACGGGTGCAGCTAATATTCCCACTAGCGTTACAATACTGAGTGCTATTCCCAGCAGTGTGGCAACATGGTCGATAAGATTACGGGTTTCCTCTGCTGAACGGCGGTTTTTATATTCGGCGAGGATGGGTACGAACGCTTGTGAAAAGGCGCCTTCTGCAAATAATCGGCGCAATAGATTAGGTATTCGGAATGCGACAAAGAAAGCATCGCTTGCCATGCCTGCACCAAAAGTTCTGGCGATAAGCGCGTCTCGCAAGAATCCAAGAATACGTGAAACCAGTGTCATGCTACTGATAGTCGCGAGTGCTTTGAGTAGATTCAATGTAAGGTACCTCTAAAAATTCAGAGTCTTGAACAAGACGAGGCTAGAGCAAAAAATGTTGACGCTGCCTATGATTGATAGGTAAGGAAACATTTTTCGCGAAAACGATGTATTGTGACGAAATTAGGATTTTTAGAGATGCTCTGTACTCAGTAACCATTATAGAAAGCTCACCTAGATGATTTGGTTGGCATGGTTGAGCGTATGAAACAATAGTCAGAAACCAAAAAATAAAGACCTTTTTGCTTTTATTGTTAAAATACTCAAAATTCTGTAAATAACTAACCAAGGAGGAATAGAGAAAATGAAATTACTCGTCATTGTTATCGCATCTATCTTTGTGATCGGCTATATTTATTTAATGGTTAGTTATTTTTAGCTATCCCACTTTTTTGCGTTTCATTTATCGAGTGTAATGAAGGCCGGTTAGCTTTTCTAAAGGGTAATCGCTGTGTGTGCCAGTCTTTGTCATTTCATCAAAAGCCCTTGCCGGTACTTCTTGCTCCATTTATAAATTTATCTAACTATTTCGTCGGCTATTCACCGTACGGTCACGCTGTCTGCGGCTCGTTTTCGCGCCCTGTTGGCTATTTGGCATCAGATCAGCCGTTTGAGCAAACTGTTTAACAGAGTTCCAAGGGGCAATCATCAGTTTGGTTGGATTGCTTCGCATTTGTTAATGATTGAGCGATCATGGCTAACAGTGTAAGTATCAAGAATTGTCAGACATTTTTTCTTGGCCTTAAACCGGGGTAGGAGTGGTGGCGAATCAGGGATTTGAACCCCGGACCAACGGATTATGATTCCGCTGCTCTAACCACTGAGCTAATTCGCCATAGAAATGAAAGCGTGCATTGTGCCTTTGGAGTGGGAGAACTGTCAAGATTGTTATAATAATGTCTCCATTCTGTGTTTGCAGTGTTCCCTTATAAAAAGCGTCTGTATAATCCAATTATGAAATTCGATATTGTTGTGATCGGTGGGGGGCTGGTCGGTGCGAGCCTGATTGCTGCGCTGAAAGAAAGCGGGTTAAAGGTGGCGCTCATTGAGTCACGTGCACCTGCGCCAATCCCGGAAGATGCTGGCTGGGATAGCCGGATTTATGCGATTAGCCCGGGAAGCGCTGCTTTTCTGCAATCGTTGGGTCTATGGCAGCAACTTGCCAAAGAGCGCCTCACACCTATTTATGAAATGAAGGTGTTTGGTGACGATGGTGCTGCAAGACTTGATTTTAGTGCCTACGACAGTGGTTTGCCCGAACTGGCATTTATCGCCGAGAACCGGCAATTACAAAATGTGGTGTGGAATGCGCTTACCCAATTGGATGAAAATCTGACGATTTTTTGTCCAGCGCAATGTGTTTCGCTTACATGGCAGGAATCATGGGTTGATTTGCAATTGTCGGATGGCAATATACTGCAAGCCGCATTGGTTATCGGTGCGGATGGTGTCAATTCATGGGTAAGAAAACAAGCAGGGATTGAAGTGACGCAGCATGCCTATCATCAAATAGGCCTGGTAGCCAATTTCAGCACACAATTGCCTCACTACAACACGGCGTATCAGTGGTTCCGGAGAGATGGCGTACTGGCGTTTTTGCCATTACCCAATGAGCATGTTTCTATGGTTTGGTCTGCGAACGAATCTCAAGCGAACAAGTTGCGTGCGCTATCCGATGAGGCATTATGCCAAGAGGTGGCTGTGGCTGCTAACCATACGCTTGGAAAGTTACAATTAGTGACTCAACCGATCGGTTTTCCACTGAATTTTGTCCATGTCAGAACACTGGTAAAACCAAGATTAGTGCTGATCGGTGATGCGGCACATGGCATTCATCCCTTGGCGGGGCAAGGAGTCAATCTCGGTTTGCGTGATGCGCGTGAACTGGCGGGAATCCTGATAAATCGTGGCCTGCAGACGGATTGTGGCGATTATCGATTGTTACGCCGCTATGAGCGTGCGCGAAAAGAAGACATTCTGGCGATGGAATTGGTGACTGACGGTTTGCAAAAATTGTTTGGTAGCGCAGACCCGATTTTGATTCGCTTGCGCAATCTAGGTTTCGAGATGACTAATCGCATGCCGCTATTAAAAAATAGGTTGATGCAACATGCACTGAGTTGAAATAGGCATACTGAATTCTAATTTTTAAACAGGAGTAGGAATAATCATGCGTTTACATCACATTTTAGTGCTTGTGTTGCTAGGCTTTGTTTTCAACTATGCTTCGGCTGATGAGACGCAGCTTAAAAAATCGATCCAGGTGCATTTTCCTGAAAGCGAGATCGAAAGCCTCCGTAAAACCCCCTATTTAGGTCTTTATGAAGTGGTAGTAGGCGGCGAGATCTTCTATACCGATGAGCAAGCTAAGTATTTCTTTCTGGGGCACGTTGTTGATACCCAGACACGGGTAAGTCTGACGAGTGAACGCATGCAGCAAATCAAAGATGCGAGGCGAATAGCGATCGATACCTTGCCTCTGGAACTGGGAATCAAAGCAGTTAAAGGAAATGGAAAACGAATGCTGATCGTTTATTCCGACCCCCATTGTCCCTATTGCAAAAAATTAGAAGAAGAACTTGCCAATGTAACGGACGTTACCATTTATACCTTGCTTTATCCTATACTAAGGAATTCAATGCCGACAGCTACGGCGATTTGGTGCTCGGCGGATCGGCTCAAAGCGTGGGATGATTTTATGCTGCGCGGCATTACCCCCACCGGTAAGGATTGTGAAACACCCCTAAATACGTTGCTTCAATCTGGCCAGAAACATCGGGTTACCGGTACACCGACTTTGATTTTTGCGGATGGATCGGTCGTGTCAGGTTTGATTCCAGCTGCTGAAATCGAGAAACGGTTGAATAATACAGGGAAAAATTAGGCGTTTGACGGTTATATACTCAGACTGCTGATGCAGCAGCCTGAGTATATCTCTATTTCTTCGCCTGAAGATGTGAAGCATAATTCTTGGGTAACAATACCCACATTTTACCTTTCTGCTTCATTTTTCCTGCTTGATTCGCTGCTTCCTGGCCATATCCCCAGAAGAAATCGGCACGTACACCCCCTTTGATCGCACTGCCGGTATCTTGAGCCACCATCAGCCGATTGAGCGGTTGATTGGTATTCGGCCAGGTGGTAGAGAGCAGGACGGGAGCGCCTTGCGGTACGGCACGTGGGTCGATGGCGAGGCTTCTACCCGCAGTGAGTGGCACGCCGAGCGCACCGACTGGGCCGGGTAAGTTGTCTGGAAGCTCGCGGAAGAAAATGAAGCGTGAATTCTGATGCAGTAATTCAGTCAATTTATCAGGGTTTTGTTGTCCCCAGTATTTAATTCCTTGCATGGAGGCGCGTTCCAATGGTAGTTCGCCTCGTTCAACCAGCAGTCTACCGATTGATTGATAGGGATGGCCATTTTGTTCAGCATATCCAACTCGAAGAATTTCTCCATTTTCTAGCACAATACGACCGGAACCCTGAATCTGCAGGAAAAAAAGTTCGACTTGATCGTCCACCCATAGCAATTCCCTTCCTTTCAATGCAGGAAGATTGTTTTCAATTTCCGCACGGCTATAGTAGGGCACCACCTTACGGCCCTCCAGGCGGCCACGCAGTTGTAGATTCTTGAGCTCTGGATAAACGTCGCCTAAATCAATGATGAGCAATTCATCGGGCGGTGCATATAATGGATAGCGATATTGATGATTGGGTGTGCGGCTGCCTCTTAGCAATGGCTCATAATAGCCCGTGATTAACCCTTCGTCGCTGCCATCCAGATTGAATACTTGATGCGGGATGAAATGGTGCTTGAAGAAGTGCCTGATGGTATTTTCATTGGGCTGTTTGATTGCATTTGCTTGATTGCAGGATTCACGCCATAAAGGCTGATTTCTTAAAGCATTGCAGCTTTGCAGGAACGCGCTCCATGCCGGCAAAAAGGTATCCTGCTCCCATTGCTTCAACTGAGACCAATCGACTGCTTTGAGCTTACTGATGCTTGGGGTAATCGGGGAGGGCGAAGGATTGACAGGCGTTTTTGCGCTAGCAGTTGGAGAGGAAGGCGTCGGGACAGGTGCTGGCGAGATTGTGTCGGTTTTGCAAGCGGTAAGCCACCCCAGTAAAAATGCAAGAACAGCTAAAGTTGATTGGTTTTTCATCGAGTTTTTAGATAAAGTTATATCTCATAAATAATTACAAACTATACAACAAGCGGAAAAATATGTGGATATTAGCTGTTGAAGCTGCAGTGGCGCTGGGATTGTTTCTTTTTATCATTTGGTGGACTTTGCCAAAAAAGAAGGACAAGGATAAGGACAAGAAAAAAGATTAATGGCTTTTAGAGGCATTTTTATAATAAGAGGGTGATTATTTCTGGCTATTCTTTTTTCATTTGTGATCGATCGAATCAAACTGGGTTATCCGAATCTACGAATTGGTGATCGATATTGAATTGCTGGGCAATATGTTCTCCCAGTGCTTGCACGCCATAACGCTCGGTTGCATGATGTCCAGCTGAAATGAATGCAACCCCTGATTCCCGCGCCGCATGCACGTTTTGTTCGGAAATCTCGCCAGTAATGAATGCGTCTACACCCAATCGGATAGCTTCCTCGAAATAGCTCTGAGCAGCACCGGTGCACCATGCTACGCGCCGGATAGATTTGGCTGGATCGCCTATGATCACGGGTTTGCGAACTAAAGTAGATGATATTTGCGCTTCTAGCTGTTGTAGGGTTAACTCATGTATTGGCTGGCCATATACCGCTAGATTTTGTTCGCCGAAGTAGCCTTTTGTCATGAAATTTAATTTTTTCCCTAACTGTGCGTTGTTGCCGAGCTCGATGTGCGCATCCAATGGTAAATGATAGGCAAATAAATTGATTTCATGTTTTATCAATAAAGCGATACGACGATACTTCATGCCGCGTAAGGCAGGATCTTCACCACGCCAGAAGTATCCATGGTGGACTAGGACGGCATCGGCATCCATGGCAACCGCATTATTCAGGAAATCCAGTGAAGCCGTTACGCCACTGATTAAATTATGGATATGAGTGCGCCCTTCCACTTGCAGTCCGTTTGGGCAATAATCATGAAAACGTGGAATATCCAATAATTGGTTCAAATAATTTTCAAGTGCATTTTGTTGCATTTTTTCTTCACTATCCCCTATGTCTGAATATTGTCATTCTTAATTAATGCGCTGATATGAATAAACTTTGGTTAATTTTTGCACAAACAGTCACGGTCATGTTGGCCATTTTTTTTGTTGTTTCTACGCTTCGCCCTGAGTTATTGCCATGGACCCCTCGAGGCAAGCTGGCCACAATACGAGAGGTCGCGCCAACCGATTATCTTCCCAGACCCGGTAGCTTCAATATGGCTGCTGAAATCGCGATGCCGTCAGTGGTCAATGTTTTTACCAGCAAGGAAGTTCGGATGCCTTCTCATCCGCTATTTGATGATCCGGTCTTTCAGCGTTTCTTCGGTGAGCGTTTTGAGTCGAGGCCACGGCGAACGTCGAGTCTGGGCTCGGGTGTTATCGTTAGCCCAGAGGGTTACATCTTAACCAATCATCATGTCGTGGAAGCTGCCAGCGAAATCCAAGTTGCGCTGCTCGATGGCCGTAGTGCCAAAGCACGTAACATTGGCTCAGATCCGGAGAGTGATCTCGCTGTACTAAAGATCGATATGGAAAACTTGCCGAGTATAAAGTTCGGTCAATCTGAACAAGCTAAAGTCGGGGATATTGTGCTGGCGATCGGTAATCCTTTTGGGGTCGGTCAAACGGTCACTATGGGTATTATCGGAGCGCTGGGAAGATCTCAAGTGGGAATTAATACTTTCGAGAATTTTATTCAGACCGATGCTGCGATCAATCCAGGTAACTCGGGAGGGGCGCTAACTGATGCAGCGGGTAACTTGATCGGGATCAACACGGCGATTTACTCTCGAACAGGCGGGTCGCTCGGTATCGGTTTTGCCATTCCTGCCAATGCAGCCAAACAGATTATGGAACAAATTATCGAAACAGGAGGGGTCACGCGAGGGTGGTTGGGTGTAAGCATGCAGGATATTACACCTGAACTTGCAGAATCATTCAGGCTGAAAAAAACGGGCGGCGCATTGATCGCCGGCGTATTGAGAAATAGTCCGGCAGATGAAGCAGGAATAAAACCGGGTGATATTCTATTGGCCGTTGAGGGTAAGTCGGTTATGGATTCTTCCGAAGTGCTCAATCTAGTGGCGGCTATCCAGCCTGGTCAGAAAGTGACCTTGACATTATTGCGTAACAATGCAGAAAGACTGGTCAAGGTTAAAATTGGAAAACGCCCAACCTGAGCAAACCTATCATGAAGTCATGGTAAACATCTCGTTCTGGAATGCGATTTTTGCTTGATGGGGATAACCCTCCATGAATTATTATCAAAACAAACATAAAAATAAATGGATGTAAATTTAACCGGAGTGAGGGTGCTGACTGCTGTACATCATTGGTTTGATAGACATGTATTTTCGCTAGGTCGCGAGATGCGGTTTGCCTATTTGCCTCCTTTGATGGTTTATTTGGCAGCAGGTATTTCCAGTCTGACAGCTATCGTCGGTACCTTTTTCGTTAAAGAACGGCTAGGGCTTTCGGCCGAGTTTTTGGCAGCGTTGGGATTCTGGATGGCCCTGCCGTGGGCACTGAAAATGCCGCTGGGTCATCTTGTCGATTTGATGTGGCGTTGGAAGAGCTTGCTTGTTTATCTGGGTGCGAGCCTGATTATGATGAGCTTGCTGATTATGATCGGGCTGCTTGGTTATACTGATACGATGCTTGCTATCGCATCGGTTGAAAGCTGGTATATTGCGGCGACTTTGCTCGCACCAGTCGGCTATGTTTTACAGGACGTGGTAGCGGATGCGATGACAGTCGAGGCTGTCCCGCGAGTGACAGAGGATGGACAACCTTTGCCACTAGATCAGCGCAAACAAATGCATGTCACGATGCAAACCCTGGGTCGAGTCGCGATCATTGGGGGGAGTGTACTTGTTTCAGCAGCCAATGTATTTCTGATGCGCGATGTGGGTTCCATGCCTGAGGAAGATAAAACAGCTGCTTATTTGCTCGTATATGAGCTTGCCTTGATCATTCCATTGATCTCAGTTTGTGGGGTTTTTATAGCAAGCTGGTTGCGGCGAAAAAATATCAAGCATTTTGTGGCGCAAGGGTATAGTCGGGAGGAATCTGAGGCATTATTGAGCGTGCATGCCGAAGCACCCCCCATCAATTGGTGGATATTAGGAGGCGGTGCGGCATTTACGATTGTTTCGTTGAGTATCGGCTTAGGCGGTTTCCCTGCTGCTGAGGAAATCGTATTCTGTTTATCGATGGGGATCGTCCTTTTTCTGATAGGGCAGCTTTCCGGAGAGCTCGATGTTGACGCGAGGCGTGTATTAGTCGGTACCGCCATTTTAATATTTGTGTTTCGCGCATTGCCGACGCCGGGGGCAGGCGCGACCTGGTGGATGATCGATCAACTGAACTTCGATCAGCAATTTCTAGCAACCCTATCGCTGATTGGCGCTGCCTTGACACTGGTTGGAATGTTTATATTCCGCCGTTTCATGGCAGAACGTTCGATGGCTTACATTATCGGAGCACTGACGATTGCGGGGACATTATTATCGTTTCCTATTATCGGAATGTACTATGGCTTGCATGAGTGGACTGCCGCACATACGGGGGGGGTTGTCGATGCGCGCTTTATTGCCATTATCGACACTGCACTGGAATCTCCCCTGGGTCAAATTGCCATGATTCCCATGCTGGCATGGATAGCTAATTCAGCGCCTGATAAGCTTAAGGCGACTTTTTTTGCAGTTATGGCATCATTCACAAATTTAGCATTGTCTGCATCTCAGCTCAGTACTAAATACATGAATCAACTTTTTACCATTACTCGAGAAGTAACTGATCCCCTAACAGGTGAAATCATGATACCAGCCGACTACAGTGAACTTGGATGGTTGCTAATGGCTGTGACAGCGATCAATTTTATCCTGCCGCTGATGACTATTTTGATTATCAAGCGAAGCCGTTTCCGTTTCGCTTAATGGATAATCTCGCTATATCACAATTTTTCTCAAGTTGATTGAAAGAAGTGCCGATATATTTTTTGCTTTTTAACTGTATTGGTTTGGAAGCAAAAATATCTTAATCAACAACGAGGAAAAATTATGAGAATACAATTGTTGTTTTTGGTTGTTTTTTTTGTGTTGAGTAGCGTTGTTCATGCAGGTGTTAATATCAATACTGCTTCACAGTCGGAGCTCGAAGCACTGAAAGGCGTTGGGCCAGCTAAGGCAAAGGCGATCATCGAATACCGTACACAGAACGGCTTGTTCGGATCAGTCGATGATTTAGCAAAGGTCAATGGGATTGGGCCTGGAACTCTCAACCAAATCCGAAATGAAATCACAGTAGATAACGCATCGACTGCAGAAGAGCAAGAAAAAGTTGCAGTTGGACAGAAAGAAGCTTCCAATCCATAAGTTGATAGGCTGAACGCCCCCCAGAAAATTTGATTTCTGGGGGGCGTTTGCATTGTTTTTTCGCGTTCATTGCGAGTGGTGTATGCGATAATTGATAGCTATTCAGCAAAAGTATGGCTTATGTTTAAAACTATCGAAGATTTTGTCGGTAATACACCCTTAGTAAAGCTCAAACGGATTCCAGGTAATACCACCAATACTTTGCTTGCTAAACTCGAGGGAAATAACCCGGCAGGCTCAGTCAAAGACCGGCCTGCGCTTTCTATGATCATGCGCGCGCAACAGCGTGGTGACATTAAACCGGGTGATACCCTGATCGAAGCAACAAGCGGCAATACCGGCATAGCATTGGCGATGGCAGCGGCGATGATGGGTTATCGCATGATTCTAGTTATGCCGGAAAATCAAAGTGTAGAACGGCGGCAGGCAATGAGCGCGTTCGGTGCGGAAATCATACTGACACCTAAGGAGGGGAGTATGGAAGAGGCGCGCGATATTGCTGGAAAAATGCGCGATGAAGGAAGAGGCATCATTCTGGACCAATTTGCTAATCCCGATAATCCACTGGCCCATTATGTAGGGACTGCTCCAGAGATTTGGCGAGATACCAATGGGACAATCACCCATTTTGTGAGCAGTATGGGAACAACGGGGACAATTATGGGATGTGCTCGATTTTTCACAGAAAAAAAACCTGCGATTCAAATTATCGGAGTGCAGCCAGAAGAGGGTTCACAAATACCTGGTATACGTAAATGGCCAGAGAATTATTTGCCAAAAATATACGATTCCAATCGAATAAATCGTATTCTGTTAGTTTCCCAGCAGGAGGCAGAAGCGATGACGCGACGCTTAGCGCGAGAGGAAGGTATTTTTGCAGGTGTTTCATCTGGTGGAGCCTTGGCCGCAGCGCTCAAGGTTTCAGCCGAGGTAGAAAATGCCGTGATAGTATTTATTGTGTGCGATCGCGGTGATCGCTATTTGTCGACGGGTCTATTTGATTAAAGCGAATCGAATCGAATCAAAACCGCATAAAACCGATATCTATATGTTTATGCGTAACCGTTGCGATGCCAGCAGCCTGTGTAGAAGATGACGCTTGTGCCGGCTGCTGCCATGCCAATCAATCAATTAGATGCCGTTATTAAAGCTCAATGCGGACAGCATCGGCCCTGACCATCAACCTGCAGTGAAGGGAAACAATAATAAAATACTCCAGATACTATTCCGGGTGATACTTACGGTAAACTTTTTTATGTTCATTCTTTAAAAACCAATATTAGGCTATCCGTATTTCCTAAAAGTTGAAAAAGCATTGGTTCAAACACCTGGCAGATCGTGCGTAATATAGGCTGCTGCAAGTAATTTTGCCTAAGCGAACATTGTGCCTATGCCAAGCCACAAAAGACGTGTCACGTTGAGTGTGGGGTATAATTATTCAAACAGATTAACAACACCATCCAATCCTACATAATCGATCGAATAAGTTGATTTTTCTTTTAGGATAGGTTTGGCATGATAGGCAATGCCGATACCGGCAGACATCAGCATACTAAGATCGTTTGCGCCGTCACCGATCGCGATGACTTGTTCTTTTCTGAGACCTAACTCATTTCGAATCCGTTCTAGTACCTCGGCTTTTCCTTCGGCGCCAATGATTTTACCGAGAACCTGTCCGGTTAACTTGCCGTCGCTGATTTCCAATTTATTGGCAAAAGCATAATCCAAGCCAAGCTTCGTCTTAATTTTGTCGGTGAAAAATGTGTAGCCTCCTGAGATTACCATAGTCTTGATTCCCGCCTGCTGCATGCGCTGAAGCATTTTTTCTGCGCCTGGATTCAATCTTACTTTTTCATCATAAACAGTTTGCAATGCTTCTTGTGGTAGTCCTGACAGCAGGGCGGTGCGGCGAATGAGACTTTCAACAAAATTGATTTCACCTCGCATGGTGCATTGTGTAATTTCTGCAACTTGTGGTTTGATTTTGCCCATATCGGCGATTTCATCGATCGATTCGATGGCAATGAGCGTCGAATCCATATCCATGGCAACCAACCCGAAATCAGAGAGTTTCATACTGGCTGGAACAAAAGCGAAATCGAGTTGTGCTTCTTGGCAGTAGTTGGGAATATCATGGTGGGGGGCAGCATTGACAAGGCGAAATGCTTGACCGGTAACGCGTTCGATATGGCTTGCGTGAGCAAGTTTGGCGAGTGCTCTGAGATCGCTATTTTCGATATTTAACCCTTGAATAATGAGATTCATGAGAAATTTAACTGTAAATTGATATGAAAGAGATTTTAACCTAGTTCTGCGGTATCGCTTACTTTGACTTTATGTAAGAAGAGCAGCGATAATCCATGTAGATTTAATTGTCGTTAAATGAACAAGGAGTAAAAAGTGGATTTTGCAATCAAGATCGGTGCCCCGGATAAGTTGCGTGGTGCTTGTAGCATAGTGGGTGTATTTGAATCGCGCAAACTGAGCGAGCCGGCTCGTATTATAGATGATGCTTCGAAAGGTTACCTCAGCGATATCTTGCGTCAGGGTGATATGGAAGGCAAAGTAGGCACGACCTTGTTATTGCATCATATTCCTGATATACCGAGCAAGCGCGTATTACTTGTTGGTTTGGGCAAAGAAAAAGATTTTAACGACAAGGCATATCGGCAGGCTGTGTCCGCGGCACTTAAAGCGTTGCTGCAAACGCGTGCGAGTGATGCCAATTTTTTTCTGGCGGATGTTCCGTTAAAACAACGGGATATTAATTGGAAAGTCATCCAGGCGGTGATTCTGGCTTCGGACGCTGTTTATCGTTTCGATCGGCTAAAAAGTAAACCGGAAAAAGAGCCGCCGCCTTTAAACAAAATCACAATTGTTGTGAATGACCCAGCATCACTGTCTGCTGGAGAAAAAGCGATCAACCAGGGAACTGCCATTGCTCATGGCATGGCTATGGCTAAAGACCTTGGCAATCTCGCGCCGAATATCTGTACGCCGACCTATCTGGCTGAGCAGGCTACCGATATGGCCAAAGCATATAAATTAAAAGTATCCGTTTTAGGCGCTAAAGACATGGAAAAGCTAGGAATGGGTGCATTCCTGGCAGTAGCCCGCGGTAGTCATCAACCGGCTAAACTGATCGTGCTGGAATATCGTGGTCTCCCAAAGATGGAAAATCCAATAGTGCTGGTAGGAAAGGGGGTGACATTCGATACCGGGGGCGTTTCATTGAAACCTGCTGCAGAAATGGATGAGATGAAGTTCGATATGTGTGGCGCGGCAAGCGTGTTAGGAACATTGACTGCGGTAGCGGAAATGAAGCTCCCGCTCAATCTTGTTGGCATCATACCTGCTACTGAAAATATGCCTGGAGGTAACGCGACCAAGCCGGGAGATGTGGTCACCAGCATGTCGGGGCAAACCATCGAAATTCTAAATACGGATGCTGAGGGGCGGTTGATATTGTGTGATGCGCTGACCTATGCCGAACGTTATAAACCTGATGTGGTAATCGATATTGCCACGCTAACCGGTGCTTGCGTCATCGCGCTGGGTCATGTCGCTTCCGGATTGATGAGTAATAATGGGCAGTTAGCCCAAGAATTGATAGAGGCTTCCAATACGGTTTCGGATCGCGTCTGGCAGTTACCCTTATGGGATGATTATCAGGATCTGTTAAAAAGTAACTTTGCGGATATGGCGAATATCGGTGGACGGTGGGCAGGGACTATCACGGCAGCTTGTTTTTTGTCACGTTTCACAGAGAAGTATGCTTGGGCGCATCTGGATATCGCGGGAACGGCCTGGAAATCGGGTAATGAAAAGGGTTCGACGGGCCGGCCGGTCCCGCTGTTGACGCAGTTCCTGATTTCGAGAGCAAAAGCTTAGTACATGATGAATGGCAGAGAATGGGCGCATTATTCAAATAAATATAATAGATAGATATGGTCTGCTGCGGCGTGTGATGGTTCGGTTGGTTCGTGAGGATTGCTTTTGTGATGTTATGGTAACGAAGGTCGATTTTTATTCAGGTGCCACTGATAAATGGTTGGTTGCATGCCGATTAAGTGCTAAAGCGGTTCAACACGCGACGAGTATGATCATTTATATACCGGATGCAAACTTGTTGAGGCAGTTTGATAAACTACTTTGGACATTCTCACCAATCAGCTTTGTGCCCCATTGTAGGATCGAGGATAGCGCGGCGAGTAAAACGCCCGTTATCTTAAGTGAGCGTAGCGATGAAAGTGAATGGATTAGGCATTATGAAATAATGCTTAATCTGCACAACGATATACCGCCTCACTATAAACAGTTCCAGCGAGTGATCGAAATTGTGGGTATTGAGCCTGAGGATAGAGAAGCTGCTCGCGCACGGTATCGGTTCTATCAAGAACAGGGGCTCAGCGTGCATCATCATCGGCTCGATCGTAATCAAGAATGAACCCTATTGCTTCAGATGCGGCTTCGTGGTTTATCACCGATCTAAGTAGCGGGTGCCTATACTTTCTCCTTATCTTATTTATCTATTTATGACCGATCATTCTGAGATGCCTTCCGATTTAGATGAAGAAGTCTTGCTGAATAAAATCGATGCAGTGCTACTGAAGTATCGACGGGAATCTTCCGCGGTGATTCATCCCAAAGAAACCATATCTCCTTTTCGGGATCCTGTCCAAGTCGAAGAAGCTCATTCAGGCAATACAACGGCTTCGGGAGCTCGAGTCATTCCAAAATTAACTGAACGATGCTCGCTGCTTTCGCGAGATTGGCCGGAAGAGGCGGATATTTCTCTCTTGCTTTGCTATGCGTTCGATGCTGCGCTGAGGGAAACTCGAATCAATCTCAGCCCCGCGGATCGATTGGCGCTGCTCCGGGCATTATCACACCGGTTGCCTAAAAATCTTTAACTGCAGGGTTTATCACTCGGCTGCACATCCCTCCGATATAATGACAAGTTTACTATTGTTGTTAAATTAACGGTTATTTCCATGGAGCTTGCTAAAAGTTTTGACCCTAAGTTAATCGAAGCGCGCTGGTACTCTGAGTGGGAGTCAGCAGGCTATTTCAGACCGACCAATCAAGAAGGTGCAACCCCCTATTGCATTATGTTGCCTCCGCCCAATGTTACGGGCACTTTACACATGGGGCATGCCTTTCAGCATACGTTGATGGATGCACTGATACGCTATCACCGCATGTTGGGGGATAACACATTATGGCAGCCAGGTACCGATCATGCAGGTATTGCGACGCAAATTGTTGTCGAACGCCAGTTGGATCAGGAGAATCTCGATCGGCGTGCACTCGGGCGCGATGCGTTTCTTAAACGCGTTTGGCAGTGGAAGGAAGCCTCGGGTTCAACCATTACGCGTCAGATGCGTCGAATGGGCACGTCCTGTGACTGGTCACGCGAACGATTTACCATGGATGAAGGACTGTCCCGTGCTGTAACGGAAGTGTTTGTGCGACTATATAGGGAAGGGCTGATTTATCGCGGGAAACGGCTAGTCAACTGGGATCCTGTGCTGCAAACTGCAGTTTCCGACTTGGAAGTCGTTTCCACGGAAGAAACCGGTTCTCTCTGGTTAATCCAGTATCCCTTAGAAGAAGATTCAAATACCGCATCGCGTGAAGCGGGATTGGTCGTTGCAACGACGCGACCAGAAACGATGCTGGGTGATATGGCGGTTGCCGTTCATCCTGAGGACGAGCGTTATCGGCACTTGATCGGACGGCACCTGCGACTGCCTCTGAGTGAGCGCACCATTCCCATCATTGCGGATGACTATGTTGATCCTGCGTTCGGCACAGGTTGCGTGAAAATCACGCCTGCGCACGATTTTAATGATTACCAAGTTGGGTTGCGTCATAAGTTGATCCCACTCAATATTTTTACCCTTGATGGGAAAATTAATGAATTAGCGCCAGCCGAGTATCAGGGGTTAGATCGTCTTGATGCTCGTAGGAAGATTTTGATTGATTTAAAGGCGCAAGGCTTGCTGCTCGAAACTCGTCCACATAAACTGATGGTACCTCGGGGAGACCGTACCCAGGCCATTATAGAGCCAATGCTGACCGACCAGTGGTATGTCGCGATGGAAGGTATGGCAAAACGTGGGTTGGCCGCAGTGGCAAATGGCGAAGTACGTTTCACACCAGAAAACTGGACGCATGTATATAACCAATGGTTAGAAAATATTCAGGACTGGTGCATATCTCGTCAATTGTGGTGGGGACACCGTATTCCAGCATGGTATGACGAGGATGGTAATGTGACGGTTGCGCACAATCTTGAGGAAGCGCGGCAGCTTTCTGGCAAAAAGAATCTCAAACAAGATGAAGATGTGCTCGACACCTGGTTTTCATCTGCTTTATGGCCCTTTTCTACTTTGGGGTGGCCCCAACAGACGACCGAACTCAAAACTTTTCTGCCTACTTCGGTGCTGGTAACGGGTTTTGATATTATTTTCTTTTGGGTCGCGCGTATGGTCATGATGTCGTTGCACTTTACCGGTAAAGTGCCTTTCCGGGAAGTTTATGTGACCGGGTTGATTCGTGATTCGGAAGGTCAGAAGATGAGTAAATCGAAGGGAAATGTGCTCGATCCGCTCGACTTGATCGATGGTATTCAGCTGCCGAAATTGATTAAAAAGCGTACGACAGGTCTGATGAATCCAAAACAGGCTGAACCTATCGAGAAAAATACACGGCAACAATTTCCACAGGGGATACCGGCATTTGGTGCTGATGCGTTGCGTTTTACTTTCGCAAGCTTAGCATCGTATGGCCGGGATATAAAATTCGATTTACAGCGATGCGAGGGTTACCGGAATTTCTGTAATAAGTTATGGAATGCGAGCCGCTTTGTGCTCATGAATTGTGATGGAAAAGATACCGGTTTGGATGCGTCGATGCCTATAACATTGACGCATGCCGATAAATGGATTATCGGTCGTTTGCAGCAAGCTGAGCAGGGTTTGGCACAAGCTTTTAGCGGCTATCGTTTTGATATGGCTGCTCGCGAGATCTATGAGTTTGTTTGGGATGAGTACTGTGATTGGTATCTGGAATTTGCTAAGGTGCAATTAAGTACAGGTGACGACATTGTGCAGCGGACGACACGCCGTACCTTGGTGCGTGTTCTGGAGACTGCGCTCCGGCTAGCGCATCCGGTAATACCTTTTATTACGGAAGAACTATGGCAGAAAATTGCACCCCTGGCGGGTAAACAAGGTGGAAGTATCATGCGCCAGCCTTATCCCCGGGCTGATCCTGCACGTATCGACAAAGTAGCCAACGATCGGATTGTGCTGCTCAAAGAAATGGTCAATGCTTGTCGTGCTTTGCGAGGAGAGATGAAGCTGTCCCCGGCCGACAGAGTCCCTTTGCTTATTGAAGGCGATAATGCTTTGTTGGCAGATCACGTGGCCTACTTAGCGGCATTAGCTAAGTTATCCAGTGTTGAAATTATGACGAATGGATTGCCGTTAACCGATGCGCCGGTTTCGGTAGTAGGTGGATTTCGGTTGATGCTTAAAATTACAATTGATGTGACGGCTGAGCGAGAACGGCTTAATAAGGAAATTCTTCGTATCGAAATCGAGATTAATAAAGCAAAGGTAAAGCTTGATAATCCGGATTTTGTACAACGTGCACCAGAAAAGGTTGTTGATCAGGAAAAAAAGAGATTGGCGGGATTCAATGAAACGATGACAAAACTATTGGAGCAATTGAAAAGATTAGACTAACCTGCTAGGGATGCGTTATCCATTTTCTAGGTTTGGGTTTTTGGGTAACGGCAACAGAAATTAAGGGGGGCAAAAAGTTCAGTGCCTTACGCAAGGTGAGCTGAGAACAAAAGAACGTTGTCGTGGCCTAAGATTGATAGGTAAAGAATTATTTATTGATCAATGCCGTATTGTGACGATATAGGGGTTTTTAGAGGCTCCCACAAGAAACTGGCGATCGAGAATACAGGAGGGGCCGGGAAATGGTTAACTGTAGCGAAAATGGTATTCCTTTAGCAAGCTATCAAGCCAGGCAGCTAATCATCGTGTCATGTCTCCTTGCGGTGAGCGCTTCCTTTTATGCGGGTAAGTCAGTTTCCAGTAATTTGTATGTTGATGGTCGAATGGTCGGTGATGTTAGGCTGGGCGTATATGGAGCTGGCGATGCCGCCATTTTTCATACATTCCCCTATCTCGGCCACGGGTTTTATAGTCCTTGCTACCCTTTTGCGAATTGTATTGTTTTTCATCAATACCAGTCATTGGTGCGGCGTCAACAAAGAGCGCAGCGGCAGCAGCGTAATCAGTCAGCTGGGCAGCCTGTGTTTGGAGGTATTCCAGCCTTTGCCCAACAGCAAACCCAGAAAAGTTTCCGAACAAATGAAAATGAAATTCTTCCTGAAATTAGAGGCTATAGCCAAATTAGGCCAGAATATAAGGGTGTTGGAGAGTATTTACCTGAGTTTTTGCAAAAAAGAACATCGACCATCGAAAAGTAGAGCAAATAGGGTTGCATGGTTGCGGCATCGTGCTTTGTTTGATAGTCGATCCACGTGCACAAGCTAATCAAATTTTTTATCATATGAGATTCTGCGCTGCAATTTGATCGATCTCTGAGATTACTTTTTTATCTTCATTTCATCGTCAGTTTCTTAACAAAAAATAGGTAAAAAAATTCATCAGCTAACCTCGTAAATTGAATATTTTTTTATCGAGTGATCGCTAAATTTGAAAAATACCACATTCAAAATAGGGGAATTTTTCTATAAAAATCATGATTTTCCCTTGTTAGAGCAAATCTGACATGCTAGAATTCCTGCCAGTAATATTGGCAGTTAAGTAATGCCAAAAGCTATCAAGAAAAGAATAGAAATTATAGATTTTGGAGCGGTTTGTAAATTCGTGGTGAATGCTGCTTATTTACAAATCATATGGTCGTATTTTTTAGTACACGAAATTAGATAAGGTTAGTAATTAATGTGGGGGGAAATATGAGCAGTAAATCAGTAGCGGCCCTAGTAGGGTCAATCACTCTTGCTTTTTACTCAGGCATGGCGTTTTCCAGTAAATATAATTTTCAGGAGCCGCAGTCTGTTATTGCTAGGGATATCTATGATCAGCATATTATGTTGCTATGGATTTGTTTGGCAATTTTTATAGCTGTTTTCGGAGTGATGTTTTATTCGATTCTGAAACATCGGAAATCATTGGGATATAAAGCGGCAAATTTTCATCACAGCACAGCTGTAGAGATTATCTGGACGACAATCCCGGTTTTGATCTTGATTGCAATGGCATGGCCAGCTACCAAAACAGTGATTGCAATGAAAGATACTTCTGAACCTGATATCACCATCAAGGCGACAGGTTATCAGTGGTTATGGGGTTATGATTATCTCCAGGGTGAGGGGGAGGGGATTAGTTTCTATAGTAAATTATCTACTCCACCGGCTCAAATGCGGAACAAAGAACCCAAGGGTGAGAATTACTTACTGGAAGTAGATAATAATTTAGTTGTACCTGTCGGTAAGAAAATTCGAATAATCACCACGGCTAACGATGTAATCCATGCATGGTGGGTGCCAGCTTTCGGGGTCAAGCAGGATGCGATTCCTGGGTTTATCCGTGACGCATGGTTTACTGCGGAGAAGCCTGGCATATATCGTGGCAATTGTGCAGAGTTGTGTGGTAAAGATCATGGGTATATGCCGATAGTAGTTGAGGTTATGGAGCAAGACAAATATGCAGAATGGGTTGCTGAAAAGAAAAAGGCTACTGCGGGTGTTGTAACCACGGCTGCAGTAGAGAATTGAAATTCTGATTTCGAGAGTCGTAAATTCAAAAAAATAATGAAGTAAGTATTAAGGAGAAATAATCATGGCAGTAGTTCAAGATGTGCACGGTCATCATGATCATCATCCCACTGGGATAATGCGCTGGGTAGCCGCAACCAATCACAAAGATATAGGCACAATGTATCTATGGTTCAGTTTTTCCATGTTTTTGGTGGGTGGTTTTCTCGCGATGGGAATTCGCGCAGAATTGTTTATGCCAGGCATCCAGATTTTGGAACCAGAGTTATTCAATTCATTCACTACGCTTCACGGGCTGATCATGGTGTTTGGTGCCATTATGCCAGCATTTGTAGGGTTGGCTAACTGGCAGGTACCTTTGATGGTTGGGGCGCCAGATATGGCTTTTGCCCGTATGAACAACTGGAGCTTCTGGTTGCTGCCGGTAGCAGGCTTGCTATTGGTATCGTCATTTTTCGTGCCAGGTGGTGCAGCAGCAGGTGGTTGGACATTTTATCCTCCGCTTTCGACTCAAGGTGGAATAGGTGTAGATATGATGATTTTTGCTATTCATATATTGGGGGCTTCTTCAATTATGGGTGCAATCAACATCATTACAACGATTCTTAACATGCGTGCGCCAGGCATGACATTGATGAAAATGCCTTTGTTTGTTTGGACATGGTTAATCACAGCGTACTTGCTCGTGCTGGCGATGCCTGTACTAGCGGGCGTCGTAACGATGCTTCTGACCGATCGGCATTTCGGTACGAGCTTTTTCAACGCGGCAGGCGGTGGTGATCCGGTATTGTTTCAGCATATCTTCTGGTTCTTTGGTCATCCTGAAGTCTATATCATGATTTTGCCTGCATTCGGTATTGTTTCGGAAATCATCCCGACATTTGCTCGTAAACCATTGTTTGGCTACTCATCGATGGTATATGCCACGGCTTCAATTGCGATTCTTTCATGTGTAGTTTGGGCGCATCACATGTTTACTGTGGGCATGCCAACAGTAGGGCAGCTGTTTTTCATGTATGCGACTATGTTAATTGCTGTGCCAACCGGTGTGAAAGTTTTTAACTGGACAGCCACCATGTGGCGGGGGTCGATGACATTTGAAACGCCAATGTTATTTGCAATTGGATTTATCTTCCTGTTCGTAATTGGCGGTTTTAGTGGTGTGATTTGCGCAATCGTACCTATCGATATTCAAGTCCAAGATACCTATTACGTAATTGCACACTTCCATTACGTTCTAGTATCAGGTGCATTGTTCTCTATCTTTGGTGCCGTTTACTACTGGTTACCAAAATGGACTGGTCGTATGTATGACGAGAAATTGGGCAAGCTCCATTTCTGGTTGTCAATGATCTTCTTTAACATGGCATTCTTTGTGCAGCATTTCCTCGGATTAGCTGGAATGCCGCGTAGAATTCCTGATTATTCATTGCAATTTGCTGATTTCAATATGATTTCTAGTATTGGTGCATTTGGATTCGGGTTAACGCAATTATTGTTCTTGTATATCGTCATTAAATGTATCCGCAGTGGTGAGAAAGCGGCTGATAAACAATGGGAAGGTGCTACCACACTTGAGTGGACAGCATTACCTTCACCAGCGCCATATCACAGCTTTGAAACACCTCCGGTGCTTAAATAATAAAAGTGAACGTTGAATATGTCGCAAGATGGTGATAAAGAAAAAGAACTAAAGCGTAAAAAAGTGAGGACTGCTTTTTTATTATTACTCATGGTGATAGTAGTTTATTTTTTAACGGTACTGATAAAACAATGACACAGAGCGTAACTAAGACCAATTTAACAATGCTAAAGAAACTGTTGATTTTTACAGTGGTAATGTTTGGTTTTGGTTACGCACTTGTTCCTATGTATGAAAAGTTTTGTGAAGTGACCGGGATCAATAATTTGCTACAACCGGATACAGTTGATAAAAATATCAAAGTAGATACGACACGCTTAATCGCTTTGGAATTCGATGCGAATGTACGCGGCTTACCTTGGCAGTTTAGGCCGCTACAATCTAACGCAAAGATACATCCTGGTGAATCAATAGAAATAATGTATGAAATCAGAAATGATTCAGATCATAAGCTAAGTGCTCAGGCTATACCAAGCTATAGCCCGCGTTTCTTAGAGAAACACTTAAAGAAATTTGAATGTTTTTGTTTTACAAAGCAGACTCTTGAGCCGGGTGAGGTTAGGCAGATGCCGGTTAAATTTGTGATTGATCCGCAATTACCTGCTGATATCGGTACTGTAACAATTTCATATACTTTCTTTTCGTTGGAGACAGGGAAGTAGGGAATAAAAAGTGCGAGGATATGAACAATCAGCAACAATCAACGGAGAAGGCATCTACCTGGCAAGTGGCAAAAGCTGTTTTTTGGTCATTTCTAGGCATACGAAAAAAGAGTGATCTCGATCAGGATGCAAAGATGATAAGGCCGCATCAAATTATCATTGGCGGACTTATTGGCGGCGCAATTTTTGTATTAACCATATTGCTAGTAGTTAGATTAGTTACACATTAATTCATTATAGAAAATCAGGAGAATTGGTATGAGTCAAGGAACGGGTCATTATTATGTGCCTGCGCCATCTAAGTGGCCTATAGTAGGATCGTCAGCGCTTTTCTTCTTGGGATTTGGCGCTGTATTTACCATGAATAAAATGCCAGTAGGCTATTGGTCTCTGGCTATAGGTTTCGCTATTCTCATTTATATGTTGTTTGGTTGGTTTGGTGAAGTTGCAAGAGAGAGCGAAAGCGGCAAATATGGAGCACAGGAAGATAAATCATTCCGTTGGGGAATGAGCTGGTTTATATTTTCAGAAGTCGCGTTCTTTGCTGCTTTCTTCGGTGCACTCTTTTATATGCGTGCGTTGTCCATCCCATGGCTTGCCGATGCAGAGCATGATCTGCTTTGGCCTGATTTCGCGGGTGGATGGCCAACAGCTGGGCCAGGTATCACTGAACAATTTACCCCGATGGGAGCATGGGGTATACCGGCCATTAACACATTCTTATTACTTTCCTCCGGTGTAACGGTAACCTTGGCACATTGGGCGTTAAAAGAAAATAGACGGGAAGCGCTCAAGCTATGGCTGCTTGCAACCATTGCGCTGGGTGTGGTATTTCTCGGCTTTCAGATTTATGAGTATGGTCATGCGTATGCGGATCTCAACCTCAAATTGACCTCAGGCGCTTATGGTTCGACATTCTTTATGTTGACAGGATTCCATGGTTTTCATGTGACGATTGGTACCATCATGCTGATAGTTATCTATTTCAGATGTGCGGCTGGCCACTTCAAACCAGAGCATCATTTCGGTTTCGAAGGGGTAGCATGGTACTGGCACTTTGTTGATGTGGTCTGGTTAGGTCTGTTTATATTTGTTTATTTGGTATAAGCGTATAAACACTGTTGGAAATTATTTCTAGACCCTTGGGCTTTTATATTGAAACTAAAGATTCGGGGTCTAGAATAATAAAGTGGCCTACGCTGAATTGAACAAGCGGCTAATATTGTTACGAATGCAGAGCTGCATTCAGCAATTAAAATGAGCTATCAATTTAGGCCACGATGGTGGACAGTCATACTTACATTGGTTTTTGTAGCTATTTTTGTAAGATTGGGAATCTGGCAGTTATCGCGGGCGAATGAAAAAATAGATCGCCATGAAAAAATTGCACAGTATGCTCAAGAACCCATCGTTACGTTGCCATCCTCACCAATTAAGCTTGAAGATTTTTTGCATAGGCAGGTAGAGGTGCGTGGGCATTTTATAAAAGAACACGCGATTTACCTTGATAATAAAATTTATCAAGGCAGGGTCGGATATGAAATCTTAGCACCGTTGAAGATGCGGAATGGCGAATTTCACGTTTTAGTAAATCGTGGATGGGTAGCTTCAGGAGGTGACAGATTAAATCTGCCCGAAATTTTTTTTCCTGATGAAGAGGTGGTTATATCAGGTATCGTAGCTTCGCCAATGGTTCGGGCGATACAGCTCACGGATGAAGTGGTATCAGGTAATCTGTGGGTGAGCCTGGATTTTGATCTGTACAAAGAAAAAACCGGTCTTCCGTTACACCCAGTATTGCTGCTACAGCAGGATAATCGGATAGAAGATGGATTGATTCGTCAGTGGGCGCAATCCGATTCAGGCGCATCGAAAAATATTGGCTACGCATTTCAATGGTTTTTCTTTGCCTTAACCCTAAGCATTATATTTCTGATATTAAATGTCAAACGAAACAGTTCGGAAAAATAGAATTAAACTGATTTTATTGATGCTACTCATGTTGTCTCCAGTCATTGCATCATATCTATTTCACGTATTACAAATACGCCCAGAAGGAACCGTCAATTATGGTGAATTGCTAGAAGTCAAAGCATTGCAAGGGCAAGCGCACGATATCGAGAATAACGCAATCTTTCGGCCGAAGCAATTAAGAGGAAAGTGGTCATTGATCACGATAGATTCTGGAAGCTGTGATGAATACTGCCAAAAAAAGCTTTATCTGATGAGGCAAATACGTTTGGTGCAAAACACTGAGAAAGACCGTATAGAACGAGTATGGCTTATCGATGATCAATCGCTGCCTAAACAAGAGATTAAAGAAGAATATGAAGGCACTATTCTGTTGAGCGCTAAAGATAGTGATCTTCTGAGTGAATTTCCAGCCCAATCTTCACAACGAGATCACATTTATGTGGTTGATCCAATGGGAAATTTAATGATGAGATACCCGCGAGATCCCGAACCCAAAAAGATTTCTGATGATTTGAAATTATTACTCAAGCTATCTCATTTCGAGCATTGAGTTTAGATAATATCCTGATGAGAGCGACAAGTACATCGTGCTTACTGGATAAGTAGGCTAATCATAAGAATAAAGACTTAATACGATAATTAGGAGGTTAAATTACAATGAGCGCTGATTTAGTATGGCGGCAAACTACGTCGAGAATAAATCAATTCTATCGACTTACTAAACCCCGCGTTGTGTCATTGATAGTATTTACCGCTGTGATCGGTATGTTTCTTGCTGTTCCCGGCGCCGTTCCTTTCGACAAACTGATATTTGGAACAGTTGGGATAGCGCTGGTTGCGGGTGCTGCTGCTGCTTTGAATTGTCTTGTTGAACACAAATTTGATGCAGTTATGGCACGTACACGCGGTCGCCCGCTACCTCAAGGAAAAGTAAGTGTCCCCGAGACACTATTCTTCTTAGGGTTGGTAGGAGGACTAGGGTTATTTATCCTTCATCAATGGGTCAACCCTTTGACCATGTGGCTCACCCTTGGAACCTTTGTAGGCTATGCTATCATCTATACTGTGATACTTAAGCCTTTGACACCACAAAATATTGTTATTGGTGGTGCGTCAGGCGCAATGCCCCCGGTTTTAGGATGGGCTGCCGTAACCGGTGAGATTTCCTCCGATGCGTTACTGTTGTTTTTGATCATTTTTGCATGGACCCCTCCTCATTTCTGGGCGCTGGCTCTTTACAGGAAAACCGAATACGCACAGATAGGTATGCCTATGTTACCGGTTACGCATGGTGATCATTTCACACGGTTACATGTGTTGTTGTATACCATCATCCTTTGTGTAGTGACATTGCTACCTTATATTTCTCAAATGAGTGGTTTGATTTATCTGGGTGGCTCGATCGTGCTTAATGCTATTTTCTTCTACTATGCTTTGCAAATTTACCGCAACTATAGCGATCAAATAGCACGAACCACCTTTAGATATTCAATTCTTTATCTGGCACTACTATTCGTAGTTCTGCTTGTTGACCATTATTTTTATTTTTAGTCACCCAATCAGTAGTAACTAAAACAAAAAACCCCGTTTTAATAACGGGGTTTTTTGTTGAGCTTGTTAAGGAAATAATTTTCCTGGATTAAGGATATTGTTAGGATCGAATAACTGCTTAATACCTTTCATGATGGTAAGCGTGGGAGGATCGATTTCTTTATGAATATAAGCACGTTTCTCGCTTCCAACACCATGTTCGCCCGACAACGTACCGTTAAGATTGATAACGAGGTCAAAAATTTCATTCAAGCATTTTTCCGCCCGGATGCTTTCCTCCTTGTTATCTGGATCGATAAGAAGATTGACATGAATGTTACCGTTACCGGCATGCCCAAAGTTGACATTCGCTATTTGATAGTGACGAGTGAGTGATGCGAGCTGATCTAGAAATTGTGGTAATGTATTTACGGGGACCACGATATCCTCATTGATTTTCTTCGGCGCAATGTCGCGTAGCAGTGGTGATAACGCTTTTCGAGCTTTCCATAAATGTGCTGTGTCAGTGGTTTGTTCTGCATGTAGCAGACCTGGGTTGCGGCAAGCGGCTAGAATAGTTTGCGAGATTTCAGAAATATCGTGTTGTGATCCGTCAACTTCGATCATCAGCATTGCCTGGGAGTGTGCAGGCAGTAAATCTGGGAAACGATTTCGTATCAGATTTAAAGCGCCTGCATCAAGGAATTCTAAGGCGCTGGGCCCCTTGGAAATCCCCATGATCGACACGATTGCGGCTGCGCAGCTGATGGAATCTCGGTAATGCGCGACTAAACCGCCCAGCTTCTCGGGCAAGGGTGTTAGTTTAAGGGTTGCTTCTACAATGATCGCAAGCGTGCCTTCAGATCCAATGAGCAATCGTGTGAGGTCGTAACCAACTACACCTTTTGTCGTGTAACAGCCCGTTTTAATGGGTATCCCCGCGCCGGTTACTGCCTTTAATCCTAATACATGATCTCGTGTGGTGCCGTATTTTACAGCATGAGGCCCCCCCGCGCTGGTGGCGAGATTTCCTCCAATAGTAGAGAAGCCTGCGCTTGATGGATCGGGTGGCCAAAAAAAACCGGCAGGCTTGACAGCCTCTTGAATCTCTTGATTGAGTACGCCGGGCTCGGCAACGATAACCCTGTTCGCTAGATCAACTTGGATGATCCTTACCATGCGCTCAAGTGATAATGCAACCCCGCCTTTTTCGGGGAGACTACCTCCCGATGTGCCTGTTCCACGTCCGCGTGGGGTTAGAGGGATATTGTGGGCATTGCAAAGTACCGTAATTGCTTGAATTTCCTCGATAGTAAGTGGAAAAACAACCGCCTCAGGTGGGAAAATTTTTCTACTATTATCGTATGCGTAGCTATAGCATTCTACCGGATCAGTATAAATCCGCTCGGGAGGAAGTAGCGTATGGAGCTGAGTTATAAAATCGATCGGTAGCATTCAACTGAAACTAGTTAAGATATTCGAATACCTTGACAACTTTCCTTACTCCGGCTGTTGTGCTCGCTATTTGAGCTGCATCATCCGCCTCTTCACGGGTAACGAGCCCGAGTAAATAGACAACGCTATTCTCGGTAACCACTTTGATATAGTTTATTTGAAATTTTCTTTGGCTAAGAAAACGCCCTTTCACCTTTGATGTAATCAGAGAATCATTCGTTCGTGCAGAAAGTGCAGTTCTTTCAGCTATTTCAATTTCATTGAAAACATTACGAACATTATCGATGCTCATAGCGAGCTTCTCGGCTTCCATCTTCATGGATTCATTGGGAGCTTCTCCTGTCAAGAGCACATTGCGATTAAAACTGGTGACATTGATACGAACATTGCGTTCGAGTTGTTCGTGGATCCGCCTGCTTGTTTTAAGTTCAATCGCTTGATCTTCAATAAAAATTCCTGTGGTGCGGCGATCCTCGCTCATGAGTGCTCCCGTCCCAGCACCGACACCCACACCGGTTACAGCAAGCGGCACGCATCCAGATAGGATAAGAAAAGGCAATACAAGTAACAAAAGATTTTTATATTTCATGCGTTTCATTTTTGGTATGAGTAAATTCATTTTTGATCTTACAGTAAAATAGCGTTGAAACGGAATCGTATCACCAATAATTTGGTACGAAAGAAGTGTAAATCAGCCTAATATTGACTAATTGGCAATCATAACTTGATATTGCTGGAAATATTTAATTTAAACTGTTCACATTTAGATAAAAATGACGCTATCTCCTTCTACTGCAAAAGAAAAAGCTAAAATCCTCGCTGAGGCACTTCCCTATATCCGGCGTTTCCACAATAAAACCATCGTAATCAAATATGGGGGGAATGCAATGATAGAAGAAGAGCTCAAACAGGGTTTTGCTCGTGATGTCGTTTTATTGAAGCTCGTTGGTATGAACCCTGTGATCGTGCATGGTGGTGGACCGCAGATAGATCGGATGTTAAAGCGCGTAGGGAAAGAAGGGGTTTTTATTCAAGGAATGCGCGTTACTGATGCTGAAACCATGGATGTCGTCGAGATGGTGCTGGGCGGGCTGGTGAATAAGGATATCGTAAATCTTATTAACCGTCATGGTGGTCAGGCTGTTGGCCTGACTGGCAAAGATGGTGCATTTATTCGAGCTAGGAAAATGCTCATACAAGATAAAGAGAGGGCGGGGGAATGGATCAATATCGGTCAAGTAGGTGAAATTGAGCGAATAGACCCCTCGCTGATAGCATTGCTCGATACACGTGATTTTATTCCGGTGATAGCGCCAATCGGTGTGGGTGAAGATGGTCAGTCATACAACATCAATGCGGATTTGGTTGCTGGCAAGCTAGCTGAAATTCTGAGGGCTGAAAAATTAATACTCCTGACTAACACGCCTGGTGTGCTCGATAAACATGGTAATTTATTAACAGGGTTGACAGCAAGTCGGGTCGATGAGCTGTTTGCAGATGGGACTATTTCCGGCGGGATGTTACCCAAGATTAGCTCAGCATTGGATGCGGTAAAAAATGGTGTTAAGTCTTGCCATATCATCGATGGGCGCGTAGTACATGCATTGTTATTGGAAATTCTGACAGATGAAGGGGTGGGTACATTGATTAGGGAAAATTGACAATACCCTATTCATAAGAAGCACGATGTCAGCATGAGTAGGGTATCGGTGGAGCAAGGCGCAGAGCATTATTCTTATAGATTATTTATGCGCTTTTTCGGAAAGATAAGCAGCATAGTCTGTATAAGGTGCGCTATATAAATTAATCGGTTTCCTGCGAATGGCGGTGATAACGTCCGATTAATTCTGTTTGTGTAATAATGTGGCCTTGCATAGCAGCTTCAAGCTCAGATTTGGTCGGATGTTTTAAATCAGGTAAGACAACATCCAGAGCATATAATTTGTGGAAATAGCGGTGCACACCAATGGGGGGCAAGGTCCACCATATCCAGTACGCTTCCAATCGTTAATACCCTGTAAGGTACCCGTTGGTAGTTTGTTTCCTGCGATGTTTTCGGGCAATTCGTTGACGTGTGCAGGAATGTTATAAAGAACCCAGTGCACCCATGTCATTTTAGGTGCATTAGGGTCGGGAGCGTCGGGATCATCGACAATCAGTACCAGGCTTTTAGCATGATCGGGAACTCCCGACCAGGAAAGTGCCGGGGAAATATCTTGGCCATCACAGGTATATAGGGTCGGAATCATACCATCATGAGTGAAAGAAGGGGATGTCAGGGTGAGTGCCATTGTCTTCTCCTTATTAATTGATGAAGTGTTATCCTCGGCGCGGGTTGTCTGGATGAAACAGGCGAAAAGTGCAATCATTAGCGCAATAAGCGCTATCTGAGGGAAGAAACGAGGGCGGTCGGCATTTCCTAGATAAGATTCACGGTAATATTTCATGTTATTTCCTCTCTGTGCAAATAACCAATCAGTTTCGATCACTGACCAGCGGATCAAGGTATGAAAAGAATATTGCTTTTATGGTGCATCTACAAGCAAATAGAAAAAAGTGATATCTATCTCAAAGTAATTGATGCTGAATCAAGAGAGCTCATGAAATGAGCAATCATTTATCCCCACCGGCCTTGGTGACTCAAATGGGAGGAAGCTATGCTGCGAAGCTTGGAATCAATTTAGATAGCTTAAACACCCATGAAGTTTACAAATGGTTTGTTGCGTCTTTACTTTATGGTGCGCCTATTTCTGGAAGTGTTGCTACGCGTACTTGGCATGTATTTGCGAAGAATGACATACTCACACCAAAACGGATGATTGAGAGGGGCTGGGACAAGTTGGTCAGTTTGCTAGATCAAGGAGGCTATGTACGATATGACTATAAAACTGCGACCAAGCTACTTGATGTCAATCATGCTTTACTAAAGGACTATGCAGGCAATCTTAATGAGCTACATGCTGCAGCTACAGATGATCGGGATCTAGAGCAACGTATCATGGATCTAGGCAAGGGAGTGGGTAAGGTAACAGTCAATATTTTTTTACGAGAGCTACGTGGGAGATGGATAAAAGCAAATCCCCCGCTGTCACCCCTTGCGCTTAAGGCGGCGCAGATACTCGGTTATTTTCCGGATAACTGGAACGGTGATCCTGATGATGTGCTCGCCTATTTGCAGGGGTTATGGAAAAAATGCGGAATGACGGCAGAGCGCTTTTGTGATTTTGAAGCAGCAATGATCAGGAAGGGACTGGAGATTAGACGGAGCGAGGGTCGTCATCGGAGACTGGTTGGGATAGGGCAGTAATTGTTCCCGTGTGTCCAGGGCTTCGATTACTTGAACATAGAATAATGACATCGAGCTTTATTTACGGTGATTGACTATCAATGCGACAATTTCCACACCCAGGCCAAGGCCTAGAAGGATCGTCCCGATCCATGCATTCTCGGGTGCAAATAAGATGAGTAAGCCACCCAGAATAAATAGGGGAATGGATAATACACGGTTGGTACGAGGTTTTTTGAACATCGGTAATTCTCCATAGTGGCTGAAAAATTATGCTTGAATCGCTACAACATATTGATACTTTATTCGCATCATAACGCTTTATGACAGGTCTTTTTAGAAATAGACCAGATTTTCTATCAATTAGTGCCCTGAGCGCTGTGCATGATCATATGAGCTCTTTATTCAATCGATCACTATAAGTTTTTATTGAATATAAGTTGAAAACAGGATCAGTGATCCTATATTACTGCCATAATCCTTTACCACTTAATCGAAGGGTTTTCCTGAGGAGAAGTTATAAAGGTTTCCTCATGAGGTTGTACTCAAGAGAAGCCTATTATTTAACATGGAGGTAGTTATGGCAATTACACGATATGAACCTTGGGGTTTGTTAACCCAACTTCAAAAAGAATTGGAACAAATGCGAGGCGATGTAGTCCGAGAAGGTTCTTCAGCGACTGCGGAGTGGGCGCCGGCAGTTGATATCAAAGAAGAGCCCGATAAGTTTGTTTTGTATGCCGATTTGGCTGGAGTTAAGCCAGAAGAAATCGATATTAGCATGGAAAATGGCGTATTGACGATCAAAGGTGAGAAAAAAACCGAGGCGAAAACAGAAAAAGAGGGATATAAGCGAGTAGAAAGAACCTTTGGTTCATTTTATCGCCGCTTTAGCCTACCCGATACAGCAAATCCGGAAGCAATATCGGCCGTTTCTAAACATGGTGTGCTGGAAATCACGATTCCTAAACGAGAATCTGTGCAACCCAAGAAGATCAACGTGACATCAGCTGAGTAATGAATGGAGCCCTCGGGCTCCATTTCTTTAGCTTTCAACAAAATAATTCGTTACGGATCATCGTAGCGAATTATTTTGCCGTGCATTGCTATTCATGTAAGAATGGCTCGCTTTATTTTCTGTCAATCAACACATCCGGTTTCTCATGCCCCTCATAACACTCGAGAATGCCTGTCTAGCATTCGGTCACCATCTGTTACTCGATCGCGTGAACTTACAGCTCGATCCAGGCGAGCGTATCGGTCTAATCGGTCGTAATGGAACCGGTAAATCGAGTCTATTGCGTGCAATTGCTGGAGAGATCGAACTTGATGATGGCATTCTTTGGCATGCGCCTGCCTTGAAATTAGCTTATGTATCCCAGGAACCTCAATTTGTAGATGGCAACACAGTATTTGAAGAGATTGCCAGCGGGCTAGGCAATCTGAGCCAAGCATTGCTTGAATATCATCGGATTTCTCAGAAATTGAGTAATAGTGGAAAAAATACGCAAGTATTGCTCGAACATTTACAAGAAATGCAAAATATTTTGGAGGCGCAAGACGGCTGGCGTATACAGAGTCGAGTCGAGGCGGTGATAGATCGTCTAAAGCTACCTGAGGATGCCCTCATTGGAAGCTTATCTGGGGGTGTACGCAAGCGTGTTGCACTTGCCCGTGCTTTAGTGATTATGCCGGATGTTTTATTGCTGGATGAACCAACCAATCATTTGGATTTTGCTTCAATCGAATGGCTGGAAGGCTTGCTTAAAGATTTTTCCGGGAGCGTTATCTTCATCACGCACGACCGGCGCTTCCTGGACAATGTTGCTACCCGAATTATCGAGTTGGATCGTGGCAGTTTGGAGAGTTTTTCTGGAAATTTTGCAGCATATCAGCAAAGAAAAACTGAAATGCTCGAGACTGAGGCCGTGCACCAGCAGAAATTCGATAAAGTGCTAACGCAAGAAGAAATCTGGATACGTAAAGGTGTTCAAGCCAGGCGCACGCGTAATGAGGGGCGAGTGAGGCGGCTGGAAGCGCTGCGTTTGGAGCGTGCGGCAAGACGTGACCGTATGGGTTCTGTTAATTTTAATATTGAGGTTGGTGCACGCTCGGGGCAACTGATAGCAGAACTTGAACATGTGAGTAAGCGTTTCGGTGACAAATGCGTGATCAATGATTTTTCATGCAGGATCATGCGAGGAGATCGCATTGGGCTACTTGGCCCAAATGGAGCTGGTAAATCAACACTGCTAAAACTAATTTTGGGAGAGCTGACGCCTGATGAGGGCAGTATCCGTCAAGGAACGAAGCTCGCGGTCGCTTATTTCGATCAAATGCGGGATCAGTTGAACGATGAACTGACCTTGGTAGAGTCCATCAGTCAAGGTTCCGATTTTGTCGAGGTCAATGGCGTACGCAAGCATGTTATCAGCTATTTAGAAGATTTTTTGTTTGCACCGCTGCGTGCACGTTCGCCGGTTAAATCATTGTCGGGCGGAGAACGAAACAGGCTACTGCTGGCACGCTTGTTTACGCGCCCCGCAAATGTGCTGGTGCTGGATGAACCGACCAACGATCTTGATATTGATACACTCGAATTGTTAGAACAATGGCTGCAGAATTATCAGGGCACCTTGTTTCTGGTCAGTCATGACCGTGCATTTCTCGATAATATCGTAACTCAAGTAATTGCTTTTGAGGGAAATGGTCGGTTGGTAGAATATGTCGGAGGATATGCGGACTGGATGCAGAGTAAGCAGGCAACGCAAACAGCCTCTCAGATAACGAGCAAGGCAAAATCCATTGCTGTTGCTCAGGATAAGAAAATCAAATCTCCATCCCGCTCCAAGCTGAGCTATCAAGAAGCGCGAGAACTGGCTGCATTGCCAGAAAAAATTGATCAGCTTGAGCAGGAGCAATCAACCCTCTCGACACGATTGAGTGATCCGGCCATCTATCGTAATGGACCAGAGGAAGCCAGAGCATTACAGCACCGTTTTTCAATCTTGCAAGAAGAGCTGGCAAAATGTTTTGTGCGCTGGGAGGAATTGGAAGCCAAGCAATCAGCATCAGAACGCTAGAGGGACAAATTCTGCGGATAATTTCCCTATCCGCAATAGGGAGATTGCTATTATATTCATTGACTTAACATCACTCATCGTTTAAAGTTCATCTTTTTGAGAGGAGAACGCACAAAGTGAAAAAGTCAGTAGCCGTTAAACTATTACTTGCTACCGGCATGATTTTGGCCTTTTCGGGTGCAGTACAAGCAGCCGGCAATGCTGAAGCAGCCAAAGATAAAGTTTCCATGTGTATAGGTTGCCATGGAATTGAAGGTTATAAAACTGCATATCCTATCGTCTACCATGTACCAAAACTTGGTGGTCAACATGCGGCGTATTTAGCCAAAGCGTTAAAAGACTATAGATCAGGTGAGCGTAACCATCCTAGCATGACCGCAGTTGCGGCAACGCTTTCGGATGAGGATATCGAGGATTTGGCAGCTTATTATGCTAATGCCGACAATTAATTTTTTCCATTAACGCAAGGATTAGATCATGAAGAAATATGTTGTTGCCGCAGTGAGCGGTGTGGTGTTTTTCTTTGCCGGACAAAGTATTGCTGCCGATATTGAAGCCGGTAAAAGAAAAGCTGATGAAGTTTGTGCATCCTGTCATGGACCGGATGGAAATAGCCCAGTACCTAATTTTCCGAAGATTGCTGGTCAACCTAGAACATATATCGAGAAAGCCCTCAAGGATTATAAAACGGGCGAGCGTAAAGACCCCATTATGGCTGGTATGGCTGCAGCACTGAGTGAGGCAGATATCGAGAATTTGGCTTTTTATTACTCCAGCCAATCTGGCTTATATGTAAAGCGGTAAGGAGTTTGTGATCGGGTTGATCATAATTTGACCGGTTTTTTATAGAATAAGAAAAAATAAAAACGGAATGTATGCCTTCATACATTCCGTTTTTTTATCGCATCCAACGATCATTCTACTTCAATGATTCTTCTACTTTAGCTAGGCAGTCGAAGTAGATCTGCGCATCTGGGGGAGTCTGATGACGCTGGGATTGCCAAAGCATCTCGGCTAGACATTCAATGATTATGTGGGTGGCGCTATGCTCGTCACCCGTTTTTGCTCGGAGATTTTCGAATTTCTGGCGAATCCCAATGGGCTGATCGATAGATAATTGCTCTTTGATTGCAACGTGCATGCTCATGTGAAGGAAAGGGTTGGTTTCGCCCATTTCAGGGAAATAATCTTTATCGCGATAACGTTCTTCATCATCAAGTATGCCCTGGTATTCTGGGTGTAATAAAATGACCTCCAGCGCGATCGTTTCTATTCCAGATAAGATTTCCTGTCGGTGGTATTTGCGCCATGTGTCGAAGAATAATTGGCGGACCTGTGTTCTTGATGGATTAAACATTGGCAGAACTTGATGGGATTAACAGGGTATTTTCAAAATTCTTATGTTTATACTCACATAAATCATTGATACAACAATGACTACACAAAGGTTTTCTAGCTTTACAAATATATCGCCCATGTAAAATCAGCCAGTGGTGCGCATCATGACGGAATGCTGTGGGAACAACTTTCATGAGTTTGCGTTCTACTTCAAGCACGTTCTTGCCCGGAGCGATACCTGTACGGTTGGCTACTCGGAAAATGTGTGTATCTACCGCGATAGTCGCTTCACCGAAGGCCGTATTCAAAATCACGTTAGCTGTTTTGCGGCCTACCCCTGGCAGTTTCTCCAGTTCCTCGCGCGTTCTTGGTACTTGGCTATGATGATTTTGGATAAGTAGTTGGCAAGTAGCCAGGATATTTTTCGTTTTTGTTCGATATAAGCCAATACGTTGAACCAGATTGCTTAAGCCTGTTTCACCCAATGCAATTATTTGTTCAGGTGTATTGGCCAATGCGAATAATTTTCTGGTTGCTAGATTGACACTTTTGTCTGTAGCTTGCGCAGAAAGTATGACTGCCACCAGTAGCTCGAATGGTGTGTTGTATTCGAGCTCGGTTGTTGGGTGGGGATTGGCTGCTCTGAAGCGGGTAAAAATTTCGTAACGTTTGGCGGCATTCATGGTTGTGAACGTTTATTGCCGATCGGAAGTTTCTGTGCGCGTTGCTAGTACACGCGCCATGGCTGCTTGAATCGCTGTTTTTTTCAGATCAGCTTTCCCGGTTTCTGAGGCGAAATCATCGACTACTTGGGATTTTTGAGCAAGTTTCTGGGTTTGCTGCTGTTTCTCGCGTGCCAACCTTTGTAATCTGGATTGATGGCGGATGCGTGCACGATCGGCCGCTTTTTGTTTCATCTCCTGAGCATCGTCTGCAGGATAGGGTGCAGCTGGAATCATACTGATGCAATCAACCGGGCAAGGTGCGACACATCGCTCGCATCCCGTGCACTCAGCAGCCAGGATGGTATGCATTTGTTTGGCTGCGCCGACAATCGCATCGACAGGACATGCCTGTAGGCAAAACGTACAGCCTATGCATTGTTCCTCATTGATAAATGCGACCGATTTGGGCTTGGGCACGCCATGCAATGTGTTTAAAGGCTTAAATGCAACGCCTAATAATGCCGCAAGCTTCCGGATACCTTCTGCATCTCCAGGGGGACATTGATTGATATCGGCGTTCCCCTCAGCAATGGCCGTTGCATAAGGCAGACAACCGGAATAGCCACATTGACCGCATTGTGTCTGTGGCAGAATTGCATCGATCTGTTCGATTAATTTACTTTTATCAGTCATCGTGACGAGGGCGTGCAAATGGTTTTGATGGATTGCCTAATCAGGCTAGGGCCTTGGTATATCAGGCCAGTATAGATTTGAATCAAGCTTGCGCCAGCATCTACTTTTTCTTTTGCATCTTCTGCAGATAGGATACCACCGACGCCGATAATAGGCAGTGCACCCGCTAACAAAGCATGCAAATTCTTAATGATCCGCGTGCTGGGTGACTTAAGCGGGGTGCCGCTTAGACCACCTGTTTCGTCAGCATGCGGCAAGTGTGCCACATCCTGACGTGCAATAGTCGTATTGGTGGCAATGACGCCATCGATGCGATGCTTCAGCAAGAGTGCGGCAATAGCTTCTAGCTGTACGCATTCTAGATCAGGTGCGATCTTAACCACGAGCGGCGTGTATTTACCATGCTGATCGCTTAGTTGGGTTTGCGCAGTTTTCAGTGTTTCTAAAAGTTGATCTAACGCGGCAGCATTCTGCAATCGTCTCAAGTCTCGGGTATTGGGAGAAGATATGTTGAGAGTAATATAGCTTGCGTATCGATAAGCTTTATGAAAACAAATCAAATAATCTTCGACCGCTTTTTCTACGGGGGTATCAAAATTTTTACCGATATTGATGCCCAATATGCCCTGGAAATGGCTGTTCCTAATATTGACGATCAATTGATCGATGCCATCATTGTTGAATCCCATGCGGTTGATAATGGCATTAGCTTGTGGTAGACGAAACAAACGTGGGCGGGGATTACCCGGCTGTGGACGGGGTGTGACCGTGCCAACCTCTATAAAACCAAATCCTAGTTTTGCCAACGGATCGATATAAGCGCCATTTTTATCCAATCCGGCTGCCAACCCGACTGGATTGGGAAAATCCAACCCCATCACCCTGCGCGCTTGGCAGGGATATACGTAATTTGGAAGTAACCCAAGCTTCTCCAAAAATCGTAAACCCCCGAGAGAAGCGCTATGCGCGGTTTCGGGGTCAAGTGAAAACAGAAATGGTCGAACGAGGCGGTATAGCATCGGCAACTATTTTATCCTGAACAGCAGATGGTGTGTATTAGTTAACTCGCAGTATCTTGATCAAGAGGATGAATGCTGGTTAAAGGCTTGCCACTGTCCATTGACCAGGCTTTGCAGGGGCTGAAAATTGGCCTTGTAGCACATTTTTCGGTTCTCTCCTATCCAATAGCCCAAATAAAGATAGGGCAGTTGATTGATGCGGCACTGCTCTATCTGCCACAAGATGTTGTAAGTGCCAAAACTGGCATTCAACACATCCGGGTCGAAAAAAGTATAGACCGAAGAGAGACCATCCGGTAGCTGGTCGATAATGCTGATCATCCGAAGATGATGGTGTTCATGGAAGGTTATCAGGCGAGAGTCGACATTGCTTTGCAGCAAAAAGTTACTGTATTGGTCGCGGTTATCGTAATCCATGCCACCATGAGCATGCCGTTTTGCCTGATAGCGCCGGTACAGTCGGTAGTGATCGGGGTGATAGTGCAATTGATGCTGGGTAGCTGCTAGATGCTGATGCCGTTTCCAAACTCTACGCTGTGCACGGTTGGCCTTAAACTGATCGACGATGATACGTACGGGTATACAGGCCTCGCACTGCTCGCAGTTTGGGCGATAAACAAAGCTGCCACTGCGGCGGAATCCTTTTCTGATCAATTGCGCGTAGGTCGGTGTATCGATCAGGTGATCAGGTATGGCGATTTGAGAGCGGGCAAGTTTACTGGGCAAGTAGCTGCACGGATATAATTCGGTAGTATGAAATCTCATCATATCAATCCGGATAAACATAATCAAAATGCCATTTTCTGGCTATTTCGGGTTTGTTGACAAGGTTGTTTAGTATTTGAGCGAAATCTGCCCGAGGAATTTCTCTGGCACCGAACGAGGCAAGGTGCTTTGTTTTCATCTGACAGTCAATCATGCCAAAATTCCAGCATTCCAATTGCTTAACCAAATGCACAAAGGCAATTTTAGAAGCATCCGTGACACGGGAAAACATCGATTCGCCAAAAAACATTTTTCCAATTGCAATGCCATAGAGTCCTCCTGCCAGCTCTCCATCGATCCACGTTTCAACTGAGTGAGCAATGCCACGTTCATGGAGCGCAGTATAGGCCAAAATCATTTCTGGATGAATCCATGTGCCCGATTGTGCTTTGCGGGGCGCAGCACATGCTTGCATGACAGAAGTAAAAACGCTATCGGTGCGGATTTCATAATGATGTTTCTTCAATGTTTTGTGTAGCGAACGCGCTATTGTTAATTCTTTTGGAAATAGCACCATACGTGGATTGGGACTCCACCATAGTATAGGCTCACCTTGATTGAACCAAGGAAAAATGCCGGCACGATACGCATTCAAAAGACGCTGCGGTGAAAGATCACCTCCTGCGGCAAGCAAGCCGTTCGGTGCATCGAGCGCTCTTTCCAGAGGGGGAAAATACTCATCATTGGGAGCGAGCCAGTGGATCATAAGTTTATTGGGTATTGATTACAGAAAACTTGATTTAGATCAAAGTTCAAATTGCCCTATTTTTTTATTATCATAACAACGCATCATCTGTTAAATAAAAATACAAAAGGAGCGCGGAATGTATCACTTTTGTCACAAAATGCGTTTAATAACGAATGCAATCGCAGGTTTATTTGCTATGAGCAGTTTAGTGGTTTCCTCACAAACATTTGCCCAAAGTAGCGCAAAGACGCACGCTTTGGAGCAACAAATCAAGGTACTCGAAAATCAATTAAAAGCGATTCGGCAAGAGCTCGATCATGTGAAAGAGAGAACTGTTCAGGACGAACAAGAGATCCGAAAAGTAAAAGAAGAAGTTGCTCGAGAAGAACAAGAAGTAAAAGAGATAAAGGTAAAGCATGAAGAAATCTACCGGGAAATGGCTCGCAGAGAACGGTTGTTATTTTTCCGAGGTGGCTATGCGCACAATTTGCAAGGGCGTAATGGTTCTTCTTTGCAGAGCAATGTCGTACCGCTCGGCGCTCAGGAGGCGGGTGACAATGATGGCTGGTATATTGGCGCAGGGTTCGATTGGAATCTCACAAGGGATGTGTGGGGAATGTTGCCTAAAACAAGCGTTTTTGCCGAATTGATGTTTGAATACAAAAAGTTTGGCAGGGCGCAAGGTAACGCGCTGGCTAATGCCCCTTCTCAATTGGCGGGCGGGGCTTTTAATCCGCTCGGCGTAACGGTGACTCAGTTTACGGTGTCTGCTGCACCCAAAATTAAGTTCATGGAAGGCAGTGATTTTAGGCCTTGGATTATACCGGCAGGTTTTGCAGTGCACGTGGTCAGTCCTGCAACAGAATCGATCACTTATGTGTTTCCTGGAATGATGTTTGCTGCCGGTGCAGATTATCGAATCTGGAAAGAGTTTTATGTGGGAGTTGATGCCCGCTATCATGAAACGTTTGGCAAGACAGATGGCATCAATGTGAGTGGACTCACTGCGGGTGCTTATCTTGGAATTGGTTTCTAATGATGTTTGAAGGAGAAAAGAAGAATTTAATATTTTTAGAGATTATCTCCTGGTAGTCGTTTGTAGTGGTATGTTGTGTTATGTATTCAATTTGATGAGTTGTTTAGTTGTTTTTCTCTTCGTTCTGAACAGGGTCATTGAGAAAACAATGATTTTGTGACGAAGCCTTTGCGCCCCTCTGCTTGTTAGTAGGGGCGTTTTTTTTTGCTTTGGTTTAACCTGGATTCCTTTAAGGAATCCAGGTTCAATTGTTATTGCCTGCCTTGGCAAGTAGCCGATCCAATAAGCGAACGCTCAAGAATCGTTTGAGGAAGCCAAATAGATAGGTGGGAAAGGTCACGTAGTAACGTGGTTGAGGTTTGCGTGCTTCGAGGGCATGGATGACTCGCTTGAGCACGGCTTCTGGCGGGAGCGTGAATGGGACAGCAGGACCCGGTTTGTTCAATCGGTTCAATACGGCCAGATACTTGTCACGATGGGCGCTGTTTTCTACATTGATGTATTTTTGTAACGCTTTGAGTGCATTGGCGCGGAATTGCGTGGCAATCGGGCCGGGTTCGATCAGGCTGATAAATATTTGACTATCCATCAATTCAAGGCGCAGCGTATCACTCAAGCCTTCGATCGCGTACTTGGATGCATTGTAGGCGCCGCGGAATGGCATCGCAGCAAACCCAAGAACGGAACTGTTCTGGATAATACGCCCGTATCCTTGTTTCCGCATGATCGGCAAAACGAGATTGGTCAATTCCAGCCAGCCGAGGACATTGGTTTCAAATTGTGCGCGTAAGGCTTCCCGGCTCAAATCTTCAACTGCGCCTGGTAAGCCATAGGCACCATTATTGAACAGTGCGTACAATTCTCCACCGGTACGATGCATAATGTCCTGAAAGGCTTGCTGAATCGAAGCGGAGTCATCCAGATCCAACCGTAGGCTTTCCAATCCTTCACTGAGCAACATTTCGACACTTTGCTGCCGCCGCGCGGTAGCAAAGACGCGATATCCCCGTTTATGCAAAGCATGAGCGGTACAATAGCCGATTCCGCTGGAGCAACCAGTGATTAAAATAGTTTTTTTCATTGAGCGAACTTAATCCGAAAACAATCCATTTTGCGCCATGTCCTTTAACTTGACATCAGAATGGTCATAATCATAGCATCGTAACGTAATTTTCATTACAAAACGGCGTGACAACAGCTATTATCCTACCCATGTCAAAAATTTTATTTAAGCTCAGAAACGTTCCGGACGATGAAGCCGAGGAGGTGCGCGCTTTATTGACTGATCATCATATTGATTATTATGAGACATCGGCTGGAAACTGGGGGATATCGATGCCCGCTATTTGGGTGAGGGATGAGCGGCAATTCCAGCAAGCCAAGCAATTGTTGGATACTTACCAGGAAGCACGTTCGTTGCGAGCCAGAGCAGAATATGCGCGTCTCAAGAGAGAAGGAAAAAACAAAACGATGCTGGATAATTTTAAAGCGCGCCCCGTTTTGTTTATTGCCTATATCTTGATTGTACTGGCGTTGTTTTACCTGCATTTTAAGCTGATCATGGCGCTGGTTGAGCCGTAACTTTTTACTTACCTGCCCGATCAATTATTTTCAATCGTTCAATTTATAGCTCAATTTGAATCGCATCATCCGCTCCAAAACACTCTTGGCTTTAATGCTCGGTGCACTCACTGTTTTGGGTTTTGCACCGTTCTACCTTTTTCCTATTCCATTTATTACGCTTGCTGCATTGCTCTTTCTGTGGCGTAACAGCATCCGAGCCGGACAGGCTGCCAAACTAGGGTTTTCTTTTGGCATGGGCTTGTTTGGAGCGGGCGTTACCTGGATTTACGTCAGCCTGCACGATTTCGGTGACATGCCGATGCCGATGGCAGTCGTTGCGTTGCTATTATTGTGTGCCTATCTCTCCCTTTTTCCTGCATTGACCGGATGGCTCTCGATAAAATGGCGGGCGATGGCGCCAGCGCTCTGGCCATGTTGGGTGGCTTCACTATGGATGTTTGCGGAGTGGGGGCGAGGGACCTTATTTACCGGGTTTCCTTGGCTGGCACTGGGATATTCGCAAGCGCCCTATGGCATGCTCACAGGCTTTGCTCCGCTGGTGGGGGTTTATGGGGTTTCATGGCTGCTCGTACTGAGCGCTGCATGGCTATGTGTCTGGTTCGAGCAGCGAAAGTTGAAGCAGACCTGGCAGGGATTATCCCCGCTAGGTTTGTTATGGGCGCTGGGTCTGGGATTGCAGTGGATAAACTGGACCCAGCCCGAGGGTGACCCGGTAACGATCAGCTTATTGCAGGGAAATATTCCGCAGGATATGAAATGGCGGGAGGATCACATCCTCACGACGATGGATATCTATGCAAAGCTTATCCAGGAAAGTGACAGCCGGCTTATCGTCACGCCGGAAATATCGATACCCCTGTTTCACGACGATGTACCGAATGATTATTTAGCGGGTCTCGCTGCGCATGCCATCGGCAATGAGGGGGATGTGCTGATCGGCATGGCGGAATCGGTCTCGTCGAGCAGGCAACAGTACTACAATACGATGTTCAGTCTTGGCAAGTCTCCTGAGCAACGCTATCGCAAACACCATTTGGTACCCTTTGGTGAATATATTCCGCTCAAGCCGGTATTTGGCTGGATCATTCAGGTATTGAACATCCCCTTATCAGATTTTTCGCGTGGTGCGTTAGACCAACCCCCTTTGCAACTTGCGGGACAACGGGTCGCAATCAATATTTGTTACGAAGATGTATTCGGGGAAGAGATTATCTTGCCGCTTCCCGCAGCATCCTTATTGGTCAATGTCAGCAATGATGCTTGGTTTGGACGTTCTATCGGCCCCTGGCAGCATTTGCAAATATCACAAATGCGCGCATTGGAAACAGGCCGTTACATGCTGCGCGCAACGAACACCGGTGTGACCGCAATTATCGATCAAAAAGGACGTGTTCTGCAGAAACTGGAGATGTTCACGACCGGCGGTTTGCATGGGGAAGCGCAGGGTTATCAAGGTGCCACCCTCTATGTATTCCTCGGCAATGCCTTGATATTGGGATTTGCAGGGCTAGTGCTGATGGCTGGCATGGCTTCAGTCTTTTATGGCAAGCGTAAAACCCTGTAGAATTGCGACTTCGATCAAAACCGATTTTTCAACGATTCTTTCATGCCTAAGCCCACATTCCAGGAAATGATATTGACCCTCCAGCAATACTGGAGCAGCCAAGGTTGCGCTTTGTTACAACCGTATGACATGGAGGTGGGTGCGGGTACCAGCCATACGGCCACATTTCTTCGCGCCTTGGGTCCAGAACCGTGGCGCGCGGCCTACGTGCAGCCATCACGCCGCCCCAAGGACGGTCGCTATGGTGACAATCCGAATCGGCTGCAACATTATTATCAATATCAGGTCGTGCTGAAACCTGCGCCGCAGGCTATCCTGGATTTGTACTTTGGTTCTTTGCAGACATTGGGGCTTGATTTGCAACAAAATGATGTCCGATTGGTGGAAGATGATTGGGAGAATCCGACGCTTGGTGCCTGGGGACTTGGCTGGGAAGTCTGGTTGAATGGCATGGAAGTCACCCAGTTTACTTATTTCCAACAGGTCGGCGGCATTCCTTGCAGGCCGATTACCGGCGAAATTACCTATGGATTGGAACGGCTCGCCATGTACCTGCAGGGCGTGGAAAACGTATTCGATTTGACCTGGACAGAAGGGCTGACTTACGGCGATGTCTACCACCAGAATGAAGTCGAGCAGTCGATTTACAATTTTGAATGCAGCGATACTGAATTTCTATTTTTGGCTTTCAGCAAGCATGAAGAGCAGGCTAACGCGTTGATGGAGAGACAATTGCCATTACCCGCGTATGAGCAGGTGCTGAAAGCGGCGCATACTTTCAACTTATTGGATGCGCGCGGGGCAATCTCGGTGACCGAACGTGCAGCCTATATTACGCGTATCCGTAATTTAGCACGGCGCGTCGCGCAAGCTTACTATGATAGCCGTGAACGTTTGGATCCGCCCTTTCCCCTAGCTCCCCGTGAGTGGGTAGCACAACTCCCCAAAAAGGTGGGGTAAGCGATGACGACAAAAAATCTGTTGATTGAGTTATTGGTCGAGGAATTGCCACCCAAATCGTTGAATAAACTGGGTATGCATTTTGCGGAATCACTGATGAATGGTTTAAAACAGCAACATCTTCTACAATCAGATGCCGTGATGACTGTTTTTGCAACACCGCGCAGATTGGCGGCTCATATTACGCAAGTATTGGCGCAGGCATCCGACCAGTTGGCGACGACCAAGCTGATGCCTGTCTCGGTTGGGTTGGACAGTGAAGGACGAGCTACGCCAGCTTTAGTCAAAAAACTGAGCAGCGTTGGGGTAGAGGCGTTTGTCGTTTCACAGCTAGGTCGCGTGAAAGAAGGCAAAACCGAGACGCTTTTTCTGGAACGTAAGGTACCAGGAATCGCATTGGCAGCGGGGTTGCAGAAAGCGCTCGATGATGCCATTGCAGATTTACCTATCCCTAAAGTGATGAGCTATCAATTGGCGGATGGGTGGAATAGTGTCCATTTTATCCGCCCCGCACATGGACTGGTAGCGCTGCACGGTAGCGAAATCGTACCTGTCAGCGTGCTTGGCCTAACCTCGAGCAAAGTGACGCAGGGACACCGCTTTGAGGCTAGCATTCATCCTATCATAATCAGGGATACGGAAAGTTACGCGCAACAACTGGAAACGGAAGGTGCCGTGATTGCGAGCTTCGTAGAACGCCGTGCGCGAATTATGCAACAGTTGAGTACTGCTGCAGCGAAAGAAAATTTGCAGCTCATTCAGGATGAAGCCTTATTGGATGAGGTTACCGCACTGGTTGAGCATCCCAATGTGTTGGTCGGTAAGTTTCCGCCAGAATTTCTCAGCGTTCCGCAAGAATGCCTGATTTTGACGATGAAAGCCAATCAGAAATATTTTCCTCTGCTGGATAACGAGGGAAGGTTGGTCAACACTTTCTTGATCGTGGCCAATATCTGCCCCCAAGACGCACATCTGGTTGTCGATGGGAACGAACGCGTGGTGCGATCACGTTTGGCCGATGCAAAATTTTTCTTCGAGCAGGATCTGAAACATACTCTGGCCGCACGCATTCCTGGACTGGATAAAGTGGTTTATCATCACCAACTTGGTACACAGGGATTGCGGATCGAGTATGTGCGTGCCATCGCCCATGAAATCGGTCAATGGCTCGGGGGCAATCTTCTGGCTGAACAGGCTGGACAGGCAGCACAATTAGCTAAAGCGGATTTGCTGACCGGCATGGTCGGTGAGTTCCCTGAGTTACAGGGTGTCATGGGACGCTACTATGCATTGCATGAAGGGCTCGGCGATACCATTGCCTATGCGATAGAAGATCACTATAAACCCCGTTTTGCAGGGGATGCGCTACCGCGTAACCTGGTAGGGGTTTGTGTAGCGCTGGCTGATAAGCTAGAGACCTTAATCAATCTTTTTGGCATCGGTCAGGTCCCGACAGGCGATAAGGACCCCTTTGCGCTACGCCGTCATGCACTAGGTGTGGTGCGCATACTCATCGAAAAAGACCTGCCACTCGAACTGAATCAGCTCCTAAAACAGGCCATTGGAATTGTTAAGGATGAACGCATCGCGCAACTATGGATGCAGCGAACCGCAACCGCTAAATCTTCCGTCCAGGCAGAAGAAGCGGGTAAAGGGTTAACGCATCGCAATGCTCGATCCCAGATTTCTGCTGAAGTAAGCGATCAGTTAATCGAATTCATTTATGACCGGCTGGCCAGCAACCTGCGCGAGCAAGGGTATAGCGCGCAAGAAGTGGACGCGGTGCTGGCACTCCATCCGCAGCATCTGAATGATATTCCCAGACGATTGGCTGCAGTCCGTACTTTTGCTACGATGCCTGAAGCGGAGAGTCTTGCCGCTGCCAACAAGCGTGTTAGCAATATTCTGAAGAAAGCGGCTGAAGCTATCCCGGCTGAAGTCGTGCCTGAGCGACTGCAGGCGCCTGCTGAACGGACGCTGTACCAAGCGCTTATCGAGATAAAAGATAAAATAGAGGAAGCTTTCCTCGAGAAGGATTATACGATCGCCTTGCAAATTCTTGCTGAGTTAAAAGCGCCAATCGATACTTTTTTCGATCATGTCATGGTGAATACCGATGATGCACTGCTGCGAAGCAATCGTTTGGCATTGTTAAAAGCATTGCAGCAGGCCATGAATCGGGTTGCCGATATTTCCAGGTTAGCGAGCTGACATGAAACTGGTTATTCTCGATAACAACGGCGTGATCAATGAAAGCAGCAGCACTTTTATTAAATCACCCGATGAATGGAAGCCCTTGCCGGGGAGCTTGGAAGCCATTTCACAACTTACCCACGCGGGTTATCGTGTGATCGTGGCGACCAATCAATCGGGTATCGGGCGCGGGCTGCTCGATATGGCCACTTTCAACGCGATCAATGACAAGATGTTCAAAGCGGTGCAGCAGGTAGGCGGCCGCCTGGACGCACTCTTTTTCTGCCCGCATACCCAGCAGGATAAATGTCAATGCCGTAAACCCGGGATCGGCATGTTTCAAGAGATCATGCAGCGCTATAGCACTGATCTCAAAGGTGTGCCGGCAATTGGTGATTCATTGCGTGATCTGCAAGCCGCAGTGGCTGTGGGTGCAATTCCGATTTTGGTATTGACCGGCAAAGGGGAAAGGACCCATGCGAATGGGGAACTGCCGGAAGAAACGCAAATTTATGCGGATCTGGCTTCCGTCGTTGATGCTCTCGTGAAAAATAAATGATACTCGCTGCATTCCGTTCACTGCTTTATACATTGTTGCAACTCATTATCACACCTCCCTATGCAATCTTTACGCTTGCTTGCTATCCGCTTCCGCCGCATTATCGTTATCAGGTGACGTATGGGTGGACGCGCATCATGTTGTTTCTACTGCGTGTCATCTGCGGACTGCGCTACCGCGTGATAGGTGCTGAGAATATTCCGGATCGGCCGAGCATTATCCTGTCGAAACACCAATCTGCTTGGGAAACATTGGCGTTGCAACAAATTTTCCCCCCCCAGGTATGGGTGCTCAAGAAAGAGCTGCTACGGATTCCTTTTTTTGGTTGGGGATTAGCGATGACCAACCCGATAGCGATTGATCGCAGTTCGGGAAAAGCTGCGCTGCAACAGATCGTCGAACAGGGGCGTGATAGACTGCAGCAGAATTTCTGGATTGTTATTTTTCCCGAAGGAACGCGCGTATCACCTGGCCAGACGGTTAAATATCGCATCGGCGGTGCGTGGCTTGCCGTTCATACGGGCGCGCTGGTCGTGCCCGTCGCACACAATGCCGGGGAATTCTGGGGAAAGAATTCGTTCATCAAATATGCGGGGACGATTACCGTCAGCATCGGAAAGCCGATTGATCCCGCTGGTATGGAACCTGGCGAGCTCAACGAACGCGTCCAAGCCTGGATCGAGTCTGAGGTAGCGCGGATCAGTCGCTTTGGGAAAACAAAGCCTGTTGGACAATTCGGTTCGATTGCCAATGAGCCCATCGAAGATACAGAAAAGTGAGACGTGTAATATCACCCTTGTCGGCCAGGAAGTGGCTTATACCCTTATCCGACGTAACCGGAAAACTATAGGGCTGATCGTCAATCGAGCCGGTTTGATCGTTCGTGTTCCTTTGCATGCTACGTCCAACAGCATCGAACAGGTCCTGCGTCGTAAAGCCGCCTGGGTGATTAGCAAGCTCGATGCATGGAAGGAGAAGAAATTCATTTATCCAGAATGGAAGCAGGACAGCCAGTTCTGGTTATTGGGAGAGCCTTATCGGTTGGTGATGACTGCATCGAACAGCCTGCAGATGATGCCGCGTAGCGAGCAAATTCACAAAATGGAACCCGCAGCAGAGATTCAATTAACGCCTCAACAGATTGAACCATTTGTGATGGCCTGGTATCGTGAGCAAGCGTTGGTTTACATGCGTGAGCGAGTGATAGGGTACGCAAGCCAATTGGGTGTGCCTATGCCCAAGCTCAGGTTATCCAATGCACGTACCCGCTGGGGGAGCTGCAGCTCTAGTGGGACGGTATGTCTTAATTGGCGTTTGATACTGTTGCCGGCTACGCTCGTAGATTATGTGGTTGCGCATGAGCTTGCTCATCTGATCGAGATGAATCATTCTGCAGCGTTCTGGGAAGTGGTCGAAGGTATTTACCCCGATTATCGGCAGGCGCGAAGCGCACTCAAGAAAATTGGCTGATCACTACCCCCTTTCGCCTGCAAAAGCAGGCATTTTCCAGTGACATCGTACAAGATTTCTTTACAATCGAGGATTGTGAATATAATGCAGCTTCAAGCAGCATATAAACAAGTTTACTAGTTTGGGAAAATTCCGATCATCACGTAACATCAAATACAACAAGTGAGGAGAGAAAAAATGAAATATAGACTTAAGCTCGTTACCCTGATGAGTGCATTGTTACCCTTTTATGCCCTTGCCGGAGGGGACCCTGATTTTGTCAAATATCCGGAGGGATATCAGCAAATCTTTACGCAATACGATACCGCTAATCGGGCCAATCAGACGCAGGTTGCAAAATTCTATGCGAATGAAATCGCCGTAGAGAGTTACAAAAAAGGCGAAGAGGCGGCTCCCGGTTCAGTGGTGATCATGGAGATATACGAACCTAAGAAAGATGCTGAGGGTAAAATTGTTACAGGTAAAGAAGGCCTTTTTGAAATCGAAAAATTAGCGGCAGTTGCCGTTATGGAAAAAAGAAACAATTGGGATAAAGCGTTTTCATCCGATAACAGGACAGGTGACTGGGGATTTGCGGTCTATAACCCTGATGGAACCCCGAAAAGCAACGATCTGAATTGTGTGCAATGTCATACACCGCTGAAGAACCAGGACTATTTGTTTAGTTTCCAGAAGTTGGTGGATTTTGCTAAAAATCGCTAAGTTTTGAGATTGCAGCAGGTTCGCTAGAGGAAAAAACTGAACAGGCTGCATATATCTTAATCGGCAGCCTGTTTCATCTTTGGACCAACTAGCGAGCCCGTTAGCAATGCATGAAATGTCCTTAGCTGAGGAAGTCATGCAGATTATCCAAGAAGCTGCGCTTCGGCAGTCATTTGCCCGTGTCAAGACAGTGTGGTTGGAAATCGGCCAGCTAGCCTGCGTGGAACAAGCTGCTTTCCGTTTTTGCTTCGACATCCTAACGCGTGATAGCATCGCTCAGCAGGCTCGGCTGGAAATCCTGGAAATCTCCGGCCTAGGCTGGTGTCATTCGTGTGCGCAAGAGGTGCCTATGACGACACTGCATGATGTTTGTTTTCGATGCGGTCGCTATGGGTTAGTGGTATTGTCCGGTGATGATTTACGTGTCAAAGAACTTGAAGTGGAATAAAAGGAGCCACTCTGATGTGTACGACCTGCGGTTGTCGTAGCGGTGTGATGCGCATTGGTGGAAAACGACGGCAGCCACGCCACAAACTAGAAGGTACGACCCCTTATCGGGCAACTGCCAATCAAACTGCGGATGCACGCTCGACAGCATCCGCAAATCATCCCATTCATTCTCATGACTTGATCGATTTCGGCTCGGGGGTTGCAGAGACACACGTGCCCGGCATGCGCCAGTCACGCATAGTCAAAATTGAACGGGATATCCTTGCCAAAAATAATCATTATGCCGATGCAAATCGACGCTACTTGACTGAGCATGGTATTTTTGCGCTCAATCTCGTCTCTAGCCCGGGTTCGGGCAAGACGACCTTATTGGTTCAAACCATTGCCGCTTTACCAGCAGTCCAACCCATCTACGTGATCGAAGGCGACCAGCAAACAGAAAATGATGCGCTCCGTATTCGCGCTACGGGCGCTCGGGCGTTGCAGATCAATACAGGTAAAGGGTGTCACCTGGATGCCGATATGGTCGGTCGTGCGTTGCAACAACTGAATCCGCAAGAGAGCAGCCTGTTGTTTATCGAGAATGTCGGTAATCTGGTCTGCCCCGCTAGCTTTGATTTGGGTGAGGCACACAAAGTCGTAGTGCTTTCAATCACCGAAGGCGAAGACAAGCCGCTCAAATATCCGGATATGTTTCGTGCGGCCGACCTCATGATACTTAATAAATGTGATCTGATGCCCTATCTGGCCTACGATCTGGAGTTAGCGATTGACTATGCGCATCGGATCAACCCCACTCTGCAAGTCATTCAGCTTTCGGCCGTCACAGGCGAGGGTATGCCCGCATGGCTTGCGTGGATCGAAGCGGGTCACCGACGTATGCAAGCAGCCAAGTCGAAGCTGAAGGATTGGCCGCCTCATGGCGAGTAACGCACTTTTTTCCAGTAAGGATGGGATATATCAATCGATTACTTTTCCGATTGACGTGCCTTCTGTGCTTGCGTGCGGCGCCTGGTTGAAAAACACGCTCTGCGTCACACGGCATCGGCAAGCCTACATTTCACCGTTGATAGGTGATCTCGATACCCCTCAGGCACGTATTCGGATGGAGGAGACTGCGTTCCGGATGTGCCAAATACTCGGAGTGGAACCAGAAATCGTCGCGCATGATCTCCATCCTGATTTTTACAGCACGCAATTTGCGCTTGCCTATGCAGAAAAGCGAGGTGTGCCTGCGATGGCCATTCAGCATCATCATGCGCATATCGCTGCCATTTGCGCCGAGCATGGAATCAATCAGCCAGTAATCGGTCTGGCATTGGACGGCGTAGGGTTGGGATTGGACGGGACACCATGGGGGGGTGAATTGCTGTATGTCGAGGGAGGCGATTTTGTGCGTCTCGGCCATTTGGCGCAACTTCCGATGCCCGGGGGGGATCGCGCGGCGCAGGAACCCTGGCGCATGGCAGCGGCGGTATTATTTCAGCTAGGTTATGCAAATGAGATTTCATCGCGCTTTCCAAATCAGCTAGCGGCAAAAACGGTTGTGTCGATGCTGCAACGCAACCTGAATTGCCCGCTGACTTCCAGCATGGGCCGGCTATTCGACGCTGCAGCCGGTTTGCTGGGCGTGAATGAAATTCAGTCTCATGAAGCGCAAGCGGCAATCCAGTTGCAGGCATTGGCGGAATCTCATGGTTGCGTAACCCCACTCGCACGTGGCTATCAAATAACTCCCGATAATACGCTGGATTTTTCTCCTTTGCTTGCATGGCTCATGCAATGCGGTCATATTTCACGAGGTGCCGCCGTATTTCATGCGACGCTTGCAGCTGGGTTGGCTGAGTGGGCGGCCTTATCAGCTCGCGAGCGCCATTGCAGGTCGATCGCATTCGGAGGAGGTTGTTTCCATAATGGGCTTCTTTCGCGGCTATTGATTCATCATCTGACTGGTATGAATCTCAGCGTATTATCCGCACAACAGCTTCTCCCAAGCGATAGCGCGATTTCATTGGGGCAGGCGTGGGTTGCAGCGCATCGATAAGAAACCATGATCGTTGAAAAGCGGTCAATATTTTGCTTTCTGATTTTATTCGGGATTTTCGCTATCTGCTATAGTTAGGACTGGAAACTGCCGTTATTGGTTTGAACAGACAAATTTTAGATAATTTTCATATGATGAAAGAGATGAATATATTTATTGAGGATGAGCGAGGTGATGCGTAAATTTTTTCTATTGCTAGCAACCTTGTTGGCAACGCCATGGGGACAGGCTGCGAGCTGGATCTTGCCTCCAGCCGATATTGATATTTTTGGGCAGCTGCAAGTCATTCCAGCAAGTCGTGATGAAACGCTGCTTGACATTGCACGCAGGTACAGCATCGGACAGGATGAAATGCTTTGGGCCAATCCGCTTATAGACCGCTGGCTTCCCCCGGATGGCGCGGATGTAGTGATTCCTAGCCGATATATCATTCCCCAAGCCGAACGAAATGGCCTGGTCATCAATCTGCCTGAGATGCGGCTTTATTATTTTCCTAAACCCGAGAAAGGAAAAAAACCGACAGTCATTACTTACCCTATCAGTATAGGACGGATGGACTGGCGAACTCCGCTCGGTAAAACAACGGTTGTTAGAAAGCAGAAGGATCCGCCCTGGATACCCCCACAATCGATCAAGATGGAAGCGATCGCAGCGGGCAATCCGCCATTGCCGGATTATGTGCCCCCCGGCCCGAATAATCCATTGGGCCGCCATGCCCTGTACCTAGGGACTGCAGGTTATTTGATTCATGGAACGGATAAGCCCTACGGTATTGGCATGCGCGTGACCCACGGCTGCTTGCGCATGTACCCTGAAGATATCGAAAGCCTGTTTGATCGGGTACCGGTCGGAACACCCGTCCAGCTTATCAACCAACCAATTAAGCTAGGATGGTTGGCCGACTCACTGTTTATAGAATTGCATCCGCCGCTTGAAGAAGACGAAGAGCAATATGCGGATTACATGCAGAAGGTGAGAGAAGAGATCGATCGCTTTCTGGAGAAAAGTAATAACGACAAGAAAGCAAACTCTGCAAGAAAGAATATCGTGCTCGATGAGCAAATGCTCGAACTGGCGGTATTTCAGAAGAGCGGCTACCCCGTAATGATTTCGAAGTAGCTGCCAATAAAAAAGCCCCTTGCGGGGCTTTTTTATTGAACTGGCAGATTTTATTTATGCATGGCTCGTTTGAACATGCGATCGATTTTAGTTTCAGTTTCGATTGAGCGCGCATTGGCTTCATTAGCCGTGCTGAGCGCTCTATTCGCGATATCCTTTGCTTCATTTGCTGTCGCTCTTGCAGCAGCCGCATCAGCTTTTGCAGCATCCGCATCTGCTTTGACAGCATTGACTTGAGATCTCAACTCATCGAGTTGTCCTGTGGACGCACAACCTGAGAGTGCTACGGAAGCGCTAATTGCCACTACAGTAAATACATATTTCATTTTTTCATTCATCTTTAGCTCCTTACTGTTTATATGATTAAGACAAAACCCGGAATTTTCAGCATAAGTCGTTGTCATCCAAGCCTATACCTAAGAAAAATCAGCGACAACCTCGAGATGCTACATGATTTCTCGAGCAATATAAAGTGTGCAAACGCGTAATATACCAAGGTTTTTACCATTGACGGATGACGTCATGATTAGCATCAAAATTTTTGCCGCTTTAGCGTATTTTGCGTTAACCCAGCTCCGCTTTTTTTCTTAGTGCGGGTTAAATCTATACGGCATTTTAGAGCGATTATGAAGGGCATGCAGTTAATCGTCTTTTTTCTCGAATTGTCGGACAGCCCGGCTAACTGTCATATAGTTTACCCCGAAATGATCGCCAATTTGAGCCATGGTATACGCTCCCGATAAATAAGCCCTTGCCATTGCTTCTTTTTTGTTCGGGTAACGTTGTTGATAGCTGTGCAGTGGCAGAATATTGGCTTTGTCGGAGGATTCAGCCCGTTCAAGCGGGAATTCAGAATGAATACCTTGCTGGTAACGTGCGACAAAATCGTCGTCTCCGAGCAAGATTTGATGCTGGGTTTGTTCGAGTGGGCTGGGCAATCCTTTTCCTTCCATGATGAATTGACGGTAGGCTTGGATCGCTTTTTTACGCTTCTTGGCAAATTTGTTGAGTAGTTTTTTCCGTGCCAGCCATTGCGGTGCTTTTACTGTGTCTATGGTCGCAGGGTAGCTACTCCAGGGCCAGTTCTCCAAGGTGGTTGTCATATCGCGGTAGAGCGGGAGTAGGGCGATATGGCGCGTTACGGCTAGCAGATAGCGCTTCTTTTGCACCAGAATGGCCTTGTATCGGCCACGGTAGAGTGGGCCTGTTTTGTTATGGCGCAGATTGAAGTATTGTGTATAGACGCCATTCAACTGGCGCATGCCTTTTGCCAAATTGCAATCCATCGTTTCTACCAGTAAATGGAAGTCACGGTCCATCTGGCAGTAGGCGAAGATAATCCATTTGAAACGATGGCAGACCTGGTCAAGAACTTCAAGCCAGGCTCTTCGATCGTCCTCATCCAGATAAATATCATACTTGTCTCCTCTGGAGGTGACATAATAAAGCGCACCTGGAAATTCTAGTCTCAGCGGTCTGACCATAATCTACCTATCACAACCCTTCGGCAGGGTAACATTGGCACGCTATTGAGAGTGCCGTAGTGGGTAGTGGGCGTCCATTCCATTACCTAGGCTATATTAACAATACTATCGATTATTCACAGCAAAATTTCTGACCAACTGTAAGTAAGCGTCTGGCTAGCTTTATGCCGTTTCCAAACGATCCAGGATAAGGGGGTATACATCTTGGGCGGCATTTTGACCGATGATGCAATCTACATGGCCATAATGGGTCAATTCGAAACGTTTGTAAAACTGTGCACCATTCGCATCAACCAATAAATCGAATGTTTTTTGTGTGCTCTTGGGCAATACACAGTCGTTTCTTCCGCCAGATAGGAATGTCATGGGTAGTTTTAGTCGATCGAGATGGGGGAGATAGGTATCTTTTCCTCGCGCATCGATTAAATGCTGTTGCAGGAGAATCGATGTGAGCTGTTTCATGGCGGCTATGTTGACCCGTCCAAACAAGCGGGCGAGGGTGTCATGGGTGGCTTGATTGAGTTGGGTATGTTCATATAATTCGCCAAACAATGTGGTAATACGATGGCAAACTGCGTTGGCACAGCGTTCATGCCGGGGTATGGGATGGAGCATCAAAGCGGCATCGTACAGCCGCGTCGAAATACCCGCATGAATATCGGTGTAAGCCGTCAGCCAGTGTTTACCGAGCAGTTGCAGAATTCGAGGCATGAACATGCGTGCCTTGAATTCATTGATGGGCAGCGAGTATAAGTGAGTCGATACTTGCGAGCAAACGGCTGCGCTGACTTGTTGCAATCCCCCCAATAAGGCCATGGTGAGTGTCGATGCGCCGACCCCATGACCCACTATCTGCACGGATGATCTACCTGTTAATTCACATACCTTCCGCACCGCCGCCGGGTAATCTTTCAAAGCGACATCGTCCATAGTGGAAAGCTGGCCAGAGGCTGGCAGTTCGATACTCAAACGATGATCCAGCAGCCAAACGTCATAACTCCGTTCAAACAAGTATTCGAGCAGATTGGTTTCGATGGTCGTCAATGAGTACATGAGCGAAGAGACGCCGATGCAATGCGAGAGGATGACAGGCCCCTTGTTTCCCCCTCGGTAACGCTTGAGGCGGAGCGAAACGCCATCGGAGCTGGTGAAAAAATAGATTTGGGGCGTATCTGCCCTAAGCGTACGTTCGGTCAAATGGGTTAAATGAGGCTCGTACCGCTCAACCTGGGTGACATAATCTGCCAATATCGACATGATCAGGCGCTCCTTTTAGGGAATGAACTATTTGTTAATTGCAACAGCGGTTACATTGGAAAATCGTGCCTTATTGATGGGTTAACAGTATAGCGGTTAATTGCTGATTCGGCAGAATCCTGGAGAGGAGAGAGGGAATTGGAAAAAAATAATTAGCTCCCTTCTGCTGACAGGCGAGAAAGGAGCTGAGATGATAGGGAGGATTGATCAAATGGATTAATTGCTCGGTATGTCAAGATTGTCTTGTTTAACCATCAATTCACGACATTGTGTCCGCGGTTACGTAAGCAAGTCCGGTAAGCCATCTTGAAAGCTTCTTCTGCTTCAAATCCTTGTTTGGCGCCGCCACCGAACCCCCCTGCCGCTGCGCCGATGGCGGCTCCTTTCCCCGGATCACCGGTGAAAGCGCCCACGATTGCGCCGCCTGCCGCGCCGACTGCGGCACCAACACCAGCACCAACCGCTGTTTCTTTAGCTGTGCCGCCCGAAGAGCGTCGGGCGATCTGATCGCATTCGTATAAGTCTTGGTTGAGCCGGTAGGCATTGGGATTGTTGTAAGTATCAACAGTCGGCGTCCATCGGGTTTGTGAAGCGCAAGCAGACACCAATAGGCTCGTGATTAACATGATTCCAATTGTTGTTTTATTCATGAAACTCTCCTCTATGGGTAAGTTGTAACAAAAATATAACGGTATGCATTAAGAATCCCTTTAGGAATTCTGCGTCTTAAATAAGATGAAGCGGGAACAGAATATGTTTTATCAAACCGGTATGTAAGAAATAAACTTTGTGAGTTACGAAGCATTTAACGATATCGATATATGGTTTTTTTGATGTACCCTTTGAACAAAAGGCGCACTTATCGATCAGTACCTACCCTGTAAACTGAGTCTTTGTGTTGAAATTAAGTTCAAGTTTCTGCAAGGCGGGCGCTGCATGCTATTCGCTTAATTTGTGATGGGTTCAGAGGAAAAATTCGGTGATGTGGCCTAGGGTGGAAGCTTGGGCGCAAAGGAATGGGGGACAAATGGAAAAGAGAAAGGGTGGACAAGCGAACTTATCCACCCGAAAGCGTGAGATTAGTGCAGTGTGACCGCAGCAGCTTCTTTGTCACAAATCAGATTGGCGCAATAAGTTTCATGGATGCCATCCAGGAATTTCCATAATGCATCGCATGCGCGCTGTGTTGCCGTTAACACTTCAGCCTGTTTTTCTGGGGTATCGGCAAAGCGCTCGATGATGGCCCATTCCGCTTGAGAATGATAAATGTCAGCTTTTTGATGAACCGAGAAGAATTCATAATCTTTCGGGTTATCCATGCCATAGAAACGGGCGAGGCCATCGATTTTGACAGCGGCAATATCGGGGACTTGAGACTCGAAAGCATGCAACGCCGCCAATCCCGCGTAAAAGGGCTGATTCAGGCAGATATCGCGGAAGGTGGATACCAGATTTTCTGTTTCAGGCAGTGCGGGCGCATTGGCTAGGCTTTTGTCGTCTGCACCCAAGGCAAAAGCAAACGCTTTCCATAAAGCCGGGTGATTGCCATCGCCGTGCTCTTCGTCGATCAGGTTCTTGAGTACTTCCTGACGCACGCTGATATCACCACTATTGGTTTCTGAATGAAGGTGCGGGGTATTGAAATGTACCGCACTTAAATAGGTAGGTTCTGCCAATACATTGTAGAAGTATTGTTCCGCGTAGTGGCGCAATTGATCCTTGGTCAGTTTGCCCTCGGTCCAGGCCATATAAAAGGGATGTTTCAATAAATGTTTGTCGCTAATGATGGCGTTGACTTTGTGTTTAAAAAGTGCGTTTGTTGTCATGGTCGTTCCTTTATGTAAAAACGATGTGGATGAAGAGTTATCATGCGCAATCATCGCTAAATAACTCGATCAAGTCAATCCAAAAGGAGCAACTTACTTCGATCGATGCTTTTCCAAAGCGCTGATGATGCCGCGCAGGATATTCACTTCCTCTTTTTCCAACTGTGCGCGGGCAAACAAGCGGCGTATTCGCTGCATGAGCCGCTTGGGCTGAGCAGGATCGAGAAAGCCGCTGTGGATCATGGCCTGTTCCAGGTGACTGTAAAACAGTTCGATCTCCTGAAAGCTGGCGAGCCGATAGACGGATTGCTGAGAAGCGGCAGGCATTGTTACAGTTGACGCCATGCGCAGCTCATAGGCCATAAGTTGCACGGCGGCTGCGAGGTTGAGCGAAGCGTAATCTGGATTGGCTGGGATATGCACCGTAATCTGGCATTTGCCGATTTCGGGCGTGGTCAAACCTGAGCTTTCCCTGCCAAAAACCAATGCGACAGGCGCATGCCGGGCATGATGGAACAGCTCCCCGGCGGCTTCCCGTGCAGCCAATGTCCGATGCGCAAGATCACGTGGTCGGGCAGTCAGCGCTGCCGCAAGCACGCAATCCTGCAGCGCCTCTTCGAGGCAGCCCACCACCCTGGCCTGCTCGAGAATGTCGCGTGCATTACTGGCACGCACATCGGCTTCATTGCTCGGAAACGATTTGGGGTTGACCAGGTAGAGGACGCTCAATCCCATCGTTTTCATGGCGCGCGCAGTTGCGCCGATATTGCCGGCGTGGCTGGTGTGGCTCAATACGATACGGACATTATCGAGCGGAGAGGGGCGATTCATATTAAAATTACGCCTTTTGTTTAATTATTTATCTTTCTTGGGCTTATAAAATGCATCCCATGCTTACAATCGCGGTCAAAGCCGCGCGCCGTGCTGGCAGCATCATCAATCAAGCTTCTCGAAATCTCGATATCCTCAACGTTTCGCGCAAATCGCACAGCGATTTTGTCAGTGAAGTCGATGGAGCGGCAGAAGAAGCCATCATCAAGGTATTGCTGGACGCTTATCCTCATCATTCGATTCTAGCAGAAGAGAGCGGCAATCGCGGAGACCCGAAAAAATCAGAATATCAATGGATTATCGATCCGTTGGATGGCACCACTAATTTTCTGCATGGCTTTCCGAAATATTCGGTATCCATCGCGTTATTGCATCGGGGCGTTCTGTCGCAGGCAGTGGTGTACGATCCGGTCAATAATGAGTTATTTACCGCCAGCCGGGGGCGGGGCGCCTATCTCAACGATCAGCGCATCCGCGTCAGCAAACGCGCACAAATGGCCGATTCGCTGATCGGCACCGGCATTCCGTTCCGTGATCTTTCCTTCCTGGAGCCGTATCTGGCCATGTTCAAGGATATCATCCCCAAAGTTGCCGGAATTCGCCGGCCAGGGTCTGCCGCGCTCGACCTCGCCTATGTCGCGGCCGGACGTTATGACGGTTTTTGGGAAATTGGCTTGTCTCCCTGGGACATCGCCGCTGGCTGCCTGCTCATTCTCGAGGCAGGCGGCATGATCAGCGATCTAGAGGGCAACGAAAACTACCTGAAAAGCGGACAGATCGTCGCTGGCAACCCCAAGATTTTCGTGCAGTTACTGCAAACGCTCGCTCCTCACTTGACTCCGCAGTTGATCGCGGCTAACCGGTAATCGGGAGAAGAAGCACGGGCACGTTGCGTGATGAATAAACAACAGCTCTCCGAACGCGATATCTGCAGTTAATTCACCACACTTGCCTTGCAGCAGGCTGGGTGGAATAGCGCTAACCAAATCCGCGAAGAATGCCTGCTGACCAAAGAACGTATTGTCCAGATCTTTAACCTAGATTCAGTTGGTTGCTAATTCTGGCGCTAATATTATGAATATTCTAGCTTTGCAACAATTTTCGCCTTCACCTTTCGGGTTGTCAACGCTACGCTGCGGATTGCGCGATTTTATAGACGCATGACTGCGTTGCAACTCCTTGGAATAGAGTGACTATTCCGCGTCGTTGCGCCTTGCCCTGCACTCCTAAAACCGCACACTCCGCCCCGTCCAACCGAGGAATCTAGGTTAAAATTTTTACCCCCATGCTTATTCTTGGCAGGGAGAGAGATCAGCATCACATTTTCGCATGAATGGGTTGATCATGTGTCGAACAAGGGCGATTACAAAAATTACGCCTGCACGATACCGGTTACTCCTCCCCCTCCCCATCCCGAACAAGATCGCACTGTCTCCTAAGTTGGCCAGTTAATGGCATTTGCGATACATTGGAAAACCAGGTTGACGCAGCATCGGGCAAGTAAACCGCTATGCTCAACGCGCTCATGGCGCAGCTTTGAAGGTGGGCGGTGGCTACGTTTGCTCGTCTTCTGTCGTATCCTCTGACGCGGGCTCAGATGGTGGTGGCTGATCCTGGGATTCGGTCAGAGCTACCAGTTCATCCAAAGGGGGCAGTTGTTCGAGTGATTGCAAGTTAAGGTCATCGAGGAATCGTTCGGTGGTAGCGTAGAGGGTGGGACGACCGGGAACATTGCGTTGACCGACGGAATCGATCCAGCCGCGCGCTTCCAGGGTTTTCAGGATATTGCTAGAGACGGCGACACCGCGGATTTCTTCGATATCGCCGCGTGTCACGGGTTGGCGGTAGGCGATGATCGCCAATGTTTCCAGCACGGCACGCGAGTAGCGCGGCGGTTTTTGCGGGCTGAGCCGGTCGAGGAATACCTGCATTTCCGGTTTGCTGCGAAAGCGCCAGCCACCGGCGACTTGGACCAATTCGATGCCGCTATCTTGCCATTTGGTGCGCAGGGTATCGAGCGCAGCTTGCAATTGTTTATTGCTGATTTCACCTTCGAACAGCTTTTTCAGTTCCGACAGCGCGAGCGGTTCCGGCGCGGTCAGCAACGCCGTTTCCAGAATGCGGACGATGTCGTACTCGCTGAAAGCAAGGCGGGTTTCAGACGGCAGCAGTGGGTTGGGCTGATTTGACATAAATTACTGCAAAATTATCCGGTTGGTCGATCGTGACGAGCATTTCCTTGGCCAGTTCCAGCAGGGCGAGAAAATAGGCGACGACTTCGGTCACGCTGACCGTCGGACTGAACAATTCATCGAAACGGACTGCTTTGCCGCTCTGAAGCTGACGCAGGATCTGGCTCATGCAGGCGCGTACCGAAATCGCTTCATGCCCGATCTGATGGTGGCGATTGACCTTGGCACGTTCGATCAACGCCAACCAAGCGAGACGCAAGTCGTCTATATTGACCTGAGGCAACGGCTGTGCGGCGATATGATCGATCCAAACTTCCACCAACGCGAAATCCCGCTGCGCTTGTGGCAAGACATCGAGACGCAAAGCAGCCTTTTTCATTTGCTCGTATTCCAACAGGCGGCGCACCAGCTCCGCGCGCGGATCGGTTTCCACTTCTTCCTCGGTCACGGGGCGGGGCAGCAGGGTGCGTGATTTGATCTCGATCAGCAGCGCAGTCATCAGTAGATATTCGGCAGCCAGTTCGAATTGATCGGCGCGCATCATCTCGACGTAGGTCATGTACTGCTGGGTGAGTTGCGCCATCGGGATATCGAGGATATCGAGATTGTGCTTGCGGATCAGATAGAGCAGCAGGTCGAGCGGGCCTTCGAAAGTTTCGAGGAAAACTTCGAGTGCTTCCGGTGGAATATAGAGATCGCGCGGAATTTCCAGCAGAGGTTGGCCGCAAATCCTGGCAATGGGCTGGTTTTCGGTCTGCGGCAGGGCTTCATCCAGCGTGTTCATAATGAGAAACTACCCACTTTCCCGTTTGCGGGCATTAAAAACAAAAGAACGCGCAATATCTGAAAAAACAGGTGCGACGGAGCACATGTCATGCGGTTGCCTTTGCCTAGATTTTTGTCAGGGATAGTTTAATCCCATGACTTCCCGAACATCGCGCATGGTTTCTTCCGCCAGCTTGCAGGCTTTCTCGCAGCCGTCGGCGACGATATTTCTGACCAGTGCCGGATCTTCTTCGTACATCTTGGCACGTTCGCAGATAGGGGCTTGTTCTGCCAGAATGGCATCGATGACAGGTTGCTTGCATTCCAAACAGCCTATGCCTGCACTTTTGCAGCCTTGCTGTACCCAGTTCCTGACTTCGTCGTTCGAGTATACGGTATGGAAAGACCAGACCGGACATTTGGCCGGATCGCCCGGATCGGTACGGCGTATGCGTGCCGGATCGGTCGGCATGGTGCGGATTTTTTTGACGATGCTGTCGGCATCTTCGCGCAGACTGATGGTATTGTTGTAGGATTTGGACATTTTCTGGCCGTCCAATCCGGGCATTCTCGATGCCTGGGTGAGCAGGGTTTCAGGTTCCGACAGAATGACTCTGCCGCCGCCTTCCAGGTAGCCAAATAGCCGCTCCCGGTCGCCCATGCTGAGATTTTGCTGTTCATCGAGCAGCGAGCGGGCTTCTTCGAGTGCGCCTTCATCGCCCTGCTCTTGGTAGCGGTTGCGCAATTCGCGGTACAGCCTGGATTTCTTCGAGCCGAGCTTTTTGATCGCCAGCTCCGCCTTTTCTTCAAATCCCGGTTCTTTGCCAAAAATATGATTGAAGCGGCGTGAGATTTCACGGGTGAATTCGAGGTGCGGTGCTTGATCCTCGCCGACCGGAACGAGATTGGCGCGGTAGATGAGAATATCTGCGCTTTGCAGCAGCGGATAACCGAGAAAACCATAAGTGCTCAGATCTTTCTCACTCAATTTTTCCTGTTGATCTTTGTAGGTAGGCACGCGTTCCAACCAGCCAAGCGGCGTGATCATCGACAGCAACAAATAAAGCTCGGCATGTGCAGGTACTTTCGACTGGATGAACAGCGTTGCCTGAGCCGGATCGACGCCGGCAGCCAACCAGTCGATGATCATGTCCCAAGTGTGTTGTTCGATCAGTTCGGGCGAATCGTAATGTGTAGTGAGGGCGTGCCAGTCTGCGACGAAAAACAAGCATTTATACTGTTGTTGCAAGGTTATCCAGTTTTTCAGCACACCATGGTAATGGCCTAAATGCAGACTACCCGTCGGGCGCATGCCCGATAAAACGCGATCAGCAAACATGCTACAAGTCCTAGATTATGGAATGAGTTGAAGATTCAATAATGTTCATTATTTGTGATGTAGGGTCAGACATAGAGGCCAAAGATCCAGGCGATGAGTTGTTTCAGCATAATGATCGCCGGCCAGACAATCGCACCCAATACCCCTGTTATCAGCAATAACAATAAAATCATAAACCCGTAAGGCTCGATTTTCGAAAATTGATAGGCGAGCCGATGGGGCAGTAAGCTCACAGCCATGCGCCCCCCATCGAGCGGAGGAAGTGGCAATAGATTCAGCACCATCAGAATGAGGTTGATTTCAATGCCAGCCATGCCCATCAGGATCATTGGCTTGGCGTAGACACTTTCCGGGAATATCAGCCCCAGCTTGATGATCAACGCCCAGCAGCAGGCCATGAACAGATTTGCGCCGGGACCGGCGGCAGCAACCCACAGCATATCCCGTTTGGGGTGGCGCAATTGATTGAAATTGACGGGCACCGGTTTGGCCCAGCCAAACAGAAAGCCGGCACCCATCGTCAGTTTGCTGATGACAAATAGGGTTAGCGGGACGATGATGGTGCCTATCGGGTCGATATGTTTGATCGGATTGAGCGTGATGCGTCCTGCCATGTAGGCCGTCATATCGCCATAATGTTTGGCAACGTAGCCATGCGCCGCTTCGTGTAAAGTGATGGCAAAAATAACGGGTAGTGCGTAAATCGAAATGCCGAGTATGATACTATCCATGCGCGATTCCAAAAGGTGCGAGATCACCTTTGCCTGCGCGGATCAATACGGGTGTCTCGCCAGTCAGATCGATCACCGAAGTCATGTCGATCCCGCATGGGCCAGCATCGATGATGAGTTCGACCTGGTGTTCCAGCCGTTCGCGGATTTCCTCCGCGTCGTTCAGTGGCAGCTCATCCCCGGGGAGGATCAAAGTAGAGCTTAATAAGGGGGCATCCAGCTCCGCTAGCAATGCTAGCGCTACAGGGTGTTCCGGCACGCGTAAACCGATGGTATGGCGTTTAGGGTGCTGAAAGCGGCGCGGAACCTCGCGGCTGGCTTGCAATATGAAGGTATAACTGCCGGGGGTGCAGGCTTTGAGCAGACGGTATTGGGAGTTATCTACCTTGGCATAGTTCGAAATTTCGGCCAGATCACGGCATACCAATGTGAAATGATGCTGTTCATCGACTTGTCGTATGGTGCGGATGCGCTCCATTGCGTCTTTGTTGCCGAGGAGACAACCCAGCGCATAGCAGGAGTCGGTCGGATAGACCACCACGCCGCCGTCATGCAGAATCGAGACAGCTTGTTTTAGCAACCGAGCTTGAGGGTTTTGTGGATGGATAGAAAAAAATTGTGCCATGATTAATTAGGATCCAGGTTGGATTATTGATATTTTACCGTATTGAAAGGTAAGTTGAGCGTTATTGCGCTGCAACCACCTCTATCATGATAAAGCCAGCTCGATTTTCCAATCACGCCAGACAGGCGTACATCCAGCCGGGAGAGGGGGTAGCTGACCGAGATCGAAATAACTTTCACCAGGCCCGTGATAATCCGAACCGCATGAAGCGAGTAAATTCAGCCGTTGCGCATGGTGTGCGAACAGATTGATTTGGTCTGGCGTGTGACTGGGTGAAATGACCTCGAGGCCTACGCCGCCAAGCTCGCAAAATTCATTTAACAGTGCTTCCAATACATTTTTACCGAGTTGGTAGCGTGCAGGATGTGCGATGATCGCCTGCCCTCCACTGCCACGTATCCAGCCGATCGCCTCAGCCAGCGTGGTCCATTGATGCGGCGCATAGCCAGGTTTACCTTTGATGAGGTATTTCTTGAACACTGACCGCACATCCTTGGCATGGCCTTTCGCAACGAGAAAGCGTGCAAAATGGGTACGTCCGATCAATCGCCCGTCCCCGGCGAACGCGTAAGCGCCTTCGAAGCTGCCGGTAATGCCGAAACGATCCAATTGTGCTGCGATATTGCGCGCCCGTTCCACGCGCCCGGCTCGTATTGATGCGAGGCCTTGTTGCAGCGGCGGATATTCCGGGTCGATGCCCAGGCCGAGTATATGCAGCGTTCTTCCTCGCCAAGTTACAGAGATTTCCACACCGTTGATAAGTGTGATATTTTTTTCACGCGCAGCAATACGCGCCTCAACCAATCCCGTTACATCATCATGGTCGGTCAGTGCCAGTACCTCGACGCCACGCAACGCTGCGTGTTCTATGAGCCGAGACGGAGTCAAAAGGCCATCTGAAATGGTAGAGTGGCAATGCAAATCGATATTGAGCATTGATAATGGACATTAAAATAGGTGGTTAAACGAACAATATCTACATCATAACAAATATATAGCTTGATAAAAACGATAAGCGAAAAAGGCTGATATCACCGCAAGGTTAATCAGCCTACCATAACAATAAAGTAGCTGCCGAGAATGATCGGGTGAGAGTATCGCTTAGCATTGCGATCAAGCATCCCTGTCGATCGATGGGCAGCTCTATAATCAACCGCGCTAAAAGGAAAAACTATGAATACACAAGCAACTGTTTGGCATCACTTATCTGCTGCGCCTCATCGCAGCCTGTTCTTGGTTGGCGCGCTGCAAGGCGTGCTGACTTTGCTATGGTGGGTATTCGATTTGATAGGTCGTTATGGCATCGTGGGCAGCATGTCAGTCTGGAGCATGGCGCCTATTTGGGCGCATGCGTTCCTGATGGTCTACGGGTTTTTTCCCTTTTTTATTTTTGGTTTTTTGTTTACTACCTTTCCAAATTGGATGAATGGGGAAAAGATCAAGCCCCGTCAGTTTTTGGCTACTTGTTTGTTCATGGCGGGAGGGGTAATGCTGTTTTATGCGGGTTTGTTTGCCGGGAAAAATATTTTGCTGGGGGGGATAGTATTGATGCTGACAGGATGGGGCATCGCGATCCTTGCATTATTGCGCGTATTGCTGAGTACCCAAGCAGAGGATAAACGCCATGCGCGCGTTGCCAGCGTCGCATTTATATTTGGGTGGTTGGGCATGGCTGCCTATCTCGTTTGGTTATTGACCGACCAATGGGTTTTTCTGGATTTTTCACGGCAGGCGGGAATCTGGTTTTTTCTGCTACCCATCTTGCTGACGGTTTCACATCGCATGATCCCCTTTTTCTCGAGCCGGGTGCTGGAGAATTATGTCATGGTCAGGCCTTATGCATTGCTTTGGCTGATGCTTGCTTGCTCGGCTGGGCATGGTTTACTGCAACTTATGGGGATGCCGCAGTACACCTGGTGGGTCGATTTTCCTTTGGCGGGCTGTGCGCTTTATTTATCATGGGCATGGGGGTTTTTACGTAGTTTCAGCGTGAGTCTGTTGGCTGTGCTGCACATTTCATTTGCCTGGCTGAGCGTATCGATGCTGTTGTTCGCTACCCAGAGCTTGATAACGTGGTTAAGCGACGGGGAGCGCATGTGGTTGGGCCTGGCACCACTGCATGCCTTGGCCATTGGCTATTTCGCCAGCATGGTATTGGGCATGGCTTCCCGCGTGACGATCGGGCATTCTGGTCGTCCGCTGGTGCTGGATCATTTTACCTGGCAGCTATTCCTGGGATTTCAGGCCGCTACTTTATTCAGAATTTTGCCGGATATCATTCCGGCCATTGCTACGCTCGCACCGGTACTGTACGTATTGGCAGGGACGGTATGGTTTATATGTTTTACGCTCTGGGCGGCGCGTTTCGCGCCTATCTATTGGCGCCCAAGGGTGGATGGCAAGCCGGGGTGATCGTGGCCATCAAGGCATAATGGTCTACTTGTCCTGCCAACCACCCCAAAATGTATGCGGAGGGGAACGTTCCAGCCAGGCAACCGGATAGTGGCAGAGGTCCGGGTAGATACGGCTCCAGAAATAGGCCACGACCGCAAGCGAGGTAACGCCAATCAAGACGGGTTGCCATAATGCCGACCAGCTTGCATGCGCATAGATCATGAGCATGGGGTTAGCGCCTGCGGGAGGGTGAACGGTTTTGGTCAGTAGCATGAAACATAGCGTGATGACTTGAGCGAGCGCATAAACCCATAAAGCATCGCCAAATGCTTGATAGCAGGCGATGCCGATGAATGCTCCACCGACATGGCCACCGAATAGTGCACGGGGCTGCGCCGCGGGTGCTCGCGTGAGTCCAAAGAGAAAAACGGTGGTGCCACCCAGGGAGGCAAGCAGGAAAGGGGTAAGGGGTGGCCCGACCAGGATGAGGGCAAGCATGATGCCGGCCGTTGCGCCTACGACGCACCAGAGCAAACGTATCGCGGGATGACGATGTATAGGCATGATGATTCGAACGTCAAGTTAAGTCATTGTGTGATTTTAACAAACCGAAATTAATTTTTTGCAAAGAGCGGATTTATGAAGTGGCAGCAAGGCGATTTTACTGTGACCGATAACCGTGAAGACCTCGACATTGAAGTAATTCATGGCTTTTTGTGCAGAGAATCTTACTGGGCAGAACATATTCCCAGGGCGACCGTTGAGAAGGCAATGGCGCATTCATTGTGTTTTGGGCTTTATCATGCGGGCAAACAGATCGGTTTTGCCCGTGCAGTTTCGGATCACGCGACATTCGCGTATCTCGCCGATGTATTTGTCTTATCCGATTACAGGGGACGTGGTCTCGGCAAATGGCTGGTTTCATGCATCCTGATTCATCCCGAATTACAGGGGTTACGCCGCTGGATGTTGGCCACGTTGGATGCGCACGGTCTGTATGAGCAAAATGGTTTTGTGCCATTGCGGCATCCGGAATGGTTCTTGGAAATTCATTATCCCGACATATATTGTCGCAAGGAATGATCGTCCTGGAAACCGTAACCGGCTGCGGGCTGACCTACCCCGTTGCATAATCTTACCGGTTGATCGATTTTTCTGTTGCGACGGGTGGATGAAATCGGTCGGGAGGCACATCGTGTCTTGCATCAGGCCTACAGGGGAGCAGGCCGGCTTGATCGCGCGCGCCACATAACTCCCTCGCTTACTCCATGCTATCCGCTCCAAGGATGATCCAGATGAAATGAAGGAGTGAATTGAGCAAAGATGAAAGAAATCCTGTCAAGATGGCGTGTGGTCATAGACCAATGGTCTACACAGACGTTCTATCAACGCTTCGAAAGTATCGTTGCACTCGTTCTTACACTGTTGATTACGCTGGTGATCATTGTCGCGTTGTTTCGTTTACTCGTGGGCGTGGTAGGGGGGTTGGTATTTGGTGCATTGAATCCGTTGGAATACACGGTTTTTCAAACAGTTTTTGGCGAAATCATGACGTTATTGATCGCACTAGAATTCAATCATACACTGCAGTACGTGGTGAACCGTCAGCAAAGCATCATTCAAACCAAGGTTGTTTTGCTGATTGCCTTATTGGCGCTCGCGCGCAAACTGATCATTCTTGATCTCAAAACAACACCACCCGAGGTATTGTTTGGTTTGGCGGGGGTGACTCTCGCGGTTGGCGTGACCTATTGGTTGATGCGTGAACGGGATGATCGTGTCGAGCAGGAGCGGGACGGATGATTAGCTGAAACATCTGCTGCTGAAAATGAGTGGTTGCGAATTCTTAGCGATTTATCATGCGTGATGAACCGTTTCGTGGCTTGCGTCCTTGGTTAATTGAATCTATGCTGTCTATCTTCAACGATTTGGCGCTATTGAGTCAGATCACCCCTGTCATGGCTGGGAGCCACAACCTATGAGTAAAGAGGATGAGCATAGTCCACTCTTTTTAAGGCGCAGAGAGGAAGATCGCCGGACGCTGTTGCATGAGGAGCTGCCAAAAGAGCATGAAGATCCGATGATTAGGGTCTTACATATCATCATACGGGGCGCGGTCAGGGTGTTGGCAATATTGATGGTGATCATTATCGTATTGTCCATTATTGATGTAATCCATGTGTTATACCAACGTATAATCACGCCCCCTTATTTCTTGTTAAATATTGGCGATATATTGGAGACATTTGGTGCATTCCTTATTGTTCTGATCGCCATTGAGATTTTTATCAATATCCGGCTTTACCTGGGCGCGCCTGTTCTTCCTGTGCAACTCGTGATCGCGACCGCACTCATGGCGATAGCACGGAAGGTGATTGTTCTGGACTATGACAAGGTGACGCCAGACTATATTTATGCAACCGCCGCAGTAGTAGTGGGATTAGGGATAACGTATTGGCTCATAACGAAGAAAACATGAGGTATTGCCTTTTCAGGAGCAAGCGATGTGGCGATCAGTATCATTAAGAAAAATAGCGGGTTCGATGTTGGTTGTTGCGTTTATGCTTCCCTTTTCAGTAGAGGGTGCAGATCCCACAAGTTGTAATGGAGAGGTTTCAGTGCAAGTGGATCTCAACCAGTGTGCAGCAGATCGGTTGCAGCAGGCGGATGATGAACTGAATCGTATTTACCAAGCCATTCTCAAGCAATACAGCGAGGATCGGGTATTTCTCGAAAAGTTTCGCAAAACACAACGTGCTTGGTTACTATTCCGTGATGCCGAATTAGAAGCAAAATTTCCTGAAAACGACAAGCAATCTTACTATGGATCGGTTTATCCCATGTGTGCAGCTCGGTTTTTGGCACAACGCACGCAAGAGAGAATCAAACAGCTGCAGGAATGGCTCGAAGGAGCGGAAGAGGGCGATCTTTGCGCAGGATCCTTGCGCATCCAATCAACGCAATAATAGCCAAGGTTAAGGAGACGAGCGATGCCTATGCAGGTAGGACGATCAGGAAAAAATTTGTTCAAGGAGTGGGAAGGGCTGAAAACGCACGTGTATCTTGACTCAGGCGGTCAGCCTACAATAGGTATCGGCCACTTGCTGACACGTTCGGAGCGCACATCGGGGAAAATCATGATCCAGGGGCAAGTAGTCAACTATCAAAATGGGCTGACCGAGCAGCAATGCTGGGATTTGCTGGATCAGGATTTGGACGTAGCTGAAAAGGTTGTCAACGAAAAGGTGAAAGTCCCACTTAATCAAAATCAGTTCGATGCCTTGGTTTCGTTCGTTTTTAACGTGGGAACGAGTGCGTTCAGTAGCAGTACGTTACTCAAGCTCCTGAATCAAGGACAATATGATCAGGTACCCACGCAGTTGAGACGATGGGTAAGAGATAGCGGAAAAATCGTACAAGGTTTGGTCAACCGGCGCGAAAAGGAAATTGTGCTCTGGAATACGCCGGCATGAGGAAGTGTACGATTTGAGGTAATGAATGCTATTGTCAAACCTAGAAGCTTCGTTAGATCAAACAAGCGTCCCGGCAGCATGACGGCTGCCAATGTAGGGAGTTCGGATAAGGATTGCTGAGATCGATAGTTCCCTGGAGCAGGTTCGCGAGAGCTATGCAACCGGCGATTATCCAAATCGACGATCCAAGTTCCGGGATACCATGTAAGGCTATCTGTTGCGCTCGGATGGTTGCTGCGGTAAAAATCGGCTTGGCCGAAGTAGCGCAATATTCGGTTGTGGTTTGGAAAATTAACCAAGAAAAAATAGGATCTTGGATAGATACCATTGGCATGTTCGCCTACTGTCGGCTTGAGCAAGCTACTCAAGCATTTGACCGTACCTGCATGCAGACTGCCAATAGCATGCCTATCGAACGGTTCTCCTTCAATCAATTCCACCCGGTCATGCTCTGACAAGATACCGGCCTCAGTCTTCCGATGGTAATCGGCAACGGTCAAGCGGTGAGGTTTGTAGGGTAGTGCGGTGGTTGTCGGCAAATTATTCAAGATTGATATCATGATGACAGTATAGTCATGGTCCTAGATTGGCGCTGGCTAATTTTTAGCCACTCTGCCTATTGTTTAGGCACTTAGATGAAGCGTAATTTCACCTCAATAACCATCAATCTAGTTGGCCGAAATATACGGAAGTTTGGCTGTAAATGAGGTCATTTGACAATTGCTACGCCGACAGTGCTGCGGTGTAATAATCACATCGGACTGGCTGAAGCAGCAGCCTAACAGTCCGCTGGTTAGCTTCATGACCGTGTCAAATATATCAAAGTTGTTCAGCCATAACAAAATGGAGGTCAAAATGAAGTCTTATGAATATCGCGCTGCCGCCGTGCAGACGCTCGCCGAAGTCGGCAATGCCGATGCGAATCTCGAAATCTGTGCACACTATGTGAAGCAAGCTGCGCAACAAGATGTCCGAGTGATTGTGTTCCCCGAGTGCATGAATGCGGGTTATCTCTATGATTCCATACCGCACGCGCGTCAAGTGGCCGAACCGATCAACGGGAAATTCGTCAGTGGCCTTGCAAAGCTGGCACGCCAGTATGATGTTTACATCGCAAGTGGTATGACCGAATGGGATCCGAAGGCAAAAAAGGTTTTCAACACGGGCATTCTCCTTGATCGGAAGGGCGATCTGGTTGTTCATTATCATAAGCAGTTCCTTACTACCCACGATCAAAACTGGTTTGAATTCGGTGAGCGCGGATTCCCGGTGGTCGACACTGAGCTTGGCCGCGTTGGTCTGATGATTTGCTTCGATGGTCGTATACCTGAGATCCCGCGCTGTACCGCACTGGGAGGAGCGCAAGTCATTCTGGACATGGCTAATTTCTTCCTCATCGATCAGGCCGATATGTGGCGCCCTGCCCGGGCACTCGAAAACGGAGTATGGATCTGCGCTGCCACGAAGGCAGGTCAAGAACGCTCAATCTATTATCCCGGCGGAAGTCTGATCGTCGATCCCCATGGCAATCTTCGAGCGAAAGTTGCTTGGGGTACGCATGGAATGGCGATCGGCGAGATTGATCCCACACTTGCTGACAACAAGCGCTCTATCCTGGGTACTGACAAGTTTGCGGATCGCCGTCCCGATACCTACACTGTGCTGACATGGCCTTATGAGGAAACGGTTGTATCGAAGACGAGCATGGAGCCAATCGTTCCAGGTGAGATGACGTTCAATATGGCCGCAGCACAAACCCATGTCTCCGAATCACAGCCCACGACTCTCGACCGCGTGGTCGAACAGGTCAGTCACGGTGCTCGCTTCGGCGTCGAACTGATGGTTCTGCCGGAATATGTCGCCTCACCGAATTGGCGGATCGATGAGACTGAGGCCAAGCGGCTGGCGTTCATCAACAGCGAACTGCTCGAGAAATTTGGCGAGGTCTGTAAGACCAGCAAATGCGCGATCCTGGTTCCGAACGTCGAAAAAGTGGACGGCAAGCTCTATCCCACCTCGTTCCTTATCGGGCCGAAAGGCGATGTGCTAATGTCCTATCGAAAGGTTCACCTCTTTAGTGACGAGCGTGCGTGGGCGACGGCCGGCTCCGAATATCCGGTTGTGGATACGCCGTACGGACGTATCGGCATAATGATGGGTTATGATGGCATGTTCCCGGAGGCCGCACGTTGCCTGGGTATCAATGGCGCCGATGTGATCCTGTGGCCAGCTCGCCTGCAAGACAGGAAGGAGCGCACGCTGATCGCAGTGCCGCGCGCTGTTGATAATCGCTGTGCTGTTATCCTTGCTAACCGAATTGATGCGCCGTTCGGCGGCGGAAGCATGGTTGCGCTGCCGGCGCAGTTCCCCGTGTGGGATGTCGATGTAGCTACACCGTACTATCCAGATATGCACAAAATCATTCTGGAGGTCATTGAGATTGCCGGTGCACGCCAGAAGAACATGATGGCTAATGTGCATATGTTCGCCAAGCGCCAGCCTTGGACCTATAATGCGTTGGTGGCGCAGTAGATATGTCGTTAACGGGCATTGCCGCCACTAGGCTCGGGAATCTCTGGTGGCACACATTCGCTATTCGTGCCACCAAGCTTTGCTGATAAGCTAAATCTCCAGTCTGTCGTTTTTCAATGATCGGGGATCGACATTTCCCAACTCCGGTACAATATCGTTCAACACGCACAACGCGATCGTTAGCCTGCTCGGCCTGACGGCCGTTGTCGATCTAAAGGATGAGATTATTTAGTCGCTGTCTATTGGGCTTATCACTGAAGGAAATGAACGATGCGGATAGCCTTGCTCGCTCCGCCGGGTGTGCAGTCGCTTGACGTCGTTGGGCCAGCAGAAATCTTTTGGGAAGCTGGACGGCGGCTTGGCAACCCATCCGCATACGAAGTGCAAGTCGTCGGAACCGAGGTCGGACCTATCACTGGAACGGGGAACCTCCGGTTCGTACCAGACCGCACGATATATGATCCGGATGAGCCGATCGACACACTGCTCGTCGCTGGCGACCCCTCCTTCGAGGAGGTCACGGCAGACACGATAGCCTGGTTGAGGCGACGTGTGCCGGAGGTTCGTCGCTATGGGTCGGTCTGCACGGGTGCCTTCTTGTTGGCGAAGGCGGGCCTTCTCAATGGACGAAAGGTTACGACGCATTGGGAATGTGCTGATAAGCTACAAGCCGAGTACCCAGAGCTCATTGTGGATGCTGATAAGATCTTCATCCAAGAAGGTGTATTATACACTGCAGCTGGCGTAAGCGCGGGAATCGACCTCGCCCTAGCTTTGATCGAAGAAGACTATGGACGCGATCTCGCGCTGATCGTCGCGCGCTATATGGTCATGTTTCTGAAAAGACCCGGTGGACAATCGCAATTTAGCGCACATTTGGTCGTGCAAATGTCGGAACGTACACCTCCCATCCGGCGTGCGCAGGAATATGTGCTGCAAAATTTTTCATCACCTCTTTCGGTGGAGGAGATGGCGGCGCAAGCGTGCATGAGCACTCGCAATTTTTCGCGCATCTTTCGCCAAGAAACCGGTATGACGCCCGCTGATTTTGTCGAAGCTGTTCGGCTTGATGCAGCCCGGCGCCTACTGGAAGATACGGCAATGTCACTACAACTTATCGCTTTCCACTGCGGTTTCGGCACCACCGATCGCATGCGGCGAGCATTCCTGCGAAACCTCGAGATCAATCCATTAGATTACCGCAGGCGTTTTCAAAGCACGAGGCATCCAGTTTGAATTTGTTTCCACTCGGGGGTGTCCCAGATCAACAGGGATGGATTGCCGGGTGTTAAGCACGTCATTCGATCTTCCTATCGGCTAGGGCTTGTTCGGTGGGTGTATGAGAATTGGGCTGAAAGTCATCGATATCGCCGATGTATTGTGATACCAGCTTTTGATGATCTCGCGGGTATGAAAGCGTTTGTGTGCCTATGAAATGAATGCGACATCAATCGATAAATTCTATCGTCAAGGTAGCCTGCGCCAGGCTTCAGTGAGGGTAAATTGTGTGTAACTGATCGATTGAATGGCAATGACACTATCACTAATTCTCTTTCGCTGGCAGGCTGGCAGTTTACGCTTAGTTGTTGCGCAAATGAGAATCATTCCTATATGATGAGAGATGTGTGTGAGCTGTCAATTTTTATTTGCGATAAAAAACCACTGAAAATTGGACTGGCTAAAGTTTTCGGGTTTTCAGTAGCTTGTCCTTAACGGAAGGTTGTATGCTTTTACTAACGTGCATTTTGATTGTCGGCGAGTGCGATGCAATCCATTAAATATCCGATTATGATCGGATGCTTAATTTAAACATGATTTTTATACTCAAGAGGATCTACCATGAAAAAAATAACATTTCTGATAACCAGTTTGTTTGCGCTGAGTTTCTCTGCAATGATACAGGCGGAAGAACGTCCAGATCACTTCAAGGGCAAGCCCTCTGAAACATTGGAGCAGGCAGTGGCTAATTTTTCAGAATATAACGGTAAATTGGCGGATCTTTTAGCTAAGGATGCTTTGAGCCTGCAAGATCTGCATCAAGTGCACGAGTTAACCTATACCTTGGAAAATGCATTGGAAAAACTCAATGCAGAGTTAACCGAGCTAGCCAATACGCTTGAAGCCGTTCATGTCGCATCAGAAAACGGCGATGCCAAGACGACCAAAGAGCAGGGCGCGCGCTATCTGGATACTGCACGCAAGGTAATCAAGTAGCCCTCATTGATAACACGCGATTCTTCTCAATTAGGATGATGACGTTATTCATTTCCCTCCAGATAAAGATAAGTTGATGCAACGTTAACGAATCGTATAGAAACACTTGATCAAACGAATGATAATTATTATCATTCGCGCTGTTCTTGGATAGAGGTCTTTTCGGATAAGCACAGGTAGCAGCGACTTCTGCTGCCTGTGGGATGTTCTTACCCGTTTAATGATCGTTTAAGTACATTTTTGGAGCGGTCGTTGCAGGCTTTATTTTGCTGCAGCCAACTCGACTGAAGTTAATCATCTAACCAAGCAAATTTACTTACTTTTTCAGTTTGTGACCTAGCCAGCCAACCAAGTCCAAAGTGACTTGGTCGCCAGCCACTCGATTTGATTTGATAAGGCAGGCGATGCGCACACGTAGAAAACAATTCCTCTCTCTTCTCTGTGACCGGTCTTTGAGCGTGTACCGGTGGTTGTACTTGTTTGCAGCCTTGTCATGCGCGACACCCTTTCGCCCCTTTTCAAAAACACATTTACCCAACGTTTACCCCACAGCCACCCAGCATGATAGCCAGGCAGCCACTATTTTGAATAAGAAATTGATATTAAAAATGATATTTCCAAGGAGACTGAATGCTAATCACGCCTAACGCTTTAGGTAAAGCGAATGTGGCTACGTCAACCCTATCGAGATGGGTTGCGGGATTACTGCTGGGTAGTGCGATACACGGATTTGCGGGTGCTGATGAGGCCGATCCCAGCGTGAAGAAGCCGGTTGCCGATAATACCAAAGAAGCTATTGTCACATTGCCTACGGTGGAGGTGAAGACGGAAAAAAGAACGGCAGGCTATCGAGCTGAAACCACTACAGTAGGGACGAAAACGGATACGCCGCTCATTGAGACACCGCAATCGATTTCCATTATTACCCAGGAGCAGTTGCAGGATCAGCGCGCCGATAGCCTGGGTACGGCGTTGCGTTACACCCCGGGTGTCCAGGGCGAGACTTTCGGTTTCAATCCGCGTGCGACTTCCCTGAAAATTCGTGGATTCGATTCGATTACCACCGGACTTTTTCGCGATGGGCTGCAGCTTCGCACGCCTACGCCATCGGGTGAGTCATTCAATCCGGAACCGTATGGCGCAGAACGCATCGAGGTATTGCGAGGGCCTGCTTCTGTTCTTTATGGGCAAAGCGGTCCGGGGGGACTCGTTAACTTCGTGACCAAGCGGCCGCCCCGGCAAGCGATGCGAGAAATACAATTTCTGGCCGGTAATTTTTCCCGCTATGATGGCCGCTGGGATCTCGGCGGGCCGATCGATGAGCGAGCAACTTTTTCTTATCGGTTGACTGGTCTGGTTCGCAATAGCGGCACACAGGTTGATTTCATCAACGATAATCGTATCTATATCGCACCAGCTCTGGCTTGGCGCCCGAGTGAACGTACTTCGCTGACGCTGCTCAGTCAATTTCAGGATGAAAAACTGGGCGATTTTCAATTTTTACCGAGCGAGGGAACGGTGCTGGCCAATCCTAATGGACGTTTGCCTGCTCGCCGGTTCACCGGGGAGCCCGGGTTCGATAAATTGAATCGAAGGGAATATGCGATCGGTTATTTGTTTGAACACCAGTTGAACGATGCCTGGACATTGCGGCAAAATTTTCGCTACAGCAATAACGCATTGGATCGGGCGGTTGTTTATAGTGCCGGACTCCAAGCGGACAAGCGCACCTTGAACCGGGTTGCCTTCGGAAATGACCAGCAGCTGAACACGGTGGCGTTGGATAATCAAGCGCAAGTCAAGTTTGCTACCGGCTCAATCGGTCACACCGTGCTGTTGGGGGTAGATTATCAGCATTTCGATGCGCGCAGCGTGACAACTTTTGGCAATGCCCCTTCCATCGATATTTACCGACCCGTATACGGCGCCGCGGTTTTGCCGCCCCCCGTCATTGGTCATAATGATACCGTCGTGAGTCAAATAGGCGTTTACCTGCAAGACCAGATTAAAATTCATGACAAATGGGTGCTATCGCTGGCCGGGCGCCACGATTGGGCATCCACGGAACTAAAAAACAATGTACGAGGGATGCGTACCGAGCAAAACGATAGTCGTTTCACGGGGCGCGCGGGGCTCGTCTATCTTTCGGAAACAGGGTTGACGCCGTATGTCAGCTACTCGCAATCCTTTCTGCCGACAGCGGGTGTCAATCTATTTGGCCAATCTTTTTCACCTGAAACCGCGCAGCAATATGAGGCCGGTGTTAAATTTCAGCCAACGGGCTGGAACAGCTTCATCACTTTGGCCGCGTTTGATTTGCAACGGCAAAATGTGCGCACACCCGATCCGAACAATCCTTTGAATCAAGTACAGACGGGTGAAGTCCGCGTTCGAGGGGTTGAAGTGGAAGGGGTGGCCAACTTTGATTTTGGGTTGAATTTGATCGCTTCCTATACCTATCTGGATGCTGAAATCACCAAAAGCAATGTGGCCGGGGAAAAGGGCGAACGGCCCACGCAAGTGCCGGAACATTTTGCCTCGATATGGGGGAACTATACCCTGCAAAAGGGTCTTTTACGGGGACTGGGTTTGGGAACGGGTGTGCGTTATACCGGCGCAAGTTATGCCAATGCGCCTAATAGCTTCAAATCCCCTGCCTACACGGTTGTGGATGCTGTGATCCACTATGACTGGCGTCAATACCGTTTCGCCGTAAATGGCAGTAATCTGTTCAACGAGGAGGCGTTCGTCTGTTTTAGCGGGGGAAGTTTCTGCTCATTCGGCGCACAGCGGACCGTGATTGGTTCCATCCGCTATCTTTGGTAGGGGCAGCCTGACATTTCCGCTGTATAGATACTTTGTCTGCAACGATTATTTTTAGGAGCGAGCTATTATGCGTGCATTTTGGACAGTTGTGCATCGGTGGGTCGGCTTGATTACGGCTGGGTTTTTATTTCTGACGGGAATTACCGGCGCGGTGATTTCCTGGGATCACGAGCTGGACGATTGGCTCAACCCGCATTTGGTGGAGGCGCATACCCAAGGGTCAGCTCAATCGCCGTTGTTGCTTGCTGAGCAGATTGAAGCGCGCTATCCAGAGATCGCGGTTCGTTCTCTTCCCCTGTTTGTGGAAGAAGGTGAATCCCTGGTATTCGGGGTTGCGCCGCGCGTCGACCCAGTGACAAAAAAGCTGTTCGAACCTGGCTTCAATCAGGTATTCGTCGATCCCGTTTCGGGCGAGGAACTGGGGAAACGGGAGTGGGGCGCAGTCTGGCCCCTCAGCAAAGAAACCTTTGTCTCATTTCTTTACAAACTACATTACACCTTACATTTGCCAGAAATGTGGGGGATCGATCGCTGGGGTATCTGGTTGCTAGGTATCATCGCAATTCTCTGGATGTTTGATTGTTTCGTGGGAGCTTATCTCACGTTGCCCGCCCGCAAGCGCTCCCAGCTTAAGGCAGGGGATAGACAGGCGAGTGACGATGCATTGGCTGATGACATGGTGATCGTGAGTAAAAGTTTCTGGCAGCGCTGGCAGCCAGCCTGGAAGATTCGCATGGGTGCAGGTCCTTATAAACTCAATTTCGATTTGCACCGGGCGGTGAGTTTGTGGACGTGGGGAATATTGTTCATCGTGGCTTTCACAGCGTTCTCGCTTAATTTATTTCGTGAAGTATTTCATCCGATGATGAACACCTTCTCGCAAGTGACACCGACACCGTTCGATCAACGTGAACGCACGCCGAAGCATGAGCCGGTTACGCCCGAGCTGAGTTTTGCCGAGGTGATTGCGATCGCTCGGGCGGATGCACAGGCGAGAGGGTGGGAGGAGCCTGCAGGGAGCGTTTTCTACGCACAGAATTTCGGCATTTATGGCGTGCAGTTTTTCCACCCGGAGGCTGACCATGGCGTTGGTGGCGTAGGGCATAAGCGGTTGTATTATGATGCAGTCGATGGGCGTTATCTGGGAGATCGGCAACCTTGGAAAGGAACGGCAGCCGATATTTTTATCCAAGCGCAATTTCCATTGCACTCAGGCCGTATTTTAGGGTTGCCTGGGCGAATTTTGATTTCGGTGTTGGGATTGGTCGTAGCTATGCTCAGTGTGACAGGAGTCTATATCTGGTGGAAAAAGCGTATTGCGCGAAGCAAGCAATTGGCACGCGCTGACCCTGCCGCTACTCGGCGCGTAGAATTACTTTTCTCGGCGCAGAGGAGAGATTAGCGTAGATTCTTGAGACTATGCTTCTGGTAAATCATACTCGCCCGGACATTTCAAAAATTCACCCGATGATCACGCAGGGTTATGATTAATAGGGGAGTTTAGCGTGATAATATTCCTTTGAACAGATTGAGGGAGATTTTATCGTGCTCATTAACTGCGTTGCTTACGAGAACGGTGTGCGCTTGACCGATCTTACGGTGGAGGAAATCAGCGACTATCTGAAACGGCCAGAATGTTTTGTCTGGGTGGCTTTGCGGGACGCAACGCCCGAAGAGCTCGACAAGATGAAAGAAGAATTCAGTCTCCACGAATTGGCCGTAGAGGATGCGCGTCACGGTCACCAACGGCCCAAACTGGAGGAATATGGCGAATCGGTCTTCGTGGTTATGCATTTACTCGAATTTAACAACGGGGAAAGCAACCTAGGTGAATTGAATGTGTTTGTCGGACCCAACTACCTACTGTCCGTCAGGAATCGAAGTCAACAGCATTTTGTTGAGGTACGCGAGCGCTGTGAACGGGAACAGCACCTCCTGAAAGAGGGATCCGGTTTTGTCCTTTATGCCCTGATGGATGCCGTGGTCGATCGTTATTTTCCAATAATCGACCAATTGGAATCCGAGTTGGAAGAAATCGAAGAGCAGATTTTCAACAAAGGCGCTGCTCGTTCCAATATTGAGCAACTCTACAGCCTCAAACGAAAAATCATGGTTCTGAAACACGTCGTCGCTCCACTCATGGAAGTGGCTGGCAAGCTTGCTAGCAGCAGGGGGCTTGTTGTCTGTCCCAATATCCGGGACTATTTCCGAGATGTCTACGACCATTTGCTGCGGATTGATGCGGCTGTCGACACCGTTCGAGATACTATCGGCACTGCCATCCAGGTCAATCTCTCCATAGGCGCCATTGAGAGCAATGAGGTAAGCAAACGTCTAGCCGCATGGGCGGGGATTTTCGCAGTCGCTACAGCCCTAGCCGGAATTTGGGGAATGAACTTCGAGCACATGCCTGAACTAAAGTGGGAATACGGTTATCCGCTGGCGATGTTGACTATTTTCCTGGCATGCCTCGTCCTTTATATCCGTCTCAAGCGAATTGGTTGGTTATAAATGGCCGTGGATTGCTGCTATCGGCTGCTCGTTGCTCATAAGGGGTAGGAAAATATTATGCGCTGTAGCGAATGGAAAGCGTGCGCTTATTCCGCTGTTTCTAGCAAAGAGCCGTTAATCGTGCGGCTGAGGCTTGTTTTGCCTGTGGCAAGTTGCGTGAGTGCTGCGGCGAAACTGGATACCCCTTTTCCTTTGTACAGCAAACAAGGTTTGCCACTGCGTTTACATAAGCGCTTCAATTGATAGTAGGCAGCATGGCCGACGCAATCCGTGGGGCACAAGGCAGCGTCGGCGCGATTGACCATTTCAGAGAGCCGGGAAAGCGCGTCTTGCCGCCCCCCATCATGCTGGAGGAGGAGAATACCCAGCTGTTCGGCTATTAACCGATATTGCGGGAAGAGGTCGATGCGTCCACCTACACAAATAATGCAGCCATACTGCTGCTTGGCTTGTTCATCGGGTGGCAGGGGCACAGCAGAAACGGAATGGGTCTGATCGGCCAACAGGCGTGCTTTGAGTGCATCGCGCTCCTCAACTAAAGCATCACGCGTTTGCATCAACGATGCGATTTTATTGCAAGCGACTTGCAGGGATTGTTTGATGTGGTCGAATTGCTTGACTGTTTCTTGCAATTGTTCGTTCATGACGGTGAGTTTCATCAAGCGCTGACCCATTTCAACTATGGTTTTGCCGGATTCAATCGTTGCTAGCCGAGCTTGGCATTTTGCAAACTCTTTCTCGGCCTGACGTAGATGCTGGATTTCCGCCATGGCCTCCTGTAGCCGCTGGCGTAGCTTTGTTTCAATTTGTACATGTTTCGACTTTTGCTGCGATAGAGTCGTTTTCATTTCGGCACAATCTTTTTCCAATTGGACCAGGCGGCGAGCATCTGCCGCTTGGCCTGCTCCCATCTGATGGGCATGCATGTGGATATCGCCGTAAATTTTTCCTCGGGTTTCATCGGTGATCCTCTTATGGGTGAGCGCAGCCCACAGTGGACCCGCAATTTCTCCATTGTTAAAGTATTTTTTCCATAAATTCAGCGCTTCACCATCCGTTTTGACTGTTTCAAAGCGTGAGAGGTAGAGTTGGTAACGTGTATCGAGATGTTTTTGAATAGCCTCGGAAACATTGTTTCGGGTCGCCATGCGATCGACCATTTCGACATGCAGCCGAAAAGTGTCGTCTAGCGATGCTTCAAAGTGGAAGCGTCTGGCAAAGCGTATCAACTCATCCATCGACAGGCAGGTGCCGATAATCGGACAGTGGTTGGCTTCTTTGAGTTGCCAGATTTTGCTGCGCTGGACCGATTTCGATCTTTCGGTCAATGCAGAGCGCGGAATGGATTGATCGGGTGTGTCATTGGTAAGGTTGCGGGGTACGGACTGTAAATAGGGGAAGGGAGCATTTGTCGGGTAATTATCCATTTATGCCTCCTTTTTTTGGTAAGTTGATGGCAAGAAAAGCGTTTCTGCAATATGTGAAGCTGAAATTGAATTTCCCTGGAAGATGATTTCGTTGAATTGTGCGAAGCGTTTTATTTTATGCATAAAGCCATTCTCCTATCATTGTGAATGGCTGGCTGGTTAGCAGTTTTGCTTAACTTGCTGGCTTCGAGCGTAAATTAATCTTCGTACGCTATAAGTAACAAGCACATTGATTGCAGCTTAAATTACCGTACGGACTATGTGAACGTGTGGTCTTACTTAGGTTAATTGCGTATAAGTTGAGGTATCTATAATCCGACTGTCAGTGCAAATGATAATGATTATTATTAGTGCTGTAAAGTCTGGATCGATGCAAGAGATCGTGTGCCACTCAATCTCGAGAGTCAATAAGTGTCGAGAGGGCGTGATTTCTGATAGTTGTGTGGTTTGAATACTATTGATATCAGTTAAATATTTGAAAATCCTGCTTGAAAGCGCCAGCCTCAAGCCCCAGTGCAAAACCGAAGGGCTTGAGTATTTTGATGGTTATTAACGATTAGGCGGGTACTTGCAGTTTGATTGGACGGTAATCGTCGCGGAAAATTGCGTAGGTAACGCCAAATGATTGAACGTTGACGAACATGAAACGGCTGTCAGGCGAGAAGCAGGCGCCACAGAATTCGCTGTTGTTATAGTTGTTTTTTGCAAAGGGAAACAGATTGCCTTGATGGTCGACCCCGACCACAAATTGCTCGCCGCCGCCATCCTCGCACAGGTAGAGTGTCCCATCGGGTGCAACCGTAATATTATCTGGATTGTCCAGCACACCACTATCGGTCGATTCGACTAGCAAAGTGACGGTCTCCTGTTTGGGATTATAGGCCCAGACTTGCCCGTCGCCATTGTTGCCGCCGCCAGTTGCGACGAAGTAGATCAGACCGTCGTTATTGTCATACCAAGCACCCTCGCCGCGGGAAAATACGGCAGCGCCCTTGGCATGCCCTTCGAAGCGCAGGGTGTCGGTTGCTGGATTGACTTCCTCTATTCTGACCCAGCGAACGGGCAACGGCTGCCCTAGGAAGGATTGCACGTTTTTGCGGGTATCGACGCTCGCGTGTTCATTGAAGGCCGGTAGGCTCGATCCATCGCAGATTGCCGTGATGTTGGCATCAATCACCATGGCATAGAGTGTGCCGCCTTGCTGCAAGTCGCCGAAATGGCGGGGCTGTCTGACATGCGGCACGAAACGGTAAAACAGGCTATCGCCCCGATCTTCGGTTTGATAGACAAAACCAGTTCTGGGATCACATGCGACAGCTTCGTGATTGAAACGCCCCATGTCGATCAGCGGAATGGGGTCGACCGCCTGGCCGAGCATGGCAGGCACTTCAAAATTGTAGCCATGCATTTTGGTATTGACTCCATTCGAAAGGGTCGAGACATCTTCCTCGCAGCTGATCCAGGAACCCCAGGGCGTCAGTCCGCCTGCGCAGTTGCGTATCGTCCCGCCAAGCGAAATATAATCCATCACTAAACGGCCTTGACGATCGACGATCAGGGTAGTGGTGCCGCCTCCGCCCTGACCTACTGGCAGGTTGAATGGATCATAAACCTTGCCATTGGGTGGCAGGCAGCCTGTACGGTTACCAAATTTATTCTCAGCAGGACTGAGTTCATGGTTGCGTACCAGCACGTAGTGCCCATTTTGACCAAGGAAACAAGCCATGCCATCATGATCGCCTGGCACCACCGAACCATCTCCCATAGGTTGACCGGTGATGGAGAGCGCTGTGTAAGAGAATCCCTGAGGGAGTTTCAGCAATGGAATTTGGCTCAAGTTACCTGCCACGGTATCCGTCAATTCAACGGCATTAACTGGCAGTTTGTCAACGATGGGACCAAAGCCTTCACCCAAGCCATTGGTTAGGCATAAGCCGGGTTCGGGGCGATTGAAAACACCGTGTGGGTGATTTTGCGCATAGAGTTTTGCAAGCGGTGCAACGGCTGTTCCAGCGGCCGCAGCAGAGAGCATGGTGATGAATTTACGTCGAGTCAAAGAATACATAACGAATTCTCCTTGTTAAGATCGGTGTTGCAATGTTCTGATTAATAAAAGGTGTCAGTGCAACCTGAATGCGTCCGGCATAGCACTGACCGTGCGTGACAGGGCGATGACAAACGAGAGTCCCAGTTTGACTACCGGAATCAGGGGTAGAGATTAGGCGGAAAAGATGAAGTATCGATGACGTTTACGAGAAAATTCGATGATGTTTTTGTTACCGGAAAAGAATGAAGGTAAGACGTACTGGCAGAGAAACGGGGATGAATAAGCTGCAAGAGGGGAAAGCAAATCCAGTAAGCGATGCAGATGTGCCCCTTGCACGATTCAAGGGGAATGATAGTTTTGCATATGTTGTGCAACTTTTTGGTCGAGATCAGTCTGCCAGCTTGCCGGCATGATTTGCAGCACTTGTTCGAGCATCCTTGCTACCGCTTGCCGTTCGTCATCCTGTTGGGGCAGGCGTTGAGCAGCGGCTAGCCATAAATAAGACTTGGCCAAATTTTCCGCTGTAGGCATGCCCGTTTCATTCGCTACAGGCGCAGCCCAATATAATTTGGCGGTCTGCAAGTAGGCGGGAGCATAGCCTTGGCTCGCGGCTGTTTCAAACCAGTGGAGGGCACGGTCAGCGCGGTGGAAAAAATCGCGATTGAGAATGCCAAGGTGATAACACGCCTCCATGGAACCCTTTTCAGCGGCATGACCAAACCAAAGCGCGGCTTGCTGCGGATCACGGATGGATGGATCACCTTGCAAATAGAATCGCCCCATTTGCAGCTGAGCCGGCACTGAATCGGCTGACGCAGCGCGTTCGCAGTAACCCAGCGCCATCTGCGGGTTTTTCTTCATGCCTTTTCCTTGCATTGCGAGCTCGGCAATGGCGCACAACGATAGGGTATGTCCCAAATCGGCTGCCTGCTGATACCAATGAATTGCCGCCCGATAGTCTACTGGTTGACGAGTGCCCGCTTGCAGGCATTGAGCATAGAAATGGCTGGCTGCAGGAATTCCGCCCTTGGCCGCTTTTTCAAACCAGCGGCAGGCAAGCACGGCGTCATGATCTATACCCCAACCTTGCTGGTAAAAGAGCGCCAGGGTGAATTGCGCAAGGTGGTTTTGTTTTTCTTGCGCATGATACTGAAACGCGTCGAAGGCTTTCGGGTAGTCACCCTCCGCCAACCATTGCTGTGCGGCTGCCAGCTCATTCTGGTTTTTAGGAGATTCGGCGGACGATAGCGGAATGTTCAATATCCCGATCAGGATACTGATCAGCCAATAGCCGGTTTTATATATTTTCAGCATGGATTGAACCTGGATTTCTCCGATGATCGTTCATTTTTGTTCTTGTACGAGCAGAAAGACTGCCGAATAGTCTGACTCGGCAGTCACTTGAACAGCGGTGCAACGTTATTCGCGAGAGGGGAAAACGCCCTGGGTCGCAATGATCCAGTTCATCGCGATAAAGGGCGGGCGGTTTTCATGCGCTTGGCCGCCACCGATCGGATTGATGGTGATGGTGCCAGGATTCATGGTGACGTTGGGTGCGCTGCTAGAATAAACGTTTTGACGACTCAGTGTCGCCCAGGCGTTATTCGCAGGGGAATCGCTGTTACCGGCAGCACTTTGTGCATGAACGACGGCGGTTGGAGAAATGGCAGGCAGTTCTGCCTGGGTGAGTGTTACGGTTTCAACGCCCCCCATTTGTCCGAGTTGGTATGTCGATAGACCCGGCCCGCTGCCAGCGCCGATTACAGCACGTCCGCGCGTGTCGGGCAGCGCAAAGGTTGTTTTGCCATCGCCACCATAGGTTGTTCCCAAAATCGAAAACAAGGCAGTGTTCTGAGAGATACTCATTATTTGGCCATTTGCCAGCGCCCAGCCGCGCGGCGCAAAATTACCCGCAAATACGCAGAGGCTGCCCAGCAAAGGCTCGGTGCTGCAAGCTTGCGCTGGGTTACTAAGCAGGGCGCCAGAAGTGAGCATGATGCCGAGGGAGAGGGATAAAGCGGAACGACGTAATGATTTAGTCACGAATTGCTCCTTTTCGATTGGAATACATGGGAAAAATTAAAGATGCTCATCTGACGTATGATTCAACTATTCAAATGGCATCACCGCCATTGTGCCTTTAAAGATTACTTTGGAAAAGGAGAAATAGCGGCAAATAACATTGCTTATTTGTCTTTACCGCTTATTTTTTGGGAGACCAGGACGGAACGGGGAAGTGGACGACATCCAATTTACCCCGTAGCGGCCCGTTAGATTTCACTATACCCATCCCTCTTGCAGCATGACGCTGCCAACCAGATGAATCTCCGCCTCGGTGGTTTGTGCCACTTCGACAGCTAGCCACTCACGGCTGATCTGGTTGTTCTCCAGCCGAAGGAGTTGCGCGTTTAATTCGGCTTCGGTTGCCTGCCGCCCGAATGATTGGGAGAAGATCGTTTGGATATAGTCCGAGTTTGACAGTGCATCCAGACCAGCTCTTTGCTGAAACCAATCGAGAATGATATCTGGATCGACCTCACTGGCAAGCGCTTCCCGTCCTAATTGCCATTCTGCGGAGGTCGCATCTCGACCCAGAAAGGTGTGGAACAGACGCCCTAAAATCCCTTCTGTGATATTGTGCGCCAATATGACGGTATCGCCGCTATCGAAGGCGATCGCTTCGGCATTCTGAAGGCTCAGCATGGCCCCATCGCTCAGACGGGTCAGCTCTAAAGCGTTACCATTGAATTCGAGGTGCACGTCAGTGCGGCTACCTTGCATCTGCAGCACATCATGGCCGGTATCGCCGTCTGCGTGTAAAGCGAGCCCCAGTGGCAGATAGCCCTGATCATCATCAACGCTGCCGATAAATTCACGTTCGACATCGAGCCGTAGGATATGTGGATTCTCTCCCAGTCCGGCCAACAACGTATTACTGGTCTGATCACTCAGCCCGCTCGCCTCGGGGAGAGCGTGGAATGCCACGATAATATCGTCGAGGGTGGCGCCATGCCAATCTTGTACTGCTTGTCCCTCGGTTACCGTCAAATCGCGGTTCAGCCAGTTTTTTGCCAAATGATGGGCAGCCGCTTCCACTTCGGAATGGGCAATGGCGAGACTCGGCCCGCTGGTGAAGCGGATTTGCTCGATATCCGTCAGGGTGTCCGTTTCCCCATTAGTATGTGTCAAAACGACTTCGTGGCCATGAATGTCGATTCGATAATCGGACAGTTGGCCTTCCTGGAGAGCGATATCGTAACCTAAGCCCCCATTTAGCTGGTCGTTTCCGCTGCCGCCGCTCAGTATATCGTTTGCCGTGCCGCCATACACGATATCATCGCCGGCATCGCCGGAAACTTGATCGCTACCACCGAGGCTGCCGACCGTATCGCTGCCATCGCCGCCAAACAGGATATCGTCATCTTCGCCTAAAATGATAATCTGATCCTGTCCGCTCGCTGTAACGAAGTTCTGGCCCTTGCCACCGACCGTGCGCACGGCACCGATGATGACCGCAAACGCCACATTGTCCAATTGCAGAATCGTCCCGGCGGGTAGATCGCGAGCATCGATGACCAGTACTTGTTTGTTTTGGGTAGGGGCATCCGATCCCGTGATGAGAATCGGCACATCGGGCGTTGGGTTGCCGCCTGTGGTCAGCTCGATCGTTTGGACATTGATCGCTTCGCCAGGCGGTAAAGCATCAAGGAAAGATTGGCCGTTGTTTGATATTGCCTGCCGTTCCTCGCTACCTTCTGTGGTTTTTTGCGCGATGCGCTGCATCAGCTCATTGATCGCTTGTTCTCCACTTTGCGCCTGGGGTTGTCCAGATGCACGCAATCCCACGCCAACGGGCAGGCTGACAGTCAGAAGCGCGTCGCCCTGTGTATCGTTGAGGATAGGGATATCCGCGTAGTCGGTGTGTAAAGAAGTTGGATCATCCTGGCGAGTGCCGGTTACGATGGGTGCGGTGATCAACACTGAACCATCTGGTTGAGAGATCGTGCTGACGTCGATGCCATCGACGGGGGTATTGACAGGTGGTGGCGTTTCGCTCCCAGAGGAGGGGGCTGGAACATTGCTGACGGTGATACCGTTCATTGTATCTGCAACATTGATACCAGTGTCTACGCCGACTGCCCACTGCCCTATTACATCATCCAGCGCTTCTAGATTGTAAGTAATATTATCACTAGAGGCTGTGCCATTTTTATTGAGCAGCAGATTGACTGCCGCTTTGTCCGTGGCACTTAACGTTACTGTAAAGGAAGTGTCCGAAGTAATTTCGACGTCGGTTGAATCTGTCAAGGTATAAGTCGCTCCGCCTTGACCAGTAAACGTAAACTTAGAAACATCAATATCATTAGCGGCACCGTTCGCTTTAACGAAATTTTCACCGGTCACCACCAGCACGCCGGTAGCGTAATCGTAGGCAGCAGAAGTGATGGTAGGAGTAGGAACATTGCTGACGGTGATCCCGTTGCCAGTGGTATCGGCAACGGTTACTGCAGCATCGGCACCCGCCGCCCAGTCTTCGGCGGCAGCCAGGTTGTAAGTGGTGCTACTGGTCGAAGCAGTGCCGTTTTTGTTGACGATCTGATTGACAGCAGCTTTATCGGTCGCGCTCAGCGTAATCGCAAAGGCTGTACCCGAAGTGATTTCGACGTTGGCCGAGTCGGTCAAGGTATACGTTTCGCCCCCTTCACCGGTAAAGGTAAATTTGGACGCGACGATATCGTTGGTAGCCCCTGAACGGCTCAGGAACCCAGTCCCGGTTACCGTCAAAGCACCCGAATTGGCATCATAGGAGGCAGCGGTGATGGTGGGGACGGCGACATTGCTGACGGTGACGCTGTTGCCAGTGGTATCGGCAACGACTACTGCAGCATCGGCACCCGCTGCCCAGTCTTCGGCGGCAGCCAGGTTATAAGTGGTGCCGCTGGTCGAAGAAGTGCCGTTCTTGTTGACGATCTGATTGATGGCCGCTTTGTCGGTGGCGCTCAGCATAATCGTAAAGGCTGTACCCGAGGTGATTTCGACATCAGCCGAATCGGTCAGGGTATAGGTTTCGCCCCCTTCACCGGTAAAAGTGAATTTGGACGCGACAATATCGTTGGTAGCCCCTGAACGGCTCAGGAACCCAGTCCCGGTGACCGTCAAAGCACCCGAATTGGCATCATAGGAGGCAGCGGTGATGGTGGGGACGGCGACATTGCTGACGGTGATGCCGTTGCCCGTGTTATCGGCGGTATCGCCGTCGGTTACATGGGTATTCCAGTCGTCCGCTGCGGCGAGATTGTAAGTCGATACATCCGTAGAAACTGCGCCATCTTTATTGAGGATCAGATTGACGGCGGCCTGGTCGGTGGCGCTGAGCGTGACGCTAAATTGGGTAGCGGAATCACGTTCGACATCGGCTGAGTCGGTCAAGGTATAGGTTGCGCCCCCCTCACCAGTGAACGTCAACTTAGACACGTCGATATCCGCGCCGCTGCTGTTTGCTTGGATATTGGCACCGGTGACGACCAAAGCGCCTGTGCTGGCATCGTAAGTTGCCGACGTGATGCTGGGCGAAGCGGCATTGCTGACGGTGATGCTATTGCTAATCAAATCGGCGACGTTGACGGCCGCATCGGCGCCGGCCGCCCAATCGTCTGCTGCAGCGAGATTGTAGGTGGTCGCATCGTAAGCACTCGTCCCATTTCTGTTGAGGAGCGCATCGACAGCAGCCTTATCGGTCGCACTCAGCATAAGGGTAAAGGCTGTGCCTGAGGTGATTTCGACATCAGCTGAGTCGGTCAGGGTATAGGTTGCGCCCCCCTCACCGGTAAACGAGAAATTGGTAGCGATAATATCGTTGGTGGCTCCTGAACGGCTCAGGAACCCAGTACCGGTGACCGTCAAAGCACCCGAATTGGCATCATAGGTGGCTGAAGTGATCGTGGGAACGGCGACATTGCTGACAGTAATGCCGTTACCGGCGTCATCGGCGGTATCGCCGTCGGTTACATGGGTATTCCAGTCGTCCGCTGCGGCGAGATTGTAGGTCGATACATCCGTAGAAACTGCGCCATCTTTATTGAGGATCAGATTGATAGCAGCCTGATCGGTAGCGCTGAGCGTGACGCTAAATTGGGTAGCGGAATCACGTTCGACATCGACCGAGTCGGTCAAGGTATAGGTTGTCCCCCCCTCACCAGTGAACGTCAACTTAGACACATCGATATCCGCGCCGCTGCTGTTTGCTTGGATATTGGCACCGGTGACGACCAAGGCGCCTGTGCTGGCATCGTAAGTTGCCGACGTGATGCTGGGTGTGGCGGCATTGCTGACGGTGATGCTATTACCCGTCAAATCGGTGACGTTGACGATCGCATCGGCGCCGGCCGCCCAATCGTCTGCTGCAGCGAGATTGTAGGTGGTCGCATCGTAAGCACTCGTCCCATTTCTGTTGAGAAGCGCATCGACAGCAGCCTTATCGGTCGCGCTCAGCACAAGGGTAAAGGCGGTGCCCGAAGTGACTTCCACATCAGCCGAATCGGTCAAGGTATAGGTTGCGCCGCCTTCACCGGTAAAAGTGAATTTGGACGCGACGACATCGTTATGATCCCCTGAACGACGCAGAAAATCAGTCCCGGTGACCGTCAAAGCACCCGAATTGGCATCATAGGTGGCAGCAGTGATGGTGGGGACGGCGACATTGCTGACGGTGACGCTGTTGCCAGTGGTATCGGCAACGGTTACTGCAGCATCGGCACCCGCCGCCCAATCTTCGGCGGCAGCCAGGTTATAAGTGGTGCCACTGGTCGAAGCGGTGCCGTCCTTGTTGACGATCTGATTGACGGCTGCTTTATCGGTCGCACTCAACATAATCGTAAAGGCTGTACCCGAAGTGATTTCGACGTTGGCCGAGTCGGTCAGCGTATAGGTTGCGCCACCTTCACCAGTAAAGGTGAATTTGGAAGCAACGATATCATTGGTTGCGCCCGCAAGGCTTAAGAACCCATTCCCAGTCACCGCCAAAGTGCCTGTGCTAGCATCATAGGTGGCAGAGGTGATGGTGGGAGCAGGAACATTGCTGACGGTGATCCCGTTGCCAGTGGTATCGGTAATATTCACGTCAGCGTTTGCACCCGCCGCCCAGTCTTCGGCAGCTGCCAGGTTATAAGTGGTGCCGCTAGTCGAGGAGGTGCCGTTTCTGTTGGTGATCTGATTGACAGCAGCCTTATCGGTCGCACTCAGCATAAGGGTAAAGGCGGTACCCGAAGTGACTTCCACATCAGCCGAATCGGTCAGGGTATAGGTTGCGCCCCCTTCACCGGTGAAGGTGAAAGCAGTGGCGACGATATCGTTGGTTGCACCCGATCGGCTCAGAAAATCAGTCCCGGTGACCGTCAAAGCACCCGAATTGGCATCATAGGTGGCTGAGGTGATAGTGGGAACGGCGACATTGCTGACGGTAACGCCATTACCCGTGGTATCGGCGGTATCGCCGTCTGTTACATGGGTATTCCAGTCGTCCGCTGCGGCGAGATTGTAAGTCGATACATCCGTAGAAACTGCGCCATTTTTATTGAGGATCAGATTGACGGCGGCCTGGTCGGTGGCGCTGAGCGTGACGCTAAATTGTGTAGCGGAATCACGTTCGACATCGGCCGAGTCGGTCAAGGTATAGGTTGCGCCCCCCTCACCAGTGAACGTCAACTTAGACACGTCGATATCCGCGCCGCTGCTGTTTGCTTGGATATTGGCACCGGTGACGATCACTATCCCCGTGCTGGCATTGTAAGTTGCCGACGTGATGCTGGGTGTGGCGGCATTGCTGACGGTGATGCTATTACCCATCCAATCGGTGACGTTGACGATCGCATCGGCGCCGGCCGCCCAATTGTCTGCTGCAGCGAGATTGTAGGTAGTCGCATCGTAAGCACTCGTCCCATTTCTGTTGAGAAGCGCATCGACAGCAGCTTTATCGGTTGCACTCAGCATAAGGGTAAAGGCGGTGCCCGAAGTGACTTCCACATCAGCCGAATCGGTCAAGGTATAGGTTGCGCCACCTTCACCGGTGAAGGTGAAAGCAGTGGCGACGATATCGTTGGTTGCACCCGATCGGCTCAGAAAATCAGTCCCGGTCACCGTCAAAGCACCCGAATTGGCATCATAGGAGGCAGCGGTGATGGTGGGGACGGCGACATTGCTGACGGTGACGCTGTTGCCAGTGGTATCGGCAACGGTTACTGCAGCATCGGCACCCACCGCCCAATCTTCGGCGGCAGCCAGGTTATAAGTGGTGCCGCTGGTCGAAGAAGTGCCGTTCTTGTTGACGATCTGATTGACAGCAGCTTTATCGGTCGCGCTCAACATAATCGTAAAGGCTGTACCCGAAGTGATTTCGACGTTGGCCGAGTCGGTCAGCGTATAGGTTGCGCCACCTTCACCAGTAAAGGTGAATTTGGAAGCAACGATATCATTGGTTGCGCCCGCAAGGCTTAAGAACCCATTCCCAGTCACCGCCAAAGTGCCTGTGCTAGCATCATAAGTGGCAGAGGTGATGGTGGGAGCAGGAACATTGCTGACGGTGATCCCGTTGCCAATGGTATCGGTAATATTCACGTCAGCGTCTGCACCCGCCGCCCAGTCTTCGGCAGCTGCCAGGTTGTAACTAGTGCCACTGGTCGAAGCGGTGCCGTCCTTGTTGACGATCTGATTGACAGCAGCCTTATCGGTCGCACTCAGCATAAGGGTAAAGGTGGTACCCGAAGTGACTTCCACATCAGCTGAGTCGGTCAGGGTATAGGTTGCGCCGCCTTCACCGGTAAATGAGAATTTGGCAGCGATAATATCGTTGGTAGCCCCTGAACGGCTCAGAAAATCAGTCCCGGTGACCGTCAAAGCACCCGAATTGGCATCATAGGTGGCTGAGGTGATAGTGGGAACGGCGACATTGCTGACGGTGACGCTGTTGCCAGTGGTATCGGCAACGGTTACTGCAGCATCGGCACCCACCGCCCAATCTTCGGCGGCAGCCAGGTTATAAGTGGTGCCACTGGTTGAAGCGGTGCCGTTCTTGTTGGTGATCTGATTGACAGCAGCTTTATCGGTCGCACTTAGCGTAATCGTAAAGGCTGTACCCGAGGTGATTTCGACGTTGGCCGAGTCGGTCAGGGTATACGTTTCGCCACCTTCACCGGTAAAGGTAAATTTGGACGCGACGATATCGTTGGTAGCCCCTGAACGGCTCAGGAACCCAGTCCCGGTGACCGTCAAAGCACCCGAATTGGCATCATAGGAGGCAGCGGTGATGGTGGGGACGGCGACATTGCTGACGGTGACGCTGTTGCCAGTGGTATCGGCAACGGTTACTGCAGCATCGGCACCCACCGCCCAATCTTCGGCGGCAGCCAGGTTATAAGTGGTGCCACTGGTCGAAGCGGTGCCGTTCTTGTTGGTGATCTGATTGACAGCAGCTTTATCGGTCGCACTCAGCATAATGGTAAAGGCTGTGCCCGAGGTGATTTCGACATCGGCTGTGTCAGTCAGGGTATAGGTTGTGCCCCCTTCACCGGTAAATGAGAATTTGGCAGCGATAATATCGTTGGTAGCCCCTGAACGGCTCAGGAACCCAGTGCCGGTGACCGTCAAAGCACCCGAATTGGCATCATAGGAGGCAGCGGTGATAGTGGGAACGGCGACATTGCTGACGGTGATGCCGTTGCCCGTGTTATCGGCGGTATCGCCGTCTGTTACATGGGTATTCCAGTCGTCCGCTGCGGCGAGATTGTAAGTAGATATATCGGTAGATGCTGTTCCATTTTTATTGAGGATCAGATTAACGGCGGCTTTATCGGTGGCGCTGAGTGTGACGTTAAATTGTGTAGCGGAATCACGTTCGACGTCGGCCGAGTCGGTCAAGGTATAGGTTGCGCCCCCCTCACCAGTGAACGTCAACTTGGACACATCGATATCCGCGCCGCTGTTGTTCGCTTGGATGTTGGTGCCGGTGACGACCAATTTCCCGAGCGCTGCATCATAGGTTGCGCTGGTGATGACGGGTTTAGGGACGACTGTCACTGTGGACGAAATGGATAGCGTGGCGGTGTCCACGCCACCATTAGTAGTGCCGCCGTTATCCTGCATACTGGTTATCGTGACAACCCGATTGGCACTACTGGGTGATGAACTGGTATTGCTGTACGCGAGCCCATCGATGAGGGTTTGCACGTCCGCGGTGCTCATACCCGCTTTGGTCAGCGTGACGGTTGCTGTGTCAACGACTAATGCGACACTATAGCCAATGCCAAGGGTTGCAGTGCTGCCTGCATTACCATTGGATAAGGCAACATCCTCACCATCGATGATCAAGAACTCATTGGCACCCGCGCCATCGGTAACATTGGTGACGGTGATGATCAATTGCTCCAGCGTTTGGTTGCTTTCTACTGTGCTGGCCGAGATGCCGCTGAACAGATCGGCGGCCGTTCCACCCTGGTTGAAGGTAGGGCTACTGCCAGTGGCCGTCAGGGTAGGGGCATCGTTGACAGCGGTAACGGTGACGGTGCGTGTATCGCTGGCGGTTGCTCCGTGCGTATCGGTTGCGGTAAAGGTGATGGTGCGATTGGCTGTGCCGGGGTCATCGGAGGTGTTGTCGTAATGGATAGCCCGAATGACCTGTTGGACCAGGGTATTGGTTGCGCTAGCATTAAATGTAATGGTCAGGGCCGTGCTATCGCTGACAGTGCCTTCGGAAGCACTTAATGTACCGATTACCGTCGCGCCGTTAAGCAAAGATGTGTTGTTAGTGTTGATGGTGCCTACTACATTATCGATGATGCTGAGCTGATCGGCTGCCTGGCTATTGGCAGTGATTTGAACGGTGAGTGTGCCGCCATTCCAATCTGTGTCACCATCTGTATCGGCTAGTGTTGCAGACGTATCGGTCTGGATGGCTGCAGTGTTTTCAGTATATGAGAGGGGAGAATCGTTAACGGAGATGGATGGGGAAGCATTAGGCGGTATAGGATCAGCGATGACTAAATCATCAATCAATGATCCACCGACATCATCACCAAAATTATTCGCGCCAATTAAACGGATTTCATCGGCATTGTCGAAGATAGCGCTGGTAAATGTGACTGTCTCAGGGGTTATTGAGCTTGAATCATTTGGAAAGTTAGCTCCTGAAGGGTTAAACGTTTGGCTGCCCAGTAGACTGCCGTCTTTGTAGGCATAAGCCGTTAAATTTGTAAAAACGGTAAGGCCGAGACTGCCGAACTTGACTGACTGGAAGTCTACTTCGCGCCCATCCGTATAAATAACAAGGTATTCACCATCCGATCCACTATAGTAAAAGTCATTATAAGATTGATCGACTTGACCAGTTAATGCTAAGGTTAGCGAGGCATTTGCTGTACCTGTTGAATCTACATCTTTAACTATTTTAAAATTTATCGTCCCGAAATTAGCCGTTGGATGGGTTGCGGTAACATAGTCAGAAACTACATCGCTTGAAAAATTGAGGGTGTTTGAAACAAAAGTTGAGGAATAGTGTTCGAGAGTTTTTTCAAAAAAAACAAGCTTTGAGGTGATACTGCTGGTAAAAACGCCCAGTACCCAATCCCCACCCAGTTTGCTATTGCCGGTTAGATTGTTGGATGCTGCAATATTTGCACCCGTTAGCAGCGCTAATCGCTGAATGAATTGCTTGCCTGATGCACCTTTTGCAACATTACAACCATAAATCAAAATATCCGCATCGCTGACGAGCGCCTGCCGCCACGAGAATAGGGCGTCTTGATAATGCGTGAGGGTTTCTGTGGAGAGCACGCTATTGCCCAATGCCAGGTAGCCGACATTGCCATGCGAGACGATATGCACGGCGCTGATATCGGTTTGCTGATTCAGAATAGCGGTGATCTGCAGCACGCCATCTCGAGTGGGGTCGATCAGGTGGATGTCGACGCCTTCTTTGACGCCCGCGATCAGTGTTGGGTAATCATCGACCCCTTGATCGATGAATACGAGTTCTTTGCGTGACAGCGGTTGTAATGGGGTTTTGTTTGCAGGGGAGAGCGGGGCGTGCCGTTTTGCCGCTGGCATGTCCTCGGTACGATCCATGGCATTGTCTGGCTTGGCGTTGGTTAGGGCTGGGCGGGTGGTTGGTTTGCGTACCATTAATCTGCTCCTCTGCAGGTAGAGTGGGTTGAATACATGCCTATGGGCTGCCGATATGCTGTCAATTACGCTTCAATCACGCTTTGTACATAATGAAAACAGCATATTTTTCCTCTATAAGATTGCGATAAATCAGCCCATTATAGGGATAGCGGGCTGAGTCAAAGAAGCGAATTGAGGCTAATAGTTGGGCTATTTGGCGTTTTATTTTTTCAAAAAATGTTATACAGACGGCGATCGCTACAAGCGATGATGGGTTTTTGTGTTGTCGGAAGGAAAGCCAGCATGCGCTTTGCGCCCATGGAGCCTTACGTGAAATTTTTTGTGAAAGGTAAGACAGAATACGCTGTCACCTGCAGATTATTTGAGTAATATTATTCTTGGCTGCCAGCACCTTTTTGAATACGCGCGACTAACTCGGAGGTGGAGATGCCGGCGGTATAGTCGATTTCCTGGATCATGTTGGCGGGGAGTGCCGCGCATAGCTTGTATTTTTCTTTTCGTTCCTGTTCGGAAGCGCATGCAAACGTATAAATGGCAAAGCCGTGCTTTTCCATAAATTCCGGCGTAGTGTAGGTGGGGCTATCGGTTATGACGGCGTCGACATACTTGCAGGCTGCTACGATCGCCGCGCGCTCGGCCTGCGTCATGACAGGACGTTTTCCTTTATTTTCCAGCACGCGTTCATCCGGCACGACGCATACCGTGAGGTGCGTACCCAATGATCGCGCCTTGCGGAGAAAATTGACATGGCCTTCATGGAACAAATCGGCCACCATGCGGGTGTAAACACGCTTCTGAGAGCGGATGGCTGGCCAGGAGGGGATGGCTTGATCGAGACTTGTCATGATTTTCTCCAGACGCTGGCGTGCGCGTAGAACGATCAAATCGTCCGGATCTCTCAAGGCAATTTGGTGGGCGTATGACCAAGCTTTGGCGAGATCGCCGGATAACCAGCGCTGGGCGAGACGATGGTATGCATAGCATCTTACCAGTAGGGTGAATTTTTCAAGATTGCGAGCGGAGATGACCGTATCCCAATAAGGATTGGGGGTGCGCCAGTCGCCATAAAATGCGTCGAGAATTTTTTCGGGAGGCTGTGGAAACCATACTTTGCCACAGTTGGTGGCGCGTTCGATCAATTCGAACAGCGGGAATAGGGAAACACGCTGGTAGTCTGCGGGTTGACCGGGTAGAGAAAAACCGCCGACGATCTGCTGTGCGTTCCTGCGTTGCAGGCCGCATAAATCCAGCGAGATGCCCATTTCAGTATGGACATAATCGCGGTAATTGCTATAGGGGAGCCCCATGGACACTTTGCGCCACCCCATTTTTTCCAGCGCTTGGCAGCAGGCTTCCCAGGATTCCATCCAGACGGCGATATCGAGATCTTTGTCGAAATCCAGCAATCGCCCGTCACGCACGATACCCAGTAACGTACCGGCAAAGGGAAAGGCGGGGATGCCTTGCGACGCGAGTTCAGCGCAGGTCGCCCACAACAGTTGCTCGGCTTTTCCGGAAGCGAAAATATTTTCCTGGTTTTCTGGTGCATTCGTGTGCTTTTTTTTAGCAGGCGCTTTACCCGTTTTGGCGAGTTCGGTCAGATGGGTGATCGCTTTGCGGAAATAAGCATGCGCCTGGTTCAATTCAGGCTGCAGGAAGTAGGCTGTTCCGGTGATCTGCGCCCAGTGCGCTTTTTTAAAATCACCTTGCGCGGTGGCATAAATATCGGTTGCGTAGGCGGGTATCTCGGTGGCCCGGTCCGTTCGCATGGCAAGCGCGCACCATAGCCGGGCAATATCGAGAGACCGGGGGTGGGCATTTTTCAAGGGATCGAGGATTCTGCCCGCCTCGGCAAAATCACCCATTTGGATGAAAGTTTGTGCCTGTTTTAATAATTCGATCAATTCGTTAGCCATGATTCAATTTTTGATAAATTTTGCGGGATTCTTTGGTGTTTCAGTCAATATTTGTTACTATTGAGAATTACTCTCATTATTATTTCTATTTATTATATGAGTAGTATAAGTAAATCTAGCATTTTTGATTAAAAATTAATGTAATTGGAGGAAATGAAATGGCAGTTATTACAGAGCGACGTCCTAATATCGGAACTTCCGGTTTGATCGAGTTCATCGATGGAATCCCTTTCGAGGGTTTCGGTTCCGGCGGATTTGGCCCAAACGATCTACAAATTATCGGTGATGATGAAGATAATCTGCTACAAGGCGGTATTGGGCATGACATGTTGGAAGGCAAAGGGGGTAATGATACGCTGCAAGGCGGAGGGTTTAATGATACGTTGTTTGGTGATGCTGGTAATGATGTACTCGATGGGCAGGAAGGGACCGATAAACTGTATGGCGGGCCGGGGGACGATCTTTTGTGGGCGGGCCATGACCATGACAGATTGACGGGCGATGGCGGACTGGGAGAGAAAGGCAATGATATCTTTGGCTTCTATGCACTGGGTCATTTCCAAATAAGCGATTTCACCCTTGGGCAAGATCGCTTGCTGTTCGATTCCGAGAGGCTCGGTGTCAATAGTGTCGAAGAACTGGTTTCCCACATCACCAATACGCATCAAACAGCTGAGGGTGTGACTGTAGAATTTGGGCCCGATGCTTCAATCGAGCTTGTCGGCATCAATCTGAACGATATTACAGCCGACATGGTGATTTTTAATCTTTGATTGAACTTGGGATTCGACTACTCGCACCGACGTAAATCGGTTTGAATAACCCCCTTATTCGTTTTTCTTTCTACTTGGGAATACCGATGCTGAATTTGTAAGGGGTGTGTAAAAATAGGTTGATAAAGAATATTTCTTCTTTGTTGGCCGTTACATAACAGAGAAGTAAAACAAACAGGCCGCGATTGGGGTTTTCCATCCCTGATCGCGGCCTGATTGTTGAGTAGCCCCCTCTGCTGTGAAAGCAGAGGGGTGTCGGTTAGATCAATGTACTTTCATAGTTCGCGATGATAGAAAGTATCGCTTGTGCTGCATTGATGGCTTTCTCCATTTCGCCTTGGCCGGTTGCCTCTTTCAGATCTTGCAGTGCATTTTCCATTCTGACGCGCTCGATGGAACCGATGCGTAATGCCAGATCCGGCAGGAAAACGTGCGTATAGAGCGCCAGTCTTTCAGCCGCCAGTACGGCTTGATTGCGATCGGTGCTAAATGTCGATTCGATCTGCGCCATGTTGATTCTTACTTGGCCAATGATGCCTTTGCTGATTTCGCTGACTACTTCATTGGCGACTACACTGGCTAGGCTTCCTTTCATTTTGGCCATGATGCGGTCGCTGCCTGCAGGGTTGGTCTGGGCGATGAAGCCTTCGACGATTTTGTAAAAGAATTCTCCTTCGATTTGTTTTTCTCTCGCTTCGTCGATATCCCTATCTCTGTTGGAGACAATGCCTTCCACTTCACGCAGCACACCGATCAAAAAGGCTCTCACGATTGGGATGAGGATGTTCTCACGTGCGAGTGCTACCTTGTTTTTGTCATCTCCGATGCTTTTATCCAATGACGCTTTGCCATCGATAAATGCCAATGTGACATGGTCGTCCAGATCGGGGTTGCTGCCCGATTCGATGGCTTGTTTGTCCGCCGTAAGCACTTTGTTTTCCCTGCCTACTGTGCCGATGATTGCGAGATAGGCGGCATAGGCACGATCCCATTCGAGTTTGAGCTCATCGGACGATAGGTTTTCAAAGGCCTCTAGCGCAAGCGTCGTGCGGTTGTAGATGACCAGCGCAAAAACGCGTTGCAAGGTTTTGTCGATCGCTTGTCCGGCGAGCGCTGTTTGATCGTTATTGCGGAGATATTCGATAGCGGTCAGGATGTCGTTGTGCATTGACAAGCCATAGACGCTGTCGGCGATTTGCGTGAGCTGTTGCAGATCGCCCGCGTATTCTGCAGCGATTGCCTCTGCATCGATTGGATTTTGTCTGCGCAGTGTGCCAATGGCCTGGTAGGCGGCAACGGCATTGTCGATGAAGCTCGTGTCAGTGGTGACCTGATATTGAGCGGTATCGAGCAGTTGTGCGTAGCTTGCCAGGATGTCCGCTATGGCCTGGCGTGCGGTTGCGGCGCCTGCTTCATCATTGCTATCGCTGGCTTGTTTGAGGCTGGTTAGCGCATTTTCCAAGTTGCTGCGTGCGCCGCCGTCCATGCGCAGCGCCAGGTCATCCAGGAATATATTTGCATAGAGTAACGCTTCTTCCGCAACTTCCATCGCGCGCCCGCGGTCGGTGCCGATGCTCGATTCATTCGCTTTCAGCTCGGCATTTACACGGCCGATGAACCCTTTGCTCAATTCGCTGACGATTTTGTCCGCTACGACGTTAGAGACATTGCCGGTAAATTGTGCTTTTATCAGGGCGTTTCCAGTGGGGTTATCCTGTTTGATAAAGGACTCGATGATGCGATAAAAAATCTCACCTTCCTTTTGTTTCTCGCGTGCTTCGAGCAAATCCCGACCTCGGTTGGAAATAATGCCTTCAACTTCGCGAAGCACACCAATGTAATAAGCGCGTGCTAGAGAAAGTCGGATGATTTGGCGTTCGATGCTCAGGTTGATTTTATCTTCAGCCGGATTTTCCTTGTTGAGTGCTGTTTCACCGCGGGCGAATGCTTCTGCAATCTGAACATCCAGTTGAGGATTGTCGCCGCTTTCCACTGATTGCTTGTCGGCTGTCAGCACTTTATTTTCTCTTGCTGCCGTTCCCTTAATCGCTTCGAACGCTGCTTTAGCCTCACCCCATGTCGAGATTAGCGCATCGGATGCTTGGGTGTCGAAATCATTTTTAGCGGCGGTCATGCGATCGATTATGATTTGAAAGAAGATATGCTGTGCAGCTTTGTCGATCACCTGTCCGGCCAAAACGGGCTCGTTATTATTTTTGATATCTTCGATCGCAGCGAGTATATCGCTATCGAGGCTCAATCCATGCTTGGTATCGATTTCCTGGGCGAGTGATTGTAAAGCGCCAGCATATTCATTCAAGATCGCATCCGTATTGATAGGGGATTCCCTGCGCAATGTGCCGATCGTTTGGAATGCGGTAACGGCCGTTTCAATGGTTTCGGCATTGGCGCTGGCCGTCGCTGTCGCGGCATGGGCGGTCGGAATGGCGTCTATCATGCCATTGCCGCCATACAGGACTAAAGTGCTGCTAAGCACTATCAGAAAACGGGAAAAAAACTTCATTTAAACCTCCTCTGTTAAAGTAAATAAATAAAAACACTAGCAATAGTACAAATGATAATTATTACTAAATACAAAAAAATTACCCTTCTCTTTTTTGAAGAAAGGGTATTAACTACTGCCTGTGCGCCGACTAGAAATTAGCAATCAGCGATGCGCGAACTGCAATGGGTGAACCAGGTGAAATATTATTATTATTATGTACTGATGCGAAATATTTGGCGTTGAGCAAATTTTCGATATTGATTTGTGCGCGGACATTTTTGCTGAGTCGAGCGAATAGGGCGGCATCCACACGTGTAAAATCAGGAACGACCACTAAATTGTCTGTCGAAGCCATCATGCTGCTACGATAGATGACACCCGCCGCGGCACCGAATCGAGGAGTCACGTCATAACGGCTCCAGAGTGAGAAGGTATTTCGCGGTAATTCAGCAACGGTATTGCCTTTGGGCGCACCGAGCTGCTCGCTGGTGATTTCTCCAACCTGATAAGCATAGCCGCCCATGACGCTCCAATTAGGTGTTAGCTGACCGTTGATGCCGACTTCAACACCTTCCGTTCGCTGTCCTTTGGTCAAAAAAGACCGGGTAATATCGTTCGGATTAACCGTGATGACATTGGTCCGATCGATTCGGAACGCTGCGCCGGTCAAAGAAAGATCCGGCCGGATATCCCATTTGATCCCCGCTTCCAGATTGGTGAATTTTTCCGGTTTGAGTGTGTCTGTGGTGACCGACAATGATGTCAATTGTTCTCCGGCGCGCGGGACGAATGCTTGGCTAAAGGTTGCATAGATAGAGAGGGGCTCGATCGGTTTGAAGATCAGTCCAAACCTCGGTGAAAGCAGGCCATCCTTGGTTTTCAAGCGATCTTCATCGCCATTTTTTTGCTGGAAATTGACCTCAAACAGGTCATAACGAACGCCCACGATGGCTTGTAGCTGCGGTATGAGCTCTATTTGATCCTGAAAGTAGAATGAGGTGATATCTACTCGACTGCGATGGTTGGCGTCTCCAGGGGTATTGGTAAATACGATCGGTACATTCGTGATCGAATTACTTAACGGCACGCGGAAAGGTCTCGGGTCATTATTAAAAAAGCCGGTATCCCGTTTGTTATGCGTGATTTGTTGTCCGATTTCAATGCCCGCCAGCAAAGTATGCGCGATAGGCCCTGTTTCGAGCGAGTACAGAAAATCTGTTTGATTGAATACATTTTCACGGTCAGTGGTATTGTTGTATGCACCAAGCGGTACCAGTCCGCCGCTGACAGGGCCGTTAGCGAATACATTTTCGTAAAACTTATCGAATTGAGCGTAATTAGTTCGGTTCCGAAGGGTGACGCCTATGTCGAATTTATGTTCGATCAATGAGTTAAAGGATAAGACTTCGATATCCGAATTGCTTCTGCGCGGGTCTCCAAAAAATTGCGACCTTTTGACATCGACAGGGCGGCCCTGGAAGGAGGGAATGCCCCGGTCGGCCGTCCGTTCGTCATGAAACCGTTCCATATTGAGCACCACTTTTGTGCGATCGGTCGCTTTAATGGTTACGGTGGGTGAAACGCCGAGGCGCAGCGAATCGACGCCTTCTCGAAAGCTGCCTGCATCTTCGAATACGCCATTGATACGGAAGGCGACGCGATCGTTAATTACCTGGTTGACATCTGCTGTCATCCGTTTCAGATCGTATGATCCGCCCTGAAATGAAAATTCGCGGCTGGTATCCCAGTGCGCCTGTTTTGTTACGCGATTTATCACCCCACCAGAGCCGCCGCGGCCAAAAATCATACCATTGGCACCCTTCAATACTTCGATGCGCTCGATATTATAGAGATCGCGCATGTATTGAACGTCGTCTCGCACGCCATCGACAAAAAAATCGCCGGTCGAGCGGTTGCCACGGAATATCAATGCATCGCGATTACCTTCGCCTTGAGATACACCTACACCAGGCACATAGCGCACTGCATCGGCTATGCTGCGAATGGATTGGTCTTTGATGATATCTTCAGTTATGACTGAAATCGCTTGTGGGACATCGCGTAATAAGGTATTCGTGCGGGTTGCGGTCACGCTGCTCGTTGCCATGTAACGGCTCGTTTCACGGTTGGCGGTGATTTGTATCGATGGGAAGGTCGTGATGACCGGTTCATCCGACGGGCTGGAAGTTGATTTAACCAGAGTAAAGCCATCTGCTTGTGACGCTGAGCGCAACCCAGATCCGGTCAGCAAACGATCCAATCCGGTTTGAATATCGTAATTGCCCACGAGGCCTTGGGTCGATAGTCCTGCTACGATCGCCGGATCAAAAAAGATTTTTACACCTGATTGATCGGAAAATTGTTTGAGTGCATTTTCCAGAGAACCCGCCGCGATATCGAAATTTTTGTTCGCGGATTCCATGCTAGAGGATGATTGTGCGGAAACCGTTGTTGGCAGAGAAAGAAAAGCGCATCCAGCGAGGAGGAGTACTGCGGGATAAAAAAGAAAATTCGAATGGATAGGGTTGTTATTGTTTTGCGCGGTTAAGAGAGACCTATTAGATAGCGCCTGAAAGACAAGTATTAAGAAACTAAAGATATGCATTATGTTATTTTCAGGACAATTAAACAGTATTCAGTATTAGCGATGGTTTAAACACAAAAAAAGAATCTATCCGAGCAACAAGGGACGAAATGAGTTTTTAAAGCACTATGCGGAGGGTTAGATTAGAGCCTGCGACAGCTTAAAAAACTATAGTTAATGCTGTAACCCGTTTTCGATAACGATCTTTTGCATCGTATCCGATTGTGTCTTTATTTACTCCAATATTTCGTTCGGTGTGGCTTTAGGAATAGGCTCGTAAATTTCCCGCAAATCATTCACCTTGTGCTTTTTTATAATCCATTATTAACAGCGATATGCGCTGACCGGCGATTTGTTTGTTAAATCGAGACCGCAGGTAATCCTCTCTTGTACCGGCTCACCTATAAGAGGGTCTCTTGGTTCTTATGGATTTCGTAATCTATCCCAAAATAAGGTGCATTCGATAGCGAACGTTGATGATAGATATCGCGCAAATTATGCTAATAATGAGAATGATTCGTAATTATATTGATGTTTGCAGAGAATGCAAGTAGCTATGGCTAAAAGAGATTGGGGTGATGGTTCTTAACAGTAGAAAATTTTCTGATTACTCAAATTTTCGTTGGATATAAAAAGTTTCGCCTTGGTAGCTTAAAAATCGTATATAAATAAAGACTCATCTGTCGATGTCAGTCGACAGTTTCCGAAAAAACAAAAAATCAAGTGCGTGATCGTTTATACGGTCTACATTATGTCAGCACCCCAGCATCCATCAATGTATCAGACATTTCTCTAGGTAGGGTTGTTAAGTAACCTGTGCAGACAGCATTACTGCTAATATCTTTAGAAATTACCTGATATAGAGGACGGAATATTGGTCGCATATTTCCGACGATCTCTTCGATGCATACCATTGAAGGAATACGGGTACCTCGATGTTCAATAGGGGTGCCGATAATTTGGTTGTTTGCGCCAAGTTTGCCGAAGTGATTGGCTAACCTCTCTTCGGTGAGCATAAACAGGTAGTCAATATTGTTTAAGCGTGCTAGCTCGATAGTGCCAATAAAAAGTCCAAGTGGTATGTACGGGAAGCGAGAATGCGGGTCTTGCGGTTTCCCGAAATCCTCATCAGAAATATTGATAGGTCTCTTAGCTTCATCCTTACGACGTCGAAAGCTGGCGATAACTGCCAAGCGGGAAACCTCGGCTATTTTGTTTCTTGGGAGTTGTGTAGGATCGACAATTGAGCGGTTGAGTGAATTAGTACAAATTTTTTCAAATGGTAAGGGGGTGTGTAATTTGTTAGCTTTTGGACGGATTATTCGAGTACAACCTATGAACATGTCAAATTTAATGCTGCGTATCAAAAGATGAAGCGCAGATGAGTCATATTCATCGGTTTCAAACCCGTTAGAACGCAGGGGTTCAAAATTAAGATCTTCGCAATAAACCTGATGACGTATTCTATAGGCTTCGTTTTTTAGCTCCTTGGACGATGCGGGTATTATTTCAAAATATTCTTTAAAAGATGCACCTAGGTTCATATCTTGCGGCGACATATTAGTTCTCCTGTGGCAAATTGATAATTTGCGATGTTATTGAAGAGATGCTATTCAAGCCTTTTCAAATAATTCTTGGTGAATATTTTGTCTGGTAGATCGCGCAACTTCATATCAGAGTATTCAAGTATAGATGTTTCGCCTTGTATTAGGGCATTTTCCATAATAAGGCGGGTTGGCCGATATTGGCCTAAAATCATCTCATAATTTTCATAACGGCATGTTTTGAGAAGTCGATTAGATAAAGAATAAAATTCTGCTCGGAAGGGCCGAAAACTTGCTTGTTCTACCCAAAGGATAACTTTCTGGTAGGTTACGCTACGATCGACACCGGTAAGTTCTAAAACGTAATATTGTTCGTTATCGATAGTTTCGGTTCGTAAAAGTTTGGGGTGATAATCGCCGGTAAAGTTAGCCCGTGCTATATCGCCATTAGCGACTTGTCCTGTGAGTCGCTGGGAGAGGGAAAGGCGAATCGGTTGATTTACGCTTGGCATGAAGATCCATAGATCGCGTCCCTTCATCAGGATTGCCTGGCCACGTTCAGAAACCGGCTCTGTGACCAGTACAATACTGTTTTCATTTCCTTTGGATAAAACGCGGTACTTGTGTAGATCGTCGGATCTATCTTGTGAGATCGTGCGAATATCGACATCGACCTGGAAGCTTTCGCGAGGGAAGCGGATATCATCCGCTTTCTCCAGTATACTTTGAGCAAATTCGTCAGGTTCATTGGGAGTGGCGCGTGCCTGGGGCAGAGCCAGCAAAAGCGTAGATATAAGACAGATTGCTAAAATGTATTGTGAAAAGTATCGTGATTCCATGTTTCCTAACTCCTTAGTGAAAAAAATTTCCATAGCGGTAAATATTTCAGGGTAAGGTCAATGAGTATTGTACGGTTTGTAAATGTATCTAAAGAATATATGCTTGGCGAGCAGAAAGTGCGGGCACTGAAGGATATTAATCTTGAGATCGAAGAGGGCGTATTTTTAGCGATCGCTGGACCATCGGGTAGTGGCAAATCTACCATTCTGAATTTGATCGGTTGCATTGATACACCGTCTTCTGGAAATATTTATATTAACGGCCAGGATGTCAGTGGTAAAACACCCGATGAGCTTTCCGATCTCAGAGCTAGGACTATCGGCTTTATTTTCCAAACATTTAATCTTTTTCCAGTGTTGTCAGCCGAAGAGAATGTCGAGTATCCATTATTACAATTTAAAGATATAAGCACAAAAGAGCGCCGTGAAAGAACTGTAAAATTTCTCGACATTGTAGGGCTAGCCAAGTTTGCTGATCATCGCCCCAATCAGCTCAGTGGTGGACAGCGTCAACGCGTAGCCATCGCGCGTGCATTGGCGACACATCCTAAGATCATCTTGGCAGACGAGCCAACAGCTAACCTTGATCATAAGACCGGTGAAGGGATTTTGCAGCTGATGAAAGAAATTAACCGCAGAGAGCAAACGACATTTATTTTCTCGACCCACGATGCGCGGGTAATGGCGATGGCTGATCAACTGATCCATATTGAAGATGGTGAGCTAATTGCAAGCGAAATCACCAAATAAACTAGATGGGTGTACAGCTTTTATCATCGAACATTAAAGGTACTGAGTGATCTGCACGAACAAGCTTAGAAAGAGAGGACTGCTAACTTTCCTGCTGATAGGATTTACTTTTAGCAGCGCGACAGTTTTTTGTTCGGGGGGAAGTGTTTTTGCAAGATCGAATAATACAGATACTGTGCGTTCCTTTGATGATCTTTTTGAAGATGAGAGCCCGACTGCCAAACCCCTTCAGCATTTCAAACCAACAATGAGTTGGCGTGGATTTTCTCAATTTGAAATGGCGCATACCTATGCTAATCCAGATCATTTGTCCAAAATGCGGCTACGCTCCGAACTCGCCAATGTTGGACAATTAAGTAGAAACATAAAATGGAAAATCAGCGCTCGTATTGATTACGATGCGATACATGATATTTCTAATTTTTATCCCTTGGCAGTGCGCGAGGATCAGCGTTTTGAATTCTCGTTGCGAGAAAACTACCTGGATATTTCCAGGGGGGATTGGGATTTTCGTCTGGGCAGACAGCATATCATCTGGGGGGAGATGGTCGGGTTATTCTTCGCAGATGTAGTGTCAGCCAAGGATACGCGAGAGTTTGTCTTGCAGGATTTCGATATTTTGCGCATTCCTCAATGGGCGGTTCGGACTGAATATTCAAAAAATGATTTTCACGCAGATTTGATTTGGATACCCTTTGCTACGCTCGATAAGATAGGGAAGCCGGGTGCCGAATTCTATCCTTTTACTTATCCGCCGAATGCCGTTTTTCTTGATGAAGACCGTTCCAAGCGCAATCCGGCTAATTCAAATTATGGTATTCGTTTATCGCAACTAGTTAGTGGATGGGATCTTTCAGCTTTTTATTACCACAGCTTGGATGCGGCGCCTACTTTTTATCTGGTCGGCGGGACACCAGAACAACCTGTATTTCAGCCAAGACATGACAAGATAGACCAAATCGGTTGGACTTTAACCAAGGATCTTGGCCGTGCAGTGCTGAAAGGGGAATTTGTCTATACCGATGGGCGACAGTTTAATGTTAAGCGTTTATTTCAACCCAACGGATTGGTCAGACAGGATGTGATTGACTACGCTTTGGGTGTCGATTTTCATCTGCCTGCGGATGTACGTATGAATCTGCAATTCATCCAACGTGTTTTTCTTGACTATGATCGTGATATTTTTGCGGATAAATGGGAAAACGGTGCGAGTGTTTTTTTTCATGGAAAAATTTTGAGGGATATCGAAGCGCAGATATTGTTGATTCATAGCCTGAATCGTAGTGAATGGATGTTACGACCAAGGCTTATGTGGAGTCTTGCTAGAAACTGGCGCGCAGCGATTGGTGCAGATATTTTTGATGGTCCAGCGACGGGTCTTTTTGGCCGATTTGCCAATAATGATCGCGTTTATACGGAATTGCGTTTCTCGTTTTGAATTATGTCGGGGAGTACTGCTTACTGCTATAAATAGTTACTTGGCTAGATCAGCATTTATGAAATAGCAATGAGCTAGGCTGCTTGATCATAAATTTTGCCGAAGTGCATCGACCACCTTGATGCGTGATACATGTCTAGCAGGGAGTAACGATGCTAGAACAGTAGCACTTAAACCAATTATGAAAGCCATTAATAAAACTGAGGGAACGATCTGAATTTGAGCGATATAGCCAAGATCAGCATTGGGAGGTGGTGGCATGGGAATACCGATAGCTGAAATTGCAAGAGCGAGTAATATCCCTGCTCCAACACCCAAGCTGCTCCCAATTATCCCAAGTAAAAAACTCTCGCTTAAAATTAATAGAAAAACTTGATTACTGCGATTACCCAATGCCATCATTGTGCCAAACTCACCTACTCTTTCGAAAATACTCATGTTGACGCTATTGGCAACGCTCAAGAGCACCATGACCAAGATAATGAGTTGGAGGACACCAAATTGTCCTTTGTATAATTCAACAGTTTTTTCATAAAAATCATTCAACTCGACCCATGTTTTGACTTCTAATTCTGTGCTATTTAGGCTGGTTGCAAGACGAGTGGCAATAATGTCAGTATCTTCGGTTTTGTTGAGTAAAATAACAAGCGCGTTGACACCTGTTGTGCCAAGTAATTCCTGTGCAGCAGAAAGCGAGATCTTGACAGCGCGAGCATCGTAATCATTCGAAAAGCTCTGGAAAATACCAATCACCTCAAAATCTAGACTGTTCAATGCGCCTTCAAGTGTGTTTGTTAGTAAGGTTACATGGTCACCAGGCTTTAGCTTCAGTGCTCCAGCGACACCTTTGCCAAGCATGATGCCGAAAGGATCATCGTTGGTAAAACGTCTGCCGTCAGTGATTAGTACTGATCTACTTAGCTTTGCCTCCATATCGGGTTGCACCCCTTCGCCAATAATAGGCAAATCACTGCGGCCATTGTTAAGAAGACCAGAGAAATTGAGACGCGCCATCATGCTTTCAAATTTCTCGACACCCTCCTCCTTAATGATCTGTTTCTTAATATTTTGAGGTTGAGTGATAAGGTATTTTTCAGGCGAGCGTGCTCCTGAAGAAAAATATCCTTGTCTATAGACTTAGAGATGACCGGTTTGAGAGTGTATAAGTGCTTCACCCATTTGCACGTAAATATCGTTAATCCAACCACCTGCCAGGATAATTCCTACGACTCCACTCATAATTGCTACGAGTATCATTGTGGTATGCATCTTTTGGCGGATGATATTTCGGAAAGTGAGCTTTAGCATAATAATTATTGGTTACGACGTAATGCATCGACAATTTGCATACGAGAAGCTCTCCATGCTGGATAAACACTGGCAACCAAGGTAGTGGTTATGGCTAAAATTAGTGACTCCAGGGCTATATTCGAAGTCACAAGTATTTCACCAATGTAACCACGTGCCATACCTGGAGGAGGAGGCATTGGGATTCCAATTTTGGAGATAATTGTGGCAAGCAACAATCCAATGACAAGACCCAACAAACCACCAACGCATCCAATCAACATACCCTCGATTAAGAATTGTCGCATAATATCGAAACGCTTTACGCCAAGTGCCATAGCTGTGCCGATTTCTCCAATTCGTTCCAATACGCTAATATTCATTGTATTGAAAATGCTGAGTAAAATGATTACTGCAATAATAATTTTTATTCCCATTACTTGTTGCGTGAATAGTACAACTGTCTTATTGTAAAAATCTGCTAATTCATACCATGGGATTATCTCATATTGGTCTTTAGGCAAGTTATTTCGTAATTCCGCGAGAACATCGTTGGTGTGTTCTGTATCGCTCAGTAAAATGATCCAACTGTGCACACCCGTGGTGCGAAGGAGTTTGTGAGCAGTCTCGATAGGGATGCGTATTGAATTGTCATCGTAATTTTTAGTTACTGTAGTAAAGAAGCCACTAACTATGACCTCTTTAGCATTGATTCCACCTGAGGCAGTATTGACTAATAGGACAACGTGGTCGCCAACACTAATGCCAAGATTTTGCGCTAATCCTTCACCAACAATGATATGTTCTGGTCTATCAATTGACAGATGTGTGCCTTCAGAGATTTTTAAAGCATCTCCAAATACAAATTGCTCTTCTGGACTAACACCTTCGCCAATAAATGAGAGAGTTGATTCGCCATGGCTAATTAATCCACTAAATGAAAGACGTCGAGCGATTATTTTAATTTTAACTAACTTGTTATCAATGGTAGTAATTGAGTTCGATATATTACTTGGTAATAGAAAGGCATATGGATTAGCTTTACCCATATCGTGATATCCTGGCCGCACAATTTGTAAATGTCCTAAATGAGATTTAATCGTAGTTTCTCGGAAATTATAGAAAATCCATTCAATAAAACCACTTACTAGCATCATGGCAGTAACGCCAAAAATTACCGCACCGATCGAAAGACCGCTGCGTCTTTTATAACGAGTGATATTACGGAATGCGAGTGAAAGATTTAGCCAGATTTTCTGCATGTATATCCTTGATAAAATCTTTATTATGTTGTAGGGCATTGTGTATGAATCGTATCAAAAAGTTGCGCTGTGGATTTTATAATTGTAGTAAGCTGTTCTAACTATCCTATCGTAAATCTCAAAAAAATTTTACTGTATTAATCTTGTTTGGAAAATTTCGCCTTCATACTTTCATTTTTTGGTATGTTTCTTTTATGATGAATTTATGAGTAATCTGCCACTTTTTATATTATGAGGTGATATTGGATGAATCTAACTAATGCAACAGGATTGGGAAGTGGTAACGATGAAAAGGCTAGCATTTCTTTGGATTTATTTATTGAATCGCTTCTGGTTGTTTTGAATGAGAACCAAATTATTAGATCGGGTAGTGATTTTGATTTGCTGATCAAGGATCCTGTTGTCAATGCTCGTAAACCTTATGCATTTATCTATCCTGAATCGACAGAACAAGTGCAAGCTCTCGTTAAGCTCGCAGGGGAGTATGGAGCAAAGCTATGGGTATATAGCACTGGTAAGAATTGGGGTTATTTGAATACTAGTGCTAGCGAGAATTCTGTTGTGGTACTTCTAAATCGCATGAATAAAATTATTCATATTGACCAGGAGCTCGCTTATGCAATTATTGAACCTGGCGTGACTTACGAAGCATTAAATCGTTTTCTTACCGAAAATAACTATAATTTATGGATGGATTCCCCCGGTGGACCACCTACAGGTAGTGTTATCGGTAATGCTTTAGATCGAGGTGTAGGTGTTACTAAATATGGCGATCACTTTGCCCACCTTTGTGGTTATGAAGTAGTGCTTGCTGATGGAAGTATTATTCATACTGGAATAGCTAATAATAACAGTGGTAAGGGGGCTGCTCATTTATACAAATGGGGGGTAGGACCGTATGTAGAAGGACTCTTCAGTCAGTCGAATTACGGTATTGTAACTAAAGCGGGAATCTGGTTGATGCGTAGACCTGACGATTATGCTTTATTTAGTATGGATATCAAAGATAATATCTCGCTTGCAAAATGTATGGATACTGTGCGCGAACTGATGCTCTCGGGTGTGATTCACGAGACCGGGAGGTTTTCAAACAGCGTGGCGATTCTTACTTTGCTGACACAGGCAATAGATGAAGGTATAGAACTCAAAAAAGCAATCAGCCAGGAAGAACTAGAAAGGCTCAAGCATAAATACCATGTGCCTAGCTGGACGGGCTCTTTCGGTATTTATGGACAGAGTCCTCTGATTAGAACGGCGAGCCAACTTGCAAAGAAATTATTGAAAGCATCAGGATCATGCTCACGTGTCAATGTGTTCACCAAAAAACGCGCACACATGATTTGTGACATGATTGGTAGAGTAGAGAAAATTCAATCAGGAATGCTGTTGAAATTATTTGATTCGACTATTCAAAAATTATTTGGTACTTCACCAGCGCTAATCCGTCTTTTCCCTGGATTGGTTGATTTGCATGAGGGTAAGCCTGTTGAAACCGTGGTGAGGCGTGGCTATTTTCGTTACCAGAAGAAACGGCCTATAAAAGATATTCATGTCGGGCGAGACAATTTAGGTATTTTATGGTCTGTACCGGTGCTGCCGTTCAGGGGGAGCGAGGTAGTCGAATTTACTCGTGAGTGCGAATTATTATTTGATCAATTTAACTTTGATTTTTACATGACAATAATGATTTTCAATGCGCGCAGTGTTTGTCCGCTGATGGTCATTCTATATGATCGCATGGATGATATAGAATGTAAGCGAGCCGAGCAACTATACGATGCTATTCTGGATTTATCACACAGAATGGGTTATCAGCATTTTCGCGCGGGTATTAATGGATGGAAGAAATTGTATCAGTGCTGCCCAGAACTGAAAGCTTTCAATCGTAAACTCAAAAATGCTCTTGATCCCAAGGGAATATTGGCGCCAGGTCGATATGGAATAGATTGATTCTTATTGTGTGGGGTTATAGTGTTGGTCTCAAAAAACTGATCAAATTTAAGTATGGCACTGTTCAGTGGGCCGTGGTTAAATGTACGAATATATTCTAGAACGTAAAAAAATTTGGCTCTTCAGGAAAATTTGTGGGTAATGCTATAACGAATATGTAACAAAGGCGCTAGTTTTTTGGGTTTTTGAGGTAAGAGGTGTGCATCCTGTTGTTCTTCTGAGAAGATGGAGGTGTTGAGCAACCATCAACCAGAAGGAAAGGAACAGGATGCACATCAAGACTATCCTCAATCGTGTTCAAAAATTCAAGTCTTTTGTATATGGAAGAGTCTGTTGGGTGAAGAATGCGTTAGTCCCGACAGTAGATGTTGAACTACAGCCACGCAGGAATAGCCGCCCGGTGTGTAGCGGATGCAGGCGTGAGAGGCCTGGTTACGACAGGCAGCCGGTTCGTCGCACTGAATTTATTCCGTTGTGGGGCATCAAGGTATTTTTTCTCTATGCGCCACGTCGTGTTGCGTGTCCTGATTGTGGTATTCGGGTGGAATGGATGCCTTGGGTGTCTGGCAAACATCGGCTGACAGAGGCGTATAGTTGGTTTTTAGCGGGTTGGGCGAAGCGTTTGAGTTGGAAAGAAGTTGCCCAAGCATTTCGTACGACCTGGGATCAGGTATTCAGCGCAGTCGAACGGGCTGTGATCTGGGGGCGTGAGCATCAGGATTTATCGAATGTTACGGCAATCGGCGTTGACGAAATTGCTTGGCAGCGAGGACACTGTTATTTGACGCTGGTTTATCAGATTGATGCACATTGCAAGCGACTGCTGTGGATTGGTGAGAA